>NZ_JBSHHW010000007.1:0-290072 GCF_053618655.1 Pseudorhizobium sp. NPDC055634 | reverse complement strand
CCCGGCCAGCGCCGGGCAGGCCAAGCGCTGATCGTCTGTAGGAGGGGTCAATATTGGACGCCGATAAGGGGTCAATATTCCGCGCCGATTGACATCTCTGGAGTCGGTTGCGCCTCACATGTGCCGAATCTGGTGGGGCTTTCACATTCCTTCCCAGGTCAAAATACACGGGCACCGCTAATTCGCGGAGGACGGTCCTTGCTTATCTCTTCATCCGAACTTCCCCGAGAGCCCGAAGAGCAGTAGGTCGATACTGGCCGGCGGCAAGCTCCTGCACTATTCCGCTGTGCAGAATTGAATTTTGCAATTTCGCTTGAGTTCGTCTGCCGGTTTTGAGCATCCTCTGGGCGGAGGCTCTCGTCAGAGAGATGAATGACAAAGTGGAGGACATCGTGTCACTAAAACTATCCCTGGCCGCACTCGCGGTTACCGTTGCTCTTGGCGCTGCGCAAGCGCGTGCTGAAACGCTTCGCATGCTTTCCAGCTGGGATGAAAGCTACCCGGCCGTGCCCGTCTTCGCGCAGGGATATGCCAAAAAGGTCGCCGAAGCGTCCGACGGCGCTCTGGAGATCGGGATCCAGGGCCCTGAGGTCGTGCCGCCCTTCGAGCAGCTCCAGCCCACGTCTGTCGGGATGTTCGACCTGCTCTTCACCCACGGCGCATACCATCTCGGCGAAACATCGATGGCTTTCGGAATGGACGCCGTCGTCGACGATCCGCAGAAGCGCCGCGACAGCGGTCTCTACGACCTGATCGACAAGCACTATGCCAAGCACAACCTCAAGCTTCTTGGGGTCTTCTCCGCCGCTTCCGGCTATCACGTGCTGCTGCGCGAGCCGATCGGCGCAGACGGTGGTCTGGAAGGACGCAAGGTCCGCGCGTCGGGGACCTACCACGAGTTCATCACCGAGCTGAAAGGCGCCGTGGTGACCATGCCGGCGAGCGAAATCTATGCGAGCCTCGAGCGTGGCGTGGTCGATGGCGCTGCCTGGCCCGTCTTCGGGGCGATGGACTACAAGTGGAACGAGGTCGCCAAGTACATGACCCGTCCGACATTCGGCGTGAACAACCACTCGCTCTTCATCAATCTGGACAAGTGGAATGGTCTTACGCCTGAACAGCAGACCTGGCTGATGGAAGCCGCAAAGTCGCTCGAGGTCGAGGGGCGCGGCGAGTTCGAAACGATCTGGGCCAAGGAAGACCAGCGGATGGTCGACGCAGGGCTCGCCAAGACCGAGTTCGGCCCAGCCTATGCCGATAAGGTGGAAGCTATCTTCGCGCGGGGCGTCTGGAAGCAGGTCGAAGACAAGGCCGGCGACGATGGCAAGGCCATGCATGCCCTGGCCCTTGAAAAAGGCGTGACCGCGGAATAACCCCGGCCCATCTTCTATAAGGTTGTTAAAAATGCTTGTCGGCGTCCTACGGCTGCACGATGCAGTCACACGCCTGACCTTCTGGATGGCGGCGGCGGCAGTGGCCTATCTCACTGTCGTCACCGCCGTGGAGGTTGGTGCGCGCTACCTGTTTCGGGCTCCCAGTGGCTGGGCACCGGATACCACTGCGGTATCCTTCGCGTTCATCGCCTTTCTCGCCGCGCCGGAAGTAACCCGGCAATCCGGTCACGCGGCCATGACGTTCATCGTCGAGCGATCCACGCCGGTGGTCGCATCGTTGCTTCGCCGACTCTCTCTCGCGCTGTCGATCCTCGTGTGCCTTCTCCTTGCGTGGTACGGGGTGATGGAATCCGCGCGGCAGATCCAGGGAAACATCACGATGATTGCCGTCCTGCCGATCCCGAAGTGGATCGTGACGCTTTCCATCGTCTATGGCCTGACGGGCATGGCCCTTTATTTCTTGCGCTCCCTGGTCGGTACCTTCCGGCCAGTACACGGGAAGGGTAACCGCTGATGGCATGGTATGTGTTCTTGAGTGGCGCCTTCATGCTGCTGCTCGCCCTATTTGCCTCCGGGCTTCCTGTCTTCATAGCATTCCTGGCGCTCAACCTGGTGGGACTGCTGGTCATCTCGGGCAATCTCAACGGGATCACGCTGATCATCAATTCGATGTACAGCACAAGCACCAGCCTATCTCTTGCGGCCATTCCGCTCTTCGTGCTGCTCGGTGAACTCCTGTTCCGCTCGGGCTCGGTGAAGATCCTCTTCGATGCCGTCGACGGCCTGGTTGGCAACGTTCGCGCGCGGCTCTACGTCGTGTCGATCCTGCTCTCCACGCTGTTCGGGGCGCTTTCTGGATCTGCCATGGCGGTTGCCGCCATGATGGGTTCGTCTTTGTGGCCCGAAATGCGACAACGGAACTATGACCTGAAGCTGTCGATGGGAACAATCCTCGCGGGGTCAAGCCTCGCTCCGATCATTCCGCCAAGCGTCATGGCGATCGTGCTCGGGATGCTGTCGAAGGTTTCGATCGCCTCGCTCCTGGTGGCGGGCATCCTTCCCGGCCTCCTCCTGTCGCTGCTCTTCCTGATCTACGTCGTCGTACGCACCCGCATCAACCCGGCGCTTGCTCCCGTGGGCCCCGCACGCTCCCTGACACTCGCGGACCGCTGCAGGCTGGTCTTTCGCGCCTTGCCGTTCATGATCATCATCGCCGTTATCCTGGGATTCATCCTTGCCGGGATCGCGACCCCGACAGAAGCGGCGGCCATGGGATGTGTCGCGGCTCTGATCGTATGCGGCATTTTCGGTACGCTCAGCTGGGAGACTATCAGCGGGGCGCTGAAGTCCACCGCATCGATCTCCGCGATGATCATGATCATCATGGCCTGCTCCGTTTCGTTCAGCCAGGTGCTCAACATGAGCGGTGCGACCACGCAGCTTGTGGTCGCCATGACCTCGCTCGCCCTGCCACTGGCGCTGATGTTCGTCATCCTACAGGCGGTGCCATTCATCCTGTGCATGTTCATCGACCAGATCGCGCTGATGATCATGCTGGTGCCCCTCTACGTCCCGATCCTGAATGCGCTGGGTTTCGATCCCCTGTGGTTCTGGACGATCTTCCTGGTGAACATGTCCATCGGCGGTATCACGCCGCCCTTCGGCTACACTCTCTTTGCGCTGAAGGGCGTGGTGCCGGATGCGACGCTGGACGACATCTTCAAGTCGGCCGTGCCTTTCATTTTGATGTTCATCCTAGGCATGGCGCTCCTGGCAATCTTCCCGGGCATTATCTCCGTCCTTCCGGGGATGCTGTGAGCAACAGATAAGGAATAAGCATATGGATTTGGGTCTTCAGGGCCGGACAGCCCTCGTTCTCGGCGGCAGCCAGGGGCTCGGTTTCGCCTGCGCTGCTTCACTTGCGGCGGAAGGGGTAAAGGTGATCGTGAACGGTCGCGACGCTGAAAGGGCACAGGAGGCAGCGGCAACCATCGGAGGTCATGCGGTCATCGGGGACGTCGGTGTTCCTGAGGAGCGGGAGCGGATCTTTGCGGAAGCGCGCCAGCACGGTCGGATCGACATCCTCGTGACAAACGCAGGCGGCCCCCCGCCCGGACCGTTTGGCAGGCACGATCACGGCACCTGGCTGCGGGCGCTGGAGACGAACATGCTTGCCGCCATCGACTGCACTCGCCTGGCCCTTCCGGGCATGATCGACCGCGGCTTCGGGCGCATCGTCAACATTACGTCTTTCACCGTACGAGAACCCTATCCGAACATGGGCTTGGCGACGGGGGTTCGTGCGGGACTGACCGGTGCGATGGCTGCACTTGCCCGGGAGGTCGCCGACAAGGGGATCACTGTCAACAACCTCCTGCCGGGGCTGATGGATACCGGTGCCCTGAAACGGGTCTATGCTGCCCAATCGAAGGCCGAGGGCATCAGCGAGGACTATGCCAAGGAGCGCATGTCGCAATCGGTGCCAATGAAGAGGCTGGGAACGGCGGACGACTTCGGTCCCGCCTGCGCGTTCCTGTGCTCGCCGCTGGCCAGCTACATCACGGCGCAGAACCTGACCATCGATGGCGGCCTTGTCCGGGCGCTTCTCTGACCTTTGAATACGGAATTTGCAGAATGAATCTGACCTCTGACACACTCGCGATAGGAGTCGTGGGCGCCGGCGCAATGGGTTCCGGTATCGCCCAGGTGGCCGCCGCTACCGGACGGAATGTCTATCTGTTCGACCAACGCGAGGGTGCCGCGGCTTCCGCGCGCGACAAGATACTGGCGCAATTGGACAAAAGGATTGCGGCCGGTAAGGCGAGCGCCGAAGATCGCCGGATCCTCGAGACCAACATCCTCGTTGCCCGCGCCATCGACGATATGAGGACTTGCGGCCTGGTCGTCGAAGCGATCGTTGAAGATCTCGCCGCAAAGCGCGACCTATTCGGGCAACTGGCGGGACTGGTTGCGCCGGACGCCGTCCTGGCGTCGAACACATCCTCGCTGCCGATAGGCGCCATTGCCGCATCCGTTCCTCATCCGCAACGGGTTGTCGGCATGCATTTCTTCAATCCCGTTCCATTGATGAAGCTTGTCGAGATCATTCCGTCTCCCGAGACTGACGAAGCGGTCGTCACGGGCCTGATGGAGCTTGCCAGGCAGATGGGCCAGGTGCCAGTGCAGGTTCGGGACACGCCCGGCTTTCTCGTCAATTTCGGCGGGCGTGCCTACACCACAGAAGCGCTGGCCCTGGTGCACGAAACAGTTGCTACGCCGGCTCAGATCGACGCAGTCATGCGCGATTGCTGCGGCTTCCGCATGGGGCCGTTTGAGCTTATGGATCTCACCGGCATGGACGTGAACTTTCCGGTGACGGAATTCGTACACCGCAGCCATTTCTACGACGCAAGGCTACGATCGACCCCCTTGCACCGGTATCTGAGGGAGACGGGAAGACTTGGCCGAAAGACCGGCCGCGGCTTCTTCGACTATCGGGGTGGCTCACCGGCTGCGCAAGAGGAGCAGCAGATTTCGGTGGCGCCAGCCGACAAGATCGTGGTGCCTGGATCAACGCCGGAACTCATGCGCCTCGTTTCCGAATACCAGGTGGAGGTGCTTGCCCATGATGACGGCGCGTCACCGATCCTCGCAGCGCCGATCGGGGAGGATTGCAGTGCGCTCGCCTCACGGCTCGGACTTGATCATCGGAGGCTGGTCTCCCTCGATCTCCTGGCAAATACCGACAAGCGGATAACGATAATGTCGGCGCCTGGCGCGGATGCCGCGATTCGGGACCGCGTGACGGCCATGCTGGTGCAGAAGCGCTCCGTTACTGCGATTGCCGATTCTCCTGGTTTCATCGCGCAACGGATCTGCGCAATGGTGGCCAACCTGGGGTGCGAGATGGCGCAGATCGGGCTTGCTGAGCCGACGGACATTGACCTCGCCATGCGCCTCGGTCTCAATTACCCCTCGGGTCCCCTGGAGATGGCGGACGCCTACGGCGTAAAGAAAATGCATACCATCATGACGCAGCTTCACCAGCTTACCGGCGATGACCGCTATCGGCCAAGCCAGTGGTTGCGTCGCCGCGCTCAGCTCAACCTTTCAGCCCTGTCTGCCTGAGGCTATGCCCCGGGACGGGAACTACGACCGAGGGCCTGAGCGACATCCCGCAAGGCCTCCGCAAGGGGGCCGAACATCATGCGCTCGGTGACGCTGCCGGTCGCGACCGGTATCGTCACCGCCGCACTCTCCGTTTCAGTCCGCACGGCAATCGCGACGCCTCCGATGCCTGGACGCCACAGATCCCTGACGATGCAAATGCCTTCGTCCGTGGCGCGCGCAAGGGCCTCGTTGAACGCCGCGAGATCACCCTCCCGCTGATTGATATAGGACCGGACTCTGGCGGCAAGGGTGCGCCGCTCATGTTCTGGTGCAGCGGCCAGCAGCGCGATGCCTGCGGCGGAAACGGCGATCGGCAACCGTCCTCCCATCGCCAGGCGCACTGACACCATCCCGCTGCCGGCCACGACCTCGACGAAAGTGATGTGAAGCCCGTCACGTATGGCAAGTGCTGCCGTCTCGCCGGTCCTTTCCGCAAGCTGTTTCAGATGTGGGCGTGCCCGGTCGATCAGGGACATGCCCGCAAGGACCGGATAGCCGAGAGCGAGATTTTTGGGCGTGAGTTCATACGTGCGATGCGGTGCTGTCTGACGTGTGTAGCCAAGGGCGGTCAGCGTGTGGGTGAGGCGACACACCGTGGAGGGAGGCAATTGCGTCGCCTTTGCAAGTTCACTGGTGCTGAGCGGCCTGGGCGCCCGCGACAAGGCTTCCAGGATCGCCAAACCACGCGCCAAAGCGTCCACGAACTGCCGGTCGCCGTCTGCCACTGAAACTCCTCCATTATTCCGCTCTGCGGAACTGCATTCTGCAGAAACGATTTGCTAATACCATCTCCATGAAACAAAGTCACCACCCGTCAGGACGGTCGAGGAGTACCGCGACGACGCGTTCAACCTGGCCTGTGTGCCGAAATACTGGAGGATCCAGAAGGAATGTTGACCGGTGATATGCTGCGCCGTTCCGCCGAGCGTTTTCCGCGCAAACCCGCCGTCCTGTGGCAGGGCACGACGCTGAGCTACGCCGAGCTCGATGCGCGGGCAAACCAGCTTGCCAACGCGCTTCTCGATCGTGGGCTGCGCAAGGGTGCGAAGGTCGGCATCGTCTGCCGCAACCGCACCGAGTATGCGGTCACCTTCTTCGGCGTGGCCCGATCCGGTAGCATTCTGGTGAATGTGTCCGTCCTCTACGCGCCTGAAGAACTGCAGTTCGTGCTGAACAAGGCGGATATCGAGGTTCTGCTGATCGAAGACCGCTTTTGCGAGAAGCTTGACGAGATTCGCGATCAGTTGCCGAAGCTGAAAACTGTCTTTGTTATCGGTGGAGCGAGTGACAAGGCGGAAAGCTTCGATGGCCTGGTGGCGTCAGGCGCGCGGCAGCCGCCGTCCGTTGAGGTCGCCGAGGATGATCCGTTCTGCATGACCTATACCGGCGGAACCACCGGGCGACCAAAGGGCGTCCTGACAAGCCACAGGAACCGGGCCATCACCGCTCACACTGTCATGGTCGAAGAGGCGATCGATGAACGCGACGTCGTGGGTATTGTCACGCCAATGTTCCATGTCGCCGCGTTGAACATCATGTTTCAACCGGCCATCCTAGCGGGGGCGACGGTAACGCTTCTGTCCAAGTGGAGCGTGACCGACTTCGCGTCCATGGCGCGCGAAACCGGCATGACTGCAGCATTCATGGTTCCTACCCAGGCCGCCATGGTCATTTCCGACGCCGGGTTCGATCCCTCGAATTTCCAGACCTGGACGAAACTGTCCTTTGCCGGCGCCCCGATGCCGGACTGGGTGCAGCGGGACCTCCTGAAAAAGCTGCCTTCCCTGAAGCTCACTCAGATCTACGGCCAGTCGGAGGTCGGCGTCCTGACCTCGCTTCGCCATTGGTACTTGCCGGAGAAGCTCTCCTCGATCGGACGTCAGGCCTACAATGTGGACGTGGCGGTCGTTGATGCCGCCGGCGTGCCAGTCAAGCCTGGCGAAATCGGCGAGATCGTGTCGCGCGGCGAAAACGTCATGCTCGAATATTACAACGAGCCCGAGCAGACGGCCTCCTTTTTCCGACACGGCTGGGGCTGGACCGGCGATCTCGCGACGATTGACGAAGAGGGCTTCATCACTCTGGTCGATCGCTCCAAGGATATGATCATCTCGGGGGGCGAGAACGTCTACCCCAAGGAGATCGAGAATGTCCTCTATGAGCTCCCTGCCGTAGCGGAGTGCGCCGTCTTCGGCGTTCCGGATGATAAATGGGGCGAAGTGCCGGCAGCCTATCTTCTCCTTCACCCGGGCGCGCAGCTTTGCGAGCAGGAGGTTATCGACCACTGTGCCGAGCAACTCGCGCGCTTCAAGCGGCCACGACTGGTCAAGTTCGTGGCCAGCTTCCCGAAGACGCCCATTGGTAAAATCCAGAAAAACATCCTTCGCGAGCCCTACTGGAAGGACCGGGAGAAGAAGATATGAGTGAGTATTTCGCTGACTACAAACGGCTCAAGTTCGACTGGCCGGACGAGCGCATCCTGCGCATCACGATGGAGAACCCGGGACGGCTGAACTCGGCCGACGCCGTCATGCACGGCGAACTCGTGCGGGTGTGGCGTGACATCGATGCTGAAAGCAAGGTCTCCGCTGTGATCATCCGGGGTGCCGGCGAGGCGTTTTCCTCCGGAGGCGATCTCGATCTCGTCAAGGAGATGACGGAAGACTTCGGAACCCTGACACGCGTCTGGAAGGAAGCTCGGGACCTCGTCTACAACATTATCAATTGTTCCAAGCCCTTGGTCTCCGCGATGCAGGGCCCCGCAGTCGGCGCTGGCCTCGTTGCGGGAGTGCTGGCAGACATCTCGATTGCAGGCAGGACCGCCCGCATCATCGATGGGCATACTCGCCTAGGCGTCGCGGCAGGAGATCATGCGGCAATCGTATGGCCACTGCTCTGCGGCATGGCGAAGGCGAAGTACTACCTCATGCTGTGCGAGGCGGTAAGCGGCGAGGAAGCCGAGCGTATCGGTCTCGTATCGCTCTGCGTCGATGATGCCGAGGTTCAGGACAAGGCACTCGAGGTCGCCCGCAAGCTGGCGCGAGGCTCACCGACGGCGCTCCGCTGGACAAAATATGCCCTCAACAACTGGTATCGCATGGCCGGCCCAACATTCGATACGTCCCTGGCGCTGGAGTTCATGGGGTTCATGGGGCCGGATGCGCGCGAGGGGCTTGCCTCGCTTCGCGAGAAGCGCCGTCCGAACTTCAATCAAGACTGCCCTTTGTAAGAAAGGCCATACAATGTCACACGGAAGACAGGCCTATATCTGCGCCGGGCTGCGCACGCCGATCGGGCGCTACGGCGGTGCGCTTGCCACTTTCCGGCCCGATGACCTCGGCGCCCATGTCATCGGCAGCCTGATGACGCAGCTTCCACAGTCGGTCTCGGAAGGGATCGACGACATCTACTTCGGGTGCGCCAATCAGGCGGGCGAGGACAACCGTAACGTCGCGCGCATGTCGGGTCTGCTTGCCGGACTTCCGGTGAGTGTGCCGGGCGTGACTTTGAACCGACTTTGCGGTTCTGGGCTTGATGCAGTCGGTCAGGCCGCGAGAGCGATCAAGGCAGGCGAAGCCGACCTCATCATTGCCGGGGGGACGGAGAGCATGTCTCGCGCTCCATTCGTCTTAGGCAAGGCCGAAACCGCATTTTCGCGTTCCGCGGAAATATTCGACACCACGATAGGCTGGCGCTTTGTCAATCCGGCGCTGCAGAAGCAGTTCGGAATCGACTCCATGCCGGAGACGGCGGAGAATGTCGCCGAGGACTTTTCCATTTCGCGGGAGGATCAGGACAGGTTCGCATTGCGTTCGCAACAAAGAGCCGCCCGTGCGATCGCCAGCGGCCGGATCGCTCGGGAGATAACACCCTTGACGAAGCAGCAGCGCCGCGGCGATCCCATCGTAATCGACAAGGACGAGCATCCCCGGGAAACCACGATAGAACAATTGGCAAAGCTCGGAACGCCCTTCCGCGAACGCGGTACGGTGACCGCCGGCAATGCCTCCGGCGTCAACGACGGAGCCGCCGCCCTTCTCATCGCATCAGACCGGGCCATCGAACACCATGGCCTCACTCCGCTTGTCCGGATAACCGGTCTGGCGACCGCCGGCGTTGCTCCTCGCATCATGGGTATCGGACCCGTTCCGGCCACGAAGAAGCTGCTCGATCGTCTGGGCCTGACGATTGGCGACATCGATCTGATCGAATTGAACGAAGCCTTCTCTGCTCAGGGGCTCGCGGTATTACGCCAGCTCGGCTTGCCGGACGATGCAGACCATGTGAACCCCAATGGCGGCGCGATCGCCTATGGGCACCCGCTGGGCATGTCCGGGGCACGGCTCGCTCTGACGGCTGCGATCGAACTTGCAGACGGGCGCGGCAAGAACGCCCTGTGCACCATGTGCGTCGGGGTCGGGCAAGGGATCGCACTGACACTGGAGGCCGTTCGATGAGCACGATCCTGATCGAGCGGATCAGCCCCGCCATTGCGCTCGTGCGGCTCAACCGTCCGGAAGTGCGCAATGCACTTAACCTCAGCATCCGACAAGAACTCGCCACGGCCTTCCGCGACTTCGTCGACGATACGGAATTGCGCTGCGTCGTTCTGACGGGTGACGAGCGGTCGTTCGCGGCCGGCGCCGATATTGCCGATATGTCGCGCATCGACGCCATCGAGATGTATCACCGGCATACTGAACGCCTATGGGCTGCGGTCGGCGATTGCCCCGTGCCGGTGATCGCAGCCGTCAACGGCTTCGCGCTCGGAGGGGGGCTTGAGCTTGCAATGCATGCCGACATTATCGTCGCTGGCCGCCACGCCAAGCTCGGCCAGCCGGAGGTAAATGTGGGCATCATGCCGGGCGCCGGAGGCACCCAGCGCCTGACGCGAGCGGTGGGAAAGTTCAAGGCGATGCTCATGTGCCTCACCGGCGAGATCGTGTCCGGCGAGGAAGCTTTCGCGATGGGGCTGGTCAGCAAGGTGGTTGACGATGACAAGGTGCTGTCCGAGGCGCTGAATTTGGCCGAACGAGTTGCCCTGATGCCGCCGATCGCCATCGCGCAGATCAAGGAGGTCATCCTGCTGGGCGCCGACGCTCCGCTGAGCGCAGCACTGGCCATGGAACGCAAGGCTGTGCAAGTGCTGTTCGCCAGCCGGGACAAGGCTGAAGGCATGTCCGCCTTCCTGGAAAAACGCCGTCCTGTCTATGAGGGCAAGTAATTGTCCCATTCACTGGTCAGCCTGCAACGGGAAAACGGTATCGCTCGGTTGACGATCGAGCGGCCGCAGAAGCTCAATGCACTGACAGTGCCGCTCCGCAACGAGCTTCTCGATGCGCTTGCTACGGTCGCCGCCGACGATCAGACGCGGTGTGTCATATTATCCGGCCGCGGGCGCGCCTTTTGCACGGGTCAAGACCTGGATGAAAGAGCGCCGATACTGGATGGCCAAGACATGGATCTCGGCAAAGCACTGGAAGAGGGCCTCAACCGCGTAATTCTGGCCCTTGTCAACCTGCCCCAACCGGTCATCGCGGCGGTCCAGGGCGCCGCGGTGGGGGCGGGAGCTAGCCTCGCTCTTGCCTGCGATATCGTGATAGCCGCAGAGGACGCCAGCTTCCATTTCAGCTTCGCCAAGATTGGTCTTTCGGGCGACAGCGGCGCGACGTGGCTGCTGCCGAAGAAGATTGGTCCGGCTCGGGCCTCACGCGTCCTGCTCTTTGGGGAAGCCATCACGGCGCGGATCGGGGAAGAGTGGGGCGTCGTCGGAAAGGTCGTACCGGCGGATCAGCTCTTGGAAGTCACGATGCGTGACGCGGAGAAGATCGCCAGTCTCTCCGCCGTATCGACGCAATCAATCAAGAAGCTGCTGATCGCGGCACCGACGAATTCACTTGCGGATCAACTTGCGCTGGAGTCCCTGAAGCAGGCGGAAGCTGGTCGAAGCGCAGCCTACAAAGACAGCTTGGCTGCGTTCCTGCGTCGCGGATAATTCCGGCGCTGTGGCGGATGGCGACCTTATCGCCGATGGTGAGACAGAGAATGCCACGGTGTAGCAACCTCCCTCAGGAGGGAGCAAGCTTCGCTCGGCCACGGGTTTGGTCCGTCCGGGAGAACTTTTGCAGCATTGCCTCGACGTTTCCGCTAATCAATGCTGGGAGCGTTCGCCGACGCCCGGCGTTGGCTCGCCTGATGGCAATCTCGACGTTGCTCACATTGTTAGGTGCCAAGCGTCTTCCGCGCCTGAGAGTCACAGGCATCAACTGGGCAGATAACGGGAGACACTGAAGTTACCGCCGGACCTTCAGGAGGGGGCCCGATTTCAGCGAGCAGAGCTGCTATCGATAGTGAAGCCGATAAAACGTAAAAGGTTTCAGAATGCGGATAATGACCATGCTCGCCACGCTGGCGATGACACTGACCGGTCCAGCGCTGGCGCAACAGGCGGAGCTCTCCCCGACGCCTGAGCCCGCGGCACACAGACTCCAGCAGGAAGACATCGATGCCTGGCTTGACGGCATCGTGCCTTATGCTCTGAAGGCTGGTAATATTGCCGGTGCGGTCGTCTCGGTCGTTGCCGACGGCGACGTCCTCACGACCAAGGGCTATGGCGTGGCCGATGTCGGCACCGGCAGGCCGGTCGACCCGAACCGGACGCTGTTTCGCGCCGGCTCGGTCTCCAAGCTCATGACCTGGACCGCCGTGATGCAACTGGTGGAACGCGGAGCCCTCGACCTAGATGCCGACCTCAACAGCTATCTCGATTTCATCATTCCGCCCTTTGAGGGACAGCCCGTCACCTTGCGGCACGTCATGACGCATACTGCGGGCTTTGAGGAACAGCTCAAGCACGTCATCGCCTTTGATCCGAAGGAAGCGGTACCATTCGAAGAACTCGTGCGGGATTATATCCCGGCCCGCATCTTCGCCCCGGGCACAACGCCTGCCTATTCCAACTATGCCACTGCACTTGCGGGCTACGTCGTCCAGCGCGTGTCGAGGCAGCCGTTCGGCGATTATGTCGACGAAAACATCTTCACGCCGCTCGGCATGGAAAGCGCGACCTTCTCGCAGGACTTGACGGAAGCGCAGCTTCACGATCTTTCCAATGGCTATCATACTGCCAGCAGCGAACGGACGCCGTTCGAAATGGCCGCGGCTTCGCCGGCGGGTGCGCTCGCGGTCACCGCACCCGACATGGCTCGGTTCATGCTGGCGCATCTGAACGAAGGGCGGCTTGGCGACGCGCAAATCCTGCAGCCCGAAACGGCGCGGCTCATGCACGCGCGGGCCTTCGCAAGCATCCCTGCACTGAACGGCATGACCCTCGGCTTTTACGAGAACTCGGTCAATGCGCATCGGGTCATCAGTCATGGCGGCGACACCCAGACATTTCACTCCGACGTGAACCTGTTCATCGACGAGGGTGTCGGGATCTTTGTTTCCATCAACAGCACGGGGGAGAACGACGCTGCTTATGACCTGCGGACACTTCTGTTCTCGGAGTTCGCCAATCGATATTTTCCCCGCAAAGAGGCACCGACCCTCACGGATATCGGGGAGGGAAACGCGGCTCTGCTGGCCGGCCAGTGGACAGCCTCGCGTCGCTCCGAAACAAGCTTCGTAGCCCTGGCAGAATTGTTAGAATCAACGGTCATCAGCACTACCGAAGGTGGCAAGCTGCAGGGGACGAACCTGCCCATCATCGGTGCCGAGGTGCACGAGTGGATCGAGGTCGAGCCGCGCGTCTGGCAGTCGAGCAACAGCGCCGAACGCATCGCGGCGACGATCGATGAGTACGGCAAGGCCCGCTTCAGCCTCGACAGCATGGCGCCCATCATGGTGTACGACCCGGTGCCATGGCAGCGTTCGGTAAGCTGGCTCATGCCTGCTCTTGTCGCAAGCCTGGGCGTCCTGGCGATCGCCGCCGTCCAATGGCCCGCCGCGGCCCTGGTCCGCCGTCGTTACGGCGCGCCGCTTACGCTGCCCAACAGTGCCCGTCTTGCCTATCATGGCGTACGGGCATCAGCCCTGGTCATCGTCGCGGCATTCATCGGCTGGATCGCGATGCTCACGGCGATGTTCAACGACCTGACCCTGCTGAGCAACAGAACCGACACGCTGCTGATGACCCTGCAGACGCTGACCGTGATTGGAACGGTTGCCCTCGTCGCCAGCGCCGCAGCAAATGCGATCTACGCGATACGTGACCGGAGAGGCGCCTGGTCGATAATCGTCGCCATCGCTCTTGTGCTCGCATCGATCGTGGTGATCTGGACGGCCTTCGTTTACAACCTGCTGAAATTCGGCGTGACCTATTAGGGAGTTCACGCACTGGGAACTGCCTCCCGGTCGCTATTGATGCGCGAGCGGGAGGCAGTGCAACGCGATAGCTTGTTCCTCGAATGTCTTGGCCTTGGCTCTCACCGTCCCAGTGCTCGATGCGCAGATGGCAGGCCAGTGCCAGGTCCCGACAGGTGGCTCTACGTGCGCATCATGGTCAGGCCGCCGCCTCAGCGAGATTGTCGAGGAATACGGACGCCACCCAGCCCGATGTGTGTAATGAAACTTATTCCTTTGTGACATGCTCTTCGTCAAACCTTGACGATCGGGCGGGAGAACGTGGTCCTCAACGAGGAGCCACCCATGATCGTAAGTCACTTTAATCGCGACCAAAAACCAGTTCTGGAAATCGTGGAGCACGAAGCCTGGCCGCAGCGCTCGTGCAATTCCCGAAAGTACAGCCGCGCGCGAATGGATCAAGCCACGGTTCACAGGTTTTAACATGTCTCAGAGCGAACTGATCACTTTCGGGGCCAAAGCTCAAACCTTCAATACTTTCCGCCACGGCGCACGACCAAAATCCCCCTTTGAATTCCCGCAATCTAAAAATCTCGTGTTGGGTAGAATACTGTCCTTTGCGCTGCGGGCCCCTTGGAAGCGCGGTTGTCTCTTCTGGTTGCGCTTCGCTGCCAACCCGATCGTGACAATGCGCTGGTGGCGTTTTCTTTCGAATTTCACCGCGGCGGGCGAATATCCGGCTCCGCATGATGATCTGCTGCAGAAGCCTCTGTCGAAATTCCTGGTTCACGGAATGCCCAGGTCTCTGCGGCTCGAATTGCTTGCCAACCATTTCCAGATCGCTGAAGGCATCTTCTCCAGAGACAGCCTGATGCGGCTCTGGCAAGGGGAACGGCTGCATATGGGCGTCATTGAAGGGCGTAACGAGTCCTATAGCTGCCACATCGCACTCGCCGACCGTCTTGGCGGGCGTCACGAAGGCGCCTTTGCCGTTCGCCTCGTTCGGACGCGCGACATGGCATTGCTTTGCGTCGGCAGGTTCATCCTCGTCCACCAAGGCTTGCATGGTCGCTATACCTTTGTTGTCGGCAGCATGCAGGGGCCCCGCAAAGGAAAGCGGCTGATCGTCGACGCCACCCGGGACCTCTTCGGCGTGCGTCCCAAGGAGGCAATCCTCATGGTGTTGCAGGGCCTCACCCTCGAAGGCGGCACGGCTCATTTCCTTGCCGTCTCGGAAAACCGGCAGCCTATCCAGTATCGTCGCAGCAAGCGACGCTCGATGCTGCGGTCGGATATCAACGGGTTCTGGGCGGAGCGTTCCGCCACGCCCGAAAATACCTATGGGTTCATGGTGCCGAAATCCGCGGTTGTCGGAGCGGACGGCCGTAGCCGCAGCAAGGCCTGCTTCCACACGATCGGCGAACTGTTTTATTAGCTCGGGCAGACCAAGTGCGGCTGTCATATCTAGACTGCGGGGAGAGGGGGGAGCTTTCGTGCGGTTTGTCGCGGCACGGAAGTCGACGCCATGCTATGAAGCCCCATCTCCTTCATGAACTGGTGCCTGATGAGCAGTAACTTCGGCCTTTTCGCGGATACCGCATCCGCCGGCTCTTACATCCTTGAAACGCCGCGCAAGGTGCCTGGCCTTGCAGACCTCCACAGGATGGTGACCCTGCTCGTTGCCGAGCGGGCGCCCGCGGATGCGCATGTACTGGTCGTCGGCGCGGGTGGTGGCCTGGAGATCAGGGCGATGGCGGAGGCGCGGCCGGACTGGCGGTTTACCGGCGTTGACCCGTCATCCGCAATGCTGGACGTCGCGCGCCAGACGACATCGGCTTGCGCCGAGCGGACGCAGTTCATTCTCGGTCGGGCGATCGACGCACCGCCGGGTCCCTTCGATGCGGCCGTTTGTCTTCTCACGCTGCACTTCCTCGACCGCGATGAAAGGCTCGAAACGCTTCAGGAAATAGGCAGGCGTCTGAGACCGGGCGGTACCCTCGTCGCTGCCCATCACACCGCCGTGGGCGGCGAGGCGGAAGCGTGGCTACGCCTATCCGCGGCCTTCGCCGGCGGGGCAAGCGGGGATCCGGAGAAAGCCGCTGCTTCGGCCAGGGTAATGGCAGGTCAGCTTCCGCTGCTCTCTCCGGAGGGCGAGGAAGACCTCTTTCGTGACGCCGGCTTCCTGCATCCAGCGCTCTTTTACGCTGCCTTTTCGTTTCGGGGCTGGGTCATGACAAGGCCGGGATCCTGACGGCCCGATGCTTGGGCAGTCGCCAGGCTGCCTTTTCTGTTTCGACCTGAATGAACCATGCCCGCCGCAGTTCCTGCTGCAATCTTTCGGGGGAAAACGGGTTCGTTATCGATCCGACGTCGGGTAGCCCTCCTGCGGGGCGTGCGGCATCGGCTCGGTTTTCGAAGGAAAGGCCTTTCCGTGGCCAAGTTTGCGTACGAGGTCGACATGTCTCGAAGGAGGCGCGCCGAATGCCTTCGCGAAGTCCGCCGAAAAGTGGGAGGGGTTGGCGTATCCTACATGGAAGGCTGCCGTCGCCACGTCCACGCCGTCGTAGAGCATCAGGCGTCTCGCTTCCTGCAGGCGAAGCTGTTTCCTGAATTCGACGGGGCTCATCGTGGTTATCGATCGGAAATGGCTGAAGAAGGTGGAACGACCCATGCCCGCGACCTCGGCAGCGCGTTCGACCAGGGAGGCCTCGTGATAATGGCTCCTCATCCATTGGGTGGCGCGGGCGATCCGGCTGAGGTGGGTTCGGGGATTGGCCATCTGCCGGATCGTCCGGCTGTTGGGGCTCGTCAACAGCCTGTACATGATCTCCCGCTTCGCAAGCGGAGCCAGTTCGGCAATGTCCTGGGGACGATCCAGAAGCGCAAGCAGACGCGATGCGGTGTCGAGCACTTCAGGGTCGATATCGCCGAGGAGAAGCGCGGTTGCGGCCTTCCCCGGCTGTGCGGGCAGTGGGTATCGGTCCGCCAGTTCGGCCAGTTCGAGGCGATCGAGGTTCAACTGCATGGAGAGGTAAGGCTCGGCAGTGGACGCCTTCGTGACCGCGCCGACGACCGGCATGTCGACGGACGCGATCAGGTAACTTGCTTCATCGAAGACGAAGTGCGTTCGCCCGAGCATCGCGGTTTTCTGGCCCTGGGCCACGAGACAGAGGGTCGGGCCGTAGATCGCAGGCATGGGAAAGGTCGGGTAGGAGCACCGGATAAGCGCCAATCCCGGAAGCTTCGTCTGGAAGATGCCGTCAACGGGGGCATGACGGCTGATGAGCGTCTTTATCCACTCTCGGTTCGGCATCCCGGGTTCCTCCTCCATTCAGTACTTCCCGCTCTCGTGCTTCCCTGGGCCTGGGAGCGCGGCAATACTCAAGTTTTCTTCCTGCAGGCAATGAGAAGTATACCTTGGACATTGATCCGTATCGAGACGCCGATCCTTGACATAATGGTTAGTATTTCCTGCCAATCGGGCGTGCCACACGTGGAGAATTCGGTCGACAGTGCCGACGAGCCGAAGCAAAACTGCTCTCCGCGGATCGGAATAAACCTTGTTTCCGAATCTAATCTGGAAATCAGGGCGCGCGGTTGCCGGATACTCGCGCTACCGGGACGGCTGCGCCGGGCCTGCAGGCAATCAGGCGCGGCGCGATCGACTGGTTGATCCGGCCCACCGGATGCTAGGCTCGCAGGAGATCGGGGACGAGATTGGAGAGATGGACGGGGAACTTGCGGGCCCTCACGCCGCAGGCATTGTAAAGCGCGTTGGCGAAAGCCGCGGACGACCCGCAGCCACCGAGCTCGCCGACCCCCTTGACCCCGACGGGGTTGGCCTCGAGATCCGGCGCGTCGACCAGGATGACGTCGATATCCGGAATGTCCGCGTGAACGGGAACCAGGTATTCCGCCAGATCGCCATTGACGATGTTGCCGTAGCGTGGATCCACTTCGGCAGCTTCACGGCAGGCTGCCGAAAGCCCCCAGATCATCCCGCCGAGAAGTTGGGATCGGGCCGTTTTCGGATTGAGGATACGCCCTGCGGAAAAGACGCCGAGCATTCGCCGGATCCGGGTCTCACCGGTCAAGGCATGGACCCCGACCTCGACGAAATGGGCTCCATAGGTGTGGCGAGATTTGGCCGCCCAATCCTCTATCTGCGCCGAGGGGATCGAGCGGCCCCTCGCGAGGAGACCGGAGGGGTGGACCGCCAGCACGCGCGCCACCAGATCCGGGCCGGGATCCACCTGTGCCTCGGCCATCAGTTTCAGGCAGGCCTGATGCAAGGCCGCCGCGGTATTCGGGGCGCCCCATGAACCTCCGGAACCGCCACCGGGGGGCAGGCTGGAGTGGGCGAGGGCGACGTCGATATCGGCGATCTCCAACCCGAGCACCTCGGCTGCGACCTGGGCGAGGATCGTGTAGCTCCCCGTGCCGATGTCGGTGAGGTCGGAGCGAACCTCGACGCGTCCGGCCGGGTTGACGGCGACCTCGACCTCAGCCGCTCCCTGAAAGTGCTGGCGTATCGCCGACGCCATGCCCATACCGACCATCCACGGTCCGTCGCGCGACATGCGCGGCCGGGCACTGCGCTTCTCCCATCCGAAATGTGCCGCTCCCGTGCGCAGGCACTCCGAGAGGCGGCGGCCGGTAAGATGCGCCCCTGTTTCGGGGTCGGTCGAAGTGTCATTCAGGATCCGCAGGTCGACGGGGTCCATAGCCAGCTTCTCGGCAAGTTCATCCATGGCGATCTCGACGGCAAGAAGACCGGCCATTTCGCCCGGGGCCCGAACGGCTTCGCCGCTTGGAAGATCCAGATGTGTCGTGCGATGACGCGTCATGCGATGGGGAGCCGCGTAAAGGGAACGGGTTACCGTCGCCGTCTGCTCCACGAAAGGATCGCCCTTGTTGGAGTAGATCAGCGTCTCATGGCCGATCGCCGACAGGCGTCCGTCTGGACCGGCTCCCAGACGGACCCTCTGCCTTTGCCAGGGCCGCATGCCTGTGAGACCGAACATCTGCTGGCGTGTCAGGGCCACCTTGACCGGCTGCCCGAGCATCCTGGACGCGATCGCAGCGCCCATCAGGTCAGCGTGAACCGAGAGCTTCGAGCCGAACCCTCCTCCGACGAAAGGTGCGGAGACGACGACCTGATCCCGGGACAATCCGAGAGCGGCTTCCAGCGACGACGGTATGTTTGCCAGTGTCTGGTGACTGGTGACGAGGTTGAGTGTCTCTCCTTGCCACCACGCAAGGGTGGCATGCGGCTCCATCGGTTGAGAGAGCTGGATCGCGCTCTCGTACTCGCCGTCAATCTTCACTTCGGACGCCGCGAACCCGCCTTCGAAATCGCCGACGTCGGTTGCGCCCGAAAAACCGGCATTCGCCGTTTCCTCGTCCCTCACCGGATGACCGTCGGAAAACGCAAAATTGCCGGTCTTGCGGCGGTAGGTTACCTTGATGGAACGTGCCGCGTCCCGGGCCTGTTCGAATGTCGCTGCGACAACCAGGGCGACTGGCTGCCCGAAGTGATTGATCGTCCGCCCGGACAGGATCGGGCGAGCGCGCGCCGCGAAACTCGCTCCGGAGGCGTCCAGCGCGCCCTGGCGAGGCGCGTTTTCATGGGTGACGATCAACGCGACCCCATCCATGTCGTGAGCGATCGAGGTGTCGATCGAGGCGATCTCGCCCTGCCCGATCGTCGCGGCAGCAAAGACGCCCACAAGCGCTTCGCCGAGTCTGGTGTTCTCGTAAGCGTAGTTCGCAGCGCCGGTGACCTTCTTGACGCCGTCAAGACGGTCGATCGGCTGGCCGACGATCCGGGTCGCGGTCTCGTTGTTATCAAGCCGGGTCATGCTGCCTGCTCCCGTGCATCGACAAGTGCGGCGTGCAGGGCACGCTGTGCGAGGTCAACCTTGTAGGCGTTGTGCTCGGTCGGCCGTGCTCCCGCAAGCACGATTGCCGCGACGTCCCGGGCGATTTCTTCAGGTGCACCGAAGCCAAGTCCTTCGGCGCCTTCCACCCGCCAGGGCCTGGGAGCAAGGCCGCCGAAAGCGAGGCGCTCGACCGAAACTCGTTCGCCATCGCGCCGCGCAACGAGTGCCACGGACACCGTTGCGAAGGCGTAGCTCGCTCGTTCCCTGACCTTTCGATAGACATGGACCCCGTCAATCGGGGGCGGAAGTTCAACGCGCGCGATGATCTCGTCGGCGCGTAGGTCGGTTTCCACTTCGGGCGTGTCGCCGGGCAACCTGTGGAAGTCGGCAATGTCTATGCCGCGCTCGCCGTCCGGACCGACGGCAATTACCACTGCATCCAGCGCGCGCATGGCGACCGACATGTCGGAGGGGTGAGTTGCGATGCAGGACGGGCTGCCCCCGAGGATAGCCAGATTCGTGGACAGTCCTGCGATGGCGTCGCAGCCGGACCCGGGCACGCGCTTGTTGCAGGCCATAGCCGGCGCATAGAAATAGGGACAGCGGGTCCGTTGCAGCAGGTTTCCCGCGGTTGTCGCCCGATTTCGAAGCTGGCCGGAGGCGCCCGAAAGCAGCGCACGCGTCAGGATCCCATAGTCGCTCCGCACGATCTCGTGGGCTGCAAGATCCGTATTCCGGACGGTGGCCCCTATGGAAAGCCCGCCCGTCTCCAGCCTGTCGATGCGGTCGAGGCCAATTCCGTTGATGTCGATCAGGTGCTCCGGAAGTTCGATCTGGAGCTTCATGAGATCCAGGAGGTTCGTGCCTCCGGCAATGACCTTTGCCTGGGGCCTCGCCGAAAGAAGAGAGATTGCCCCGTCAACGGACGTGGCGCGATGGTAGGTGAACGCCCTCATTTCCCATCCCCTTCCACGTCTTGAATTGCAGCGACGATGTTCGGATAGGCCGCGCAACGACAGATATTGCCGCTCATCCGTTCCCGGATTTCCGCGGCACTTGTCGAGGCGGGGACGGTCAGCGCCGCCGAGACGGCGCTCGGAATGCCATCGGAGATCTCCTCCAGAGTTGCGACCGCGGAGAGAATCTGGCCGGGCGTGCAGTATCCGCACTGAAAGCCGTCGTGCTCGATGAAGGCCTGCTGCATCGGATGGAGATCATCATCGGTTGCCAGCCCCTCGATCGTCAGGATGTCGCTTCCCTCGTGCATCGCGGCGAGACTCAGGCAGCTGTTCATGCGCCGACCGTCTAGGATCACAGTACAGGCTCCGCATTGGCCGTGATCACAGCCTTTCTTCGTGCCTGTCAGCGCAAGGTGCTCCCGGAGCGCGTCGAGGAGGGTCGTGCGAGGATCAAGCACCAGGCTTCGGGACTGGCCATTGACTGTGAAGCTCACGGACACCTCCTTGCCGGAGGTCTCCTGGGCACTTGCCGGCAAACTCTCAAACATCATCCAGTTTGCCGCGACGCCCGCGCCCACTCCCTGATGGAACTGCCGTCGCGTCACGGGGAAAAAATCGTCGTCACTCCCGATCACGTTGTCCTCCATCCCTCATCGCCATCGCTCGCAAGAACAAGTCCGCGGCCCAAGAGGGCGCGACTTCGCATACTAGCTTCGGGAGGTCCGGCCGGGATGGACGATTCGTCCAGAAGATCGACTGAATCGTCCGGTAAACAGGTCGCTACCGGCTCTGCGGCCGGCGTTCATCGGGTGGCAACGTGGCAGGCCGTTCGAAACGAGATTACGAGGCGGTGGAGATCGACATTTCTCCGTGGGTGGCGATCTCCAGCAATCGCTGTCGCAATCGAGGTGCCGCGAAATCGAGGAAGCACCGCATCTTGACCGGCATCTGGCTGCGGCCGGCATGGACGAGGCTCACCGGCACCGGGTCCGGTTCGAACCGATCAAGGACAATCTTGAGATCGCCCTCCCTCAGCGCGTCCGCCGCCTGATAGTGCAGCAGCCGGGTGACGCCCACATGCTGGAGCGACGCGCGGAGAGCCGCTTCGGTCGTCGTCACCGAGAGACGCGGCTCTACCGGAACCGGTAGCGGCTTCCTGGTCTTCGGGTGGACGAATTGCCATTCCGTCAGGTGGCCGGGTCCGTCGAAGGTGACACAGGGCATATTCTTCAGGTCGTCAGGCGTCTGCGGCGTGCCATGCCGATCCAGCAGCTTCGGGCTCGCGCAGAGCACGATGCGTGTCGTGCCGATGCGGGTCGAGATCATCGCGCTGTCGGGAAGGCTTCCGATGCGAACGGCCATGTCGACCTGATCTTCCGCCAGAGGCACGACCCGATCGAGGAGCTGCAGCTTGATCGTGATCTGCGGAAAAGCGGCAAGAAATTCAACGACGACGGGCAGGACGTGAAGCTGGCCGAACTGCACGGGCGCGGTAATGACGAGCTCGCCCTTGGGGGTGATGAACTCTCCGGCGGCCTCGCGCTCTATCTCCTCGACCTGGTCGAGGATTCGCCGCGCCGCCGCCAGATAGGTCGCTCCGACATCCGTCAGGGCAAGCTTCCGGGTCGTGCGAACAAGAAGCTCCGCGCCCAGGAGGGCCTCGAGGTTGGAGACCTTGCGGGCAACCGTCGTGACGGGAATCCGCAGCTTCCGAGCGGCCGCAGAGAAGCTACCGCAATCGACCACCGCGGCCAGGATCGCCATGGCCTCCAGTCTGTCCATTCGCTTTCCCGTTTTCTGGAAAAATGATGTCCATTCTTACCGGATTATCCCGAACAGCAAAAGGCGCCATATTCCAAGCCATCGCAACACGCGGAGCGTACAAAGCCCGAGAGCAACCCTCTCGACACCACGGAAAGGATGTACCTCATGTTGAAATCAGCTTTTGGCCTTGCCTTGCTCGCCGCCTCCGTCGGGGCCGGCTCGGCTTATGCGGCGGAGGGCGGCAAGCCGACCATCGTCCTCGTCCACGGCGCGTTCGCCGACGCGACGAGCTGGAACGGGGTGATCGCGAGGCTTACGAAGGAAGGCTATCCCGTCGTCGCCGTCGCAAATCCGCTGCGCAGCGTCAAAGGCGACGGTGACTACGTCCGTCGCATCCTTGCGGGCCTGAAGACCGACGTTGTTCTTGTCGGCCACTCCTATGGCGGTTCGGTCATCACGGAAGCCGCCAAGGGTGGCGAGAACGTCAAGGCCCTTGTCTATGTCGCAGCATTCGTTCCCGACGTCGGCGAAACGGCGTTGGCGCTGACCGGCAAGTTTCCCGGCAGCACGCTTCCGCCGACGCTTGCGGAGCCGGTCGAACTGGAGGACGGGGTCAAGGACCTCTATATCCAGCAGGACAAGTTCCACGACCAGTTTGCCGCGGATGTCTCCGCGGATGAGGCAATACTCATGGCCGCGGGCCAGAGGCCGGTCACCGATTTCGCGCTCGGACAAGCCACGTCCAATGCCGGCTGGAAGGATATTCCCTCCTGGGCCATCTATGGCGATGCCGACAAGAATATTCCGCCCCAGGCCCTCGCCTGGATGGCAGAGCGCGCGGGCGCCAAGGAGACGGTCGTGGTCGATGGTGCATCCCATGTCGTGATGGTGTCGCATCCCGACGAAGTGGCCAAGATCATCGAGGACGCCGCCAAGTAGCGGGACGCCAGCGCCGACGGCTCCGGCCGTCGGCCTCGAGAGCTGCGCGCAAGCACGAGCCTCGCGTCTCACGCCTATGATTTTGTCCTACGCATGGACTGATGATGGAGCACCGACAGATGACGGATGAGGACAAGGCACTCCTCGGCTTTATCGGCCTCGGCACGATGGGCGAGCCGATGGCGCTCAACCTGTTGCGGTCCGAGCATCCGCTGGTCGTTTGGAACAGGTCTGCGGAGAAAATGGCGATCCTCGCGCAGGCGGGTGCCCAAACCGCGAGGAACCCTTCCGAACTTTTCGGCGGGGCGAAGACGGTCTTCCTCATGCTTGCCAGCGAGAGTGCCATCGACGAAGTGCTGGAACGCGGCACGTCAGATTTCGCGCCGATGGTCGCCGACCACCTGATCGTCAACATGGGCACGCCTTCGCCCGGCTACTCCGAGGACCTTGCTCGCGACCTGCGGTTCGCCGGGGCCAGATATGTCGAGGCGCCGGTTTCCGGTCAGAGAGGCCCTGCCCAGTCAGGTCAGCTCGTGGCGATGCTCGCCGGCGAGGGGCAGGACGTGGAAGCGGTGAAGCCGCTCCTCCACTACATGTGCCGCGAGGTCATCATGTGCGGCGCCGTGCCGAAGGCGGTCGCCACCAAGCTTGCCTCGAATGTGTTCGTCGGGACCATGATGGCGGCGCTCGCCGAATCGGTGAACTACGCGCGGCATCTCGATGTCGATCTCCAGACGTTTCTTGAACTGATGACGACCGGTCCGATGGCCAGCCCGCTGATCCGCATGAAGCTGCCGAAACTGATCGAGCAGGATTTCTCGGTCCAGGCTTCGATCGCGACCGTCCTCGCGACCACGGAACTCATCACCAGTTCCGCCAGCGCAAAAGGGGTCGCTGTTCCCCTGCTGGCGTTGTCCGGATCGCTTTACGAAGCGGCGAGATCGCTCGGATACGAGGGCGATGACGTGACTGCCGTGATCCTGGCCCTGGAGCGCATGAGCGATCCATCGCCTGATCGCGACCAATAACCTCCCCTTGCCGCGACTTTCTGACAGGAGACTATCATGACCGTGACCTACAAGAACCAGCGGGTGGGAGACGTCGATGTATTCTACCGGGAAGCGGGGCCAAGGGATGCGCCGATCCTGCTCCTTCTCCACGGCTTCCCGACATCGAGCCACATGTTCCGTGATCTCATTCCCCGACTGGCCGACCGGTACCGCGTCATTGCGCCGGATCTTCCCGGATTCGGCTATACGTCGGCGCCACCCCGCGGTGCCTTCGAATACAGCTTCGACAATCTGGCGGCCGTCATCGGCGGTTTCGTCGATGCGCTCGGACTGACGAGATACGCACTCTACATCTTCGACTACGGCGCGCCGGTGGGATTGAGGCTCGCCGTGGCTCACCCCGAGCGCATCACAGCGCTGATCAGCCAGAACGGGAATGCCTATCTCGATGGCTTCAGCGACGAATGGGGGCCCTGGCAGGCCTATTGGCGGGAGAACACTCCGGAAAACCGGGAAGCCTGCAGGGCATCGCTCTCGGCTGAAGCCATCGAAAACTGGCAATACCGGACGGGAGCCGATCCGCGACTGCTTGGCCCGGACGGATACATGCTCGACATTGCCTTGATGGCGCGGCCCGGAGCGGAAGAGATCCAGCTTGACCTGATCCGGGATTACGCCAGCAATGTCGCCCGCTACCCGGAGTTCCAGGCGTATATCCGCAAGCACCAGCCGCCGTTTCTCGCCGTGTGGGGCCGGCATGATCCAGCCTTCACTCCGGCTGGTGCGGAGGCCTACAAGCGCGATCTTTCCGACGGGCAGGTGCATTTCCTCGATACCGGCCATTTCGCGCTCGAAACCCATTCGGCGGAGATCGCGACGTTCATCCGGAGCTTTCTCGGGCGGTACGTCTGAGTGGGGACGGACGGGACGACCACGCAGCCCCCGAGAGGGCCGGGCGCAACCCATCAGACCGTCGGAGCGTCATGGGACGACGGGAATGCGCTCCCGCCGACAAAGGAACCGTCATGTCAGACTTTCCCTTCACGAGCATCTTGCGGCCCGGACAAGGTTTTCCGGCAGGTTCGTCCGTGCCTTTGCCGGCTTCGGGGGAGAGCCCATCCGGCCGAACGGCCATCACGTCGAGTATTCTCTCATCAACATCTTTCGCTTTGCGCCCAACGGGCAATTGATCGAGGAATGGGTCGAATACGATCCTTCCGCGTTCCTGACGCAGTTGACCGCCCAGGATTAGGGCTCATCGAGGAGAGGAGAAGGCATGCTATCGGGAAAACGACCGGAATGGCTGACGTTCGACTGCTACGGAACCCTTATCCAGTGGGACGAAGGGCTGCTTGACGCCGTCAGTTCGATTTTGGCCGCAAGGGCCGGAGCCGATATCGACGCCCGCAGCTTCATCAGGGTGTACGACAAACACGAGCATGCGCTGGAAGAAAGCAGGCCGCATCGGTCCTTTCGCGATATTACCGCCCAGTCCCTTCGGATGGCGATGGAGGAATTGCAGATCTCCGTTTCACCGGACGACGTCGATATCCTGACTTCGAGCATTTCTCGCATGCCGCCTTTCCCGGAGGTCGTCGAGGCCCTGGGCGAACTGAAGAAACAAGGCTTCAAACTCTGCATCATCTCGAACACTGATGACGATATCATCGCGGGCAATGTCGCCCAGCTTGGCGGGCATATCGATCGCGTGATCACCGCCCAGCAGGCCGGTGCCTACAAGCCGAGCGAGACGATCTTCAACCATGCCCATCGTGCGCTTGGGGTGGAACGGCCAGACATCGTGCATATCTGCGCCAGCCCCCATCTCGATCTTGTCGCCGCCCGCGACCTCGGCTTTCGCTGCATCTGGATCGACAGGGGCACCGGCCGGACGCCACCGCCCGATTATAAGCCGAATGCCGTTTTCCCGACGCTCGCCGAAGTGCCGGCGTTTCTCGCCTCGACCCGATGGGAATGAGCGGCGACATGGTCGGATAAACGGCGCGGACAGTGCGCTTGTGAATGATTTTAGAGTCTCTTCGCCTCCATCGTCCCTTTGCCTTGCCGCTTGTCGCAAGGCCAGCGAGACGGTTGTTATTGATATGTTGCATCTTCTTGTAATTCAGAGCATATTTTGCGCCGATAAGATGACAACATGGAGGCGGATGTGCTGGTCATTGTTGCTGACGATATGACCGGTGCGCTGGATACGGCGGCTCCTTTTGCCGCGCGGGGTCTTCATGCCGAGGTGGCCCTGACGGTCGATGCCGTCGCACAGACGCTTGCGGCCGGGCCGGACGTGCTGTCCGTCAACCTCGCATCGCGGGAAAAATCGCCCGAATATGCCCATCGCCTGATGGGCCAGGTGACGGAGATGATGCCGGCGGATGTCCGGCTGTTCAAGAAGGTCGACTCGCGCCTCAAGGGACACGTGTCGGCGGAACTCGATGCCATTTCGTATCAACGGGCGATTGTCGCTCCGGCCATACCGGCGTTCGGGCGCATCGTGCGGGACGGGCATGTCGAGGGCTTCGGCGTTACGACACCCATCTCCGTTGCGGGCGCGCTCGGAGCACATGCGGCCCGCTCCGTCATCATCGACGCCGTCACGGACGGTGACCTGGAGGATGCGCTCGACAGGGCCGAGGCTGAAGGCTTCGACCTGATGGTCGGTTCGCGCGGGCTTGCCGACGTGCTTGCAGCAAGGATGTCGGGGCGAGCGGCGCCTGAACTGGCGGCGCCGCCTGTCGGGACGGGGCTCTTCGTCATCGGGTCGAACGACCGGATCACGCTCGAGCAGGTGGAACGCCTGCGCCTCCTGGACCCCTTGGCATATCACCCGGCGCCGAACGGTGTCCTCGGGGCGCTCGATCAAGCCCCGTCGCCGATTGTCCTGGTGCAGGCCGTTCCCGGAGGGGAGGAGCTACCATCGGAAGAAGTCGCCCGGAACCTTGCGGCGTCCGTACATCCAGGCCTGACGGAGCGTGCTGAAACGCTGCTCCTGTGCGGCGGTGCGACGGCCGAAACCGTGCTGGCGCGGATGGGAATTCAATCTTTCCGGCTGGAAGGCGAATGCCTGCCCGGCCTGGGTCTGGCCTATGCAGGCAACCAATGTATCATCGCCAAGTCCGGGGGATTCGGAGTACCGGAGACATTGGCAATGCTTGCCGAGAAACTGTCCGGGGCCAGAGGCTGACAATGGGACTGCAAAGCGGAACAGCACGCAAGAGCCTGGCGGACCTGGTATTCGAACGGATGCACCGGGCGATCAAGTCGGGCGCCTACCAGCCGGACGAGCGGTTGCCGATCGAGCATGATCTTGCGATCGAATTCGAGGTGTCGCGACCCATCATCCGGGAAGCCCTGCGCCGGTTGCGGGAGCAGGGGCTTATCTATTCGCGCCGCGGGGCGGGCAGCTTCGTTCGCTCGGTGGGCATGAAGCAGCCGCTCGGCTTCGGGCAGCTGGAGAACGTGGCGGATCTCCTGAACTGCTACGAGTTTCGCCTGACGTTGGAACCGGCCGCGGCGGAGGCCGCCGCCGCGCGGCACACGCCGGACGATCTCGAGTCGATCCGCACCGCGCTCGAACTTCTGAGAGACGCAACCAATCGGCAGGTCCACCGCGAGGACGCCGACTTCCAGTTCCACCTTGCGATCGCCCGTGCCGCCAACAACGCTTATTTCTCCACCGCAATGGAAGCCCTGAAGGACCACATCGCGGTCGGCATGCGCTTCCATGGCGTCTCCGTCAAACGCGACGTCGCCGGGCTTTCACGCGTCTTTGCGGAGCACGAGGCGATCGCCGACGCGATAGCGGCAGGTGATGGGGCTCGCGCCAGGGAACTGATGCATTCCCATCTGAGCGGATCGCGCGATCGTCTTTTCCAGGCGAGCTCATCGCCGTCAGCAGCGTCGAAGGCCTGAGGTTCCTGAGAAGGCCGGTCACAAAAAAAAGGGGGCTGTGTCGGCCCCCTCTTCGTTCGGTCGTCGTGTCAGGCGTCAGAAGGCTGCCCTGTAGATCGCCAGCACTTCCTCGGCCGCCATGTCCACCGGATTGTTGTCCATCAGGCGGCGGTTGGCATGGGCCTCGGCCGCATAGCCGGCAAGAGCATCCTCCCCGGCACCGTGGCGCGAGAGGCGCATCTCGATCCCGAGATCCGTGCAGAAGCGGGAGGCGTCTTCCAGGATGGCCGCAGGCGAGCCTGCACCGAAGCCGAGGGCTTCGGCCACTTCCGCGGTCTTTTCCCGTACCGAAGGCTGGTTGAAGGCCAGAACATGCGGGAAAACGATTGCGTTGGCAAGGCCATGGGGAAGCCCGAGGCGGGTCCCGAGCGGGTAGGCGATCGCGTGGCCCGCCGCAGTGTTGACCGGTCCGAGGCAGATCCCGCCATAGTAGGAGGCGAGCATCATGCCCTCGCGCGCCTCGGTGTCGGAACCGTCCCTGACGGCGCGCGCCAGGTACTTGCCCACGAGACGGAAGCCCATGCGGGCAAAGCCGTCGATCATCGGATGGGCGCGCTTGTTGGTGAAAGCCTCGACGCAATGGGCCATCGCGTCGACGCCGGTCGCGGCGGTTACTGCCGGCGGCACGGTGAATGTCAGTTGCGGATCGAGCACGGCCACGTCGGCAATCATATGCGCGCTCTCGACGGCGATCTTCGCGCCCTTCACCGGGTCGGTGATCAGCGAGCGGATGCCTGCCTCTGAGCCGGTGCCGGCGGTCGTTGCGACTTGGACGAGGCGTGTGTTGCGGCCGTTGACCTTGTTGGGGCCGGCGACGTCGGCAAGCGTCTGTTCGCTATCCCAGAGTACCGCGACGAGCTTGGCCACGTCGAGGACGGAGCCGCCGCCGAGACCGATGACGACCTGGGGCTTGACACTTCGGGCGACGGCGAGGGCCGCGTCCAGCGTGGCAACATCGGGTTCACCGGGAATGGCATCGAAAACCGTGATCCTGCCCGGCAGTCGGAGGCGATCCACGAAGCCGGCGGTGATCGGCGTGGCGATGACGAGGACGGAGGTGGCGTCGGCCACGAGGCCGCCGACTTCGCCGATTGTGCCGGCCCCGACGATCAGGCGGCGCGGCTGGTGAAGGGTGATGGACGCTGTCATCGATGTCATCCTTGCCTCGTCCGGCCGGCGACCAGCTTGCGGGCATATGCGATGGCGGAATTCATGTTGCCGTGATTGGCAATCCCCTTGCCGGCGATGTCGAAGGCGGTGCCGTGGTCGACCGAGGTGCGGTCGATCGGCAGTTCTACGGACACGTTGACCGCCGTGTCGAAGGCGACGAGCTTGATCGGGATATGGCCCTGGTCGTGATACTGCGCGACGACGAGATCGAAGGCACCGGAATAGGCGCGGTGGAAGACGGTGTCGGCGGAGATCGGGCCATGGACGTCCATACCCTCGACGCGGGCGGCCGCGACGGCCGGGGCGATCTGGTCGTCATCCTCGGTGCCGAAGAGGCCGTTCTCGCCGCAATGCGGGTTGATGCCGGCGACGGCAATGCGCGGCCTTTCGTAGCCGATCCGCTTCAAATGGTCGTTGCCGGCCTTGATGGTCGCCAGAACACGCTCGGTGGTTGCCCGGCGGATTGCGTCCTGCAGCGAGACGTGGGTGGAGACGTGAATGACCTTCAGGCGCTCCGATGCAAGCAGCATGTAGGCTGCCTTGGAACCCGTCAGGCTGCGCAGCATGCCGGTATGGCCGTCGTAGTGATGGCCCGCGAGGTTCAGCGCTTCCTTGTTGATCGGAGCCGTGACGATGCAGCCGATCGTTCCGGCCTCGGCATCGCGTACCGCCCTTTCGATGAAGCGAAAGGCCGCGTCGCCGGCGACCGGGCTCAGCGTGCCCCAGGGCAGGGGGGCGCCTTCGACCTCGATGTCCACGACGTGAGGAGCGAGGTCCAGGTCGAGCCCGAGCGCCTCGCGCGCCGCTTCGAGCGTCGGCAGGTTCCCGTATATGCGTGTTGCGGCGCGATCCTCGGGCGACATTTCGGCCAGGGCCCGGACCGAGATCTCGGGACCGACGCCGCAGGGATCGCCCATGGTGATGCCGATAATGCCGCTCATGTCATTCTCCGTTGTCGGGACGATCCCAGCCGGGGGCGAGCCGGACATATTTGATCGCGCGTCGGTGATAGGTATAGGCGATATGCAGGGCTCCATCCGGGTCGGCCAGGAGCCAGGGATAGGACATTTCCTTGTTGCGCCCGTCGGTGGAATCGTTCGAGAGGCAGGTGCCCGGCCCATCCTCGATCAGGATGCGCTGGGGGAAGGTCGCCCCGCCGTCGCTCGAAATGCCAACGACCAAGGGCGCGCGCGGCACACCCCAGATGGACGTGCAGCCGCCGGTCGGATCCGCATCGGGCCTGCCGTCGTCATCCCCGAGTTCGTCGTAGAGCGAGGCGCGGCGATCCGGCGAGGCCGCAGCATTGACGGGATTGCAGATGATCGCAACCCGTCCGTCGTCCAAGGAGATGGCCGCGATGGAGGAATTGTTGTTGGGCAGATCGGTCGCAGCCGGTTTGGCCCAGGTCAGGCCGTCGTCGCGGCTTTCCGTCCGGTAGACAAAATCGGCCTGCCGACGACGGAAGAAGGCGGCCATCGTCGATTTTCCGAGGGAGACGGGCGACATGTGCACGCAGCCGATCGACTGGTCCAGCTCCTCCAGCCGCCAGGTGACACCGGCGTCGTCGCTGATGCCGATGGCGGCGGTGTCATGGCTGCCGTTCCATTTCTGGCCGGGGCGGGGGATGCAGCGGAAGATCGGCAGGACCCAGGCGCCGTCCGGACGGATCACCACCGGAGCACGCACGAAGCTGCCGCGCGGCAGGTCGAGATAACGGCCTTCGGCTGCGGCCAGTTCGACGCCGTCTACGGTGATCTCCGTCATGCGAAGCCGGCACTCGTCCTGGTTTCCCGACGGCTGCGAGGTGTGGAAAAGAAGAAGACGTCCATCCGGTGCCCTGAACAGCACGGGGTTCTGCTCGGAGTGATCGGGATCGAAGCTCAGGCGTTGCGCCGGGCCCCAGGCGGTTGCGCCCTCCAAGAGTACGGAGGCGTAGATGGAAATGTCGGACTTGCCTTCGAGCGATCCCCCGAACCACGCGCAGACCAGGCTGCCGTCCGCCTGCATGTGCAGGAATGCGGCGTGGTTCTGCACCATGGGGGACGGAAGGTAGGCCTCGACGCGGCCGGTTGGCGACGTGGCGAGCGCGCCGGTCATATGTCGGGCGATGTCTTCAGGTTTCATGGGGCACTCCTCTCAGCTCTGCAGTCTTCCTTTTCTGCAAAGTTGTCAAGTTTGTTTATGTCGACTTCTCTGGTGATGTCAGCATTCATGATTGTTAAGATAATGATTTGACGTATTTTTATCTCACGCAGATCTCCGCTTTGAATTTACAATGGAAAATGATTTGACAAAAATGGGTGGAAGTTGGATGGTCTGGTGATGCCGACATGGAGGTCGGTGCGGGAGGGGTGAGATGCAGGCAGAAGAGAGGCGCGAGCGGGTAACCGCGGCTGTGCTCTTCGCAATCGGGGCGGCGACGCTGGCTGCCTCCGATGCCGTCATCGTGCGTGCCCTGGACGGCGCGGTGCATCCCTTCGTGATCGCCTTCTTCCGGGCGCTGTTCGGTGTCGTCGTGATCCTGCCCTTCATCGCCTTGCGACCGCAGGTGCTGCGATCGACGCATTCGCTCGGGCAGCATGCCGTACGCGCGCTCTTCAAGCTTTTCGCCATGGTCGCCTTCTTCGCCGCCTTCAGCATGGGGCCGCTCGCCGATGTCACCGCGATCGCCTTCATGTCTCCGATCTTCGTCGTTCTGGGCGCCGCGGTGCTGCTGGGAGAACGTCCCGGCCTCTCCATGCTCGTGGCCGTGCTCGTCGGGTTTTGCGGCGCCATGGTCATCGTCGGCCCGTCGCCTTCCGGTTTCACGCTCGCGGTGGGGCTTGCCCTGGTCGGCGCCATGCTGCAGGCGGCAATCCAGCTGATCCTGAAGTCGATGTCGCGGGGTGATGCGACCTCGACCCTGGTCGTATGGAACCTGCTGCTCACGGTGCCGATCGCGCTTCTGCTGGCCGTGCCCTTCTTCGCGATGCCAGGCAATCGCGAGTTGGCGCTTCTCGCGCTACAGGGCGTCGTCGGCACCAGTTGCATGGGCCTCATGACGCATGCCATGTCGCTTGCCCCGGCCAGCATCGTGGCGCCGGTCGACTTCCTGCGGCTGCCGCTCGTGGCGGTCGGCGGTGTTGCCCTGTTCAACGAAACCGTCGCGCTGACCACCGTGGTCGGCGCGATCCTGATCTGTCTCGCCGCGCTCATGGCTGCGCGCTCGCGAGGCGTGAAGCCTTCGAACTGATTCATCTGGGAGGAGAACGAAAATGAAAAAGACTGCATTGCTTTGTGCCCTGGTCATAGGAACGTCCATGACGCCGGCCTATGCCGGTTCCGGCCCGATCAAGGTCGTGCTTGCCGAGGAGGCCGACCTGCTCGAGCCCTGCATGGCGACGCGCTCGAACATCGGCCGCATCATCATGGCGAACGTCAGCGAGACGCTGACCGAGCTCGACGTTCGCGGCGGCACCGGCGTCCAGCCGCGCCTCGCTGAAAAATGGGAGCAGAATGCCGACGGCAGCTGGCGTTTCCATCTGCGCCAGGGCGTCACCTTCTCCGACGGCACCGGCTTCGATGCGAAGGACGTCAAGCACAGCTTCGACCGCATCATGAGCGAGAAGAACACCTGCGAGTCGCGGCGCTACTTCGGCGGCATGACCGTCACTCCGACCGTCGTCGACGACTATACGATCGACTTCAATGCCGATCCGATCCAGCCGATCCTGCCGCTGCTCCTCACGCTCGTCACCATCGTGCCGGAAGAGACGCCGCTCGAATTCGTCCGCGAGCCGGTGGGTACCGGACCCTACAAGCTCACCAACTGGACGCCCGGCCAGCAGATCGTCCTGTCGAGCCGTGACGACTATTGGGGCGCCAAGCCCGAGGTGACCGAAGCGACCTACCTGTTCCGCGCCGACCCGGCCGTTCGCGCTGCCATGGTGCAGGCGGGCGAGGCCGACCTTTCGCCCTCGATCTCGCAGCTCGACGCGACCAACCCGGCGACCGACTTCTCCTATCTCGACAGCGAGACCGTCTACCTGCGCGTCGACCACAATATCGAGCCGCTGAACGACGTGCGCATCCGCCGGGCCCTGAACCTCGCCATCGACCGCGAGGCCTTCCTCGGCACGCTGCTGCCGGAAAGCGCCCTGCTCGCAACCGCGATCGTGCCCCCGCCGACGCTCGGCTGGAACCCGGACGTCAAGGTGCCGGCCTATGATCCCGAAGCGGCCAGGAAGCTGGTCGAGGAGGCGAAGGCCGACGGCGTGAAGGTCGATACGCCGATCACCATCATCGCGCGTTCGGCCAACTTCCCGAACGTCACCGAGATCATGGAGGCGATCCAGCAGCAGCTGCAGGAGGTCGGTCTCTCGGTCGAGCTGAAGTTCGTCGAAGTGGCCGAGCACGAGCAGTACTACTCCAAGCCCTTCGCCGAAGGCCGCGGTCCGCAGCTGGTCGCCGCCATGCACGACAATTCGAAGGGGGATCCGTCCTTCTCGATGTTCTTCAAGTATGCGACCGAGGGTACGCAGTCGGGCTTCTCGGATCCGAAGGTCGACGACCTGATCAAGCGGGCTTCCGCTGCCGTCGGCGAGGAGCGCGAGGCGCTCTGGTCGGAAGTGATCGCCTATCTGCATGACGAAGTGGTCGCCGACGTGCTTCTCTTCCACATGGTCGGCTTCTCGCGGGTTTCCGAGCGCCTGGACTTCAAGCCGACGATGGCGACGAATTCCATGCTTCAGCTCTCGGAGATCAAGATCAAGTAATCGTCGGGCGTCGTCCGTCCGTCTCAAGGCAAATCATGCGGCGGGATCATCCCGCCGCACCGTTTTCTCCAAGGACGCCATGCTGAGCTTCATCCGAAAACGCGCCGTGGCCAGCCTGATCTCGCTGATCGGGCTTGTCGTCATGGTCTTCTTCCTCTCCCGCCTTACCGGTGACCCGGCGGCGCTCTTCCTGCCGGTCGAAGCCCCGGAGGAGATGAAGAACCAGTTCCGGGAGTTGCATGGCCTGAACGACCCCCTGCTGGTTCAGTTCGGCCGCTATGTCGGCGACATCGTGACGGGTGACCTCGGGCAATCGCTGCGCAAGGCGCGGCCGGCGCTCGACGTGGTGCTGGAAGCCTTCGTCTGGACGCTCTGGCTCGCGGTCATCACCATGAGCCTCGTGACGGTCGCGGCCATCGTCGTCGGTGCGCTCGCCGCCTTCCGGGTCGGCGGGTTCTTCGACCGCCTTTCCTCGATCGTCTCGCTCGTCGGCGCTTCCGTTCCCGACTTCTGGCTCGCCATCGTCGCGATCGTTGTGTTTGCCGTGAACCTCGCCTGGCTGCCGACATCGGGCACCGGGTCGATCTGGCACTGGATCCTGCCGATCGGCGTGCTCTTCGTCCGTCCCTTCGGCATCATCGTGCAGGTGGTGCGCGGCTCGATGATCACGGCGCTCTCTTCGGCCTATGTGAAGACGGCCCGCGCCAAGGGCGTGAAGTCGACGCCGATCATCTTCCTGCATGCGCTGCGCAACGCGATGCTGCCGGTCATCACCGTCATCGGCGACCAGGCCGCAAGCCTTCTCAACGGCGCGGTCATCATCGAGACCATTTTCGGGTTCCCGGGGGTCGGCAAGCTGATGATCGATTCGATTCTGCAGCGCGATTTCAACGTGGTTCTGGCGGCAATTCTCGTGACCGCGCTCGCCATCTTCCTGATGAACCTGCTGATCGATCTTGCCTATGCGCTCCTCGATCCCCGCATCCGGCATTGAGGAGACGACGATGTCCATCGAAGCCACCGTCATCCTCGATGAACCGCCCTTCTACAAGCGCATGTTCCGCATGCTGCTGGCGGACAAGTTCGCGCTCTGTGCGGTGATCTTTCTCCTCGTGATCTTCGTCATGGCCGTGCTCGGGCCAAGCTGGCTCGGAGACCTTGCCACCAAGCAGAACCTGCGCGGCCGCAATGCCGCGCCCTTCGATTTCGAGAAGGCCTGGGTCTGGTGGATGGGGGCCGATGCCCTCGGCCGTCCGCTGCTCGCGCGCATCATCGTCGCGACACAGAACACCGTCATGGTCGCCGCCGGCGCGGTCCTGATTTCGGCCGTGATCGGAACCGTCCTCGGTCTGATCGCCGGTTTTTCGTCGCCGCGGGTGAACCAGGTCATCATGCGGCTGGCCGACGTGATCATGTCGTTCCCGTCGCTGCTGATCGCCGTCATCGTGCTCTACATACTCGGCTCGTCGATCCTCAACCTGATGATGGTGCTCGCCATCACCCGCATCCCGGTCTACCTGCGCACGACGCGCGCCGAGGTGCTGGAGATCCGCGAGCGCATGTTCGTGCAGGCGGCGCGCGTCATGGGTGCATCCAGCAAGCGCATCCTGTTCCGGCATATCCTGCCCGTCGTCCTGCCAACGCTGACGACCCTCGCCACGCTCGATTTCGCCTATGTGATGCTGGCGGAAAGCGCCCTGTCCTTCCTCGGGATCGGCATACAGCCGCCGGAAATCACCTGGGGCCTGATGATCAGCCAGGGGCGGCAGTATCTGACCAATGCCTGGTGGCTCTCGTTCTGGCCGGGGCTGGCGATCATCCTTACGACGATGTCACTGAACCTCCTGTCCAACTGGATGCGGATCGCGCTCGATCCGGTGCAGCGCTGGCGCCTGGAAATGAAGGGGGCCAAGAATGGCTGACCATCTGCTCGAGATCAGAAACCTCTGCGTCGAATTCCATACCGCCGTCGGCGTCGTGAAGGCCGTCCGCGACATGTCCTATCATCTGGATCGCGGCGAAACGCTCGCGATCCTCGGCGAGAGCGGCTCGGGCAAGTCGGTCTCGTCTTCGGCGATCATGAACCTGATCGACATGCCGCCCGGCCGCATCACGTCGGGGGAGATCCTGCTGGACGGCGTCGATCTTTTGAAAATGCCGGCAGCGGAACGGCGACAGATCAACGGCCGCCGCGTGGCGATGATCTTCCAGGATCCGCTGAGCCATCTCAACCCGGTCTATACCGTTGGCTGGCAGATCCGCGAGGCGCTGACCACCCATGGCACCGATGCCGCCCGGGCGCAGGCCGAGGCGCTGCGGCTTGTCGGGAGGGTCGGCATTCCCGATCCCGCCGGGGCGCTCGACAAGTACCCGCACGAATTCTCCGGCGGCCAGCGCCAGCGCGTCATGATCGCCATGGCGCTCGCCCTGCGGCCGGACATCCTGATTGCCGACGAACCGACGACCGCGCTTGACGTGACCGTCCAGGCGGAAGTGCTGTCGCTTCTCAAGGAGTTGCAGCGCGAGACCGGCATGGCGGTGCTCATCATCACCCACGATCTCGGCGTCGTCGCCGAAATCGCAGACCGCGTCGTGGTGATGGAGAAGGGCGTCCTGGTCGAGGCGGGGACGGTGCGCGAGGTCTACAAGAACCCGCAGCATCCCTATACGAAGAAGCTGATCGCGGCTGCCCCCGGAAAAGGCGAGATGCACGAACCGGTAAAGGGTGCCGAGCCGGTCCTCAGCGTTCGCAACGTCCGCAAGAAGTACGGGGAGTTTACCGCGCTGAAGGGCCTTTCCTTCGACCTTCTGGCCGGGGAAACGCTGGCCGTCGTCGGGGAAAGCGGTTCAGGCAAATCGACGCTTGCCCGCATTCTGCTGCGGCTCGACGAGCCGGATTCCGGGTCTGCCCTGTGGAAGGGCAGGGATCTCTTCACCCTGTCGCCGGCCGAACTCTACAAGCTGCGCCGTGATCTGCAGATGGTCTTCCAGGATCCCACGCAATCACTCAATCCGCGCATGACCGTCTACCAGCTGATCTCGGAGGCCTGGGTCATCCATCCGGACATCCTGCCGAAGGCGAAGTGGCGGGAGAGGGTGGCCGAACTCCTGACCCAGGTCGGGCTCGGGCCGGAGCATGTGGGGCGCTATCCGCATCAGTTCTCCGGGGGGCAGCGCCAGCGCATCGCGATTGCCCGGGCGCTTGCGCTCGAACCGCAGCTGATCATCTGCGACGAGGCCGTCTCGGCGCTTGACGTTTCCGTCCAGGCGCAGGTCATCGCGCTTCTCGACAGACTGCGCAAAGAAATGGGCATCGCCTTCATCTTCATCGCCCACGACCTGCCCGTGGTTCGCGACTTCGCCGACCATGTGATGGTCATGCAGAAGGGCGAAGTGGTGGAACTCGGGACGGTCAGGGAAATCTTCGAGACGCCCCGGAAGCCTTATACCCAGGCCCTGCTCGCCTCCGGGCTCGATCCCGATCCCGACGTGCAGGCCGAGAACCGGGCGGCGCGTGCCAGCCGCGCCTCCTGAGCCCCCAGATTACCGGAGAAAGATAATGTCGAAAAAGGCCTTCGTCGCGCTCGTCACCTGCTTCAACGAGGACGAGACGATAAACTACGACGCGACACGCGCGCAGGTGCGGCGCCAGGTGGCGGCCGGCAACAACATCATGTGCGCCGGCACCAACGGCGATTTCACGGCGCTGACCTTCGAGGAGAAGGTGAAGCTTGCCGAGGTCGTGGTCGACGAAGTGGGGGGACGGGCGGAGGTTATCGTCAATGCCGGCATGCCCGCGACGTTCGAGACGATCAAGCTCGCGACCGAATTCGACCGGATCGGGGTAACGGCCATCGCCGTCATCACCCCATTCTTCATCGCCTGCACGCAGGACGGCCTGATCCGGCATTTCTCGACGGTTGCGGATGCGGTAAGGACGCCCATATATCTTTACGACATCCCCGCGCGCACGCAGAACCACATCGAACCGGAAACCGCGCGCAAGCTCGCCTCCCATGGAAACATCGCCGGGATCAAGGATTCCGGCGGCGCCAAGGAGACGCTGGAGGCCTATCTTGCCGTCGGGCGCGAGGTACCGGGCTTCGACGTCTATTCCGGGCCGGACCATCTGGTGCTCTGGGCGCTGCAGAACGGGGCGGCAGGCTGCATCTCCGGTCTCGGCAACGCTCTCCCGGAGGATCTGGCCGGCATCCTGGACGGCTACAACACCGGTGATCTGGCCGAAGCGGAGCGACACCAGGCGATCTTCACGGCCTTCCGCACCGATCTCTATGCGCTGGGCTTCGCCCCTGCCATGGTCAAGCGCGCACTCTACCTCCAGGACGCCTCGGTCGGAGCCAGCCGGCAGCCGGCACTGCTGCCCGATCCGGAGCAGGATGCGAAGATCGCCGAAATCCTCCGCCGGTACGGTCTGACCGAGCACTGACCATCAGTCGGGAGGCAAGAAGAACGCCGAGGGTCCTCGGCCCTTCTTTCCCTCCCGTCGAAGTCAGACGGAAGACGCCCCTGAACCCGCGAAATCGCTCATCTAGGGCAGCCTTCTTCCGGGCATGGCTGAGAGGCACCGTAGGTCACGAGCCGATCCGCTTGTGCAACTGGACGCTGTCGAACGCGCCGTCTTCGAACCTGTGAGGCGTGAACCCGAGCCGCTGGTAGAACCCGACGGCATCGGGGGCGGCGTGGACATAAAGCCTGGCTGTCCCGCGGGCGGCGGCCAGGCCCTCAACCAGGTCCATGAGGACCTTGCCGTGTCCGTGCCTCTGCAAGCGGGCGACGATCGCCACAAGCCTGACAATCGCCGTGCCGTCCGGCCGTTGATCCAGGCGAACGGTGCCGACGGGATCGCCGTCGTATTTCAGCAGGAGGGGCAGGTTTTCGGGCTTAAGCTCATCGGGCCCGTCGACGATATAGTCAATGCGCCCCCTCGCCTCGAACAGGACTTCCCGTCGAATCCGATGATAGGCAGCGCGGTCGTCCACGTTTTCCGCTAGCACGAGAGCGTAGTTTCCCATGAGAACGTCATAGAACATTGGCGGGCTCTTTCAAACGGGAACCGCCCTCGTGCAGGCGGACAACGATTACCCGGCAACGCAGCATTCCCCCGCCGCAAACGGGCGGAAGGCTGGATGCCCGTCACGGGCAGCTTTGCGACAAGAGTGGGCGCAGACCGAGGCCCAAGATCACCCTGATTTCGCCAGTCCTGCCTCCGTGGCGAGAATCCTGTCGAGTGCAGCGGTCATGCGATCGACCTCTTCGATCGTATTGTAGTGGACCATGGAAACCCGCAGCACGCCGCCATGGTCGGTGAGGTCCAAATATTCGGCGAGGCGGCGTGAATGGAAGTCGCCGAAACGGATGGCGATCTTCTCCTCGTCCATGGCCCGGCAGATGTCACCGGCGTCCCGGCCATCGAAGCGGAAGGCAATGGTGGGAACACGGCGGCCGTCGCTGTTCTGCGGTTGACCGACGATCCGGCAGTCGTTGCGGGAGCGCAGGTAGTCCAGGAGCCGGTCGGCGAGCGCGTTCTCCTGGGCGGTGATCGCGGCGTAGGCCGCTTCGATCTTCCGGCGGACAGTTCCCGTCTCGCCCGCCTGCTCTCCCAGCGCCACGAGATAATCCACGATGCCACAGGTGGAGTAGGCCAACTCGTAGTTGGGATTGCCGGGCTCCAGCTTCCCGGGCACTTTTTCCTTCCCGTAGAAGTAGTGGTATAGCGGATCGAGTTCGAGCAGCAGGTCGTACTTCCCGTACATCAGGGCATAGTGCGGTCCGTAGGTCTTGTAGAGGCTGAAGACGTAGTAATCGACGTCGAAAGCCTGTACGTCGACCGCCCTGTGCGGGGCGTAGGCCACCGCATCCACGCAGATCCTGGCGCCGCGTTGATGAACGAAGTCGGCGATCTCGCGGATCGGGTTGATCGACCCCAGCAGGTTGGAGCAATGGGTCACGCAGACGAGCTTTGTACGCTCGCTCATCAGCGACGCCAGATCCGAGAGGTCCAAGGTCAGACTGTCTTTGTTCAGGGGCCATATCTTGAGAATGACGCCTCGTTCCTGAAGCCGGTCCCAGGGCCCGATATTGGATTCATGGTCGGCCACGGTAACGATGATCTCATCGCCGGGCGAAAGCTGGCCATGCATGGCGCGGGCCAGATTCTGGAGCAGTGCGGTCGTGGAGTTGCCGAAGACGATCTCTTCCGGGCGGCCGGCGTTCACCAGATGCATCGCGGCTGTCCGAGCCTCATGGAGGGCATTCGCCGCCGCTTGGGAGACCTCGTATGAGCCGCCGATCTGAACGTTCTTCTCGATGAGGAAGGTGTTGATCCGCTCCAAGGCGCCCTTGAGGATCTGCGAGCCGCCGGCGTTGTCGAAGAACGTCCATCCGCGGTGCAGGCCCGGAAACTGGCTGCGTACGAAATCAATATCCAGCGGCGAATTGGTGGCCATCCTTGTGCTCCTCCTAAGTGATTTTGTTGTTGTCAGTGATTGAGGACTGCGCGCAGGAAGCTGCGCGTGCGCTCTTCCCTTGGCGCGTCAAAGATCTCGGTCGGAGCACCCATCTCGACGAGCCGACCGCCATCCATGAAGATCACCCGGTCGGCGACCTGGCGGGCAAAGCCCATCTCGTGGGTGACGACCACCATGGTAACGCCGGTGCCGGCGAGCTTGCGCATCACGTCCAACACCTCGCCGACCATTTCGGGATCGAGCGCCGATGTGGGCTCGTCGAAGAGCAGCACTTTTGGCTCCATGGCCAGCGCACGGGCGATCGCAACGCGCTGCTGCTGCCCGCCAGAAAGCTGGCCGGGATATTTTTCCGCCTGTTCGGAAATGCCAACCCTGGCGAGCAGGTCGCGGGCCCTGCGCTCGGCTTCCTCGACGGAAGTCTTTCGCACCCGCATCGGCGCGAGCATTACGTTCTTCAGGACCGTCATGTGCGGGAAGAGGTTGAAGGACTGGAAGACCATGCCGACTTCGGCGCGCACCTTCGCCAGGCCGGGCCCCGGCTGTACGGGAATTCCGTCAACGCTGACACGACTTTCCTCAGCGAAGGCCTCCAGATGATTGATGCACCGGATAAGCGTCGACTTGCCGGAACCCGAGGGACCGATAACGCAGACGACTTCCCCTTCGGCGATGTCGAGATCGATCCCGTGCAACACCGTGAAGGTGCCGTAGGCCTTCGTCAGTCCGCGAACGGAAATCAGAGGAGGATTTGGGTTATCCATCAGCGTGTCCCCCGGCTGAAGTGCTTCTCGAGGCGGCCGACGATCGCCACCATCGGCCAGAGGAGGGCGATGTAGATCAACGCGGCGCCGATCAGAGGCGTCGGATTGGCGGAAAGTGCCTGCGCTTGCGTAGCCTGCTTCAGAAGGTCCGGCATCGCGACGACGGATGCCAGGGCCGTATCCTTCATGACGTTGATGCAGTTGTTAGTGAGCGGCGGAATGACGACGCGGATCGCCTGCGGAAGGATCACGTCTATCATCGTGTGCCTGTTCGAAAGGCCGAGGGCAGCGGAGGCTTCGAACTGGCCATTCGGGATAGCCTCGATACCGGCGCGAAAGATCTCCGCCGTGTAGGCGGCGGACACCAGCGAGAGCGCGGTCACGGCCGAGAGGAAGGGAGACAGTCTGATGCCCACGAAGGGCAGGGCGTAGTAGACGACGATCAGCAGGACAAGCAGCGGGATCGAGCGGAAGATATCGACATAGACGCGGATCAGAAGCTTGACGACCCTTGGGGCATAAAGCCGGGCTACGGCGAGGGACAGGCCGCCAGCGAGGCCGAGGAGAATGCTCGTGATGCCGATCTGCAGCGTCACCGCCAGCCCCCAGAGCAACTGCGGGAGGCTGTCTATCAGCACCTGGATGTTGAGGAAGGTATTGATGAGGTTCATGTAGCCCAAGGCTCCCTTGGCGAGCCGACGGAACGGACGGTCCCGTCGGCTGCAGTTCCGCCTTACTTGCCCTTGGGCATGTCCATAACGGTGACGGTGGAGGTCATCTCTTCCGCCTTGGCGCCGAACCAGGTCTCATGCAGCTGCGCGATGAAACCTTCTTCCTTGAGCTTCGTGATCACGGCGTTGACCTCTTCGGCGAGAGGATCGCCCTTGTTGAACATGATCGAGTACCGTTCCCCGGTCGGGATACGTTCTACGACCTTCAGTTCCGGCTTGTCCTTGACGTAGTAAAGCAATGCCGGGATATCGGAAATGTAGCCATCGACGCGGCCTGCGACGAGATCGAGCATAGCCGGCTGAAGGCCTTCGTAGCGGCGGATCTCACCGAAACCGTGCTCAGCCGTATGCGCTTCGGCCCACATGTCGCCGGTGGAGCCGGTATCAACGCCGACGATCTTCCCCTTCATGCCGTCCAGGCCGGTGATTCCCGAGCTTGCAGTCACTGTTAGCGACTGATCGCTGTCGTAGTAGGGCTGCGCAAAGGTCACGGACTCCAGGCGTTTCTCGGTGATGGTGATCGAGGAGATCGCCATGTTTATGCGACCCGACTGGACTGCCGAGAACAGACCGTTGAACGGGGTGTTGACGAATTCGACGGTCTTGCCGAGGCGGCCCGCGATCTCGTTCACCAGATCGATCTCAAAGCCGGTGATCTTGCCGCTGGCGTCCTGGAACTCCCAGGGGACGTTCCCGATGTTGGCGCCGACCGTCAGGTCTGCTGCATGGGCGGTGGCGCCGAGCAAACCCAGCACTCCAGCAATCACTGTGGTTTTCAGGCTGTTCATACGTATCATGAGGTTCCCCTTGTTTTTTGAACGTAACTCAATCTACATTGGTCCGACTGGTCAGACCAGTAAGGCCAAAGGAACCACGTTGGTTTCCTCTTTGCAAGATGGCAGGTGGAAAAATACGCTGCCGGGGGAAATAGCAAACGAGGCGGATGACATGTTTAATAAGACGCTCGTTCCACAATCGGTGGCTCGGGAGATCCAGACGATGATCCAGAGCGGCGCGCTCAAGGCGGGAGACAAGATTCCGTCGCAGCGGGAGTTCGCGAAGAGGTTCGGGATCAGCCGGGCATCGCTTCGCGAAGCGCTGCTGACGCTTGAAACACTCGGCCTTCTGACGACGGAGGCAGGCAGAGGCACGTTCGTGTCTGCAACGGGGGCCCAGCGGGAACCGGGACACATGGCGCCGTGGCGCTACTCCGACAGCTATCCGGCCTTCGACGTCTTCCAGACCCGCATTCTCCTGGAAGGAGAGATCGCGCGACTGTCCGCCGGCAGGCTGACCCACCTGCAACTGGATGCCATGGAGAACGCGACGCGAACGATGGAAGAGGCCTGGTCGAGGCAGGATCTGGTCAGCAATGTCGAAGCCGACCTCCTTTTCCACGGGACGATCGTCTCCGCCTGCTCCAATTCCATGCTCAAGGCGCTGTACCAGACCGTCAGGGATCAACTGACGGAGACACAGCGCCAACCGATACCGATTACCGATCCCCAGCGAATGAGCCAATCCATCGCGGAACACCGGCGGATCATTGCGGCACTCAGGGCCAATGACGGATCGGCTGCTCGTCACGAAATGGAAAACCACATCGGCAACACGGCACGATGTGCAGGGCTTGCGCCCTAGTGTTGCTGCGCCTGCATGCCATCGCCACCGGATTGGCGGGAAACCTTCGCCGGCAACATGGCTGACCCCTTACATCCCCGATACCTATAGGAGCTTGCCTGATGACTTTGGATCTCGCCATACGCGGCGGCACGATCGTGACTGCAACCGATATGTACAAGGCGGACATCGGGATCGCCGGGGAGCGCATTGCAGTGATCGCAGGCGCGGTCGGTGCGGCCGCGCGCGAGATCGATGCGACGGGCCTCTATGTCATGCCCGGCGGGATAGACAGCCATGTCCATGTCGCCCAGCCGCAGGGACCGGGCATCACGCTGGCCGACGATTTTGCATCCGCCACTGCCTCGGCTGCGGCGGGAGGAAATACCTGCATCATGCCCTTCGCCCTGCAGCAACGGGGAACCTCGTTGCGCCAGTCCGTGGAGGAATATCGGCGCCTGGCTGAAGGCGAGTGCCATATCGACACCTCCTTTCACCTGATCATTTCCGATCCAACTCCCGCCGTGCTGGGACAGGAACTGCCCGCGCTGGTGAAGGACGGGTACACGTCCTTCAAGGTGTTCATGACCTATGATGACCTTGTTCTCAGCGACCGCCAGTTGCTGGAGGTCTTCGAGGTGGCTCGCGACGAGCGAGCGCTCGTGATGGTCCACTGCGAGGGATACGACACGATTAAGTTCATGACCGAGCGGCTGGAGCGCGCGGGCAAGACGCAACCGTATTACCACGCCGTGTCACGGCCTGAGGTCATCGAGCGGGAAGCCACCCACCGGGCGATAAGCCATGCCGAACTGATCGACGTGCCGATGATGGTCGTGCATGTCTCCGGCCGCGAGGCGATGGAGCAGATCCGCTGGGCGCAGCAACGCGGCCTGAAGGTCTACGGCGAAACGTGCCCCCAATACATCACGCTGACTGCCGAGGACCTCAAGGGCCTGAACATGGAGGGCGCGAAGTATGTCTGTTCGCCGCCGCCGCGCGACAGGGCAAGCCAGGACGCCATCTGGGAGGGCATCACCCAGGGCGTATTCCACACGTTTTCCTCCGACCATTGCCCGTTCCGCTATGATGCCGCCGACGGGAAGCTGAACGAAAAGGGGCGTACGTCTTTCCGCTGGGTGCCGAACGGTATTCCGGGGGTCGAGACGAGGTTGCCGATCCTGTTTTCGGAAGGGGTATCCAAGGGACGCATCACGCCGCAGAAATTCGTGGAGCTGTCCGCAACCAACCACGCCAAAATGTACGGGCTCTATCCACGCAAGGGCTCGATCGGCATAGGCTTCGACGCCGACATCGCTCTCTGGGACCCGAACCGTCGGGAGACGATCCGGCAGGAGATCCTCCATCACGGTTCCGACTATACGCCCTGGGAAGGCTTCGAGGTGACGGGCTGGCCGGTGATGACGATTGCCCGCGGCATGGTAGTGATGGACGACGGCAAGATCGTCGGGGGGAAGTGGCACGGCCAGATCCTGTCGCGCCACGAGAGTGACTATGTCTCGTGATGCTGCTCGACAAGGAGAGTGCCGGATGCGGCTCCGGTCCCGACAGCGTGCGGTCGTAACTATCGATACAGCGTGACGTCGGCGGTGCGGCTTCGGGCCCTGACGACAGAGCCATTGGGCAGGTCGTTTTCCATCACCTTGGCGCGGGCCTCTTCTTCCGGCATTCCGAGGTCCAGCCACCGTCGCATCAGCCTCTCCCGCAGGATGTCCTCGGGGGGCATGAGCATGATCGTGTGGTCCACGAGCGCGGGGAGTTGCCGCCAGGGGTTCTGGTCGAGCAACAGGTAATTGCCCTCGAGCAGGATGATCCGGTCCTTTGGCGTCACGGCCCGTGCGGCGGCGATCGCAAGCTCCCGCGAACGGTCGAAGAGAGGAACGAAGACGTCCTCGCGGGCGGCCCGGATGGCGCGAACGATATCCACAAGGCCCCGGGCATCGAAGGTTTCGGGTGCGCCCTTCCGCGCCAGGAGCCCCCGTTCGCGCAGCACGGCATCATCCAGGTGGAAGCCGTCCATCGGCACGATCTTCGCCGACGAACCGAGGCCTCCCAAGGTGGCGGACAGGTCCTCGACGAAGGTGGACTTGCCGGCGCCGGGAGGGCCGGCAATGGCGACGATGAAGCGCGTCTTGCCTTCAGCCGCGGCAAGGATGCCGGCCGCGACGGTTTCGACGCGCGAACTCATGGGGCAATGGTTTCGGTCGGCGGCGTCTTTGCGCCCGTCATAAAGGCCACCGCATCGGACATGGTGTATTCCTTCGGATCGATCACGCACAGTCGTCGTCCGAGGCGATGGACGTGGATGCGATCCGCGACCTCGAAGACGTGGGGCATATTGTGGGAGATGAGCGCAATCGGAATGCCGCGGCGGCGCACGTCCAGAATGAGTTCGAGGACCCGGCGGCTTTCCTTGACGCCGAGTGCGGCCGTCGGCTCGTCCAGGATGATGACCTTCGAACCGAAGGCCGCCGCCCGCGCGACCGCCACGCCCTGGCGCTGGCCGCCGGAGAGTGTTTCGACGGCCTGGTTGATGTTCTGTATCGTCATCAGGCCGAGTTCGGAGAGCTTGTCGCGGGCAAAGCGCTCCATGGCGGTGCGATCAAGCTTGCGGAACCATTTTCCGACGATCCCGGGCTTTCGCAATTCGCGGCCGAGAAACATGTTGTCTGCAATGGAAAGTGCGGGGGAGAGGGCGAGGTTCTGATAGACCGTCTCGATGCCGGCCTTGCGTGCCTCGATGGGCGAGCGGAACTGCACCGGCCTGCCCTCGACCCGGATCTCGCCCTCATCCGGGGTGAGGGCGCCGGAAATCGCCTTGATCATCGACGATTTCCCGGCGCCGTTATCGCCGATCACCGCCAGGATTTCGCCCGGGTAGAGATCGAAATCGGCATTGTCGAGCGCGGTGACGCGACCGAAACGCTTGACGAGGCCGCGGGCGCTGAGAGTGGGTTCGACGTTCATCAGCCTGCTACCCTTCTAATCCACTGGTCGATCGCCACGGCCGTGATGATCAGCACGCCGATCAACAGATAGGTCCATTGGGGATCGGTGCCGATCAGGCGCAGGCCGAGCGAGAAGACGCCGACGATCAGCGCCCCGAAGAGCATGCCGAGGATGGAGCCGCGACCGCCGAAGAGAGAGATGCCGCCGATGACGACCGCGGTGATCGATTCGATGTTCGCGAACTGTCCGGCGGTCGGCGACACCGATCCGATCCGACCGATGAGGACCCAGCCGGCGAAGCCGCAAATGAGGCCGGACAGGGTGTAGACGGCTACCAGCATGCGACGGACGTTGACGCCCGCGAGTTCCGCCGCATCCGGGTCGTCGCCTACCGCATAGACATGGCGTCCCCAGGCCGTCCGGTTCAGCATGTACCAGAGAAGCGCCACGAGCAGCACCATGCCGATGACGCCATAGGTGAAGACCGCGCCGCCGATCCGAAGGCTGTGGCCAAAGAACTGCAGGATGGGGGCCTGCTGCGCGATATCCTGCGAGCGGATGGTCTCGTTGGCGGAATAAAGGAAGTTGGTGGCCAGAACGATCTGCCACATGCCGAGCGTCACGATGAAGGGGGGAAGCTTCATCCGCGCGACGAGCTGTCCGTTGATCCAGCCGCAGAAGGCGCCGACCGCCAGTCCGCAGAGGATCGAAAGCGTCGGCGGGAGACCGTAGCGGAAGGTGAACTGCCCCATCACCACCGAGGAGAGCACCATGATTGCGCCGACCGAAAGGTCGATCCCGGCGGTGAGGATGACGAGCGTCTGGGCTGCGCCGACGATGCCGACGATCGCGACCTGCTGCAGGATCAGCGTCAACGTGAAGGCCGAGAAGAACTTGCTGCCCAGGAGGACGCCGAAGACCGCGACCGAGAACACAAGCACGATCAGGGGGACGGCGGCGGGATTGGAATGCAGGTAGTGCTGGCACTTCTGGAGAAGCGTTTTCTCATGCAGGTCAAACGACGCGACCTGGCCAGAACCCTCCGGGAGGACCTTCTCGTAGTCGTGATGCGGATGGGCCGCAGACTGTGGCTCGCTCATCGTGTACCTCCCGTCTGAGGCGTTGGCGGAACAGGCAGGGTTTCGGCTCGCGACCGCTTCGGCAGGCCTTGTGCAGGGCGCGAACCGCTTCCCGCATACCCTGCCGGCGATGAAGGGCGACCTGGGCGCCCTTCCTTTCGCGTGTCAGGCCGTTCCTAGCCCCAGCATTTTTCCATGCCTTCCTCCGTGTCGATCGATTCCAGACCGTCCACCGGCTTGTCCGTGACGAGCGCGACACCGGTGTCGAAGAAGTTCTTGCCTTCGGTCGCTTCCGGCTTCTTGCCGGTATCGGCAAACGCCTTGATCGCCTCGATGCCCATGGACGCCATCAGCAGCGGATACTGCTGGGAGGTGGCGCCGATGACCCCCTCTGCCACGTTCCTGACCCCCGGGCAGCCGCCATCGACGGACACGACGAGGACGTCGGCTTCGCGTCCGACGGATTTCAGCGCTTCGTAGGCGCCGGCGGCGGCAGGTTCGTTGATGGTGTGGACGACGTTGATGGTCGGATCCTTCTGGAGAAGGTTCTCCATGGCGGTTCGCCCGCCCTCCTCGTTGCCGTTCGTGACGTCATGGCCGACGATCCGCGGGTCGGTTTCGTCGCCGATCTTGTTGATATCGGCCACGTCGATCCCGAAGCCCTTCATGAAGCCCTGGTTGCGCAGGACATCGACCGACGGCTGGGATGGCGTAAGGTTGAGGAAGGCGATCCTGGCTTCCTTGGCGGCATCGCCGAGCGTCGCGGCGGCCCACTTGCCGATCAGTTCGCCCGCAAGAAGGTTGTCCGTCGCAAATGTCATGTCGGCGGATTCGATCGGCTCAAGCGGCGTGTCGAGCGCGATGACCAGCATTCCCGCGTCCCGCGCCTTCTGGACCGCGGGAACGATGCCCTTGGTATCGGACGCCGTGATGAGAATGCCCTTCGCGCCATCGGCGATGCAGGTCTCTATGGCCGCTACCTGGCTTTCGCTGTCGCCGTCGATCTTGCCGGCGTAGGATTTCAGGTTGACGCCAAGCTCCTGGGCCTTGGCGGTGGCGCCTTCCTTCATCTTCACGAAGAAGGGATTGGTGTCCGTCTTGGTGATGAGGCAGGCGGAAACTGCCTGTGCCCTGGCCGGGGCGGACAAGGCCACCCCCATGGCAAGCGCTGCGGCGGCTGCTGCGATAAGCGATTTTCTCATGTGTCTCTCCTCCCAGAGCGACCCCTTTGGGGCACGTGCAAAACCTCCAGGCCATCCGTGTGGCCTGCCTTGTTCCCTCCAGCCCGGGAAATATTAAGGACCGGCGCCTGCATCTTGTCAATAAATAAGTCTGATTGATTTATTTATTGGGTGTGGCAAACTTCGCGCGATGCGAAGTGCGATACGGGGAAAATGCATGTCTGTTTTGGTAGGGGCCGCTCATCATTCCGCTCCGCCTTACCAGGGCTCCCTGACGGGCGGGGCGAACCAGGTTCGCGTCCGGGCCTATAACGAACGCCTCGTCCTCTCCCTTCTGCGGCTGCACGGATCGTTGTCGAAGGCGGATATCACGAGGCGGAGCGGGCTCTCGGCGCAGACTGTCTCGGTGATCATGCGGTCACTCGAAAGCGAGGGATTGCTCCTGCGCGGGGATCCCGTTCGCGGCAAGGTGGGGCAGCCCTCCGTTCCCATGCGGCTCAACCCGGACGCGGTCTATTCCTTCGGCGTGAAGATCGGCCGGCGCAGCGCGGACCTCGTGCTCATCGATTTCGTCGGGCGGATCCGTCTCCAGCATCACCAGACATATGCCTATCCGCAACCCGGCGAGATCATGGAAATCATCATCTCGGGAATTTCCCAGCTGGAGGCGGAACTCGCCGCGGACCAGCGCGCGCGAATTGCCGGGATCGGGATCGCGGCGCCCTTCGAACTGTGGAACTGGGCCGAGGAGGTTGGCGCGCCGCCGCGCGCCATGGACGCATGGCGTGCCTTCGACCTCCATGCCGAAGTGGCCGCGAAGGTCGGCTATCCGGTCTTCCTGCAGAACGACGCGACCAGTGCCTGCGGCGCCGAGCTGGTGTTCGGCGCGGGCCCCTCCTATGCCGACTTCATCTACCTGTTCGTCGGTTCCTTCATCGGTGGCGGGGTCGTCCTGAACTCCTCCGTCTATTCGGGGCGAACGGGAACGGCAGGGGCCATTGGTCCGCTGCCGGTAAGGGGAAAGGATGGAGAGACCCGGCAATTGCTGGATATTGCATCAATATTCGTGTTGGAGAACCTTCTCCGCGCCAACGGCATCGACCCGAAGCCTCTCTGGTATTCGGCGGACGACTGGATCGATTTCGGCGAGCCGCTGGAAGTCTGGATACAGGACAGCGCGGCCGCGCTTGCGCAGGCCATCGTCGCCGCCGCTTCCGTCATCGACTTCGGTGCGGCGGTCATCGACGGAGGCTTTCCCCACTGGGTGCGGCGGCGGCTGGTGACGGCGACCATCGAGGCGGTCGCGCGCCTCGACCTCCAGGGTGTCATCATCCCCGATATCATCGAAGGCAAGGTCGGGGCCCACGCCCGGGCGATCGGTGGAGCGAGCCTGCCGATCTTCGATCGGTACCTTGTGGACCAGAACGTCCTGTTCAAGGATATTTCGGAGATATGAGGGGTTCTGAGGTGTCTCCGTGGGCGCGGTCCCGGCACCTGGCTGACCGCTTCATCCTTCCGGTTTGATTCCGTTTTTCAGAGCAAGCCTTCTTACTGGCCGGACGGCGGAATGCTGCCCGATCGTGGACTCTCCGGGACAATCGATGCGCACCTGGTGGGCGGGCGGGAGACTTTCGCAGCCCATCAAATGAGCAGGCTGCCTAGTGTTATATCATTAAAAATATCACATAAAATGTCACTTGAAATACCAATGCTTTCATGATTTGTCTTGCCTCCGAAAAGGGGCGTGCATGAACATTCTGGTACTCAATCCAAACGGCTCCGCGGAGGTCACCCACACGATCTCACGCAGCATTGAGCCGCTCCGCGAGCGATCCGCCTGGCAAATCGAGTGCTCGTATCTGCAAGAGGCGCCGCTGGGGATCGAAACCGACGCGGATGTCGCCAACGTTGCCCCGATGGTCGCCGACGTCGTGAGGTCGACCGATGCGGATGTCGTCGTCGTTGCCTGCTTTTCCGACCCCGGCGTCCAACTGGCGAGATCGGTTTCCCGCAGGCCGGTCATCGGCATCGCCGAGGCGGCCTATTATGCGGCGCTGCAGCTGTCGGAACGATTTGGCGTCGTGTCGCTCGGCCCCGCGTCCATCCTCCGTCACGCCGCCCACATCGAGCGCCTCGGGCTCACGTCGCGACTGGCCGGCGACATCGCGGTCAACATGAGCGTGGCCGAGGCCAATGATCCGCATTCGGCAAGCGCTTCCATCGCCAGGACGGCGACCACGCTGAAGGAAGCGCATGGCGCCGGATCGGTGATCCTCGGCTGCGCGGGCATGGGCGGTTCGCGTCATGCCCTGCAGGACGTCCTGGGCATTCCGGTGATCGATCCGGTCCAGGCGGCGGTGGCGTCGGCAATCACCTTCCTTGATCTGAAGTACAATGTCGAAAAGTAATCTCATGTCTCTCGTCGTCAGGGGGCGGGTCGTCACCCCGACCGAAGTTCTCGAAAATGGGTGGGTTGCTGTCCGGGGCGGCAAAATCGCCGCAATCGGGACGGGCGAAGCCCCGGCCGCCGACGTGGTCGATGACCGCGGGGATGCGCTCGTCCTGCCGGGTGCCGTCGATGGCCAGACCCATGCCACGAGCTACAAGGGATTGCCGGGCATTGCTGACACGACGTGTTCGGCCGTCGCGGGCGGCGTGACGACGCTGGTCGATATGCCCTATGACAATCCGGAACCGCTGGATCGTCTCGAGCGGCTTGACGCCAAGAAGGCGGCGATCTCGACTTATTCACATGCCGACATGGCGCTCTACGGCACCGTGTCGCGTGAAACGGGGACCGCCCATGTCCGGGCGCTGATCGACGGAGGCGTCGTCGCCTTCAAGATCTCGTCGTTCGAAAGCAATCCGGTTCGCTTCCCACGCATCGGGCAGGATCTGACGCTCGACCTGATGACGGTGCTGGCGCCAACCGCCGTTCCCCTCGGTCTTCACAACGAGGACCAGGAGATCGTGCTGGCCGGCATTGCTGCGGCACGTGCAAGGGGCGAGAACGGCATCGTTGCCCATGCGCAGGCGCGTCCGGAAGCGGCCGAGCTTGCAGCAACTGGACAGTTCCTGGCGCTCGGTCTTGCGGGCGAGGCCCACGTTCATCCCGTTCACCTGACGACCGAGAACGGCTTTCGCCTGACGAAGGCAATCGCGGATCTCGGTGCCCGGTCGACCGGCGAACTTTGCGTCCATTACCTCTGGTTCGATGCGGAGCGGGACGGCGAGCGGCTGGGCGCTCGCATGAAGGTGAACCCGCCTATTCGCCAGGGCGCGATCGAGGGGCTCTGGAAATCGGTGGAGGAAGGCCTGGTCGCCTTCGTTTCGTCCGATCACTCCAGCTGGCCGATCGATAACAAGCTGGTCCACTCCATCTTCGACGCCGGTGCCGGGGTGCCGGGTCTCGAAACCCTGGTTCCGTCCTTCTTCACTGCGGCGCAGAAGCGCGGGCTCGATGCGCCTCGCCTCACCGCCGACTTCCTCTGCGAGCGCCCGGCGCGTTTCTTCGGCATCGATGACCGCAAGGGCGCCATCGAGGTCGGGCGCGATGCGGACATGATGGTGCTCGAGGACGGAGAGTTCGTCTGGGATGAAAAGAACGCCCATGACGGCCTGAACTGGAGCCCTTTCACCGGCGAAGCCTTCACCGTGCGCGTGGCCGCAAGCTGGCTTCGGGGCGCGATGGTCTGGGATGGCAACGATGTTCTGAGCAGCGAAGGGACGGGCCAGTTCGTGCCGCGTTCCACCAGCGGCTGGTATGCGTAAAGAGAGTTAATCATGGCACTTCTGACCGAAAAGGATCGCGGTGTATTCGTGATCTCCGTCACCCCCTTCAATGATGACGGAACGCTTGACCTCAACAGCCTGGACCGGGTGACGGATTTCTATCTAGAAGCGGGCGCGACCGGGCTGACCATCCTCGGCATGATGGGGGAGGCCCCGAAGCTGACCCCGGATGAATCCAAGCTGGTAATACAGCGCGTGACCGCGCGGTCGCAAGGAAAGCCGGTTGTCGTCGGCGTGTCGGCACCCGGCCTTGCCGGCCTTGCGGCAACCGCAAAGGAAGCGATGGATTCCGGCGCGGCCGGCGTGATGATTGCCCCGCCGATGACGCTGCGCACCGATGCGCAAATCCTCACCTACTACCGCCAGGCCTGCTCCTTCATCGGTGCCGACGTGCCCGTCGTGCTGCAGGACTTCCCGCTCGCGACGACGGTGCAGATCAGCGATGAGCTGCTCGGCCGCCTGATCGACGAACTGCCGCAGATCGTCATGCTCAAGCATGAAGACTGGCCGGGTCTGTCGAAGATATCCAGGCTGCGCGCGGCCGAGGCCAAGGGCCGGCGACGGATCTCGGTTCTCTGCGGCAACGGCGGCGTATTTTTGCCGGAAGAGGTGGCTCGCGGCGCCGACGGCGCCATGACAGGCTTCGGCTTTCCGGAAATGCTGGTCCAGGTCACCGATCTGGCAAGCCGCGGCGAGATGGACCGCGCTCAGGATCTCTTCGACGCATATCTGCCGCTGGTCCGCTACGAGCAGCAGCCGGGCGTCGGCCTCGCAGTGCGCAAATATGTCCTGGCAAAGCGCAGCGTCATCGCATCGGCGGCCCAGCGGCAGCCGGGTGCCCAACTCGATCATGCAGCGCAGGCCGAAGTCGAGCGCCTGCTTGCCCGTCAGGAAAAACGTCTCGCGGAGCTTGGATAATGGATTTCGGATTCACAGGGCGCAAAGCGCTGGTACTGGGCGCAAGCCGTGGCCTTGGTGCGGCAACCGCGAGGCTGCTCGCGGAAGAAGGCGCGACCGTCTATGCGGCCGCGCGAAATACGGCGGCCGTCGACGAATGGGCTGAAGGTCGAGACGTCATTCCCGTGAGCCTCGATCTCGCAGATGCCGCCTCGGTTAAGGCGCTGGGCGAACGAATGGCCGCGGAAGGCATCGACATTCTCGTCAACAACAGCGGGGGCCCGGCGGCAGGACCGGCGCGTGGACAGAGCACGGCGGCCTGGGAAGGCGCCTTCTCGTCGATGGCGACATCGCTTTTTGCGATCACCGATGCGCTTCTGCCCGGAATGCTAGAGCGAGGATTCGGCCGCATCATCACGATCGGCTCGTCCGGTGTGATCTCGCCCATTCCGGGCCTTGCGCTTTCCAACGGGGTCAGGGCTGCCATCGCCGGCTGGTCCAAGACGCTGGCGGCTGAAACCGCAGCTTCCGGGGTGACCGTGAACATGGTCCTGCCCGGCCGTATCGCGACCGACCGTGTTCGTGAACTCGACGAAGGCAAGGCCAAGCGTTTGGGTGCCGAACTGGCCACGGTGGAAGCGGAGAGCCGCGCAACCATTCCGGCGGGCCGGTACGGTAAGCCGGAGGAATTCGCCTCGGTCATCGCCTTCCTTGCCTCCCGGCAGGCGAGCTTCGTGACCGGATCGATGATCCGCGTCGACGGAGGCATGCTGCGCAACCTTTGACATCCTGTCCGCCGCCGTTTCGGCGGCGGACTTTTTTCGACAATAAAATGAAAGGGAACGAACAATGAGAAAATTCCTCACCGGTGCATTTCTGGCGCTGATGGCAACGACCGCCGTCGCCGAACCGACACTCACCGCCGGCAAGGTCAACTTCGCAGCCGACTTCGCGGCCGCGCCGAACCAGTTCATCCGCACGGACGGCCAGATGGATGGCCTCAACGTCGACATGTGCGGCGAAGTCGCCAAGCGCATGGGGCTCGAGATCGAGTGGACGAACCTTGCGTTCCCGGGCCTCGTTCCCGGTCTCCAGGCTAAGCGCTTCGACGCTCTCTGCACCGCAATCTTCGTCAATCCCGAGCGCCTCAAGGTCATGAACATGATCTCCTACGTCCAGTGGGGCGAAGGCCTGATGGTGCCGGCGGGCAACCCCCAGAAGATTTCCTGCGAAGCCACGCTTGGCGCCCCGGAAAGCTTCAACGCATGCTTCGACGGACTTGCAGGCAAGAAGGTTTCGGTCGCCGCCGGCGGGACGACGAACAAGAACCTGCAGGCACACAGCGATCGCCTTGTCGCCGAAGGCAAGGATGCAATCGAGATCCTGGCGTTCGACGCGAGCGCCGATGCGATCCAGGCAGCGGTCACCGGACAGGCCGACGCGGCCTACCTCAACGACCCACACGCCGCCTACTACATCTCCACCAGCAAGGCGCCGTTCGAGCTGGCGTTTACCGGTAATGCCGCAAACAGCCTCGCGATCGCGACGCTGAAGGACAACACGGAGTTGGCCGAGTTGATCGTCAAGGCGCTGGAGGAGATGCGCGCTGACGGCTCCTACCAGAAGATTGTCGACAAGTGGGGTGTTTCCGCCGTCGAGAAGTTCGTTCTCAACCCGCAATAATCTGACGTAGCGCAGCATGTATTTCTCGGTTGAGACCTTTCTAGAGTATTTGACGCAGCCCTATTTTGCGAAGGTTGCGGGTATAACCCTTCTCGTCGCCGTCGCGGCGCAAGGGATCGGGACGATCATCGGCTTGATACTGGCGCTGTGCGCTCTGTCACGCTTCAGAACTCTTCGGGTCTTTTCCGGGACATGGGTCTGGTTGTGGCGGGGAACGCCGCCACTCATCCAGCTCTTCCTGCTCTATTTCGGATTGCCGCAGCTGGGTATTCGCCTCGGGGTTCTCGAGGCGGGTCTCATCGGCCTCGGATGCTATTCCGGCGCCTACATGGCCGAGATCATTCGTACCGCCCTGCAGAGCGTTCCCGCGGACCAGATGCAGGCCGCCCGCGCCATGGGAATGAGCTGGCTGGGGGCGATGCTGCACGTCATCCTGCCGCAGTCGATCCGTCTCATCCTGCCGGCATTCGGCAACGAATTCTCGTCGATGATGCGCACGACATCGCTTCTGTCGGTAATCTCCTTCACCGAGCTCCTGCGGGCGACCCGCCTCGCCATCAACGAAACCTACGCGGTGATCGAGCTCTATACCGTGGCTGCCATCTGGTACCTGCTGATGTACTCGCTCTGGATCATCATTCAGCGAAAACTCGAAATCTATGCCGCCACCGGCAGCGTCAAACGCAACCTGACCGTCGATGACGCGATCGCTTCCAAGGGCTGACGCCTTTTTTCCCGGAGAATTGAAATGAAGACTGTAGTTCTGTTCGGCGTCGGCGCCATGGGCGGCCGCTTGCTTCGCGTGCTGGAAGCCGACTATCCGACGATCGAAATCGTCGCCGCGATCGATCACGACCCGGCAAAGACCGGACGCACGCTGGCTGATGTGACCGGGCAAAAGCGGTTTGGCGATATCGTCATCGTCGCGGACCTGCCGACCGCACTTGCCGGTCTTGCCAAGAGGCCGGACGTGCTGGTCCACATGACCGAATCCAAGCCGCATCTGATCAAGGAACAGCTGCTGGCAGCGCTTAACGCCGGCCTGAACGTCGTTTCCGCGGCGGAATCGATGTTCTCGCCCGGTCTCCGCTATGCGGCGTTCGCAGCCGAACTCAACGAGGCCGCCCTTGCCAACGGCGTGTCGATTACCGGCACCGGTATCAACCCCGGCTTTTCGTACGACGTGCTGCCGCTGGTCCTGGCGCGCGGCACGAGCGCGGTGGAAAACGTTCGCATCCATCGATGCATCGACGTCACCGGAACGGGTCCGGGCGATATCGAGCATGTCGGCTACGGTCTGACGCCGGAGGAATTCAACAAGCGCATCGCCGACGGCCGCGTCGAAGGCCACATGGGTGCTCCGGAATCGCTGGTTCGCCTGGCGAATGCAATAAACCTCGAGATCGACACGATCACGGAGTCCTGGGACCTCGAGACGGCGGAGTTCGACGTCGACAGCGGCGACCCGACCCTCGGCATCCTGCCTCCCGGCCGCGTCATCGGTATCACGCAGCACGCCCGCGCGATGAACGGCGACAGGGAAGTCATGCGCACATCGCTCGCCATGTACTATCAGCCGGAGAAATTCGATCTCGTCGAGGAAGACCGCATCGAGATCGAAGGCGCGATGCCGGTCAAGATGTCGATCCAGCCGGCGATGCAGTCGCTCTTCGGCGCGGCCAACATCATGGCAAACACAATCGTTCCCCTGGCCGATGCCGTTCCGGGGCTCCTCTCCCCGCTCGACCTTCCGACCGGCGGTACCGTCCGCAGCGTCAACGAATACGAGATCGATACGGTGCGCGGCGTGAAGCCTGGCTTCATCCCGGTCAAGCGAAAGGCCTAAACCGTGGGTTTCGACGCCGGCATATTCCTGGACATCATTCAGTCGCCGCTTCTGCTGCAGGCTGCGTGGGTGACTATCTGGGTCGCAATCGTCGCCCAGACGGGTGGCACGATCCTGGGCTTCGTGCTGGCCGGCATGATGGCGGCGCCGAACGTCCTGAGATGGCCGGCGCTTGCCTTCATCTGGATATTCAAGGGTACGCCCCTGCTTGCCCAGATCCTTTTTTTCTATTCCGCCCTGCCGCAGATGGGCGTCTCGCTCAGCCTCGTCTGGACCGGACTCCTAGCCCTGGCGCTAAACGAAGGGGCGCGGATGGCGGATATCGTCCGTGGCGGGCTGATGTCCGTTTCGCGCGACCAGCGCGAGGCAGGTGCCGCACTCGGGCTTTATCCATCTCAGATATTCCTGAAGATCGTCCTGCCGCAGGCGATGCGCGCCATCGTGCCGCCGCTCGGCAACAACTTCAGCTACATGATCAAGGCGACCTCCCTGCTGGCCGCCATCTCGTTTGCGGAACTGCTTCGCGTGGCCCAGCAGATGGCGCAAGCCTCGACACGCGCGCTCGAGGTCTATCTCGCCGTCGCTCTGTGGTATCTCGTCATTCTGACGGTCTGGACGCTCATCCAGAAACGTATCGAAAAGAGCCTCGCGCTCAAGACATCGAGCGTGGTCACGACGCCTCCGCCGATCGTCGCTCGGACGCCGGTGATTGCGTCGCCTGGTCCCGATGCCCCATCGGTCCGGGCGCCGGTCATCGAGGCGAAGAACCTCACCCGCACCTTCGGGCCGGTCAAGGGTCTGGACAACTGCTCGCTGACGATCGGAAAAGGCGAGGTGGTCGTCATCCTCGGCCCGTCCGGTTCCGGCAAGAGTACGCTGTTGCGCGCGATGAACTGGATCGAGCCGGCTGATGAGGGCGATGTCCTTCTCAATGGCGTCAGTCTGCCCTGGGCGAACTTCGAACGGCGCAAGCCGCGCTCGCAGGGCCAGCTTGACCGGCATCGCCGCCGGCTGGGCATGGTGTTCCAGAGCTTTGCCCTGTTCCCGACGATGACGGCCCGAAAGAACGTCGCCTTCGGCCCGCGCAAGCTCCTGAAGGTGCCGGCATCGACCGCCTTTGCCTGGGCCGACGAGTTGCTGGCGAAAGTCGGACTCGGCGACAAGGCAGATGCCTATCCGGTCGAGTTGTCGGGCGGGCAGCGCCAGCGGGTCGCCATTGCGCGAGCCTTGGCAATGCGGCCGGAGGCGATCCTCTTCGACGAGCCGACTTCGGCCCTCGATCCCGAATCCATCGGCGGGGTGCTCAATACCATGGCAGACCTTGCTGCCCAGGGCTTGACGATGGTGATCGTCACGCACGAGATCGGTTTCGCCAAGCGTATCGCGGATCGTGTCGTGTATATGGAGCGCGGACGCCTGCTGATGGATTTGCCGGGCGACACGGCTTTCGGACCGGAGGCGCCGGACTATTTCAAGGCATTTGTTTCTCAAGACGAACGCCCTCTATGAGTACCGACGTCCGATGAATTTCATAATAAAGAACAGTTCCCCATCAGGAAAAGCCGGCGGCTTCTGCTACCGTGCGAATGGAATTGGAGGAGTTGCAACATGAACAGGCAGGAGTTGGCTTTGAAGAAACAGGGTACTGAGAAGTCTGTATCGCTGATGGAGCAAGTTTACGGTTCGCTGCGCGCCGACATCCTGACATGCAAGCTTCGTCCGGGTCAGCCCCTCAATGAAGCCGAAATTGCCGAGCAGTTCGAAATCTCCAAGACCCCCGTGCGCGAAGCACTCGCAGTGCTGCGACAGGAAGGTCTCGTGATTGCGTATCCGCGCCGCGGCTATCAGGTGACGCCGATCACCTTCGCGGACATGGACGAACTCTTCGACGTGCGCATCGTCCTGGAAGCGGGTGCTGCGGAACTTGCCTGCATTCGCCTGACGGAGGAGCAGATCGCAAAGCTCAGATCCATGGCGGACGGCGAATACGACACCAGCGAAGAGCAAAGCCTGACCGCCTTCGTCCGTCGCAACCGCGAGTTCCACATGGCGATCGTCGAAGCGACGGGCAACAGCCGCCTTGTCGATCTGATGACCCGCCAGCTCGACGCGCTGGAGCGGTTTTTCATCCTCGGCGCGCAGTTGCGCGACGTGAATAGCGAGACGAGCATTTCGCACCGGGAGATCGTCGAGACACTCGTGCGCCGCGACCCGGTCGCAGCACGCGAGATCGTGGCGCGGCATAACGAACAGACACGCCAAGGTCTGTTCCGCTCGCTTGCGACAGGACGCGGCTACGACCTCATCAACCTGTGATCGAAAGGGCCGGAGCGGGCCTGTCCCGTCGGTGCGTCGCCCTGTCTTCGAACTGCCAATAGTTGAAATTCGAAATGCCAGAAATAGCAATGAATGTAGGGTCCTTGTGGGAGAGCCTGGTGCCGCCGGAAGCGGCCTACGATCCTCTCACGAGCGAAGTAGATGCGGACCTCGTCATCGTAGGCGCCGGCTTCCTGGGCCTTTCTACGGCGCTTCACGCTGCCGAGCTGGGTCTGGATGTTGTCCTTCTGGAAAGCAGACAGCCGGGGTACGGTGCCTCGGGGCGTAATACGGGCTTCGTGGTTCCAAGCCTGAAGTCCTCGCTTGGCCCCCAGGAAGTCATCAGGGCGTTGGGCGAGACGCATGCGCAGCGTTTGCTGAAGCTGGTTGCCGGCTCCGGAGACCTGGTTTTCAACCTGATCGACAGGCACGGGATCGAATGCGGTGCTGTGCGCAACGGCTGGCTCCAGCCGGCCCATTCGAATGCAGCCGAAGAGATGCTTCATTCGCGCATGCCGCGTCTGCTCGATGCCGGCGTCGCCGCCGAGTGGCTGGACCGAAAGGTGATGTTCGAACGGACCGGCCTCGAGGCCCTTCACGGCGGCATTCGCGTCGCAACCGGCGGTCAGATCACGCCGCTCGCCTATGCACTGGGACTGGCGCAAGCCGCGACTGCCGGGGGCGTGCGCATCTTCGGTGACAGTCCGGCGACGGCGTTCGAAAACCGGGGTGTGGGATGGATCGTGCGGACGGTGCGGGGATCGGTTCGCACGAAGCGCGTGATCATGACGACCAATGCCCTGATCGGAAACCTGCTTCCCGAGCTTCGCGCCTCGATCATTCCGGCCAAGGTATTCCAGATCGCGACCCAGGTCATGCCGCGGGAGATCCAAGACCGACTGCTGCCGGACATGGCGCCTGTAGCCGATACCCGCCGTCACACTTTCGCGCTGCGCTGGTCGCCTGACGGGCGCCTGGTGACCGGCGGCATGGTGCCACCGGTGCCGGGCCGCATGGCGCTTGCCCACAAGCTTTTCGCCAACCGCCTGAAACGCTTCGTCCCGGGCCTGCCCGAGGTAAGGATCGAATATTCCTGGACGGGCGTCATTGCCGGAACGCTGGATTTCCTGCCACGCCTCATGCGCATCAGGCCGGGGATCGATGCCGTGATCGGCTGCAATGGCCGGGGCGTGGCGCTGACGACCGCGCTCGGACGCGAGGTCGCGCAGTGGAGCGCCGGGCAGGTGGACGAAGGCGACATGACGCTTCAGGTCACGCCGCCTCGCCCCATTCCCTTCAGCGGCATTTCGGGCGCAGCCCCGCAACTCATCCTCCCGATCTGGGAAATCCGCGACGCATACGAAGCGCGCTTCAAATAATCAGCATTCGACAAGCAGGAGATCACCATGAGCGAAGAAACCGTAGGCGGTAAGATCAAGTGGTCGCGTCAGGAGGACGTGGCCCTCACCTGGGTTCACCAGGATCTGGAATTCAGCCACCGCCTGATCACCAAGAAGCTGCATGGGTCTTCCATGTCCTTCCACATCACGACCTATATGCCGCATTTCGACACGATCGTCGAAGGCGACGGCGTACACGAAGTGATCCTGTACTGCATGCACGGCTGGTCGAAGCAGATCGTGGAGGAAACCGGCGAAGAGCACATCTTCAAGCCCGGCGACGCGATGTACCTGCCGAAGAACTACCGCTACCGCCATATCATTGGCGAGGCCGGACTGGTGATTGCAGTCTGCGCGAATCCCTCCAAGGAAGCCGGCGACATGTAATCGCCTTCGGCAGGCCGCGTGCGCCTGCCGATCCTCTCCCCTTGAACTCACAAGGTAGGTCCACATGGCGCAGGCCGCACCCCGACATTTTGCTCCTCCGAGCCTCGTTTGGTCGCAGCTGACGCGGGCCGAACTGACCCGCAAACGCGACGCCGGGGCGCTGGTCGTCGTTCCGACGGGGGCGATCGAGCAGCATGGCGATTTCCTTCCGGTCGAGACCGATACTTTTCTTGCAACGGCCGTCGCGGAGATGGCGGCAGCGCGGATGGAGAAAGTGGATGTCGTGGTGGCGCCCGCCGTATCCGTCGGGTTTTCTCCGCATCACCTGAGCTTTCCGGGCACGATCAGCTATCGCCTCAAAACCTATCTCGCGGTGCTGGAAGACACGGCGCGGTCGATCCTCGACGCCGGGTTCCAGCGCGTGGTCTTCGTGAACGGCCACGGGGGCAATTCCGCGCCGCTGCGCTCGCTTTGCGGCCAGATGCTGACCGATGGTCATGCGGTCAGCATGGTCGACTATTTCACACCCGGCGAACGACAATGGCTGCCGCTCCTGAAGGGCGGGATGGCGAGAACCGGCCATGCCTGCGAACAGGAAGTGGCGTTGACGCTGGCACTTGCCGGTGACGAGCAGGCGGCCGCCATCGCCGAGAAAATCAAGGACCTCGCGCCGCGGATGATCCAGCCCTGGATGCCACCCGGCCATAACGAGGACCCTGTTACCCAGTTCGGCGGTGGATGGGCTGCAATCTTCCAGGCTGATGACTGCGGATACTTCGGTGCGCCGCAGGCGGCGACGAAGGAAAACGGGGCGCTCATTCTGGAAGCGACGGTTCAAGGCCTAGCGACCTATCTCGATGCCTTTGCGATGACGCCTCTTCGTCTCGGCGTTGCTCGCGACAAGTCGAGGCCCAACTATGCCGCGCCATTGCCGGCGAAACGATTGCAAGGACACGCTTGATGACCGCAGCCAACCATGAACCCCTGGCCGTCCGGGTGCGCGGCATGGACAAGTTCTACGGCAGTTTCCAGGTCCTGAGGTCGATCGACCTTGACGTGCGGATGGGCGAGAAGCTGGTGATCTGCGGGCCGTCCGGGTCGGGAAAATCCACCCTCATCCGGTCCCTGAACGGTCTTGAAGACCATACGGCCGGCGAGATCGTCGTTCTCGGAAAGGAGGTCGGCAGGAAATCCCGGACCGATATCGTCCAAATGCGCCGCGATGTCGGCATGGTTTTCCAGCATTTCAACCTCTTCCCGCATCTCTCGGTGCTGGAGAATTGCGTGATGGCACCGATGACGGCGCGAAAGCTCTCCCGCGCCGAAGCGGAAGAACGCGCACACAAATATCTGGCCAAGGTTCACATTTCCGAGCAGGCCAGCAAATATCCGGGGCAGCTTTCCGGGGGGCAGCAGCAACGCGTCGCAATCGCGCGTGCGCTGTGCATGCAGCCGAAGGTCCTGCTGTTCGACGAGCCGACCTCGGCGCTCGACCCGGAAATGGTCGGCGAAGTCCTGGACGTCATGGTCTCTCTCGCCAGGGAGGGGATGACCATGATCTGCGTGACGCATGAGATGGGTTTTGCGCGCAAGGTCGCGGATCGGGTGATCTTCATGGACAAGGGGGCGATCGTCGAGATGGATGCGCCGGATATCTTCTTCAGCAATCCCAAGAGCGAGCGGGCTCGCAAGTTCCTTGCGGATATTCTGGACGACGGCTCGGCAAAGCCGCATTAATCTCCATCCTGACTGACATTAAAGATAACGAATCATCGATGAGCGGCATTGAGCCAAAAGAACTTTTCGAAGCGCTGTTCCATGAAAGTGTTCGGGCGGCAGATCCCGCCCTTGCCATGCAGGCGTTCATGCCCGAGCCTCCAAGAGGACGCCTGGTCGTCGTCGGGGCGGGCAAGAGCACCGGGAAGATGGCGGAAGCCTTCGAGAAGGCCTGGGACGGTCCCCTGGAAGGAGTAGTGGTCGTACCGCATGGCCACGAGGTCTCGGTCGAGAAAATCAGGGTCCTGCATGCCGCCCATCCCGTTCCCGACGAAGCGGGACTGGTTGCGACCCGGGCACTGTTCGATGCCGTTGAGGGGCTTTCGGCGGACGACCTCGTGGTGGCGCTGATTTCCGGCGGCGGGTCGGCGCTTTTGCCTGCTCCGCCGGAAGGCATGCCGCTCAAGGATGAGATTGCCGTCAATCGCGCCCTTCTGGCCTCGGGTGCGCCGATCAGCGCGATGAATGTCGTGCGCAAGCACCTGTCGACGATCAAGGGCGGCCAGCTGGCGCTGGCGGCTCATCCGGCGAAGGTCCTGACGCTGATCGTCTCCGACATTCCGGGTGACGATCCGGCGATGGTCGCTTCCGGGCCGACTGTGCCCGACCGTGCGAACCGCGCCGAGGCCCTGCAGATCGTCGAAAGCTACGGGATCGAACTGCCTTCCGCTGCCTTGACGCGTCTTTCTTCTCCGGACGCGGACCTCGCCCCACCCGAGGATGAGCGCTTTGACGGCAACGAGGTAAAGATCATCGCGTCGGCAGCAAGGTCGCTGGAGGCTGTCGCCGAAAAGGCGAGGGAACTCGGCATTCCCGCCGCCATCCTCTCCGAAGCGATCGAGGGCGAAGCGCGCGATATCGGTGCGATGCACGGGGCGATCGCGCGCGAGGTGGCGTTGAAATCGCGGCCCATTCCCAAGCCGGTCCTGCTGATCTCGGGCGGCGAGACCACGGTGACCATCAGGGGCCACGGCGGCAAGGGGGGCCGCAACAGCGAATTCCTGCTCGCGCTCGCGCTTTCGATCGAGGGCGTCGCCGGCATCCATGCTTTCTCGGCCGACACCGATGGCCGGGACGGTTCCGAGCACAATGCGGGAGCCTTTGCGGACGGGTCGAGCGTCATGCGCATGCGCCAGAATGGCCGTGACCCCCGGCAGAGCCTCGCAAACCACGACGCCTGGTCCGCCTTCAACTGTGTGGGCGACATTTTCCACTGCGGTCCCACCGGAACGAACGTCAACGACCTTCGGCTGGTGCTGATCCGATAGGCGGGCCAGGAACGGCCTTCGCGATGCGCTGCCGGCTAACAGCAGCCTTCGAATGACCTGTGCCATTGCACGAGCGCATCCTCGATGACGGGCCAGCTTCCGGCCAGCGCGTCGAATTTCTTGACCGACTCCTGATAGCTGCGGCGCAGCTCGGTCTCGATGGCGGCAAGGTCGACATCGGGCAGGGTGCCGTTCTCGACGATGGTGCGCCCCGCGACGACGACCTTGCGAACATGCCTTGCGGTCGCCCGAGCGAAAAAAAGATCGACAGGCGCCACGTCGAGGATACGGTCGCGATCCAGACGGTCGTAGTCGAGCTGCAGAAAGTCGGCCGGTTCTCCGACCGCGATCGCTCCGGATCCGCGTGCGCCGATCCCCCGACGTCCATGGGCGGTGCTCTGCAGGAGAAATTCCGCCCGCGACCAGGATGGCGCGAAGCCCTTGCCGGCATGCAGGACATTGGCGAGGCGGATCTCGCGGATCATGTCGTCGTCCTCGTCCAGCGCCTGCCCGTCGATGCCGATCGCGACACCGCAGCCGCGCCGGCGCGCGTCGGCAATGGGGCCGAGGCCGGAACGGAGATGGAGATTGGAACCGGAATTGGTGACGATGCGGCAACCGGCTTCCGCGATCATGTCCAGTTCGTGCGGACGCGCGTGAACGCAGTGCGCCAGCGTCAGCCGTGGCGATAGAAGGCCGATCTCCTTTAGGTAGGTGACGATCCCTTTGGGGAAGGTCAGATCCGCCCATCGCCGCTGATAGGGTGTCTCCAGGAGATGCATGTGGACCCTGCGGCCGGTTTCGGCAGACCGCGATGCGATAGCCCGCAACAGTTCGTCGGAGCACCACTGCACTCCGGCGGGACCGAACTGGACATCGACCATCGGCCCCTCAATTTTCTCCGCGATGCGTTCCGTGACATCGATCAGGTGCCCGGGCGATAGGGGCGGGCGGCAGTAGGTTTCTTTCACGAGGGCCGCGACATCCGGCGGAAGCCTCTCCAGCACCGCCGTCTCGTCGCCGTAGACGAGCGGGTTGCGGTCGCGGATTGCCGGGGCGAAGGCGATCCTCACCCCGACGTCACGCGCCGCCCGCGCCACCTCGCAGGCCTCGTCGACGGGATCGAGCTTGCCGCTCGGCCGCGTGTAATGGACCATGACGGCGCCACAGCCTGACAAGGCAGCCCGTGCGAGCGGCGCCACTGCGGCCATGTAGGCATCGGGCGGGGTGGCAAGGATCGTGCGCGGCAACCATGCCTCGAGCGGCAGGAAGGCGGTGCCGAAGGACGACATCGGGAGCGGCCGGACGTGATCGTGGGCGTTGGCGAGCGCCGGGATGACAAGCGTACGGCCGGCGCCGACCGGTGCCACGCCGGCATCCTCGACGGCGGTGATGACGCCGTCCTGCCAGCGGATCAGGCGGTTCCGCTCCGGACCCTGGGGTTCGCCGATCGTATGGGTGGCGCAGATCTCCCCGGAGCTAGACATCGGCGTTTACCAATTGGACCGGGATGGCGGCCGCGCAGCCTTCGCCCCGGGGATCGTGCGCGCCGTCCACCGCACCATCCTCCCTCAGGCGGATCACTCCGGCCTGTCCGAAGATCGGGGATAACGCGGGAAGCAGAGCAAGCTCATGGCCAAGGCCCAGGAGTGCGTCCGCGGTTTCGGAAGGCAGCGAGCCCTCGATCTTCAGGCTGTCGCGGCTGTCGGAGAAGGTTCGACCCAGCAGGAAGCGCGGCTGGGCAAGCGCCTCATCCGGCGACATGCCGTCGTCGAGCAGGCTGGTCAGCAGCACGGAAAGGGTCTGCGGCTGCCCGTCGGCGCCCTGCGTGCCGTAGAGGAGATGAGGAGCGCCATCGCGGAGCGCGATGCCGGGATTGAGGGTGTAGAAGGGGCGCTTGCCGGGCGCGAGGCAGTTGGGGTGGCCCGGCTCGGTCGAAAAGGCTGCTCCCCGATTTTGCCAGAGAATGCCCGTCCCGGGGACGGTGACGCCGCTGCCCCAGTCGAAATAGGTGCTCTGGAGCACGCTGGCGCAGCGTCCCTCGCTGTCTGCGACGGCGAAGAAGACCGTGTCGGCGCTGTTGGCCGGATGCGGCCAGGGCATGGCGGATGCGGGATCGATGCTGCCGGCCGCGGCCTCGAGGTTGCCGGGCTCGAGCAGGGCGAGAGCCGGCCCGATGCTATCGGTTCCGACGTCCGGATCGCCGATCGATGACCGGGGACCGAATGCCTGCTTGGTCGCCTCCACCAGCAGGTGCATGCGGGCGGAACTCGCCGGAGCGGTCTTCGAAAGATCGAGGCGGGAGAGAATGCCCATGATGGCGAGCGTCGAGCAGCCCTGCGTCGGTGGCGGGGGCGCGAGAAGCAGCGTTCCCCGATAATCGAGGGCCAGCGGGTCGACTTCACGCGTCCGGGTGGCGGCGAGATCAGCCGCGTCGAGCAGCGAGCCGGATTTCGCAAGGCCATCCGCGATCGTTTCGGACAGGGGGCCCTCGTAGAAACTGCGGTAGCCGTCCTCGGCGAGCCGTCTGAGGGTCGCGGCGAGTTCCGGCTGGCGCAATGGGCCCTCGTCGCTCCGATGGTCGAAGATGGCGGCGAAGCCCGGCCATGAAGGGTGTTCTTCGGCCCGGAAATCCAGCCAGAAATCCTGGGACCCGCTCGGGACATAGCCGGCCTCGGCCCGTTCGATCGCCTGGACGAGCAGGTCCCCGAAGCTTTCGCGGCCTTCCCAGTTCGTTTCGCTGAAGGCAAGCGCATGACCCCAGCTATCGACGGCGCAGGCGGAGGTCAGCATCGATGACGGACCGCGCGCGGGGATCGCGTCGCCTGGGACAGTCACCCCGGCGGCGGCCTGGCCGATGCCGAGAAAGCAGCGGCGTCGCCCCTCCCGGTCGCAGACAAGCCAGACGGCGTCACCTCCGAGGCCGCAAAAATGGGGCATGACGACCGCCAGCATCGCCCCGACGGCCACGGCCGCCTCGATGGCGTTTCCGCCCCGTTCGAGGACCGCCCGGCCGGCTTCCGTTGCCAGCGGGTGGGGACTGACGACCATGCCCGATCCCGAGGGGTGGCGAAGTTCTGACTGCATGTGCTGCTCTTGCGGGTTTGGCGCCGGAGGCAGGATGCCCCCGGCGGAGTTCTCGGATCAATTCGCCGTGTAGGACAGCTTGCGCTCCTCGATCGGCGGCAGGAACTGGCGGTTGAAGATCTGCTCCGCCTTCGGCTTGGACGGAAGCTGATAGCCTTCGGCCACGATGTCGATAGACCGTGCAAGGCGGCTGTCATCGAGATCGCCCAGGCCGAGCTTCTCGACTTCCGGCGAGACGATCAGGTTCTCATAGGAGAACTTGAGGCGATCATGCTCGAGGTCCCGCTTCACGAGGTTGTCGAAGGCGACGACCGATTCCATTCCCTTTTCCGTGTCGAGACCGATCTCGATCGCCGCCTTGTTGACGGCGCGCACGAGGCCTGCGACGGCTTCGGGGTTCTCGGCGATCAGCTTCTGGGAGACCATGAGGCCGTTCGAATAGAGGTCGAGGCCGTGGTCACCGAAGAGCAGCCAGTTGTAGTCCTTCGCCGGGTCCTGGCGGTTGTTGATCAGGTTGAACCAGCTGGTGATGTTGAACACCAGGGCGCCGTCGATCTCGTCCTTGATCAGCATCGGCTCCTGCAGGTTGGGCCCCATGTTGTCGATCTTGATCTGGGCCATGTCGACGCCGTTGAGCGTTGCAAGAACGGTCACCAGCCGCGTCGTCGGTGTCCCCTGCGCGCCGCCGAGGGTCTTGCCGACAAGATCGGCGGGCTTCGTGATGTTGGTTTCCTTCTTGCTGACGATGGCGAAGGGAGGCTTGTTCCAGATCTGGTAGACCATGACCGGGGCTTCGTCCGGCCGGGTCGCCGCATTCTGGATGATGGCGTTGATGTCGCCGAAGCCGGCATCATAGCTGCCCGACATGATGCGGGTGACGGTCGCCGCCGAGCCTTCGCCCTGGTCGATGGTGACGTCGAGACCTTCGGCCTTGAAGTAGCCGGCCTCCTTGGCGAGGAGGAAGGCCGCGTCCGAGCCCTGCGTCTTCCAGCCCAGCGTGAGCTTGATCGCGGTGTCGGCCAGCGCGGCGCTGTTGAGGCAAAGGCCTAGAGCGACGGTGGAGAGGAATGTCTTCAGCATGTTGTGCTCCGATTGTTCGAGGGTCAGGCGGTTGTGGTGAGGTTGTCGCGGCGGTTCGCCCATCCGGCGACCCGCATTTCGACGAGGGAGAAGGCGGCGTAGAGAAGGACGCCGAGCACCGCGAGGATGAACAGCCCCGCAAACACCAGCGGCACGTCGAAATTGGAGGAGGCCGTCATCATCACGTTGCCGATGCCGCGATTGGACGCGACGGTTTCCGACAGGACGGAGCCGACGAAGGCGAAGGTGGCCGCAATCTTCAGCGAGGCGAAGAAGAAGGGCATGGTGCGCGGCAGGCCGACATTCCACAGGATGTCGAGCTTGCTGGCGCCGAGCGACTTCAGGACATCCTCGAGCTCCGGCTCGGTCGTGGCAAGGCCGGTCGCGATGTTGACGACGATCGGGAAGAAGCACATCGCCAGCGCCGTCAGGATTGCGGGGACGGAGCCGGAACCGAACCAGAGGACGAAGATCGGCACGACGGCGACCTTGGGGATCGAGGAAAAGCCGATCAACAGGGGATAGGCGGTGTCATAGGCGATCCGCGAGGTGCCGATGCAGGCGCCGATGAAGAGGCCGACCGTCACGCCCAGCAGGAAGCCGACCATCGTCGTCCAGAGGGTCTGCAGGATATGCGGCCAGAGGACGTCCATGCGCTCCACGAGCGTGGCAAGCACCTGGGAGGGGCGGGGCAGGACGAGGTCGGAGACCTGCAGCGCAAGGCAGAGGAATTCCCAGAGGAGGAAGAAGGCGAGAATCAGGAAGGCGGCCCAGAGGCGGCGGCGAATAGAATAGGACATTTCAGGCTTCCTCATGGGCGACGTCGGTGCGGGCATCGATGATCAGTTCCCGCAGATGCTGGTTGAGCGCGGTGAATTCCGGCTCGAAGGTCATGGCGATGGTGCGGGGACGGGCAAACTCCACCGGGCTGTCGTCGATGATCCTGCCGGGGCGCGCGCTCATCACGCAGATCCGCGACGCAAGGAAGCCGGCCTCCTTGAGATCGTGGGTGACGAGCAGAACGGTCGGCTTGCGCTTCATCCAGAGCGATTGCATCGTCGCCCAGAGCTCCTCGCGGGTGAACTGGTCCAGCGCGCCGAACGGTTCGTCCAGCAGCAGAAGGCTGGGATCATGGACAAGCGCGCGGCAGAGGTTGGCGCGCTGCAGCATGCCGCCGGAGAGCTGCCAGGGGTAATGATTGGCGAAACGCTCCAGCCCGACATCGGCCAGAAGGGCGTGGACCCTGTCCCTGAACTCGGTGTTCTTCCTGGCGTGGTAGTGCGAACGGAAGGGCCGGACGATCTTCAACGGCAGCATGACGTTGCGTTCGATCGTCAGCCAGGGCAGCAGCGTCGGGTTCTGGAATGCCATGCCGATGCGCAGGGCGTTGGCGCCGACTTCCTTGCCGCCGACAACCACCACGCCGCGGCTTGGCCGCAGCAGGCCGCTGGCCAGCTTGAGGATGGTGGACTTGCCGCAGCCGGACGGGCCCACAAGAGCGACGAATTCGCCGTCTGCGATTTTCAGGCTCGTTTCCTGCAGGGCAGCGACCGCCTTATCGCCGCGACCGAAGGAGACGGCGGCCTGCGACAACTCCACCGCTACCGGATGCCTGTTGCCCGTTTCTGAAAAATCGATCATGCACTCACCTCAACCTTTTCAGAAACTGTATGCAACGGTCGTGCCAAGTTCGATTCGTCGCAGAATTTTCGGGAGGCGCAGGCCGGCGCAGGCAAGAAATTCTCTCATGCAGAAAATGCATGCAGTTTATGGCGGCATGCTGCATCCAAATCGTGCAGCACCCGGTTGAAGAAGGCGATGCCTTGGATTATCCAGAGCGTCACGAAGGGAGCGAGCGATGGCAGCCGAGAAACGTCAGCCGCGGAGCGAGATCGATCGCGTCCAGGGGATCTGCAACGCCCTTCGCAAGGCGATCATCGAGCGCGCGCTGCTGCCCGGAGACCGGCTGCCGGAAGATGCGCTGGGCGAGCGCTTCGGAGTGAGCCGGACGATTGCCCGGCATGCGCTCGGTCAGCTGGCGGCGGAAGGGCTGGTGGATCTGAGGCGCAACCGGATTGCCGTCGTGGCGACGCCGTCCTTCGAGGATGCCAGGGACATATTCGACATTCGCGTCGACCTGGAACGCCAGGTGGTGCGCCATCTCGCCGGCAAGCTGACGGATGCGCAGGTCAAGCAGTTGAAGGCGATCGTCGAGGCCGAGCACGAGGCGCGCCACGGTGCGGAAGGCACGTCGATCCGGCTCGCTACGGAATTCCACGTCAGGCTGGCGGAAATGACGGGCAAGCCGATCCTGGTCCGCTACGTCACGGAAATCTGCTATCGGGCCGGCTTGTCGCTATCGGCCTTTGCCCGCCCGCATTCTTCCGATTGCGCCGTCAGCGAACATCTGGAACTGATCGAGGCAATCCAGCACGGGCCCGCCGAGCGGGCCTGCGCGTTGATGGACCAGCACCTGGAAGCCGTTGCCTCGCGGGCGCTCCTCCAGAGCACGGGAGCGCGGAGCCGGGACCTGATGGACATCCTGGCGCCCTACGCCGATTGAGCCGGCCTGCCGGCGGCGTTACTGCCGCGCGCAGGAGGGGTCGAGGATCCACTCGGCGCTGTCGTTCCAGACATCCGTCTCGACGATGAGCCCATCGCGCACCACGAACCGGTCCACATAGCGATTATTGTCGAAGGGCCGGCCATCCGGCCATTCCCCATAGAGATGGCCGAGGCTGTAGACGATGGTTTCGCCGTCGCCCGGGATCACATCGTAACGCTCGATGCGCTTCTTCACCCACTTGTAACGCGCCGCATTGAAGCTCGTCGGCCCGCCGGGAGTGTCGAAGACGCGGTTGCCGGTAAACCGGCAGACGAAGGCAGGATCAACGTATCGCGCTGCCCGGACGGGATCCGGTGTCATGGAGGCCTCCAGGTAATCCTTGACTGCCTGAAGGTCCTGCTGGGCGCGAGCGTTCATTTTATGTCCCCGTCTGTTGCCATGATGAGCAATTAATTGCATACAAATAGTGTATTCGATTGCTGTTGCGGCTTCAAGCATGACTTCCAATCCTCTCTTCGATCTCCTCATCCGGAACGCCACCCTTCAGGGAGGCGCGTCGCCGATGGATATCGGCATCCGTGCCGGACGTATCGTCGAGGTCGGGCCTGCCGGGCAGCGGAGTGAAGCCCAGGGTTTCGTCGAAGAGGATGTCGGCGGTCGCCTCGTGCTGCCGGGCTTCGTGGATACCCATGTCCATCTCGACAAGTCCTGCCTCCTCGCCTGCTGCCGTGGCGGGGGGCAAGGGTTGAAGGGCGCGGTCGCGGCGGTCTCGCGATTGAAGAAGGATTTTACGGAAGAGGATGTCTATCGTCGCGGCGCCCGGACGATCGAAATGGCCATCCTGCAGGGGACGATGCACATGCGTACCCACGTGGAGATCGATCCGCGCGTCGGCCTGCGGAGCTTCGCGGCCATCCAGCAACTGAAACGCGACTATGCCTTCGCGCTGGATCTTTCGGTCTGTGTCTTTCCGCAGGAGGGGTTGCTCAACGATCCCGGCACCGAGGCGCTGCTGGAGCAGGCGCTGGACGAGGGTGCCGATCTTCTCGGCGGATGCCCCTATACGGACAGCGACCCGTCGGCGCACATGCAGCGGATCTTCGCGATGGCGCGCAGGCACGACGTCGATCTGGACTTCCATCTGGACTTCGATCTCGATCCCAGCTGGACCCACATGGACGACATCTGCCGCCTGACCGACGCGCAGGGCTGGCAGGGGCGGGTGGCGATCGGCCATGTCACCAAGCTCGCCGCCATGGCCGAGGGCGACTTCGACCGGCATGCGAAGAGGCTTGCCGCGGCCGGGGTCGCGGTCACCGCGCTGCCGTCGACCGATCTCTATCTCAACGGGCGCGACCAGGGCTTTCGTGCCGTCCGCGGCGTGGCGCCGGTGCATATCCTCGCGGAGCGGGGCATCACGACCTCGATCGCCACGAACAACGTGCTGAACCCGTTCACGCCCTACGGCGATTGCTCGTTGCTGCGCATGGCAAATCTCTACGCCAATCTCATGCACATCGGACCGGACGGGTTCGGGCAGTGTCTTGGCCTGATCACACGGGATGCAGCCCGGCTGATGCGGCTCGACAATTACGGGATCATCCCCGGTAGTGCCGCCGATCTGATCGTCCTCGATGCGACGGCCGAAGACGAGGCCTTCGGCAGCATTGCGCCAGCCGTGACAGGCTTCAAGGCGGGCAAAAAGACCTTCGAGAGACGGGCGCGAATTCTCTCCTCTGATATACCCGTCCGGTGATACTCGCGACGTGAACAGCTGCACTGCCGCTCGGCGGAAGGCAGATATTCGCCCGTAAAAGCCCCTCGGCCATGTCTCCGCCGCGCTGCTTCGGCTCTCGATTTCGACCCCGGTTGATCGCGGAGTTCCGTGTCGCCAAAGACCCCCAGATTTGCGCTGTTGTATATTTAGAACAGTTATAAAACACGCCGGTTGTTGGGCTCAATCCGCCTCGCTAGTAACTCGACCGTAATTATCAAGTTAGTGGGGCGACGAGTATGGCGTGGACGGCAGGGCGTAAGCCCAAGGGGAACGGCAGGCGTGGAACAACGGCAACCGCTCGATTGCTGCTTGCGGGCACGATCGGTGGTCTTGGGGGCCATGCATCGGCCCAGCAAGCGGACGGCGATACCGTCCTTGAGACGATCGTGGTGACGGCATCGGGCTTCGAGCAGAACGTCAAGGATGCGCCTGCGAGCATCACCGTCGTAACGCGCGAAGAGCTGGAGAAGGGCGCGTTTCGCGACCTGACCGATGCGCTTCGCGAGGTGCAGGGGGTTGCCGTCACCGGCGTGGCGAACGAGAAGGATATCTATATTCGCGGCCTGCCGGGTGCCTATACGCTGATCCTGGTGGACGGAAAGCGCCAGAGCACGCGCGATGCGCGGCCGAACGGCAGCTCCGGCTTCGAACAGAGCTTCATCCCTCCGGCCGCCGCGATCGAGCGGATCGAGATCGTGCGCGGACCGATGTCCTCGCTCTACGGCTCGGACGCGATGGGCGGCGTCATCAACATCATCACCCGCAAGGTATCCGACTTCTGGTCCGGCAGCGTCACCACGGAAGGCACGCTGCAGCAGCACTCCAAGTTCGGCAACAGCGTGCAGACCTCGTTTTACGCCAACGGCCCGATCCTGAAGGACACCCTTGGCCTGCAGGTCTGGGGCCGCGGCTTCCGACGGGGCGAGGACAACTTCCTGAGCGGCGTCACCGGTGCGAAGGAAGGCGATCTTACCGGTCGTCTTACGCTGACGCCGAACGAAGACCACGACATCTTCCTGCAGGGCGGGCTCAGCCGCATCGAGCGCCAGGCCAGGCCTGGCAACACCCTGGCCGCGACCGATGCGGGCACGGAGCCTAATCACGACCGCGACCACTGGTCTCTGTCGCATACCGGCCGCTGGGGACCGACGACTTCCGAATTCTCCATCCAGCAGGAGTGGGGCCAGCGTACGGTCTACAACTACGATCGCGCGACGGGCCGTTATCTGCGAAACGCGCGCTCGCCCGAGATTCGCAACACGGTCATCGACGGCAAGTTCACGACGCCATTCGATCTCCTCGGCGAACATACCCTCGTGACGGGTGGACAATATCTCGAAGGCCGCCTTTCCGACCAGAACCCCGGACGGCGCACCGGCATCACCGAGACGTTCAGCGTCGAGCAGTGGGCGATTTTTGCCGAGGATGAGTGGAGGATTACGGACGATTTCGCCCTGACCACCGGGCTGCGTCTCAACCATCACGAAGTCTACGGCGAGAACCTCACTCCCCGTATCTACGGTGTCTGGAACGCTACGGAAGACCTGACCATCAAGGGCGGCGTCTCCACAGGCTTCAGGGCTCCCGATATCCGCCAGATCGCTCCCGGTTACGCGATGACCACGGGCGGCAGCGGTTGCTCCTATGGTCCGACGGGAACCTGCGGAGTCATCATCGGTGATCCGGACCTGGAGGCCGAAACCAGCACAAGCTACGAGATCGGCGCGGTCTGGGAGACCGGAGACGTCGCTCTCGGCGGCACCTATTTCTACACGGACTTCAAGGACAAGATCAGCAATGCACTGGTCCTCGACGGTAGCGGTGTGCCCGTTCGCTGGTCGGAAGACCCGAACTACCGGCTCTGGTACAACTACAACATCGACGATGCGGTCATCCAGGGCGTCGAGCTGACGGCGACATGGTACGCGACGCCGGATATCACGCTCCGCGGCAGCTACACCTATACCCATTCGGAACAGCAGACGGGCGACTTCGCAGGCTTCCCGCTGGCACGGACGCCGGAGCACATGGCGAATGTCCGGCTCGACTGGGTTACGCCCGTCGAGGGACTTGAGGCCTGGGTCTCGGGCAACTACCACGGCGAAGAGATCGCCGCGGGAGCACGCATCGGAACCAACGGTGATCCCGTCACCATCAACGGCCAGCCCGGCCGCAAGTACGATGCCTATGCAACGTTCGATATCGGCGCGAAGTACGACATCGGCGAAGGCTTCATGATGAACGCGGCTGTCTACAACGTGTTCGACAAGGAAATCGAGCAGACGGACTTCAATACGGTGGTGGAAGGCCGGCGGTTCTGGCTGAGCCTGACCAAGACCTTCTAAGTCGCGAACACTCGCACCATGTCCCGGCACGCTGAGCGCAGCCTGCCGGTTCTGAAAAGAAAAAGGCTCTGCCGCAGCGATGCGGCAGAGCCTTTTGTCGATCGGGGCTTGTGTAGCCGCGAGCCGGGCGTCAGCCCCGTGTCCATTCCACCTGCAGTTCCTCGCGGAACGCAAAGCGGACAAGATGGCGCACGACGACATCCTCGAGCTGCGGCAAATGCGAGGCGTCCCCCGCCTCGACACGCACGGAGAGTGCCGCGTCGTCCGCGCTGAGGTAACAGTCTCCCGTCATCAGGCTGATCTGTCCGTTCTTCTCGTCGAAGGTAACCGGGCGCTTATGGGCGAAGTGCTTGCACAGCTGCTGCAGATACTTGCTCGCGTGCTCGGTCGGAATGACGGCCCGGCTCGCGACGCGGATTTCTTGTTCGTCCATGATGTCCTCTTTTCCGTTGAGCCTGAATGAGGTGATGCCGCAGGGTGCGCTTGCGCGGAACTCAGGTGTAGTAGACGGCGATACGATTGCCGGCGAGTTCCTGGATCTCGAACGGACAGCCGTATGTCTGCTCCAGCGTGTCGGGACGGATGATCTCGCGCGGGGCGCCCTGGAGGAAGATCTTGCCGTCACGCATGACGATGATGTGGTTGGAGTAGCAGGACGCGAAGTTGACGTCGTGGAGCACCACGACCACGGTCTTGCCGAAATCCCGCGCGGCGTTTCCGAGGAGCTTCATCATGCCGACGGCGTGGCGGATGTCGAGGTTGTTCAGCGGCTCGTCGAAGAGCATGTAGTCCGTGTCCTGGCACAGAACCATGGCGACGAAAGCCCGCTGCCTCTGGCCGCCCGACAGTTCGTCGAGGAAGCGATCGCCGAGGTCCTCGAGCCCGAGATAGCCGAGCGCGCGGGCGATGTGGGCCTGATCGTCAGCGGTGGTGCGTCCCTTGCTGTAAGGATAGCGGCCGAACGCCACGAGGTCGCGGACGGTCAGGCGTGCCGTCATGTGGTTGTCCTGGCGAAGGATCGACAGCCGGCGGGCGAGGATGTCCCCGGAGGTACGGGCAACGTCCAGTCCGTCGACCAGCACCGTCCCCTGATCGCTCGGGATCAGCCGGGCGATCATCGACAGAAGCGTCGACTTGCCGGCTCCGTTCGGGCCTATGATGGAGGTCACGCCCCCCTTGGGCAGTCGGGCGGTGACATGGTCCACAACGGTCGTGTTGCCATAGGCTTTCGTGACGTCGGTGATCTCGATCATCGGGCATGGCCCCTGAGAAGGTAAAAGATGAAGAAAAGCCCGCCCGCGAACTCGATGACGATCGACAGGGCGGTGTCGAAGGCGAAGACCCGCTCGAGGATCGTCTGGCCGCCGACAAGACAGATGACGGACAGCAGGATGGCCGCCGGAAGCACATATCGATGCTTGCCGGTCGGCATCAGGATGTAGGCGAGGTTGGCGACGAGGAGGCCGAAGAAGGTGACCGGGCCGACGAGAGCGGCTGAGACCGAAACCAGTACGGTTACGAGCGCAAGCACGATCAGCGTCACCCGCTGGTGGACCACGCCGAGAGAGATTGCCGTATCGCGCCCCAGCGACATCACATCGAATGTGTGAAAGATGCGAAGCCCGACGAGGCTGGCCGCCCCGATCAGGACCGACGAGATGAGCAGGAGGTCGGAATCCACGGCGTTGAAGCTTGCGAACAGGCGGTCCTGGAGAACGACGAAATCGTTCGGATCGATCAGGCGCTGCAGGAAGCCGGAGACGCTCCGGAACAAGGTGCCGAAGACAACACCGATCAGCAGCAGCAGGTGAAGATCCCGGACCTTGCCGGAAAAGAGGAAGCGGTACAATACCAGCGAAAACACCAGCATTGCGCCGACTTCGACCAGGAACATCAGCCGGGCGTCGATCGCGGAGGTGGCCGCGGCTCCGAGCCCGAAAACGAACAGCGTCTGCAGGAGCATGTAGAGCCAGTCGAAGCCCATGATCGCCGGCGTCAGGATGCGGTTGTTGGTGATCGTCTGGAAGAGGACGGTGGAAACGGCGATTGCGTAGCCCACGAGAACGAGGGACAGGAGCTTGGTGCCCCGGAAAGGCAGGACGAAGCTCCAGTTGCCCCTTGCACCGATGGTCATGAAGGCGACGATCGCGGCGGCCGCAAACGCCGCGATGACCAAGAGGACGAGGATCGGAGAGCGATTTTTCTCAGGCAGCACGGTTTCGTCTCCGAAACAGCATACCGAGGAAGAAGATGCTTCCGATGATCCCGAGGACGGAACCGACGGGGATTTCGTAGGGCGCGTTGACGATGCGGCCGACGGTGTCGCAGACGAGCACCAATGCTGCGCCGCTCAGGGCGATCCACGGCAGGGTATGGCGAAGGCGGTCGCCCATGGCCATGCTCACGAGGTTTGGAACAATGAGGCCGATGAACGGCAGGATGCCGGCCGTCACGACCACGGATGCCGTCACCATGGAGACGATCACCAGGCCGAGGGTGACAACCTTGCGGTAGTCAAGGCCGAGGTTCCTGGAGAAATCCTCGCCCATTCCCGCGACCGTGAACCGATCGGCCGCGACATATGCCGCGACGGTGAGCGCCAGCGCCACCCAGAGGACTTCGTAGCGCCCGCGCAGGACAGCGGAGAAGTCGCCGCTGGTCCACGCACCCATGGCCTGCATGAGGTCGTATCGGTAGGCGAAGAAGGTCGTGCAGGCATTGATGACGCCGCCGAGCATCAAGCCGACAAGAGGCACGAGAACCGGAGACCGCAGCGGCACGCGGCGGAGGATGCCGAGGAAGATCGCAGTTCCCGCCAGGGCGAAGACACTCGCCACCAGCATCTTCATCATGACCGGAAGGCCGGGGGCCAGGAGCAGAACGACGAGCATGCCGAGGCTTGCGGATTCCACAGTGCCAGCGGTAGAGGGTTCGACGAAGCGGTTGCGCGAAAGCATCTGCATGATGGTACCGGCAACGGCCATTCCGGCTCCGGCCAGGATCAGCGCGATGGTCCGCGGAACGCGGCTTCCGGCCAGGACCATCAACATCTTCTCGTCGCTCTCGCCGCTGATCAGGGCGAAGAGGGACACCTCACTGACACCGACAAACAGGCTTGCGACTGCGACGGCGGCGGTAGCCAGCAGGGCAAGAAGAAAGAGCTTCACGAGGTCACCATGAATACAGAGCGGCAGCAACCGGTGAGCCGGTTGCTGCCGTTAACGTCCGATCCTGTCCGCTTACTTGGCGTCGAAGGCCTCGGTCAACTGATTGACGGTATTCTGCATGGCCGTCAGGCCACCGCCGATGAGATACCAGGCCGTCGCGTCCAGATAGACGACCTGTCCCTCTTTCCACGCGGTCGTCTGCGCCACGATCTCGTTGTCGAGGAACTTCGCGGCCGCCTGTCCTTCGCGTCCGATCGCCGCGTCGCGGTCGATCACGAAGAGCCAGTCGGGGTTGCGCTCCAGAATGTACTCGAAGGAGATCGGCTGGCCGTGCTGGCCGACCTTGATGTTTTCATCCGCCTGCTGGACGCCGTAATCGGTGAAGAGCACACCGAAGCGGGATCCCGCGCCGTAGGTGCTCATCTTGCCGCCGGTGGTGAGGATCAGCAGACCCTTGCCGGCGGAGCCCGCCTTTTCCTTGAGAGCCGACACAGATGCGTCGAGCTTCTCGAGAGCTGCGTCGGCCTCGGCCTGCTTGCCGAATATCTCCGCAAGCGTCTCGACATTCTTTCTGGCGCTCTCCACGTAGGCGGTCGGCTCGATCGTCAGATCGATCGTCGGGGCGATCTTGGCAAGATCCTCGAACTTGGCGGAGGAACGGCCGCCGACGATGATGAGGTCGGGCTTTGCCGCGCTGACGGCTTCATAATCGGGTTCGAAAAGCGACCCGATGTTGAGGGTGTCGCCGCCGGAATACTTCGAGAGATAATCGGGTTTTGCGCCCGAGGGCACGCCGTCCACTTCGACGCCCAGCGTGTGCAGGGTGTCGAGGCTTGCCATGTCGAACACCAGGACCTTCTCCGGCGTCGACGGAAGGGTCGTTTCACCCTTCGTGTGCTTGACGACGATTTCGGCAATCGCAGCCGACGGCAATGCCTGGGAGGCAAGCACGGCGCCCGCGACGGCAAAAGCAAGGTGAAGGGTTCTGATCTTTGGGAACATTATCGTCTCCGCGCCCGGCCAACATCCTGGCCAAGATAAGTTGAGTAGCGGGAGCCAGTTATCGAGTGGCCGCAGGTGCCGTCAAATCATCTTTTCTGTAGCGGTTCCAATTTGCGAAAAAAGCAAATGGGCTCGGAGTGAGGTAAAGAAAACTTGAGTGGCGATTGAAGCTTATGGTACGGCGGCCGGCAAGCTCACATCGTCCTTCGCGGTGGAGCAGAGGCACGATAACGCGAAATGGCAAACGACAGCAGACCCCCACAAATCGGCAGGATCAAGCTCCTCCTCGCGCTCGATGCGCTTTTGCGAGAAGGGAGCGCCACGGGGGCCGCGGCAAGCCTCGATCTGCAGGTTTCCGCCGTTAGCCGAATGCTGGGCGAACTGAGGGATCTCTATGGCGATCCCATCTTCATTCGAACCGGGCGCGGCCTTCGTCCCACGCCGTTCGCGGAATCGCTCCGGCTGAGGGTTCGGTCACTTGCGGAGGAGACGGACGCCCTGTTGAAGGGCGAGGGCTGGTCACCCGTCAAAAGCAGCGTCCCGGCCTCCGCCGAGCAGCCCATGGACGGCTGGCAAAAGCGATCAAGGATCGTCGCGCCGCCGCTTGCGGTCAGCCGCGGCAATCATCTCGAAGCCGAACCGACCCCTTCCGGGATCGCCCAGCGGATCGCAGCCATCGGAGACAATGACGAGCCGCAGCGCCGCCTTGCGAAATATATCGCGCTCACGTCACCGGGTCCCGGCCGGAGCCGCCCTCTCGAGACGGAGGAAGCGCGCGACGCGCTCTCCATCATCCTGCGGGGGGAGGCTGATCCGGTCCAGCTCGGCGCGCTTCTCATGACGCTGCAGTATCGAGGCCCGACCGCCCTTGAACTTTCCGGCTTCGTCCAGGCCTTGCGGGAAGCGGCGGCAGGCGCCGTGGGGCGAGCCCCTCGTCCCGATCTCGACTGGCCGGTCTACGTTTCGCCCCGATGGAAGAGGCCGCCCTGGTTCATGCACGCGGCAAGGCTCGTCGCCGCTACGGGCTGCCGTGTCGTCATGCACGGCCACTTCGGCAATGGCGCCGACAGCGGAAAACTCGAAGAGGCGGCGGAGCGTGCCGGAATTCCCGCCTGCCTGACGTCCCGCGACGTGGCTGCTGCCCTCGGCGCGTGCAATATCGCCTATGTGCCGCTTGCCGCCTTCGCACCGCAGGCGCAGGCCATCCTCAACCTGCACCCTCTCTTCGAGACGCGCACGCCGCTCCACAACGTCGTACCGCTCATCAATCCCTTCGATGCGCCGGCCTCGCTGACAGGGGCACCGGGTGGCGCCTCGAGGATCATTTATGGCGACGTTGTGAAGCTGCTGGGGATGAAGAGCGTCACGATGGTGAGCACCGTGCGTGGCTTCGCCCAGATCGTGCCGACGCGGGCGACGACCCTGATCAGGATGATCGACGGCCGGGAAATCAGGGATCGGGTGTCGGTCCCCTCCGAGTTGACCGGCAGCGGCCTGCCCGGCAGCGGATACAGCCAGCGAGAGTTCTGGGAGGCGGTCTGGTCGGGCGCTGCGCGTGACGACAACGCGGAGGCCTCGATCATCTACACCGCTGCGACAGCACTTCTGGCGGCTTCCGGAAGCCCGGACGCCCGCTTCGAGGATTGCCTGTCGCAGGCATCCGCTCAATGGGCCAGGCGAAAGCGATAGCCGGCCGAGTGGTCGGTCAGGGCGGTTGCGCTGCAGGGCACTGCGGCCGTGCGCCATCGCTTTCCAGTTCCATGAACACTTCCGACACCCAGTTGACGAAGGCTCTCAGTGTCGTCGAATGCTTTCGTGACGGAGGATAGAGGGCGTACATTCTGATGCCCTCTACCGGATACTGCGGAAGGATGCGCACGACCTTGCCTGCCGGCTCCGCAGTTCGGAGAATTGCCGACGGCACCTGCGTGATGCCGAGCCCCACGATGGTTGCCGACAGGCATGACTGCAGGTCGCTGAAACCCGCGAAGCATCTGCCGCGCAGCTCGACGCGATCATTCCCGTCGATGAAGGTCAGGCCGCGGAGTTTCCGCGGGGGGACAAAGTAGTAGGACACGACGGCGTGGCCAGCGACCTCTTCCAGGCAGAGCGGGGTTCCGCAGCGCTTCAGGTAGTCGGGGGAGGCGCAGGTCACGACCTCAAGGGTGCCCAGCGGCCTGGCGATCATCGTTTCGTCGCGAATGACGTTTGCCCGCAGAACGCAGTCCACCCCTTCCGCGACCAGATTGATGATCCGTTCCGAGGATGTGATCTCAAGCGTGATGTCGGGGTAGCGGGCATAGAACATCGGCAGGAGGGGAATAATGATTTCGTTTGCAACGCAATGGGCCATGTCGACACGCAGGTTGCCGCCGGGCGCACCCGACTGGCTTGAAACGGCAGCCTCGGACTGCCGTAGGTCCTCGAGCAGCCGGACCGCCTCCTCGTAATACATTGCGCCTTCTGGCGTCAGGCTGACATGGCGGGTCGTGCGGTTGAGAAGGCGGACGCCAAGCCTCAGTTCCAGGGCATTCACAAGCCTGGAAATGGTGGTTTTCGGGACGTTCAGCGCGTCTGCCGCCCCTGTGAAGCTGTGGATCTGCGCAACCTTCACGAAGGCTTCCATAGCAGCAAGCCTATCCATGGCGATCCCCGATTATCTGCTCAGGTGAAACAATCTGTTGCTGGCATGCGCATATATCTGGTCGTGCCTTCCTATATAGATGCTGGCGTCGCTTGCGGGGAAGCACTGTCATGCATTTCCAGTATTTCGGGCCGGATCATATTCGCGATGCACTGCCCTACGACGCATGCATCGACATCATGCGGCTTGCGATGAAGCGCCTGAGCGCCGATCCGACCGATCAGCCGCTGCGTTCGATCTCGCAGATCTCGCCGGGGAAACTCCTGGGGGTCATGCCGGGCTCGCTGTCCCAGACGGGGGTTTTCGGCCTGAAGGTGGTGAGCGTCTTCGAGGGGGTGCGGGACGGCGGACGGTCCGCCCACCAGGGGCTCGTCATCCTGTTCAGTTCCGATACCGGCAGCGTGCTGTGCACGGGTGACGCCGAGGAAATCACGCGGATCAGGACCGCTGCCGCGACGGCGGCCGCCACGGACGCGCTCGCCCGCAAGGAAGCGAGCCGGCTTGCCGTCTTCGGCTGCGGCGTCCAGGCGCGCTCCCATGTCCTCGCCCTGAAGCATGTTCGCGCGCTGTCTGACGTCGTCGTGTGGGGACGGAGCCATCCCGTGGCGGCCAGATTTGCCGATGACCTCGCCTCGGAAACGGGGCTTCCGGTGCGTGCGGAGGCAGATGCCGAGCGCGCGGCGTCCGGTGCCGACATCATCTGCACGGTCACGGCCGCGCACGAACCTGTTCTTTTCCGGGAATGGGTCGCACCGGGCACTCATGTCAATGCCGTCGGCTCCAGCAGGCCCGGCCCGACGGAGATCGACGACGCGCTGGTCGCGGCGAGCCGGTATGTCGCCGACTACCGCAGGTCGGCGCTGGCGGCGGCGTCGGAGTTTCTGAACGCGAAGGCGGCCGGCATCATCGATGACGATCATATCGTCGGCGAAATAGGCGAAGTCCTGTCGGGGCGGATTGCCGGGCGCACCTCCGCCGATGAAATCACCCTCTACAAGTCCCTGGGGCACATAGCCCAGGACCTGTCGGCGCTTGCCCACGTCTACGCAGTCTCCTCGACGTAAACGAGCATCGCTCCAATGACCGGGTCCAGGGGCGTTCACGCGCCCCGGCGATCCCTCGCGCCCAGAAAAACCCAGGAGGACACAGAGATGCTCAGATCAAGCTATTTCGGAACGCTGAAGGTCACGCTGGAGCCGGCGTTTCCGCTCGGCGATACGCCGGAAGGACACAGGCTGGTCGTCAATGCGACGGGCGGGACACTCGAAGGGCCTAGTGTGTCAGCCGAAGTGATGCGCAGCGGGGGAGACTGGGCGCGGATACGAAACGACGGAAGCGGCGCCGTCGATGTAAGGGGACTGCTGAGGGCCGATGACGGGTCGCTTCTTGGTCTCCGTTTCGAAGGCCGGTTCCTCATACCGCCGCCGCTGATGACCGACGTCTTCGCGCCTTCGACTGACACGATTGTCGATTCCTCACGATATTATTTCCGCATCGCCGCCTATTTCGAGACATCGAGCAAAGAGTATGCCTGGCTGAACCGGTCGGTCTTCGTGGGCGTCGGCGCGTTCGGGCGCAATGCCGTGTCGTATGATCTCTACGAAATACAATGACGTTATAGTACTCTGCCGGACAGGCTTGTCCCAGGACATGTGGTGAGCTTTGCAACCAAACATTGCGCCGCCTCATTGACACCGTGTGGAATTTGTCGATCACCGCACGGGCGGAATTAAGCGCGTCCTGTTGGAAGACGCAGTCTGCCTGTCCCGAAGGGGTATTGATGATGGAAATGCCGGATGCGTCGGGCTCAGGGAACCGGAAAGTGCTGTCGCTCGCCCAGCCCGGGGCCGTGTCAGGGGGCGACGTGGCCGAACGCACCTCCGCCCGCGGCCTTGAGCGGTTCATCGCCGGCCACACGCTGGTGAGCGGAGACAGCCCGGCCTGGAAGGATCTGTTCGTGCAGGTCCACTCGCGACAGAGCAGGCAGGAACCGTTCCTCGTTCCTGCCGTCGCCGAACCGCTCGTCGTCTGGGTAATGTCGGGCGAGGCGGTCGTGGAGGAGCGGGATCTTCACGGGGAATGGGTCGCAAGCCACGTCACGGCGGGCGATTTCTTCCTTACCTGTTCCCCGACGCCCTACGAGATGCGCTGGCATTCCATCGGGTCTGCTCCCTTCCAGGTCATGCACCTTTATCTGGCCATCCCGCTTTTCGAGCATGTCGCCTCGGAAGTGCTTGGCCGGAGCGGCGCCCCGGCACTCCGCGACGTTTCGGGAGGCAAGGACGAGCAACTGTCGCATCTGCTGGCGCTCATCCACCGGGAACTGACGGCCGAGGGACGGGGGAGCGAGTTCTTCATCCAGGGGCTTGCCAACAGCCTCGCGGTGCACCTGCTCCGGACCTATGCGACAGGCGACGAGGTCGATGACCGGCAGGCGGCGTTGCCCGGCTTCAAGCTGCGGCGGGTTGTCGCCTATCTGGAAGCTCATCTCGCCGAGCCGTTCAACCTGACGCGGCTGGCGGAAACAGCCGGTATGAGCGAGTTTCATTTCAGCCGTCTTTTCAAGAAGGCGACGGGGCTCTCGCCCTCCCGCTACTTCATACGCAGGCGCGTTGCCCGCGCCGAGCAACTGCTTCTCGAAACGGATTCGAGCATCATCGAGATCGGCATGACGGTGGGATATTCGAGCCCAAGCCACTTTGCGCAGGTCTTCAGGCGGGAAACCGGCCTGACGCCCAGCCACTACCGCAGGAGCTGATTTCCGACGATCCCGCGCATTTCGCGCAAGATCGCGACAGGTCCAGCAAGGCTCCGTGAGAAAGGGGCCCCCGAAACGCCTAGCTTCCTCCCTGTCAGAACCAGACGCCACCCTCAGGTGGTCTTCAGGACAAGGAGTAAACAATGACCAAGCTCAACGGAAAGATTGCACTGGTAACCGGCGCGTCGAGCGGGATCGGCGCCGCCACTGCCGAAAAGCTTGCGGAGGCAGGTGCCAAGGTCGGCCTCGCAGCCCGCCGCACCGACAAGCTCGAGGAACTCAAGGCAAAGATCGAGGCCAAGGGCGGAGACGCGCTCGTCATCCCGCTCGACGTTGTCGACCAGGCATCCGTCGATGCAGGGGTAGGGACGCTGATCGATGCCTATGGCTCGATCGACATCCTCGTCAACAATGCCGGCCTGATGCCGCTCTCCGACGTGGACCAGTTCAAGGTCGAGGAGTGGCACCGGATGGTCGACGTGAACGTGAAGGGTCTGTTGAACATCACGGGGGCCGTTCTGCCCCAGATGATCAGGCAGAAATCCGGACACGTCTTCAACATGTCGTCGATTGCCGGGCGAAAGGTCTTCAAGGGCCTGTCGGTCTACTGCGCCACCAAGCATGCGGTCGCGGCCTTCTCCGACGGGCTGCGCATGGAAGTGGGGGCGACGCACAACATCCGCGTCACCTGCATCCAGCCGGGCGCCGTTGCAACCGAGCTCTACGACCACATCACCGACCCCTCCCATCGCCGGCAGATGGACGAACTGGCCAACCAGATGACCTTCCTTCAGGGCGAGGACATCGGCGATACGATCGTCTTTGCGGCCCAGGCGCCGGAACACGTGAATGTCGCCGAACTCTTCGTCCTGCCCGTTGAACAGGGATGGTGACACCCCGCCTTGCCGGTCCCTGCCTGCGGGCAGGGACCTTCGAAAGGAGATCGAAATGAAGGAAGTTGCCGCATCACAAACCTATCGCCTGCTGGAGCCTGGCCCGATCGTCATGGTCTCCACCAGCGACCACGGCAAGCCCAACGTCATGACCATGGGCTTCCACATGATGATCCAGCACGATCCACCGCTGATCGGTTGCGTGATCGGTCCCTGGGATCACAGCTATCACGCCCTGCGCGAGACCGGCGAATGCGTCATAGCCGTTCCCGGGGTGGATCTGGCGCAAACGGTCGTCGATGTCGGAAACTGCTCCGGGGCCGAGGTGAACAAGTTCGAGAAGTTCGGCCTGCGGATGCGGCCCGCCAAGGACGTGTCCGCGCCGCTCCTCGACGATTGCCTGGCCAATATCGAGTGCCGGGTAGCCGATACCCGGCTCGCCGATCCCTACAACCTCTTCATCCTCAGGGCCGAGAGGGTCTGGATCAACGAGAGACCGAGGGAGCGACGGACCCTGCATCATTGCGGCGACGGCCGCTTCACCGTCGACGGCGAAACCCTGGACCTCCGAGAACGCATGGTCAAATGGCGCCACCTGACCTGAGCGGGGCCTGCAATGGGCAGCCGCGCGGCCGGGCGAGCCCCATCCGGGGCTGGCGGCGGCGCCCGAAGATCGAGAGGCAGGGCGAGGCTCTCCTTAACCATTTGTTAATCAGTGAGCGGGATAACTTCGGGTTGTGACGTGTTGCTCGCACGCGAGTGGAAGGCCTTCCATCGCATGCAGACTCGGACGTCGCCCTTCTCGGCGCGGGAAACAGGCATATATCGCCTGTCGCATGACGTTCCTTTGCGCGCTGCTCGTTCGAGCACTGTTATCTCCAACATTGCCTCCCCTCTGGGATTTTCCACTCGAAAGGGATTTGGCATGTGGGCGCAAATTACTTTGCATGCGGAGCCGATCACGTGACGTCACCCATTTCCTCGCTGTCGCCCAGTCACATCCGCGCGTTGTCGGCAAGCGAGGTAGGCGCACTCTCGACTTCCGAACTCGCCAGCCTCTCGACCAGCCAGATCGCCGCCCTTAACTCCGACCACATCGCCGCACTCGGCCCGCAGCATTTCCAGGCTTTGTCGCCAACCCAGGTGGGCGCAGTCGCCGCCCGGGCGATCGTCGGTCTCGGGGTCAGCCAGATCGCCGTCTTGTCGGCGCAGCAGATACAGGGCATGTCATCCGTCCAGGTCGGGGCGCTGTACAGCGAGCAGCTGGAGGCCCTGACGACTGCGCAGGTCGAAGCGCTCACGTCAAATCAGATACGAGCCCTGTCTTCCGCGGATCTCGCCGCGCTTTCGCCTGCAGACATCGCAACATTCTCGCCGGACGAGATCGCGGCTATCAACAACAGTGCCATTCGAGGCCTGTCCGAAGCGCAGCTCGAAGGCCTGTCGGCGTCCCAGATCAGGGCGCTGACCAATACCCAGATCTCCTCCCTGACGGCCGGTCAGATCGCGGTGCTCGCGGAAGCACAGATCGACAGCCTTACCGACGCACAGATCGGGGCATTCAACCTCCGGCAAGCGGGCGAGCTGGATCTGGCAGGCTTTCCGGCCGATCGGATTTCGGCATTGTCCTCCACCTTCATCCGCGGCCTGGACCCCGATCGCTTTTCGACTTTCGGCACCGATCAGCTCAAGGCGCTGACGTCAGGTCAGCTTGGCGCACTGACGACGCTGCAGCTCCAGGCCCTGTCTTCCGACCAGATACAGGCCTTCGGAACGGCGCAGATCGAGGCGCTCACCGCACGGCAGGCCGGGGGGCTCGATCTTGCAGCCTTCACCACCAACCAGGTCGAGGCCCTTTCGAGCGGTCTCCTCTCCGCGCTGAAATCCGAGCAGGTCGCTGCGCTGACGACCGAGCAGGCAGCCGCACTGACGAGCGAGCAGATCGCCTCGCTTCGCGGCGCGGCGCTCGCCGGCCTCGAGGCAGACGATATCAAGACGTTCACGCCGAACGAGATTGCCGCCATCACGACGGCTGCCATCCGCAGCCTGTCGACGGAAGCCCTGGCGGCACTCGACAGCGACCAGATCAAGGCTCTGACCTCCGGCCAGATCGGCGCACTGACGGCACTCCAGCTCCAGGCCCTGTCTCCCGACCAGATAAAGGCTTTCGGGACGGAGCAGGTCGGGGCCCTGACGAGCCGGCAGGCTGCCGGGGTGGACCTAGCGGTCTTCGCTGCCGACCAGATCGGCGCACTTTCGACCGGTCTGCTGGTTTCGCTGAATTCCGGGCAGGTCGCCGCGCTGACGACCGAGCAGGCAACAGCGCTGACGTCCGGCCAGATCGCGGCGCTTCGCGGCCCGGCTCTCGCGGGGCTCGAGGCTGCCGACATCCAGACGTTTACCTCGCAGGAAATCGCCGCCATCAGCCCGGCCGCCATTCGCCACCTGTCGAGCGCGGCTCTCGATGCGCTCGTCAGCGATCAGATCAAGGCGTTGACCTCGCAGCAGATCGCCGGACTGACGACCCTCCAGCTTCTGGGCCTGTCTACCGATCAGATTCAGGCCTTCGGAACCGCGCAAATCGAGGCGCTCAGCGCGCGGCAGGCGGGCGGGCTCAACCTCGGAGCCTTCACCACCGAGCAGGTCGGAGCATTCTCCACCGGTCTCCTGGCATCGCTGAGATCCGACCAGATCGCCGCGCTGACGGTCGACCAGGCAAGGGCGCTCACGAGCGAGCAGATCGCCGCCCTCCGTGGCACGGCGCTCTCCGGTCTCGAGGCTGAAGATATCGCAACCTTCACATCGGACGAGATCGCCGCCATCGGCACCGCTGCCATTCGCAGCCTCTCGTCGGTCGCTCTCGCGGCCCTCGAAGACGACCAGATCAAGGCGCTGACCTCCGGCCAGATCGCCGGACTGACGACGGTCCAACTCCAGGCATTCTCCACCGACCAGCTTCAGGCCTTCGGGACGGAACAGGTTGCGGCCCTTACCAGCCGACAGGCCTCGGCGCTCAACCTCGAAAACCTTACCACCGTGCAGATCGGGGCGCTTTCGACCGACCTGCTCGGCTGGCTGACGTCGCAGCAGGTTGCCGCCCTGACGACGGAGCAGGTTGGCGCGCTGTCCGAAGAACAGATTGCATCGTTAAGGGCTCCGGCCCTGGCTGGTCTCGAGTCCGAAGACATTGCCTCCTTTACACCCGAGAAGATCAGGGCGCTCACGAGCAGCGCGTTGCGCGGGCTGACAAGCGGCGCCATCGCCGCGCTGGATAGCAGCCAGATCCAGGCGCTGACGTCGGGACAGGTTTCGTCCCTGACCGCGGCACAGATCGAGGCGCTGACCTCATCGCAGATCGAAATGCTCGATTCCAATCAGATTGCGGCGCTGACGAGCGGACAGATCGCGGCCATGCTTCTGGAGGACATCCAGACGTTTACCGACGATGAGATAGCAGCGATTTCAACGGGCGCTATCCGCGGATTGTCGGCGGAGCTTATCGGTGGTCTCGACACCGCACAGCTCGATGCCATTACCGGTGACCAGGCGCGCGCGATGAACAGGGCGCAGGTCGAGGCCGTGATTGCAAGCTACGCCCGGTTCTAAGCTTGGCGGACGACTTGGTTTTGCGCGTGTGACGGCACTGGGTATCGTCTGATTATGTTTCGCAAGTATCTTAGATGATCTTACTTTTCTAAATAACCATGTAACGTAACTGGAAGAATTTTTCTTATGTTAAATCCCCATTAATACTTGCGGTATAGTTTCTTCCATGAAGGCGGGGGCCTCGTACGTTTCGGACAGCGCGTTGTGTGCGACGAAACGTGAGCCGGTTGCCCGCATTCCGGCACAGGAATCGGATGCCAAAGAGCTCCGGATGCATGACGCCTTTCCAGTGCGCAGGCTCGTCGAGCCATGTCTCACCAATCTTTGTCTTCTATCGAAGGTGATGCCCGGCAAGCGTTCGCGTCCGGCGCGGCCGCCGACAAGATACGACATCTGCACTGCCAACTGGAGATATTTTCGTGACCGCTATTTCCTTCATTTCCTCTCTCAATGCTTCGCAAATCAAGACGCTGACGACCGAGTCGATGCAAAGGCTCAGCTCCGCGCAGGTAAACGCGCTGACCACCGAGCATGTTGGCGCACTGAACTCTGCACAGCTGGCCGCGATCGATACCGAAGACATGAATTCACTCAAGGTGACGAGCCTGACCTCCACAGCGCTTCAGGGCCTGAGCACGGAGCAGTTGGCGGCCATCACCGCCGGTGTTGCCGCCTTCGAAGAGTCCCAGATCTCGGGTCTTTCCTCTGGCATCATCAGCAGCCTCACCACCGCTCAACTTGACGCGCTTGCCTCGTCCGATAAGCTCGATGCCCTCAGCACCAAGCAGATCGAGTTTCTGACGGCCGCCAACCTGTCTGCGACGGCCATAGCAGACCTGACAACCGGGCAGGTCGCCAAGCTCACCTCCGCCCAGGTTACCGCACTGGCGAGCGAGGCCGTGTCGGCCTTGACTTCGGTGCAGATCGGGGCACTTGCGACGAGCGCGATCGCTGGTCTCGAGACCGAAGACATGGCGATCTTCAACGGAAACTCGGCCAAGGTTGCGGCGCTCAGCACCAAGCAGATCGCCGCCATGGAGACCGAAGATCTCCTTCAGCTGAACAGCACCGGCGGCGGCTTCCTGTCGACGGAGCAGATCGCAGCGCTGACATCGGCACAGGTCGACGTCCTGACCTCCACCCAGATCAGCGGCTGGGTCACCTCGCAGGTCAACGCACTGACGTCGAAGCAGATCTCGGCACTCGACGTCGCCGAGCTGAGCGCTGCACAGCAGGGTTACCTGACGTCCACCCAGATCGGCGGTCTGAACAGCACGCAAGTTGCGGCTGTCGATCCAGCCACCTTCGGGGCGTGGACGACGACCCAGTTGGAGGGGCTGACTGCTGGCGGCAGCGCCGGCATAACGACCGAACAGTCAATCCTGCTCACTGGCGCAGACCTGAACGCTCTCACGTCGAAGGCCCTGGCTGCAATCTCCGATCTGGCCATCGCGGCGATCCCCTCCGCGCAGATTGCCCTGCTCGACACGGACAGCATCAAGGCCCTGACCACGGCCCAGATCGCCGCCCTGACTACCGAACAGGTTACCGCACTGACCAGCACGCAGATCAGTGCGCTGTCGTTGGCCCAGATCAGCGCCTTCGAGGACGGCGACATTGCCCTCTTCACCTCGGCCGAGATCGGTGCGATTTCCACAAGCGCCATCCACGGTCTGAGTCAGGACGACATCCTGAGCCTCTCCGACTCGCTGCTGGATGGTATCACCTCCCAGCAGGCACAGGCGATGAAGGGCGACATGATCAACTGGGTCATCGAAGCCTACCACGAGACGGATATCGCTAATTAAGGAAAAGCTTCATTCATCTAGTGCAAAGGCGGTGCTGCGGCACCGCCTTTTTTCGTTTGCGGCCAGATGATCGATCAGGCTGGAGCAAGCTAGATCGGGCAGGGAGGAGGCAGGGTCCCTCGGGCATCTGGCCGGCGGGCATCGTTGTTCTCGAGGGGAGGCAAGACCAATGGACGTCACGAAGGCCGGCAACATCGATGCAGCCGCAGTGCTCAAGGGCGTGTTCGATCGGGCGAGGCGCCGGCAGCTGTCGCTGGCCGAACTCATGCAGGTGGGCGAAGCCCTCGCCAAGGGAGGGCGGCAGGAGCAGATACTCGACCTCTACAAGACGTGGATTGCCTTCAATGACGACAACCCGTTGGTTCATGTTGCCTGTTTCAACTACGGCGTGGCGCTCAGCCAGGCCGGCGATCTTCCCGGTGCGGTCCAGGTGCTGCGAAGGGCGATCGCGCACCAGCCCGACTTCGGCCCCGCCCATGTCAATCTCGGCCGCGCGCTCGAAGACTGCAAGCTGATCGATCAGGCTGTCGCCCAATGGCGGAAGTTCATCGACGCGACCGCAGAGCTGACGCCCGACCGGATCAGTCATCGCCTCATGGTTCTCCAGCACACCGGGCGGGTCCTCGAAAGCGCGGGCCAGCTCGAACACGCGGAAGAGGCGCTGTGGCAGGCGATCGAACTGCAGCCGACAAAGCCCGAGGCGATCCAGCACTGGATTTCGGCGCGACAGCACCAGTGCAAGTGGCCGCTTCTGACGCCGTCCACCCATGTGACGGAACGCCAGCTACTTGACGGCATATCCCCGATGACGCTCGCCTGTTTTGTCGACGACCCGCTGTTTCAACTGGCCAAGGCATACCGGTATCAGAAGGGACTTGTGGGCCGCCTGACGCCGGAAGAGTTCAAGCCGGCTTCGGTGCGGGCAAGAACCGGAACGGGACAGCGCCTTCGCGTCGGGTACCTGTCTTCCGACTTCCGGGAGCATGTCGTGGGTTTTGCTCTCGGTGAGGTCTTCGAGCTGCACGACAAAAGCCGGATCGAACTCTTCGCCTATTACTGCGGGGAGCCCCGGCAGAACGACGCGGTCCAGGAGCGTTACAAGGCCGCGGTGGATCACTGGCGCGACATAACACCGCTCGACGACGCAGCTGCCGCCAGGCAGATCGCCGAGGACGAGATCGATGTGCTGATCGACGTCAACGGCTACACGAAGGGCGCCCGCACCCGCATATTCGCCTTCCGGCCAGCCCCGGTGATCATGAATTTCTTCGGCTATCCCGGCACGATGGCCACGCCCTTCCACCAGTACATCATCTCGGACGGCCAGATCATTCCGCCGGGTAACGAGATTTATTTCTCCGAAAAGGTCCTGCGGACGGATTGCTACCAGCCGATCGACCGGAAAAGGCAGATAGCGGCAACGCCGACGCGCGAGGAAATGGGGCTGCCTGCGGATGCCTTCGTCTATGTCTGCTTCAACGGCATGCAAAAGATCACCGAGCCGGTCTTCTCGCGCTGGCTCGCCATTCTTGCTGCGACGCCGGGCAGCGTCCTCTGGCTTCTTGCCGGCAACGAGGTTGCGAACAAGCGGCTTCGCGACAAGGCCGAGGCTGCCGGCATCGATGGCGCGCGTCTGATCTTTGCACGCAAGGTCCCGAACCCGCTCCACATGGCGCGGATAGCGCTGGGCGACCTGTTCCTAGACACCTTCCCCTACGGGGCGCATTCCACGGCGGCGGACGTGCTCACCATGGGGCTTCCTGTCCTGACGGTGCCGGGCAAGAGCTTCCATGCTCGCGTTTGTGCCGGCATGATCACGGCGGCGGGGATCCCGGAAATGGTCTGCGAAACGGCCGACCAGTACGTGGAAAAGGCGATCGCCTTCGCGCACGACCGCGACAGCCTGGCGGCGGTGCGGGCCTCGCTGGCCGCACAGCGCGACACCTGCACCCTCCGCGACGCGCCCGCTTTGACGCGGCGGCTCGAGGAACTTTACTGGGATGCACAGGGCGCGGCCGAACGAGGTGAAACTCCGGTGCCGGACCTGCGCAACCTCGACGTCTACTACGAAGTCGGCGCGGAGCTGATGGGAGGAGGAAGCGAGTTCGAAAGCGAAGAAGCCTATCGCGACCGCTACCGCAAGAAGCTGTTCGAACGGAACGCGCAGGAGCCGGTCGGGCCGGATTCACGTCTGTGGCCGTCGGCCGGGGGCAACTGATCGCCTTTCGCAGGGAGCGAGGCTTCACGATCGGTGGCGTACGGTCCGCAGCTCCGGGCTGACCGGTGCCGTCGGTGCGTCCCGCTACCGGGGCAACTGGAGCGCAAGCGCGTCCCTGAGGCTCAGCGACTCGGGGCTGCGCAGGTCGAGATCCGCCTCCATGTGTTCTATGTGACGGAGCATCAGCTCCTCGGCCAGCCCCTCGTCTTTCGCCTCGATGGCGTCGAGCAGGGCGAGATGTTCGCTATGGCCGCAACTCGACACGGCGGAGCGGCCGTATAGCGCGATGACCAGCGACGAGCGGGCCACGAGTTCGTCCATGAAGCGCTTCAGTATCTCGTTTCCCGCCCGCGAGGCGAGCATCAGGTGGAAGTCACCGGACGCCTGGATCTCGGCGCGTCGCCCCGCCGTGCCCTTTCCGCCCAGATGCCGGGCCTCCTCCTTCAGCTGCCGGCGGAGAGCGGCGATATCCTCAGCCGTGAGATGTGCCATGGCCGCGGCGACTATGGCCGGCTCTATGACGCGGCGGGCGGCGAAGACCTGCCGTGCCTCCTCGGGGGAAGGATGGGAGACGAAGGCGCCGCGGTTGCGCTCGATGCGGACAAGCCCCTCGAAAGCCAGCATCTGGAGTGCGGCCCGGGAAACCGTCCGGCTGACGTGGAAAAGCGCACCTACCTCGGCCTCGACAAGCCGGGCGCCCGGCGCCAGCCGGCGGTCCATGATCGCATCCCGCAAGGCATCGCGGATCGTGAGCGCGCGATCCTCCGTTACGGCATCCTTGCCTTTGGTGCTTTCGATATTCATGGGGCCGCCGCTTCTTTGACTTCCCTTCCGGATATCAGAACTGGCGTACATAATCCAAGATGGAATTGCATACAATTTACACATCGATCCGGTACACTCGCCGGATAAGTGGGCATTGAGCATCGATCCCGAGGAAAATACCCGGCCACCGGGGCTTGTGAGGCTGATGGGCCAAACTGGCACGATCCCTGCATTTGAAGTTCAGCAGGAGTCGTCAGATGAGCAAAGCATCCGAAATAGACATTGCATCCGTGACCAAGCTCTATGGTTCGACGAAAGCCGTCGACGCCATCAGCCTGAAGATCCCGGGCGGGACATACTGCTGCCTGCTTGGCCCCTCCGGATGCGGCAAGACCTCCACCCTCAGAATGATCGCGGGCCATGAGCCGATCTCCAGCGGGGACGTGCGGCTCGGCAATGCGGTGGTGACCGACCTTCCGCCCGCCCGCCGTGGAACGGCGATGATGTTCCAGTCCTACGCGCTCTTTCCGCATCTCAGCCTCGTCGACAATGTTGCGTTCAGCCTCAAGATGAAGGGAATGAGCAAGGAGGATCGCCGCGCCAAGGCGCTGGAAATGCTTCGTCTCATGCAGCTCGACGCCTATGCGGACCGCAGGCCGGCCCAGCTTTCGGGTGGCCAGCAGCAGCGCGTCGCACTGGCGCGGGCGCTGATCACCAATCCGCAGGCGCTCCTCCTCGACGAGCCGCTTTCGGCGCTCGATCCCTTCCTGAAGATACGCATGCGCGCGGAGCTGAAGAAGCTGCAGTCCTCGCTCGGCATCACCTTCGTTCACGTCACCCACAGCCAGGAGGAGGCGATGGCGCTCGCGGACCTGATCGTCGTCATGAATGACGGGCGGATCGAGCAGGCAGCCACTCCGCGGACCGTGTTCGAACGGCCGGCGACCCCCTTCGTCGCCCGCTTCATGGGAGACCACAACGTCATATCCGGCCGAGTCGCGGCCCACGAAGGCGACGAACTGCTTCTCAGCGTTGCGGGGGGAGGCGAGTTCGTCGCCACCGATGGCGCCGCCGCAGCGGACGAAAAGGCCGATATCGCAATCCGCACGGACAGGATCCGCATCGGTGCCCCGGCGGGGCCAGGACTTGGCTTCACCGGCTCCGTCACGAACGTCGAATACCGGGGCGCTTCGGTGAAGCTCTCCGTCAGCGGTGCCGGCGTCGAGGACTTCACGGCCATCATCAGCGATTCCGAATTCTTCGCCCGTCCGATCCGTGTCGGCGAAGCCATTCCCCTTTGCTGGGGCAAGCAGGACGCCATCGTCCTCGGCCGCCCGCAGCACTGACCCAAGCAAGAAAACCAACAGAGGAGAACAGACATGACGGAAACGAAGACGACCAAGGGCGTTTCGCGCCGCACACTTCTCAAGACGGGCGCGGCTGCCGCAGGCCTTGCCGCAGGCTCCGGTGTCATAACAGGCTTCCCGACGATCTGGGCGCAGAACCCGATCACGCTCCGCCAGTTCGGCACGGGCGTGTCGAACCTCAATGCGATCGCCGAAAAGTGCAAGGCTGATCTCGGCATCACGCTGGAGATGACCGCATCCGATTCCGACGCCGCCGCGCAGCGGGCCGTGACACAGCCGGACTCCTACGACATCGCGGACGTCGAGTACTGGATCGCCAAGAAGGTCTACCCGGCGGGCGTTCTGCAGCCGATGGAGGTCAAGAAGCTCAAGTACTTCGACAAGATCGTCCCGCTCTTCATCAACGGAAAGCTGAATTCCGACAGCGAGATTGCGCAGGGCACAGCCCCGCACACGGTCGGTTTCGTCGAAAGCAAGGATGCAACGACATTCGCGACGCAGCCGACCGAATGGATGACGATGGTGCCGACCATCTACAATGCCGACACGCTCGGCATCCGGCCGGACCTCGTCGGGCGCGACATCACCTCCTGGGCCGACATCATGGATCCGGCCTTCAAGGGCAAAACCTCCATTCTCAACATTCCGTCGATCGGCATCATGGACGCCGCGATGATCATGGAAGCCATGGGCGAGATAAAGTACGCCGACAAGGGCAACATGACGACCGACGAGATCGACCAGACGATCGAGTTCCTGATCAAGGCGAAGCAGGACGGCCAGTTCCGCGCCTTCTGGAAGTCCTTCGACGAGAGCGTCAACCTCATGTCTTCGGGCGAGGTGGTGATCCAGTCGATGTGGTCGCCGGCGGTGGCCGCGGTTCGCTCCAAGGGCATTCCCTGCGTCTACCAGCCTCTTAAGGAAGGCTACCGTGCATGGGGCGGCGGTCTCGGCCTCGCTTCGCACCTGGAAGGCGCCAAGCTCGACGCCGCCTACGAGTATATCGACTGGTATCTCTCCGGCTGGGTCGGCGCCTACCTCAACCGCCAGGGCTATTATTCGGCGGCGATGGAGACGGCGAAGGCGCATATGTCGGCCGACGAATGGGGCTACTGGGTCGAAGGCAAGGCTGCCCAGGGCGACATCCTGTCCCCGGACGGCAAGGTCATGGAAAAGGCCGGCGCCGTCCGCGACGGCGGCTCGTTCGAGGAACGGATGGGCAAGGTCGCCTGCTGGAACTCGGTCATGGACGAAGACCGCTACATGGTCCGCCGCTGGAACGAGTTCATCGCGGCCTGATCCCGAACCGGGCCTCCTCCCGTCGGGGAGGGGGCCTTTCATGATGAGGATATCCAGGAGTTGAGGAGGCTGAATTGACGGCATTGACATCCTCGGAGGCGGCGCCGGAAAAGGTTGCGGCGCGCCGGAGCCTGCGTCTTTCGCCATCGCTGGTCTCCTATCTCCAGGCAGGCCCGCTGGCGCTGATCCTCGGCGGCTTCCTGCTGGTGCCCATCCTGATGATCCTCGTCGTCAGCTTCTGGGACTACGACTTCGCCCGCATGTATCCGGACTTCGTTACCTTCAACTATGCCGAGACACTCGGCTCCTGGGTGACCTGGAAGACCTATCTCAACACGTTGAAGTTCGCCTTCCTGGTCTGGGTCGTCACGCTTTTCGTGGGCTTCTGGGTCGCCTATTTCCTCGCCTTCCACGTGCGGACGTCGGGCATGCAGATGGTCCTGTTTCTCATCTGCACCGTCCCCTTCCTGACCTCCAACATCATCCGGATGATCTCGTGGATCCCCGTCCTTGGACGAAATGGGCTCATAAACTCGATGCTCACGGGTTCGGGACTGGTCGAGCAGCCGGTCGAATGGCTGCTCTATTCCGACTTCGCGGTCGTGCTCGCCATGGTGCATCTCTACACGCTGTTCATGGTGACGCCGATCTTCAACACCCTGATGCGCATCGACAGGTCGCTGATCGAGGCCGCAAGAGATGCCGGCGCAAGCGGCTGGCAGACACTCACCAACGTGATCCTGCCGCTTGCCAAGCCCGGAATGGCGATCGGCACGATCTTCGTCGTCACGCTGGTGATGGCGGACTTCTGGACGGTCCAGGTGATGTCCGGAGGCCAGAGTGCCTCGGTCGCCCTGATGATGAAGAACCAGATGTCGCTTCTCCAATATCCGGCCGCTGCCGCGAACGCGGTCGTGCTGCTGGTCCTCGTCCTCTTGATGGTCGCGTCGATCCTGCGCATCGTCGATATCCGCAAGGAACTCTAGGATGCATCGAGAGCCGCGTTCCCGCGAATTCTACCTCCTGGCGTCCTTCTTCGCGCTCTTCGTCCTGTTTCTCTACGGGCCGCTGTCCGCGATCCTGATCCTTTCCTTCCAAGGGCCGAACGGCGGACTGACATTTCCGCTGAACGGCGTGTCGCTCCGCTGGTTCGCCAACCTCTTCGAGACCCAGGCCGTCGGAGACTTCGGCGGTTCATTCCGCCGGTCGCTGTCGCTCGGGATCATGGTGATGGCGGTGACTGTCCTCGTCTCACTGCTCGCCGGGCTCGCCTTCCGCCGACGCTTCGCGGGCGCCACGGCGCTCTTTTACCTGGCCGTCGCGAGCCTCGTGGTTCCCTCGATCATCATCTCGCTGGGCATCGGCGTGGTGTTCCAGCAGCTGGGCTTCAGGCCGTCATGGTACACGTCCGCCTTCGGTGCTCATCTGACTTGGACGCTGCCGTTCGGCGTGCTGATCATGCTTGCGGTCTTCAACCGCTTCTCCCCGGTCTACGAGGAGGCGGCGCGCGACCTCGGCGCATCCTCGTGGCAGACCTTCCGCCACGTCGTCCTGCCGATGATCGGCCCGAGCCTCGTCGGCGTCGGTCTGTTCGGCTTCACCCTTTCCTACGACGAATTCGCCCGCACACTGATGGCCGCCGGCTCCTACAACACGCTGCCGCTCGAGATTTACGCCATGACCACGAACGTCACTACGCCGGTGCTCTACGCGCTGGGAACGGTGACGACGGTCTTCTCCTTCCTCGTGATAGCCCTCACGCTAGGGCTGATCCTGCGTCTCAACGGGCGCCGCCAGAGCAATTGAAGCGGAAAACATGCGCATCCTGATCGTGAACCCCAATACGACGTCCAGCATGACGGCCAAGATCGAGGCATCCGCCATGCGTGTCGCGGCGTCTGGAACCCGGATTTCGGCAGCCACATCCATGATGGGGCCTGCCTCGATCGAGGGTTACTACGACGAGGCGCTGGCCGTGCCCGGTCTGCTGATGCAGATCGCCCGAGGCGAGCGGGAAGGTGCCGATGCCGCCATCATCGCCTGCTTCGACGATACTGGGCTCGACGCGGCACGAGCGCTTGCAGGCATTCCCGTGATCGGCCTCTGCGAGGCGGCGCTCGCCACCGTTTCCTTCATCGCCCAGCGCTTCACGGTGGTGACGACAATGGAGCGTTCGCGCTTGCCCATCGAGGCGCTGGTGGAACGCTACGGCATGGGGAGGAGGGCAAAGGTACGGGCCGCCGATATTCCAGTCCTCGCGCTCGAAGACGCCGGGTCTGACGCGATCGGCCGTCTGCGGGCAGAGATCGCGGCAGCCCTTCGGGAGGACCACGCCGAAGCGATCGTGCTCGGCTGTGCCGGCATGGCCGACCTCGCCCATCGACTGGAGGCGGAGTTCGGGGTGCCGGTCGTGGACGGCGTCTCTGCGGCGATCAAGCAGGCGGAGGCACTCGTTTCGCTCGGGTTGAAGACCGCCAAGCGGGGACCTTATGCTACACCGGTCGAGAAATCCTATGCCGGCATCCTGAGCATCTTCAATCCAGGCAGCCTCGTTTCGCCATGACCGTGAAGCCCGTCATCCGCCCCCTGGGCCAGAACGAGATCATAACGCTTATCGACTGGGCCCGCGACGAGGGCTGGAATCCGGGGATCGACGACGCCGCTTGCTTCCGCGCGGCCGATCCCGAGGGCTTCATCGGCTGCTTCGTCGATGGCGTCATGGTCTCGGCCATTGCAGCGGTCCGCTACGGCGAAGAGTTCGGCTTCATAGGTCTTTACATCTGCAATCCCGCATGGCGCGGCCGAGGCTATGGACGATGGGCCTGGGACGCCGGGATGGAGCATCTCGCTGGGCGCGTCATCGGCCTGGACGGCGTCGCGGAGCAGCAGGAAAACTACGCCCGCATGGGGTTTTCGCACGCCTACCGGACCGTGCGCTGGTCCGGCCGGGCGCCGGAGGTGAATGTTATGGCCCCGGATGTGAGGGACGCGGTTCCCGGGGATTTCGACCGGATAGAACAGTTCGACCGGGGGTTCTTTCCCGCACCCCGATCAGGCTTCCTCCGTTCCTGGCTAATGCCACCGCGTATAGGGCTGGTTGCCGAGATTGGGGGCGAGATTGCCGGTTATGCGGTGGTGAGGGATTGCGTCGAGGGTGCCAAGATCGGTCCGCTGTTGCAGAAGACGAGGAGACGGCCGAACGGCTGCTGACGGCTTGCCTGTCGCGCCGTCCCGGCCAGTCCGTCTCCATCGATATGCCGGAGCACCAGCGGGGTTTCGCGGAGGTCCTCGAAAAGCTGGACATGCAACCCGGATTTACGACCGCGCGAATGTACCGCGGCGCGCCGCCCCAGGTTTCGTTGCCCGGCATATTTGCGATCACCACGCTCGAACTCGGGTAGCGGCGAGGCGTCAATCGCTACGCCGCCTCACGTGCGGACAGGCGATCCTGCCGGCGGATTCGCGTCGCGAGAAACCCGCGCGCGCCCGACGTTACTCCGCCGCGACCGCAACGGGGGCAGGGGTGACCGCCTCGGGAGCAGGATTGATCGCCTCGGCTTTCCGCTTCTTTGCCGCCGCCACCATCGACCGCGCCTGGCCGGCGTCGCTGGTGCTGGTTTCCTTCAGGAGCTTGACCAGCCAGTCGACGAAGACACGGACGCGATTTCCGAGATGGCGGGTGCGGGGATAGACGATGTAGAGCGGCATCGGATCCCGGTGCCAGTCCATCATGACCTCCACCAGTTCGCCCCGTTCGATCGCGTCCCGCACCATGAACTGCGGTGCCTGCACCACGCCCATCCCGGACAGTGCGGCCGCCACATAGCTGCGGCTGTCATTTACCGAGACCGCATAGCGGGGCGTGATCTCGAGATTTTCATCGCCGCGCCGAAACTCCATGGGGAGTACCTTGCCCGCCTGCGCGTTCAGATAACCCACGGAGAAGAAGCGGGACTCCAGGTCGGCCGGGTGTTCGGGCATACCGAACATTTCGATGAAGCCGGGAGAAGCATAAGTCTGCATTCTCATCTCGCCGACCTTGCGGGCAATCAGCGACTGGTCGCTCGGCGTTCCCGCCCGAAGCGCGCAGTCAACGTTCTCCGCAACGTAATCCACGAGCCGGTCGCCGACGCCGATGTCGAGCGAAATCTGCGGATACTTGCAGTAGAAGTCGCAGAGCGCCGGAATGACGATGAGATCCGCAAAGGCGCCGGCCATCTCGACGCGCAACCGGCCGGATGGCTGGGCCTGTGACGAGGAAATGCTGCCGTCCAGTTCGTCGAGGTCGGAAAGAAACTGCGAGGCGCGCTCGTAATAGAGCGCGCCTTCGGTCGTCACCGCGACCTGGCGGGTGGTGCGGTTGAGGAGCTTCGCCTTGAGGTGTCCCTCGAGGTTCTGCACCATGTTGGTCACGGTCGTCTTCGACATGTCGAGGGATCGGGCGGCGCGAGTAAAATTCCCGGTTTCCACGACTCGGACGAAGGCACGCATAGCAGAAAGTTGATCCATGGCATGATCTCGTTGCGTAGCAACATTGTCCCGATATATTGGATAGTGAAGTACGATTAGCAAACTTGTAGAGTTTCAGCTAAACAATAATATCAGGTAGCGTCAAGGAAACAAGAAGCTGCCTCCCTTAAAGAGCAGGCAGAGGTTTATTAGATGGAGATGCAATGGCAGAAGGTCGAGTTGGGTTTGCCGGGTGCGAACACCATGCCGGTGCGGTTCTACGAGCCGCCGGTCAAGGAAAAGGCCCCACCTCTCGTCCTCTACCTGCGCGGCGGATCATTCCAGCAGGACAGACCTGCAGAGCTTGAAACGCCGATTGCCCGTAGGCTTTCCGAAAGCGGCGCTGTCGTCGTCGAGGCGGATTACGGGAGCATCTCGCAAAACATGTTTCCCGGCGCCGTGGAATGCGGTCTGGCAGCACTGCGCTGCATGGACAAGAGACGGCGCCAGATGGGCAACAGGCTGTCTCCTATCCTCGTTGCGGGGGAGGAGGCGGGCGGGAACGTGGCGGCGGGCGTCGCGCTGAAGGCGCGGGACCTGATGCCGGGTGTCCTTGCCGGGCAAGTGCTCCTGTCGCCGATGATCGATCCGACGATGAGCTCGGTATCGATCCGCAAGGCAGATGCGATCGGAATGCGGGAACGCTGGTCCGATGGCTGGATGCATTATCTCCGCGGGTTCTGCGGGTTCATGCATCCCTATGCGGCGCCGTGCACGTGTTCACGGCTTTCCTCGGTGGCACCCGCATTGGTGGTGACCGCGGAGGACGATCCTCTCAGGGACGAGACCCTCGGATATGCCGACCGTCTCGTCGATGCAGGCGTCAGGGTCCGTCGGCATGTCTTTCCTGCGGAAAGCGGCTGGTCGGGAATTTATAGCGAGAAAGACGGGGTATGGCTGTCGGAGTTGTGCACCCAGTTTCGTCTTTTCGTGCAGGAGTTGCGTCGGTAACGACTTGATTTGAGAAGGTGGCGCCCCGCTTCAGGAGGGCGCAAGGAGAGTAAGATGACGAAGAAGGTAAGCTGGGCCCTGATGGGCGCCGGAGCGGTATTGGCCGTCTCGTTGTACGGAGCCGCGGTCCATTTTGACTTCGATGATTTCGACTTTGCGCCGGCTGCCGAGGCAAACCAGGCCGAAGCCGCACCGTCGCCCGCCATCCCGGTGACGGTAGCGGCGGTTGAGCCACGCAGCATCATCACCTGGCAGGAGTTTTCCGGTCGGCTGGAGGCGGTGGATCGCGTCCAGTTGCGGCCACGGGTCGCTGGAACAATCCAGGCGGTCCACTTCACCGAGGGCGGGCTGGTCTCCAAGGGCGATCCGCTGATCACGATAGATCCTGCTCCCTATGCGGCGGCGGTAGCCCAGTCCGAAGGGCAGGTTGCCTCCGCCAGGGCGCGCCTCGACGTTGCGGTTACCGAACTGCAGCGCGGCAGGACCATGGTCGAGCGGAGCACGATTTCCCAGAGCGAACTCGCCCAGCGGCAGGGCGCCGAACGGGAAGCCGCGGCGAGCCTCCGGTCCGCGGAAGCGGCTCTCGAGCTGGCCCGCCTCAACCTCGGCTATACCGATATCAAGGCGCCGATTTCGGGCCGGGTCGGCAAGCTTGAGGTGACGGAAGGCAACCTCGTCGGTGCCGGCGATGCCGCCCAGGTCCTGACCACGCTGGTTTCCGTCGACCCGATCTATGCGAGTTTCGACGCCGGCGAGGATATCGTCTCGCGCATCCTGGCCGAACTGCCATCGCAGGACGGGCTTCGCGCGCTTGAAAAGGTCCCGGTCGAGATCATCACGCTTGGCGGCGGAGACGCGATCCGCGGTAAGCTGCAGCTGATCGACAACGAAGTGAACGCCAGAAGCGGCACGATCCGCTTGCGGGCCGTCTTCGACAACAAGGATGGCGTCCTGATCCCGGGCCAGTTCGTGCGCGTTCGCCTCGGCCAGCCCAAGGAAACCGAGCATCTGCTCGTGAGCGAGACGGCGGTCGGTTCGGACCAGGACAAGAAATTCGTCTTCGTCGTGGACCAGGCAAACACCGTTGCCTATCGGCAGATCAAGCTCGGCGCTGCAGTCGAGGGTGAGCGGATCGTGGAAAGCGGCCTGCAGCCGGGCGACCGGGTGGTCGTGAACGGCCTACAGCGCATTCGTCCCGGCGCGGTCGTGGAACCGCGCACGGAAGGCGAGATGGCCAAGAAGTAAGCGGAAACTCCGCAGCTTGAACCTGAAATGTCTTTGATGCTCGCGGCGATCGTCGCGGGCACGGCTTCCTTATGCCTCGTTTTTCAAGCCCTGGAGAGAGGGTACCCGACATGAACATTTCCAGATTTTTCGTGGATCGCCCGGTCTTTGCGGCCGTTTTGTCGATCCTGATCGTGGTGGCGGGCCTGATCGGCCTGCGGTCCCTGCCGATCTCGGAATATCCCGAAGTCGTGCCGCCATCGATCGTGGTGCGCGCCACCTATCCCGGCGCCAACCCGACCGTCATTTCCGAGACCGTGGCGACTCCGCTCGAAGAGCAGATAAACGGCGTCGAGGACATGCTCTACATGTCCAGCCAGGCGACGTCGGACGGTGTCCTTACGGTGACCGTCACCTTCAAGCTCGGCACCGATCCCGACAAGGCGCAGCAACTCGTCCAGAACCGGGTCGCCCAGGCCGAGCCGCGACTGCCGGCGGAGGTGCGGGCACTTGGCCTCACCACCGTGAAAAGCTCGCCCGACTTCATCATGGTCGTCAATCTCGTGTCCGAGGATGACGGTTACGACATCACCTACCTGCGGAATTATGCGACGCTGAATATCAGGGACCGGCTCGCCCGTATCGAGGGTGTCGGCCAGGTGCAGGTCTTCGGGGCAGGCGATTATTCCATGCGCGTCTGGCTCGACCCGCAAAAGGCGGCGGAGCACGGGCTGGCCGCCAGCGATATCAGCAATTCCATCCAGGCGCAGAACGTCCAGGCGGCTGCCGGCATCATCGGCGCGTCGCCAAGCGTCCCGCAGACCGGGCTGCAGCTCAACGTGAACGCGCAGGGCCGTCTGAGCACGCCCGAGGAGTTCGGCAACATCATCGTCAAAAGCGGCGAGAACGGCGAAATCACGCGTCTGAGCGACGTTGCGCGCATCGAGCTCGGAGCGGCCGACTATACGCTGCGCTCGCTTCTCGACGGCCAGCCCGCAGTCGCGATCGCCGTCCTCCAGGCGCCCGGCTCGAATGCGATCGAGATCGCCAACACGGTCCAGGAGACGATGGACGAACTCCAGCTCGCCATGCCGGAGGGCGTCAGGTACGAGATCGTCTACGACACGACCAAGTTCGTGCGCGCGTCGATCGAAAAGGTCGTCGAAACGCTTCTGGAAGCGGTGGCGCTCGTCGTGCTCGTGGTGATCCTGTTCCTGCAGACCTGGCGCGCCTCGATCATCCCGCTGATCGCCGTCCCGGTCTCCATCATCGGCACATTCGCGGTGATGTATGCCTTCGGGTTCTCGATCAACGCGCTGACGCTGTTCGGCCTCGTGCTGGCGATCGGCATCGTGGTGGACGACGCGATCGTCGTGGTCGAGAACGTCGAGCGAAATATCGAGAACGGCCTCTCGCCACGCGACGCAACCTATCGCGCGATGCGGGAAGTTTCCGGACCGATCATCGCGATTGCCCTCGTGCTGGTCGCGGTCTTCGTTCCGTTGGCCTTCATTTCGGGGCTGTCGGGCCAGTTCTACCGGCAGTTCGCGCTGACGATCGCAATCTCGACCGTCATCTCGGCCATCAACTCGCTGACCCTGTCGCCGGCGCTGGCCGCGCTGCTCCTCAAGGGCCATCACGAGCCCAAGGACCGGTTGACGCGGGTGATGGACGCGCTGTTCGGCTGGTTCTTCCGTGGCTTCAACCGCGTCTTCGGCGCCGCGTCGAGAGGCTACGGCCGCACCGTCGGCGGGCTTCTGTCCCGCAAGAGCCTGGTGATGGTCGTCTACCTGGCACTTGTCGGCGCCACCTACGCCATGTTCACGACGGTTCCGGGTGGCTTCGTGCCGGCACAGGACAAGCAGTACCTGATCGGCTTTGCACAGCTTCCGGACGGCGCCACGCTGGACCGGACGGAAGAGGTGATCCGCAAGATGAGCGACATTGCGCTGGAACAGCCGGGCGTCACGCATGCCATTGCTTTCCCCGGCCTGTCGATCAACGGCTTCACGATCGGGTCCAACGCCGGCATCGTCTTCGCGGTCCTTGACGATTTCGAGGAGCGCAAGACACCGGAGCTTTCCGGCGGCGCCATTGCCATGGCGCTGAACGAGAAATATTCCGGGATCCAGGAGGCCTTCATCGCCATGTTCCCGCCGCCGCCGGTCAACGGCCTCGGGCAGACGGGCGGGTTCAAGCTGCAGATCGAGGATCGGGCCGGCTACGGCAATGCGGCTCTGGACGAAGCCACGAAAGCGGTTCTCGCCAAGGCCTACCAGACGCCGGAACTCGCCGGCATCTTCTCGAGCTTCCAGATCAACGTGCCCCAGCTTTTTGCGGACGTCGACCGGGCGAAGGCCGAGCAGCTGGGGGTCGCGGTGACGGACGTGTTCGAGACGCTGCAGATCTATCTCGGCTCCCTCTACGTCAACGACTTCAATGCCTTCGGACGCACCTACAGCGTTCGTGTCCAGGCGGATGCGAAGTTCCGTGCCGAAGCGGACGACATCAGCGAACTCAAGGTGCGTTCGCGGTCGGGCGAGATGATCCCGCTTTCGGCGCTCTTGAAGGTGGAGGAGACGACGGGACCGGAGCGGACGACGCGCTACAACGGCTTCCTTGCCGCGGACATCAACGGCGGACCGGCCCCCGGCTTCTCGTCCGGGCAGGCGCAGGAGGCGATCGAAAAAATCGTCAGGGAGACGGTCCCGCAGGGGATCGACTTCGAATGGACGGACCTGACCTACCAGGAAATCCTGGCCGGCAACTCGTCCATCGTCGTGTTCCCGCTGGCGCTGCTTCTCGTCTACCTCGTCCTGGCGGCGCAGTACGAGAGCCTGACACTGCCCATATCGATCATCATGATCGTGCCCATGGGGGTCCTCGCCGCGCTCACGGGCGTCTGGCTGACCGGTGGAGACAACAACATCTTCACCCAGATCGGGCTCGTGGTGCTGGTGGGGCTATCGGCGAAGAATGCCATTCTGATCGTCGAGTTCGCCCGGGAACTGGAACTCGACGGACGAACGCCATTCGACGCCGCGGTCGAGGCTAGCCGCCTGCGGCTGCGACCGATCCTGATGACGTCGATGGCCTTCATCATGGGCGTCGTGCCGCTGGTGATCTCGACGGGCGCGGGCGCGGAAATGCGGTCGGCCATGGGTGTTGCCGTCTTCTCCGGCATGATCGGGGTGACCTTCTTCGGTATCTTCATGACCCCGGTCTTCTACATACTGGTGCGCATCCTCTCGGGCAGCCGTCCCTTGCGGCGGTCCGGCATGCAGGAGGTTTCCGCTCTCTCTCCAGCGGAGTGATGCCTCCTGTGCCGCGCAGGCCCGGTCTCGGGTCTGCGCGGCGTCTCTATGCCCCGCGTTTCCCTCACCCCTGTCGGCAGTTGCGATGATGAACAGGCGGACCGGCGGATGCCCGCCGCAAATTCGGCGTGCACAGGTTCCGTCTCACGCGGCGCGGCAGTGCGGCAGATCAGCGCGCCTTGCCCCGATCGTCATTCGATCTCGCCGCCTTTTTTCGGAAATGTCGTTCCCACACAGCAAAGGCCGGTCCCGTGACCGGCTATGGGCGCGAAGACAACGCCGTTCTCCTCGAAGGTCCGTCGTAGCTGAATCGCGGTAGACTGGTGTAATCCGTGGCGGCCGCCCTCGAAGTCCCGGATCGTGCTCCGGGAGACGCTGGATCGCTCGGAGAGTTGCTGTTGCGTCCAGTCCAGCAGGCCCCGTGCAGCCCGACACAAGGCTGGTGTGATTACGGTGTCTTTGGTGGCTTGACCCATCACAAATCTCCTACCATATTGAAGCATATAGCCCATTTGGGGCGATTTGCGAAGCCATGACGGGAAACAAGGTATTGGGATAACCACCGAAGCCGCACTTCTCCTTCTTGCCGTCGCGCTGCCCTTCGTCGGCAGCGTGGTCGTCGCACTCGCATTGCGGACGGATTCGAAGCTGTTGCCTGCCTCCATAGCCGGGGCAGTCTGCGCTTGCGTCATCATTGCAACCGCTGCCCTTTATCCCGCCATAGCGGCAGGGGAGGTGGTGCGCCTGGAAATCCCGTGGCTGCCGCAGCTGGGGATAAACTTCACCCTGCGGATGGATGGCCTCGCCTGGCTGTTTTCCATGCTGGTTGCGATCATCGGTCTGCTGGTGGTGCTTTACGCCCGCTACTACATGTCGGACCAGGATCCGGTTCCGCGTTTCTTTTCCTTCTTTCTCGCGTTCATGGGCTCGATGCTGGGGATCCTGATCTCCGGCAACGTCATCCTGCTGTCCATCTTCTGGGAACTGACGAGCCTCTCGTCGTTCATGCTGATCAGCTACTGGCACCACAACCCCGCAGCCAGGGATGGTGCGCGCATGGCGCTGACGATCACGGCAACGGGCGGCTTCTGCCTGCTTGTCGGCCTGTTGATCCTAGGCTCGATCGTTGGCAGCTACGAGCTCGACGCCATCCTTGCCGCCGGCGACCAGATCCGCGCCCATCCCCTCTACCTGACGGCCTTGGTGCTCGTCCTGGTGGGCGCCTTTACCAAGAGCGCGCAGTTTCCGTTCCACTTCTGGCTGCCTTCGGCGATGGCTGCCCCGACGCCCGTATCCGCCTACCTCCATTCGGCGACGATGGTGAAAGCGGGCGTGTTCCTGCTCGTCCGAATGTCGCCGGCGTTGTCGGGGACCTATGAGTGGTATCTTCTGGTCGGCGTCGCCGGCGTCACCACCCTCGTGCTCGGCGCCTATTTCGCGATGTTCCAGCAGGACCTGAAGGGACTGCTCGCCTACTCGACCATCAGTCACCTCGGGCTGATCACCACCCTGATCAGCCTGGATAGTCCGCTGGCAACGGTCGCCGCGATCTTCCACATGGTCAACCATGCGACATTCAAGGCGTCTCTGTTCATGGCCGCGGGGATCATCGACCATGAGACGGGCACGCGCGACATCCGCAAGCTCGGCGGGCTCCTGAAATACCTGCCCATAACCGGCCGGCTCGCGATGATCGCCAGTGCGGCCATGGCTGGCGTGCCGCTCCTGAACGGCTTCCTCTCCAAGGAAATGTTCTTCGCGGAATCGGTGGAGACGCACGCCGATTCGATGATGGATGCGGCGCTTCCCTATTTCGCGGTCGTTGCCAGTGCATTCAGCGTCGCATACTCCCTGCGCTTCATCCATGCGGTCTTCTTTGGGCCGTTCCGCGCGGATCTGCCGAAGGGGATACCCCACGAGCCGCCGCACTGGATGCGCTTCCCGATCGAATTCCTCGTGGTGGCGTGTCTCGTCGTCGGCATCATACCCAACATCACCATCGGACCGTTTCTCCACGTGGCGGCGGCGAGCGTGCTTGGCCAGACAATGCCGCACTACAGCCTCTCCGTCTGGCATGGCTTCAACACGCCGCTGCTGATGAGCGGGCTTGCGCTTGCGGCCGGCGTTGCGATCTACCTCCTCTTCCGGGGGTACCTAGCGAAATGCGAGGACGGTCCGCCGCTCTTCCGCCATCTCCGGGGTCACCGCATCTTCGAGCGCATCCTGGTGACCGTCTCATGGCGCTGGGCAAGAGGGCTGGAAGCGCGTCTCGGCACGCGATCGCTTCAGCCGCAGCTGCGCTGGGTCACATTCATCGGTTTCCTTGCCGCGCTCTTGCCGCTCTATCTCTCCGGCTTCCAGTCGCGGATGATCGAGCCATCCCGCATCGACCTGCCGTTCTCCGGCCTCTGGATCATCGGCTCCTGCCTTGCCGTCGGCACGGCGTATCTGGCCAAGTATCACCGACTGGCGTCGCTGGTCATGCTCGGCGGCGTCGGCCTCATCGTCTGCATGACCTTTGTGTGGCTTTCGGCCCCCGATCTTGCCATCACGCAGCTTCTCGTCGAAATCGTCACCACGGTCCTCATCCTGCTCGGCCTGCGCTGGCTGCCCAAGCGCACGGAAGAATTGAAGGATGAACTGACCTATCGGGCACGGTTCAGACGCTTCCGCGACTTCGCGCTGGCGGTGGTCTGCGGCGTCGGGATGGCCTTCGTGGCCTATGCGGTTATGACGATGAGCGTTCCGGATGCGATCGCGAACTTCTTCATCGAGAATGCCTACAGCCAGGGCGGCGGTCGGAACATCGTCAACGTGATCCTCGTCGATTTCCGCGGCTTCGACACGCTGGGTGAAATCACCGTGCTCGGCATCGTCGCGCTGACCGTCTACGCGCTGCTGCGACGTTTCCGTCCCGCCCCGGACAGTATCGAGCCTCCGGAGCAGCAGAGGGTGCAGACCGCCTTCGACCAGCAGCAGCCCGAGCGGACAGAAGGAGACACGGCACGCGACTACCTGCTCGTGCCCTCCGTCATCATGCAATGGCTGTTCCCGGTCATCATCACCTTCGCGATCTACATCTTCATGCGTGGGCATGACTTGCCGGGCGGCGGCTTCTCCGCGGGGCTCGCCATGTCGATCGCCTTCCTCCTCCAGTATCTCGCCGGCGGTACGCGATGGGCCGAGGAGCGCATCCGCATCCTGCCGCTCAGGTGGATGGGGTCCGGCCTGCTCGTGGCCACCGCGACGGGAATGGGGGCATGGCTGCTCGAGTATCCGTTCCTGACGTCCCATTCGCGTTATCTCGAGCTTCCGCTCATCGGCAAGGTGCCCGCGGCGACGGCAATGCTGTTCGACCTCGGCGTCTTCATGCTGGTCGTCGGATCGACGGTCCTCATCCTCGTCGCGCTGGCCCACCAGTCGATCCGCATCAACCGCCTGAACGCACTCGAGAAGAAAGCGGAGGATGCCGGCTGATGGAATTCGTCCTCTCCATTGCGATCGGCATCATGACCGGCTGCGGCGTCTGGCTGCTCCTGCGTCCACGCACTTACCAGGTGATCGTCGGCCTCTCGCTCCTTTCCTACGCCGTCAACCTTTTCATCTTCGGCGTCGGAGGCGTGAAGTCGGACGAGCCGCCGCTGCTGATGGACGGCGTTTCGACCGCGGCGATCAGCGACCCCGTTCCACAGGCGCTGGTGCTCACCGCAATCGTGATCGGCTTTGCGACGACGGCGTTGTTCCTCGTGGTCCTCCTCGCCTCCCGCGGGCTGACGGGAAGCGACCATGTCGACGGCAGGAACGACCTACGATGATGCACTGGTCCCAACATCTCATCATCCTGCCGATCCTCCTGCCGCTCATCTCGGGCGCCGCCCTCCTGTTCATCGCCGAACGGCAGCGCGTCCTGAAATCAATGGTGTCGCTTGCGAGTTGCGTCACGCTGGCAGCGATTTCGCTTCTGCTCGTCGGCGTGGTGGGCACAGACGGCAGTTTCGACGGGGTCTACCTGGTCGGAAACTGGGCCTCTCCCTTCGGTATCGTCCTGGTGCTGGATCGCCTCTCCGCCCTCATGGTGGCGCTTGCGGCGGTGCTGTCGGTGCCGGTGCTGATCTTCTCCCTCTCCCGGTGGCACTCGGCAGGGGCGCACTTCCACAGCCTCTACCAGTTTCTGCTGATGGGACTGAACGGCGCCTTCCTGACCGGCGACCTGTTCAACCTCTTCGTCTTCTTCGAGGTGATGCTCGCGGCCTCCTACGGTCTTCTGCTGCATGGCTCGGGCCCGCTGCGCGTCAAGGCCGGCCTCCACTACATCGCCGTGAACCTGGCCGCGGCGCTCCTGTTCCTGATCGGCGTCAGCCTGATCTACGGGACGGCCGGCACGCTCAACATGGCCGATCTCGCGGCCCGCATTCCCAACATCGAGCCTGATCGCCGGATGCTGATGGAAGCCGGAGCAGCGGTTCTCGGGGTCGCCTTCCTGGTCAAGGCGGGGATGTGGCCCCTCTGCTTCTGGCTACCGAGCGCCTACAGCGTGGCCGCCGCCCCGGTGGCGGCGATCTTCTCGCTGATGAGCAAGGTGGGCATCTACATCATCCTGCGCCTGGTCATGCTCCTCTTCTCCGACGGGCCGTCCTCCGGTTTCGGATCGAGCATCCTTCTCTATGGCGGAATGGTGACGCTTGCCTTCGGCATCATCGGCGTCCTCGCCTCACAGGCACTGGCCCGGATCGGCGCCTATTCGGTGCTCGTCTCCTCCGGTACACTTCTTGCGGTAATCGGCCTCAACGACGCGGCGGCAACCTCCGGCGCGCTTCTCTACCTGCTCAGTTCCACACTGACGCTGGGTGCATTCTTCCTGCTGGTCGAGCTGGTCGAGCGATGCCAGGGCGCGGGCGCCTCGGTGCTTGCCGTCACCATGGAAGCCTATGGCGATGCGGACGAGGACATTCCCGAGGAACTGGACGGCGTGACCATGCCGGGGACGCTGGCGATGCTGGGCGTCTGCTTCGCCGCCTGCACGATCCTGCTTGCGGGCCTGCCGCCGCTTTCCGGTTTCGTCGCCAAGCTCGGCATCCTGTCTGCCATCATCGGGACGGGATCGATCGGCGTGCCTCCTTCGGGTCCGGCCCTGGCGGTCGCAGCGCTCGTCGTGCTTGCCGGGCTCTCCACGCTGATCGCCCTGACTCGCGCGGGCATCCGCACCTTCTGGAGCTCGATCGAGATCACCGTGCCGCGCGTTCTCGTGGTCGAGGTCGTCCCGGTTCTGGCGCTTCTCGGGCTTCTGGCGACGCTGACGGTATATGCCGGACCCGCGCTCGCCTACATGGAGGCGGCCGTGCGCTCGGCGTCCAAGCCCGGAACCTATCTGGACGAGGTCATGGGAACGAAGCCGCTGCCATCGTGGCGGGACCTCCAGCCGCAAGCGGAAGGGGACTGACCGATGTTTCCCTATCCGCTCCTCACCGTCGCGCTTCTCCTGATGTGGCTGCTTCTGACCAGCTTCAGCATCGGCAATGTCATCCTCGGCGGTACGGTCGCCGTCTTCGCCTCGTGGACCATGGCGGCGCTCAAACCGAGCAAGCCCCGGCTGCGCAAATGGTACCTGATACCAAAGCTGTTCGCGATCGTGATGATCGACGTCGTTCGTTCAAACCTGGCGGTCTGCTGGATCATCCTGCGAGGCCGCCCGCCCGGCCGGCACTCCTCTTTCATCAACCTGCCGCTCGACATCGATGACCCGACGGCGCTCGCCGTTCTTGCCGTCATCCTGACCAGTACCCCGGGATCCGCATGGCTGGAGTACGACTCGCGGGAACGCTCGGTGCTGATCCATGTCTTCGACCTGGCGGACGAAGCGGAATGGCGAGACCTCATCAAGAACCGCTACGAGAAGCTGTTGATGGAGATATTCGCATGAGCGCAATCATCATCTTCACCGCCGTCAGCCTTGCGCAGATCATGCTGATGATCGGGATGGCCGTCGCCTCGGTCCGGATGTTCTACGGCCCGCGGGCGCAGGACCGGATCATCGGCCTCGATGCGCTCTACGTGAACGCGATGCTGCTTCTCGCGACATTCGGCATCGGGACCGGAAGGACCGTCTATTTCGAGGCCTCGCTCGTGATCGGCCTGCTCGGCTTCGTGGCGACGGTGGCGCTGGCGAAATTCCTGATGCGCGGGGAGGTCATCGAATGATCTATTCGGCTGCCGACATCCCGCTCTGGGGAGCACTGCTCGTCGCCTTCTTCCTTCTGGTTGGCGCGGGGCTTGCACTCGTCGGCGCAATTGGTTTCCTGCGCCTTCCCAACTTCTACGAGCGCCTCCACCCGCCGACACTTTCGACCAGCTGGGGTACGGGCGGCATCATGACGGCGTCGATCCTGTTCTTCAGCCTGGCGGGAGGCCGCATCGTCGCCCATGAGATACTCATCGGGCTGTTCATCACCATAACGACGCCGGTAACCTTCATGCTTCTGGCAAGGGCCGCGCTTCACCGCGACCGGTTCGAGAACAATCCCGATGTGCCCGCCAAGGCAAGACTCGACGACGAGACGAAGGACGTTCCGCCGAAGGGTCCCTGATCAAGGTTCCGATCTACATCGAATAGAGAACCTGCGCGGCCTTCACCGCGGCCGAGGCACGGTTTTCGACGCCGAGCTTCACGTAGATCTGCTCCAGGTGCTTGTTCACCGTACGGGAGGAGAGGCCGAGAATGTCGCCGATGTCGCGGTTCGACTTGCCCTTGGCGATCCATTCGAGCACTTCCGATTCACGCGCCGTGAGGCTGAAATGCTGGCGCAGCATGGCCGAGCCCGAGCGGGGCCCGGAGCCGCTCAGCCGGAAGAGGAACTCGTCCGGGCCGATTGCTCCGAGAAATGTGAAATCCAGACTGCTATCGCCATCCTGGGCAAGCGCGAAGGAAGTGTCGCGCGATGCACCTTCCTGCGCCCGTCCGGCTAGCCATTCGGCAAGGCGCGCGGCCAACCCGTTCAGGCCAGTCTCGCTCCCCATGGCCGCATCGAAGAGCCGCATCGCCTGTGGCGTCGACCAGTGGATGCTGCCATCGTTGCGAACCGCGAGGAGATGGCGGCCGGCCGCATCGAGCGCGACGCGGGCGCTTTGCGCCGAACGGGCGTTAGCGAGATGCACACGTATGCGTGCCCGCAACTCGTCGATGTCGATCGGCTTGGTCAGATAGTCGACGCCGCCGGAATCGAGCGCATGGACCACGTGCTCCGTCTCGGTGAGCCCGGTCATGAAGATCACCGGCACCTGAGAGATGGAAGGGTTGGCCTTAAGCCGCCGGCAGGTTGCAAAGCCGTCCAGCGCCGGCATCACGGCGTCGAGAAGGATGAGATCCGGCGTTATGCGATCGACGATGTTGAGCGCCGCCTGTCCCGACGTGGCGATCAGCACGGAAAAGCCGGACTGTTCCAGCGCTTCGGTCAGGAAGGCCAGGGCGTCCGGGCTGTCGTCCACCAGCAGCACGATGTCGCGGGGATTTGCGGCGTCAGCCATTGGCGGCACGGTCTCCGGTGAAGCGGTTGAGGAAGGTCATGTAGCCGTCGAAATCGAAGGCCTGGACATAGGCGCCGAGTTCGGCCGCGAAGGGCCGGTATTCTTCCGCCTGCGCCAGGTCGGCGAGCTTGGTCTCTATGCCCCGCACGTAGCCGATCTCGCCGAGCCGCAACAGGTCATGGAGATGATTTTCGCCGGGACTGACGAGCTTCGCCGGCGAGGAGACGGTCGCGGCCTCCGTTCGATCGCCCTCGTAGATCCAGGTGAGGCCCAAATGGGCGGCAAGGCGGTCGCTCAGCTGGCGCATGTCGACCGGCTTGCCGATGGCGTCGTTGTGCCCTTCCGCAGTCGCGGCCGAGCCGTCGCCGATATTGGCGGAGAGCATGACGATCGGTCCGGTCTGTCCGCCGTCGCGCAGTTTCGTCACGAGGTCCCAGCCGCTCATGCCGGGCATGGAAATGTCGATGAGGAATAGGTCGGGCCTGACGCCCTCGATCAGCGTCAGGCAGTCCGGTCCGCTTGCCGCCGTCAGGACGACGAAATCCATCGGCACGAGCAGTTCGCGCATCAGGTCGCGATGATCCTCGTTGTCGTCGACGACGACGATGGTTCGCCGCGGGCCGCTGTAGGAGACGATCCGGCGTTCGGGGGCGGGCGCGGTGCTCGGGCGGTCGACGGCGGCGAGCATCAGCCGAACCGTGAACGTCGAGCCCTGGTCCGGTGTGCTCGCGACCGAAATCTCGCCGCCCAGGGTGTTGGTCAGAAGACGGGTTATCGTCAGGCCGAGACCGAGGCCCGGCATCGGCTTCACCGTATCGGCCTCGCCGCGCTGGAAGGGTTCGTAGATCCGAGCCAGATCCTTTTCAGGAATGCCGCGGCCGGTATCGCTGACCTTGAAGGTCGCGACCTGGCTCCGGTAGGAGATATCGAAGCGGACGCAGCCCTCGTCGGTGAACTTGATGGCGTTCGAGAGCAGGTTGACGAGGATCTGGCGGAGACGCTTCTCGTCGGTGCGGACATAGAGCGGCAGGCTGCGGGCGCGCTCGTGCTCGAAGCTCAGCCCCTTTGCCTGGGCCTGGAGCGAAAACATCTCGACGATCTGGTCGAGGAAATCCTGGATATTGATCTCGTTCGAATAGACCTGCAGCCGGCCCGCTTCGATCTTGGAGATGTCGAGGAGCCCGTCGATCAGTCCCGAGAGGTGGTCGGCGGATCGCCTGATGACCTTGATCGCCGACTGTCTTGGTGGGGGTATGGTCTCATCCCGCTCGAGGATCTGGGCATAGCCGAGAACGGCGTTCAGCGGGGTACGCAGCTCGTGGGAGAGGCCGACGACGTAGCGGCTCTTGGCGCGATTGGCGGCCTCGGCGGTTTCCTTCGCCTTCTGAAGTGCCGCATCGGTCTTCTTGTGCGCGGAGATCTCGCGCAGAAGGAGCGTGTTCTGGCGCGAGGATTCCTCCTCGGCCACGACCCGGCTGTCATGGGCGAGCACGTAGAACCACGAGACCACGCCGGCGATGATGGCGAAGACGAAGAAGACGATGAGGATCGTGCTGTAGATCACCTCGGCATTGGCGGGTGCCGCAAGACCCGCCTGGTAGGCAATCATGCCGAGGATGACGCCGATCAGGGAAATCGAGATCGCGGCCGCAACGCCGTACCGGCCGAGGCGCGTCCCAAGCCGGGCGACCACCGCCTGCGGCAGCACCTTCCTGGCGACGGCGCCCACCTGCGCGTTGAGGCGGGCGTTCGGCTTGCACATGTCGTGGCAGCGGCTGTCGAGCGAACAGCAGAGCGAGCAGATCGGCGCGGCATAGGCGGGACACCAGGCCATGTCCTCGGGCTCGAAAGGATGCTCGCAGATGGAGCAGGTGATGGAGCCGGCGGCTTTCCAGCTGCGGCGGGGCTTGCGGGCAAGATAGAAGCGTCCGCCGGTGGCGAACGCGATTGCCGGCGAAAGAAGAAAGGCCACGAGCGTCAGGTAGGTGGAGAGCGAGGCCATCACCGGCCCGAGCAGGCCGAAATGGGCGGCGAGAGCGATGCCCGCCGATCCGGCCATTGCCCCAAGGCCGACCGGATTGATGTCGTACAGGTGGGCGCGCTTGAACTCGATACCGGGCGGCGAGAGGCCGAGCGGCTTGTTGATGAAGAGGTCCGCAGAAATTGTGCAGAGCCACGACATGGCAATGATCGAGAAGATGCCAAGGGTCGCTTCCAGCAGCCGGTAGATGCCGAGCTCCATCAGCAGAAGCGCGATCGCGACGTTGAAGATCAGCCATACGACCCGCCCGGGATGGCTGTGGGTCAGCCGGGAAAAGAAGTTCGACCAGGCCAGCGAGCCGGCGTAGGCATTCATCACGTTGATCTTCAGCTGCGACACGACCACGAAGGCTGCCATCAGCAGGAGGGCCGCCGTCTGGTGCGGGATCATGTAGCCGAAAGCGACGAAATACATGTGCGCCGGATCGGCCGCGTCACCGACCGGGACACCGGTAGAGAGGGTCAGAACCGCGAGAAACGAGCCTGCCAGAAGCTTCGGGACGCCAACCACGACCCAGCCCGGTCCGGCGAGGAACACCGCCAGCCGATGGCGCCACTTACGCTGCCCTTCCGCGGGAAGGAAGCGGAGGAAGTCCACCTGCTCGCCGATCTGCGGCATCAGCGCCAGGATCACGGCCGAGGCGGCGCCGAATTCCAGAAGGTCGAAGGGGGCCGTCCCGCCCACTTCTCCATTGGAATGGCCGATGCCGGCAAAGGCGCGCCAGAGATCGAACTTCTCCCAGTCGAGGAAGGCGATGAACAGGAATGGAAGGATGTTGAGGACGATCCAGAAGGGCTGGGTTATCAGCTGGAAGCGCGAGATCAGCCGCACGCCGTAGATCACCAGGGGGATGACCACGACGGCACTGATGATGTAGCCGATCCAGGGCGGGATGCCGAAGGCGAGCTCGAGCGCGCCGGTCATGATCGAAGCCTCGATCGCAAACAGCATGAAGGTGAAGGTCGCATAGATCAGCGACGTGATCGTCGAGCCGATATAGCCGAAGCTCGCGCCCCGGGTCAGAAGGTCGATGTCGACGCCATGCCGGATGGCGTAGCGGCTGATCGGAAGCCCGACCAGCAACATCGCGATCGCGGCGACGAGAATGGCGAAAAACGCGTTCGTCGTGCCGTAGGAGAGGGTGATGGCACCACCGATCGCCTCGAGCGCCAGGAAGGAAATAGCGCCGATCGCGGTGTGCGAGATGCGGCTCGACGAGAAGCGGCGAGCGCTCTTGGCGGTAAAGCGAAGCGCATAATCCTCGAGCGTCTGGTCCGCGACCCAGCGATTATACTCCCGCCTGACCGGGATGATGCGTTGGCGTGCGGCCATGCCTATTATCTGGCGCCTCTGGAGGGGTGGCTATTGAATAGGCACTCTCGTTTGCGTCCGCAGGTTTGGCAAGCCCTTCCCTCGTCTAACGCGACCGCGGCGCCGGCGGGACCGGCGTCGCCTCGGTCTTGGGGCGACGACCATTCTCCCCCTGCGGTACGTCATTCTACGTATACAGGTTTGCGCTGCAGCGTCGGATAGTCCTCCACAGCACCGGCGAAAGCGTCCCGCTTCCGGTTGCAACGAACAAGAAGAGGGGTTCGACGATGAAGATTTCCGCAAGGCTTGGCGGCGCACTGCTTGCCGCAGCACTCTCCAGCACAGCCTTCCACGGCGCGCTGGCACAGGAAGACACGATCAAGATCGGTGTGCTGCATTCCCTGTCGGGCACGATGGCGATTTCGGAGACGACGCTCAAGGACGCCATGCTGATGCTCGTCGAGGAGCAGAACAAGAAGGGCGGCGTGCTGGGCAAGAAGCTCGAAGCTGTTGTCGTCGATCCGGCCTCCGACTGGCCGCTGTTTGCCGAAAAGGCCCGCCAGTTGGTCTCGCAGGACAAGGTTGCGGCGGTATTCGGCTGCTGGACCTCGTCTTCGCGCAAGTCCGTTCTGCCGGTGTTCGAGGAACTGAACTCGATCCTGTTCTATCCCGTGCAGTACGAGGGTGAGGAATCCTCCCGCAACATCTTCTACACGGGCGCTGCACCAAACCAGCAGGCCATTCCGGCCGTCGACTATCTCGCCGAAACGGAAGGCGTAGAGCGCTGGGTGCTCGCCGGGACGGACTACGTCTATCCGCAGACCACCAACAAGATCCTCAAGGCCTATCTCATGTCGAAGGGCGTGGCCGAGGAAGACATCATGATCAACTACACGCCGTTCGGGCATTCCGACTGGCAGACGATCGTGACCGACATCAAGAACTTCGGCTCGGCCGGCAAGAAGACGGCCGTCGTCTCGACCATCAACGGCGATGCCAACGTGCCGTTCTACAAGGAACTCGCCAACCAGGGCGTCAAGGCTGAAGATATCCCGGTCGTCGCCTTCTCCGTCGGCGAGGAAGAGCTTGCCGGTCTCGATACGGCGCCGCTGGTCGGCCACCTTGCGGCCTGGAACTACTTCCAGTCGGTCGAGAGCGATGCCAATGCCGAGTTCATCGAGCAGTGGCATGCCTTCACCAAGAACGACAAGCGCGTCACCAACGACCCGATGGAAGCGGCCTATATCGGATTCAACGCCTGGGTAAAGGCCGTCGAGGCGGCGGGGACCACCGAAACCGATGCGGTGCTCGACACGATCATCGGCGTCACCGTGCCGAACCTGTCCGGCGGCTACGCCACCGTCATGCCGAACCACCACATCACCAAGCCTGTCCTGATCGGCGAAATCCAGGCGGACGGCCAGTTCGAAGTGGTTCAGGAAACGCCGGCCGTGGTCGGCGACGAGTGGTCCGACTATCTGCCGGACTCCAAGGACCTGATCGCCGATTGGCGCAAGCCGATGGAGTGCGGCAACTTCAACGTCGCCACCGGCAAGTGCGGCGGCAAGGGTAGCTAATCGCCGTCCGAACTCCTTCTCCCGGACAGGGGGAAGGCGCCCGTGCCTCGCCGCGCCCTGCGCGTGGCCGGCCCGTGCGAGATCATCCTTCTCCCCGCGACCGGGGAGGAGGTGCCGGCAGGCGAACGAGGGCCGCCGCCCCGTTCGCCCGCCATTCCCGGGGACGAAGCATGCTTATCCGTTATCTCAGTCTGATCTTCCTGATCCTCTCCTTTGCCGGCTCCGCCATCGCGCAGGAGAGCGACCCGAAACCGTTGCTCGACCAACTCGGGAAGGCGAACTTCAAGGAGGCCGAAGACCTCATCGGGCGGATTGCCGCGAGCGGTGATCCCCGCGTCGTCCCGGCGCTGGACGCTTACGCCGAGGGCAATCTCTACGTTCGGAAGTCGGATGGCGCCGTTTTCACCACCAAGGCTGCCGGCTCGAAGCTGGAGCTCCTCGACCCGCTGACCGGCGAGAGCGCGGGCGAAGTCTCGAAATCCGCCGTCGCCAAGGTCAAGGTCAACAACAACCTCCGCCGCGCCATACGCGCCGCACTCGGCGGCCTGACGCTGATGAGCCCGGACCGCAATGCGCGGCTCAGCGCGGCGCAGGCGGTGCTCCAGTCGCCAAGCGCCGAAAGCCTGGAACTCGTCGAAGCGGCACTCGCCAAGGAAACCGATCCCGAGGTGAGGGCACGCATGGAAGAGGCGCGCGCCGTCTCCGTGCTCTCGTCCGATCGGTCCGTCGAGGAGAAGCGGCAGGCCGTCGAGGCCATCAAAGTTTATGGTGGGCGTGGTGCGATCGGCATCCTTCGCAGCGTCTACGGCGCGGCAGACCCCGCCCTCCAGCCGGATATCGACGCCGCTGTCGCATCGATCGAAAGCGAACTGGCGCTGTGGGACCTCGCGCAAAACGTCTGGTACGGCCTGTCGCTCGGCTCGGTGCTGCTGCTTGCCGCGATCGGGCTTGCCATCACCTTCGGCGTCATGGGCATCATCAACATGGCCCACGGCGAGATGGTGATGCTCGGCGCCTATTCCACCTTCGTCGTCCAGGACATCATCCGCTCGAACGCGCCGCAGCTCTTCGACTGGTCGCTGGCCATCGCCCTGCCGGTCGCATTCCTGGTAACGGCAGCGGTCGGTCTCCTGATCGAGCGCGGCGTGATCCGGTTTCTCTACGGCCGGCCGCTCGAAACGCTGCTCGCCACGTGGGGCATATCGCTCATCCTGCAGCAGGCAATCCGCTCGATCTTCGGGCCCACAAACCAGGAAGTGGGCAATCCTTCCTGGATGTCCGGTTCGTTCGCGCTCGGCGGCATGACGGTCACCTGGAACCGCATGTGGATCATCGTCTTCTCGCTGTCGATATTCTTCGCGCTTCTCGTGCTGATGAAGAAGTCGTCCTTCGGGCTCCAGATGCGGGCCGTGACACAGAACCGGCGGATGGCTTCGTCCATGGGCATACGTACGCCCTGGGTCGATGCCTTCACCTTCGCGCTCGGGTCGGGGATCGCGGGGATCGCCGGCGTGGCGCTTTCACAGATCGACAACGTTTCGCCCAACCTCGGCCAGAGCTACATCATCGACAGCTTCATGGTGGTCGTGTTCGGCGGGGTGGGCAATCTCTGGGGCACCCTTGTCGGCGCGCTGTCGCTCGGCGTCCTCAACAAGTTCCTCGAGCCCTGGGCGGGCGCTGTCCTCGGCAAGATCCTCGTCCTCGTGCTGATCATCCTCTTCATCCAGAAACGACCGCGCGGCCTCTTCGCGCTCAAGGGAAGGGCGGTGGAAGCATGATCACCGGCTTCATTCTTCGCGCCCTCGACGGCAAGCTCATCGTGGCGATCGGAATACTGCTTGCCATTGCGGCGCTCGTGCCGGCGCTGAACCTGCTGGTGCCGCCGGAAAGCGCCTTCCACGTCCCGACCTATGCGGTCTCGCTGTTCGGGAAATACCTCTGCTACGCGCTGCTGGCGCTCGCGCTTGATCTCGTCTGGGGCTATTGCGGCATCCTCTCGCTCGGCCATGGCGCATTCTTCGCGCTCGGCGGCTATGCCATGGGCATGTACCTGATGCGGCAGATCGGCAGCCGCGGCGTCTACGGCAATCCGGAGCTGCCGGACTTCATGGTGTTCCTCAACTGGCAGGAGCTTCCCTGGTTCTGGTACGGCTTCGACATCTTCCCCTTCGCCATGCTGATGGTGCTCTTCGTGCCGGGCCTGCTCGCCTTCGTGTTCGGCTGGTTTGCCTTCCGTTCCCGCGTCAACGGCGTCTACCTGTCGATCATCACCCAGGCGATGACCTATGCGCTTATGCTCGCCTTCTTCCGCAACGACATGGGTTTCGGCGGCAATAACGGGCTGACCGACTACAAGGATATCCTCGGCTTCTCCGTCCAGTCGGCCGGGACGCGAAACGTTCTCTTCGCGATGTCGGCGATCATGCTGGCGCTCTGCCTGCTGATCGCCTCGGGGATCGTGCGGTCGAAATTCGGCAAGGTGCTGGTCGGCGTGCGCGATGCGGAAAGCCGGGTGCGGTTCCTCGGCTTCCGGGTTGAAAACATCAAGCTCTTCACCTTCGTCGTCTCGGCGATGATGGCGGGGATTGCCGGTGCGCTGTTCGTTCCGCAGGTCGGCATCATCAACCCGGGCGAGTTCGCGCCAGCGAACTCCATCGAGGTGGTGGTCTGGACGGCGGTGGGCGGTCGCGGCACGCTGATCGGTCCGATCATCGGTGCAGTCCTCGTCAATGCCGGGAAGAGCTTCTTCACCGGCGCATTCCCCGAGTTCTGGCTTTATGCGCTGGGCGGGCTGTTCATCGCGGTCACGCTCTTCCTGCCCAAGGGGATCGTCGGGACGATCCAGCACGGGTGGAACGGGCGCAGGGCCATGAAGGCGGCGGCGGATGCAGAAAAGGGCAGGGATGCCGACATCCTGCCGCAGGCAGCGGAGTGACCCGATGACCATCGTTTCCGAAACCCGCGCGAAAAGCCTTCTCTATCTCGACAATGTCTCCGTCTCGTTCGACGGCTTCAAGGCGCTGAATGCCCTTTCCTTCGTGGTGGAGCCGGGAGAGCTCAGGGCCATCATCGGCCCGAACGGCGCAGGCAAGACGACGATGATGGACATCATCACCGGCAAGACCCGGCCCGATACGGGCACCGTGCTTTTCGAGGATACGATCGACCTGACCAAGCAGGACGAGGCGGATATCGCCCAGCTCGGCATCGGCCGGAAGTTCCAGAAGCCGACGGTCTTCGAAAGCCACACCGTGTGGGACAACCTGGAGCTTGCGCTCAATCGTTCCCGCGGCGTCTTCGCCACCCTGTTCTACCGGCTGACGCCGGAGGATCGGGAGCGGATATCGGAAATCCTCTCCACCATTCGGCTTGCCCACCGCAAGGACGAGTTCGCAGCCAACCTGTCTCACGGGCAGAAGCAGTGGCTGGAGATAGGCATGCTGCTCGCACAGGAGCCGAAGCTCCTGCTCGTCGACGAACCGGTCGCGGGCATGACCGACGCCGAGACGGCCGAGACCGCCATCCTGCTCCGGGAGATCGCCAGGACGCGCTCCGTCGTTGTGGTCGAGCACGACATGGGCTTCATCCGCGACCTCGGCGTGAAGGTGACCTGCCTGGCCGAAGGCTCGGTGCTGGCCGAAGGGTCGATCGATTTCGTCTCGAGCGACCCGAAGGTCATCGAGAACTATCTCGGGCGCTGAGGCGCAGCCGAAAGGGAAAGAGCGTCCATGCTTGCAGTCGAAAACATCAACCTCCACTATGGTGCGGCCCAGGCCCTGCGAGGCGTCTCGCTGACCGCCGAGATGGGCGAGATCACCTGCGTGCTCGGTCGCAACGGCGTCGGCAAGAGTTCGCTCCTGCGTGCAGTCACTGGCCTGCATCCGGTCAGCGCCGGCACGATCCGGTTCAACGACGCGCCGCTGAACGGACTGGCGCCCTACGCGCGAGCCAGGAGGGGCGTCGGCTACGTGCCGCAGGGCAGGGAGATATTTCCGCTGCTGACCGTGGAGGAGAACCTGGAGACCGGCTACGCGCCGCTCGATCGAAAGGACCGCCGTATCCCCGACGACATCTTCAGCCTGTTTCCGGTGCTCGGCACGATGCTGTCGCGACGCGGCGGCGACCTTTCCGGCGGACAGCAACAACAGCTGGCGATCGGCCGTGCTATGGTGATGCGGCCGAAAATCCTGGTGCTGGACGAGCCGACGGAAGGCATCCAGCCGTCGATCATCAAGGATATCGGCAGGGCGATCCGCTACCTGAGGGACACGAGCGGCATGGCCATCCTGCTGGTCGAGCAATATCTCGATTTCTGCCGCGAACTCGCCGATCATGTCTACATCATGGATCGCGGCGAGATCGTGCACGAGGGAGCGGCGGAGACGCTCGACACTCCCGAAGCGCGGCGGCATCTTACCGTGTGAGACCCGGGAGGCAGCGAAAGGTCGCCTTGGCCGAACGCTTTCTCCAGCTGTATCCTGCCTACTGGGGCGAGTTGGGTTCGGGATTGCCGAAGCCGATGCGCCGGTACCGGAAGTCGTCCCGATCGGTCGACATGGCCTCGTCGACGAGCATGGCCATTCGCGAATGCAGCGGTGACTTGACGCAAGCCGGGTCGGTCTCCGCCGCGCTGCCGGCAATCGCCATCGCTTGGCAGCGGCAACCGCCCCAGTCGATCTCCTGCCTGTCGCAACTGCGGCAGGGCTCGCTCATCCAGTCGGTGCCACGAAAGGCGTTGAACGCCGCCGAATGGTGCCAGATATCGGTGAGGCTCCTGTCCCCGAAGCGATCGAAGACGAGGCCGGGGATCGTGCCGGCGGCGTGGCAGGGAAGGACCCTGCCATCCGGCGCCACCATCAAGGCGTCACGCGCCCATCCGCCCATGCATGGTTTCGGATACATCGCGAAGTAGTCGGGCGTGACGAAGTCGACGGTCAGGATGCCGAACAGGTCCTCCTGCGCCCTCCGCACGATCTCGACCTGACGCTCGACCGCGACCCGATCCGGCATCAGGGCGTTGCGGTTGAGCAGGGCCCAGCCGGCATATTGCACGTTGGCGATCTCCAGGCGCTCGGCGTCGAGAGCCAGCGCCAGGTCGATGAACTCGGGCACTTCATGGATATTGTGCCGGTGGATGGGAGCGTTGATCGTCAGCGGCAGGCCGGCTGCCCGCACGCGAATGGCCGTCTCGATCTTCCTTTCGTGGGCACCGCGATGATTGCCGATCTTCTCCGTCGTCGGCGCGACCGCGCCCTGGAAGCTGATCTGCACGTGGTCCAGCCCTGCCCCGGCCAGGGCCTCCATGCGTCCCTCGGGAATGCCGATCCCCGCGGTGATGAGATTGGTGTAGATCCCGCGACGGGCCAGGCGCTCCACAAGGATCTCCAGATCCGGCCGCAGGGTCGGTTCGCCTCCCGACAAATGGATCTGCAGCACCCCGAGATCCGCCGCCTCGTCGAAGAGTGCGAGCCAGGCTTCGGTCGGCATTTCCCGGTTTGCCTTCAGAAGCTCCACAGGATTGGAGCAGTAGGCGCATTGGAGGGGGCACCGATGCGTCAGCTCGGCAAGCATTCCGATCGGGGGAAGGAGGTCATGGGTCATAGCGTCACCAAGGATCGGTCCGACCATTCCTGGAGAAAGCCCTCTACGTCCACAGCGATTTCGTCCGGAGGGGCGTCGTAGGCGGAGGCAAGGTCCGCCAGGATCTGCGTGACCGAGTGTCTGCCGTCGCAGAGCCTCAGAATGTCGAGGCTGATCTCGTCGGGCCAGAAGACCTTTTCGGGAGACAGGAGGGCCCAGGCCTGTCGAACCGGATCATATTGCAGGCGCACGTGGCGCTTCAGCGCCGGGAGGGAACCCGCAGTCACGACCCTGCGCTCCCGCCGCGGCATCATTGTGACCGCCCCGGATCGAAAGCGCCGGGCGGCACGTGGCCATGATCGCCGTAAGCCTGTTCCAGCGCATCGAGCATCGCCCAGAGCACGTCGCATTTGAAGACGAGCGCGTCGATCACCGCCTGCTGTTTCTCCGGCGTGTCGGCATGGGCGAGCACATAGGCGAGGGCAAAATCGGAGTCGCGCGAGGCCTGCGACGGCCGGGGGCGGAAATATTCGAGGATGTCTTCCGTGACGTACTCGTATTTCGCGAGCATGGCGGGGACACGTTCGGCGATGATGACAGGGGAGAAGAGTTCAGTCAGCGAGGAGGCAACGGCCTCCAGAAGGCTTCTGTCGCTGCAGAAGGAAAGATAGGCTCCGACCGCGAAGCGCGTCGCCGGTAGCGCAGCCCTCTGGCTCTTCACCAGGTCACTGTCGAGACCGAGACCCGTCGCGAGCTTCAGCCATCGCGCGATCCCGCCGTTCCACCCGTCGGTGCCGTCGTGATCCTCGATCCGCTTTCGCCATTCGGCGCGAAAGGCGGGGTCCCCGGCGCGGGCGACGATCATTGCGTCCTTGCGCGGGATGACAGCCTGGTAGCAATAGCGGTTGAGTGCCCATGCCTGCAATTGCACCTTTGACAGGAGGCCCGCGGTCATCTGTTGGTGAAGCGGGTGGCGGTTGTGGTAGCGGCTGGCGCCGACCTCGCGGAGGACCTGCTCCAGCGTTTGCGGCGAAAGCCCGCCCCGTGCCGCTTGCGCAAACTCGTTCACAGCCGCACCTCCATCCCGTCATAGGCGATCTCCCAGCCGGCGCGACGCACCGCCTCCGCTTCAGGGGAGCCCTCGTCAAGGATGGGATTGGTATTGTTGATGTGGACGAAGATGCGGCGTCCCACCTCCGTATCCGAAAGGCCCGCAACCGAACCGGACGCACCGGCGATATGCAGGTGGCCCATGCGCTGCCCGGTCTTCGTGCCGACGCCCGAGGCGAGCATCTCGTCATCCGTGTAGACCGTGCCGTCGAAGAGCAGACATCGTGCCCGGTGAAGACGCGCCTTGAGGTCACTGTCGATCGCCGCGCATCCCGGAACGTAGAAGGCTGCTTCATCATCCGCATCCGATGAGATCCGGACGCCAACGGTATCACCCGGCTGTGTTCCGAAGCCTGCCTCGGCCATGGTCTCGTCCTCCAGGAAGAGGGCTACCTTGCCCGGAACCGGGAAGGCTTCCACGGTCAGGCCCGTCGGCCGGTTTTCCCGGTCCAGGATGGGGGTGGGATGCTCAAGGACCAGTTCGCGCCTCTTGACGATCGCGGGGTCGAGGACGTTGAAGATCGAGTTCTGAGCGAGAACGTCCAGCACCCGGCGGGTGGCGTAGATCACGAAGGCCTGCCGTTCGCGGAGACTGAGAAGCCCCGCAATGTGGTCGACGTCGGCATTGGTGAGGACGACCGCGGCAATCGGTGTCGAGCGGAGGGGCGCATCCACGGCCGGTTGCAGTTCAGGCGTCGCCGCGATCTGCTGGCGGATATCGGGTGACGCGTTGAAGATGACCCAGGCGGAGCCATTGGCGGAGGCGGCCAGACTGGATTGCGTTCTTTCCCTGACGCCCTCCATGCCCTTCCGGGCCGCTCGGCTTAGTCGGAAATTGCAGTTCCACTGGGGAAAGCCGCCACCGGCGGCGGATCCCAGGATCGTCAGCCACATCAAATGCCTCTCCGCCACCGCAGCGAAATGCCCGGCCGTCCTAGCATGCGAGGACCGTCCCATCCGCGTCTCGCGAATGAGACGGTGGATCAGTTACTTCTTGGCGGGGAGTTGGGCAGGAAAGTAACGCGACATCTCCATCCCGACAGCAACGGTGCACATTGCCGGCTTCTTCCATGTCTTCTTCATTGTTTCCTCCTTCCATGCGGCGCCATTCTGGAGCCGTTGTTAGCATACGCCTAATATCTCAACATCCAAGCCCCTGACCGGCTCACAAAATCTTGGGCGTGTTTCCTGCCTATAGTGGGGTTGATTAATTTCGATCACCGGATAGTTTTGAAACTGGCACCGAAAATCCGTCGTCCCGACCACAATCGGGACCTGTTTTCCTGTCTGGAGGAATCCGGTGCCAGTTGTCCTGCCGCTTGCATTTCTTGCCGTTCTTACGGTCTTCTCCGCCGCATCGACTGCCGTGGCCCAGCAGGCGGGCCCGCCCAGGGTGGACGTCAGGCTGGGTTACCTCAGGTCGTACGAACCTCAGCTTGCGCTCTCCGTGCTGGATGTCGCTCCGCGTGACGAAGGGGTCGCCGGCGCCGAGGTGGCGATTGCGGACAACAACACGACCGGCAGTTTCCTGGGCCAGACCTACACGCTCGACGTGGTGGAGGTGCCTCTCGATGCCGACGTGGTCGCGGCGACGGAGGAGCTGATTTCGAAGGGTGCGCACCATATCCTCGCGGACCTTTCTGCCGAGCAGCTTCTGTCGATCACCGACCTCGCGCGCGACCGGGGGGTACTGCTCTTCAATGTCGGGGCGACGGATGATCGGCTGCGGGAAGAAGCCTGCAGTGCGAACGTCTTCCACACGGCACCCACGCGCAGCATGCTTGCCGACGGGCTGGCCCAGTATCTCATCTGGAAGCAATGGCCCCGTTGGGTGCTGGTCCACGGTTCCCACGAGAGGGACAAGCTTTTCGCGGAGGCGCTTCGCCGCGCCGCAACGCGCTTCGGCGGCGAGATCGTCTTCGAGAAGGAGTTTACCGACACCGGTACGGCCCGCAGGACGGATTCCGGCGTAGTCCAGATCCAGCGGCAGATGCCGGTCTTCACCCAGGATTTTCCCGAGCATGACGTCGTTCTGGTGGCCGATGAGAGCGAGGTGTTCGGCACCTATGTGCCCTTTCGGACCTGGACCCCTCGTCCCGTCGCCGGCACGGCCGGCCTCATCCCGTCGGCATGGCACCCGGCAAGCGAGCAGTGGGGCGGTACCCAAATCCAGAACCGCTTCGTGAAGGCCACCGGCCGGCGGATGCTGTGGAAGGACATGGCCGCGTGGACGGCCGTGCGGGTTGTCGGGGAGGCGGTGACGCGCATCCAGGCCGACGACCCCGGGAAGACGGCCGACTTCCTGCGGAGCGATGACTTTGCGATCGCGGCATTCAAGGGCCAGAAGCTGACCTTCCGTCCGTGGAACGGGCAGCTTCGCCAGCCGATCTTCCTCGGCGATGCTCGTTCGGTCGTCTCGACCTCGCCGCAGGAGGGCTTTCTGCACCAGGTGTCCGAACTGGATACGCTCGGTGTCGATCAGCCGGAAACCCAATGCGTGCTGGACTGAAAACGTGTGAGGAGGAGAACCGAATGCCTGGAAGACTGACCTTTTTATCAAGTGTGCTTGCCGTCGGGGTTTGCATGGCAACACCGGCGTCGGCCTATATGGTTTATGTCTCGAACGAGAAGGACAATACGGTGACCGTGGTGGATTCCACCACGATGGAGGTGGTCCGCACGATCGATGTCGGCCAGCGGCCCCGTGGGATCACCATCTCCCATGACGGCAAGTTCATCTACCTGTGTGCCAGTGACGACGACACGATCGAGATCATCGATACGGCGACGAACGAGATCGTCGGATCGCTGCCTTCAGGGCCGGACCCCGAACTCTTCGTGCTCTCGCCGGACGGCAAGACGCTTTATGTGGCCAACGAGGACGACAACCTGGTGACCGTCATCGACCTCGACGGCAAGAGCGTGGTGGCGGAAATCCCTGTCGGCGTGGAGCCGGAGGGAATGGGCATCAGCCCGGACGGCAAGACGATGGTAAATACGTCCGAGACGACCAACATGGCGCATTTCATCGACACGTCCTCGAACGAGATCACCCACAATGTGCTCGTCGATTCCCGTCCGCGGTTTGCCGAGTTCAAGCCGGACAATTCGGAGGTCTGGGTGAGTGCGGAGATCGGCGGCACCGTCTCGGTGATCGACAACGACAGTCGCGAGATCAAGCAGAAGATCTCCTTCGAGATTCCGGGCCTGCGCTCAGAGGCAATTCAGCCGGTCGGCGTGCGGATTACCGCGGACGGCAAGAAGGCCTATGTCGCGCTCGGCCCGGCAAATCGTGTCGCCGTCGTCGACACCGAGACCTACGAGGTCGAGAAGTACGTGCTCGTCGGGCAGCGCGTCTGGCAACTTGCGTTCACGCCGGACCAGAAGACGATCATCAGCACCAACGGCATTTCGAACGACATCACCTTCATCGATGTCGCGACGGACGAGCCGGTCCAGTCGGTCACGGTGGGCGCCCTGCCGTGGGGAGTGGTCGTATCGCCGCAATAGTTTCTGCGTCTCAAGGAGGAGGACTGAAAATGGAATATCTTAGCAGACCAGCTCTCGCAGCATTCATGGCGATCGCCATGTCCGTGACGCCTGCATTCCCGCAGGATGCCGATAACGACGATGACGATGCGCCGGCTCCCGCGGCCGCGGCAACGGAGCAGGTGACGCGGGCGAGCAAGGACGTGCCCGAACTGATTCTTGGCTCGGCGGAGGACAGTTTCGCGGTAAACCAGAAGGACTTCGAACTGATCGCCGGGCAGGGCTACCGCTGGAAGATCACCTCGGCGGCGGGGCTGGAATACAAGTTCCACACGGATCTCTTCCGCAACGTCTGGATGAACCAGATCGTCATCGAGGATCTCGAAGTGCACATGAACGGCGCGCCCGCCTGGCTGGAATTCGACGCCGAGGGCACGATGCTGGTGCAGTTCACCACGGTCCGTCCGGGAACCTATACCTGGTCGGTGCCGGATCTTGTCGACAAGGGCATGCAGGGCACGATTACCATCAAGTAGCAGGAAACGGCTGAAGAAGGCGGGATCATGCAGCACGTGAAGGCAAATGAGGCCATGGTCCCGCCTGCCGCCCTGGACGTATCCGAAGTAAGCCACGCCTACGGGCGCAAACAGGTGCTTTCGGACGTGTCCTTTACGGTCCCGCAGGGCCGTTTCGCGGTCCTGCTGGGTCTCAACGGTGCCGGGAAGACGACGCTGTTTTCGCTGATCTGCCATCTGTACGAGACCCGGCACGGCTCGATCCGTATCTTCGGGCACGACGTTGCAAGGCGTCCGGGACAAGCGCTTCGCGAACTCGGGATCGTGTTCCAGGCCCGTACGCTGGATGTCGATCTCAGCGTCCACCAGAACCTCGCCTATCATGCGTCCCTGCACGGCATCGGCCGTACGGAGGCGCGCGAGCGGATCGCCGAGCTGCTGCAGCAGGTCGGAATGGGCGACCGCCTTCACGACAAGGTAAGGGCGCTGTCGGGCGGCCAGATGCGCCGCGTCGAGATCGTCCGTTCCTTGCTCCACCGCCCGCCGCTGCTTCTGCTGGACGAGGCCACCGTCGGTCTCGACATCCAGTCTCGCGCAGAAATCCTCGCGACCATAAGGGGCCTCGTGGCGGACGAGGGTATCAGCGTGCTGTGGGCGACGCACCTGATCGACGAGGTAGACGGCAGCGATCGCGTCGTCCTCCTCCACAAGGGACGCGTGCTGGCCGACGGTCGCGTCTCCGAGGTTGTTTCTTCCACGGGAAGTGAAGATATCGCCGAGGCCTTCGGGGTCCTCACGCAATCCGGCCTGCAGGAGACGGAGGTGCTGCGATGAGTTTGCCGATGGAAGCCGATGCTCCCGCCGCCGAGCGCGGCCGCAGGTCCGGCTTCGGTCTGCGCCAGTACCTCGTCTGCTTTCGCGGCATTGTCGTCAGGGAGGCGCTGCGTTTCCTCAACCAGCGGGAACGCTTCATTTCCTCGCTGGTACGCCCGCTCTTGTGGCTGTTCGTCTTTGCCGCCGGCTTCCGGCAGGTGCTGGGCGTATCGATCATTCCGCCCTACAGGACCTACGTCCTCTACGAGGTCTACATAACCCCCGGATTGTGCGGCATGATCCTCCTGTTCAGCGGCATGCAGTCCTCCCTGTCGATGGTCTACGACCGGGAAATGGGGAATATGAGGACGCTCTTGGTCAGCCCCTTCCCACGCTGGTTCCTGCTCGTCTCCAAGCTTCTCGCCGGTGTCACGGTCTCGATCCTGCAGGTCTATGTCTTCCTGGCGATTGCCTGGTTCTGGGGCGTGAAGCCTCCTGTCGCCGGCTATCTCTTCGTCCTGCCGGCGCTGTTTCTCGCCGGCGTGATGCTCTGCGCGCTCGGCCTGCTGCTCTCGTCGCTGATCGAGCAACTGGAGAATTTCGCGGGCATCATGAACTTCGTGATCTTCCCGATGTATTTCGCGTCTTCCGCCCTTTACCCGCTCTGGCGCATCCAGGAAGCAAGTCCGCTTCTTTACAAGATCTGCCTCGCCAACCCTTTCACCTATGCCGTTGAACTGGTGCGGTTCGCGCTTTACGGCCAGATAGATTGGCATTCGCTGGCGGTGGTGATCGGGTGTATCGTGATTTTCCTCGGCGGCGCGATCTATGCCTATGACCCATCGAAAGGCCTGCTCAGCCGCAGGCGGGACGCAGGAGGAAACACATGAGATTTTCCGCGCGTATGACGACGGCATGCATCGTGTCGTTCATGCTGCAGGGCGCCCTCTTCGGGCAAGCTTGCGCAGCCCAGGGACATGATCCGGACTGGCCATGCATCCAGCGCAAGGTGCCGGAACTTTCGCTGGCGCAGATCTGGAGCGGCCCGGAACTGCCGGCTGCCGCCGAGCAATGGGAAGGCGATGCAAGCGTTGTCCGGCTCGTCGCCGAGATCTCCGCACGGCGGATGCCACTTCCAGAAGCCGAGCAGATGATCCGCGACTATGCCGCAAGGCTGACGCCGGACGAGCGGCATGCGCAACTGGGCAAGCTGATGATGGGGCTTTTCGACGAGATGAACCAAGAGCGGTCGCAGGTCATCAGCGGTATCGGCCGATATGCCCACAAGCAAAGGGACATGGCGGACGCCCTGCGCAAGGAGGGATCTGCGGTCGATGCCTTACGAAAGGAAACGAATGTCGATCCCAACGAGATTGCCGTCCGAAACGACAGGCTCGTCTTCCAGACAAGGATATTCCAGGAAAGGGTTCAGTCGCTGACCTTCGTCTGCGAGGTGCCGACATTGATCGAGCAGCGCCTGTATGCTCTCGCCAAGACAATCTCGCAGACGATGGAAGACAGGTAGGATTACGGGAACTGCTTGAGATAGGCGATGACGTTCGCGAGGTCCTCGTCCTTCTTCAGGCCGACGAAGGCCATCTTGTTACCCTTGATGTAGGCCTTGGGCTCGCGAAGATATGCGCTCAGGGTTTCGTCGCTCCAGACGGTGCCCTTCTCTCCGGCCTCGACCATGGCCTTGGAATATTTGAAGCCTTCATGCGTACCCGCGGTACGACCGACGACCCCCTTGAGAGACGGGCCGATCTTATTGGTGTCGCCGTCGACGATGTGGCATGCCTTGCACTTGGTGAACACTTTTTCGCCGGCGGCAGCGTCCTGCGCGAGACACTGCCCCGCCATCGCGACGAAGAGGCCGACGGCCCCCGCAATTGCCGTAAGTTGCATGCTGCTTCCTCCCAGAAGTCTCCACTTGCATGACGACCACCTGCTCCAACCCATCGGGCCGCACGCGCAAAAGAAGTTAGGCCTTCGTCCTGCCGAGTCAACACCGGGCAAGCCGCGCCATCACCGAGGCTCTCGGTTGACGGAGGTCCGCCCGGAGCCTATTCTCACGGTGGCTTTTCATCGGGCACCTTGACGAGCCGATGCTGCCGTGCGCGTCCGATGCGGGTGCGATACGCGCAGAATGTTCGTTCATGCGAAAAAGGGTGCCCCCTTTGAATATCGTCGATCTTGTCCTGACCGTCTGCCTGTTCGCCAGCCCCACGAGCTGCCGGAACGAGCACCTATATTTCGAGAGCCAGGGTTCGCTCATGCAGTGCATGGTTTCCGCACCAAGCCGTATCGCGCGGTGGTCGGAAGGCCGGCCCGCGCTGAAGATCATGCGTTGGAAATGCGTCTATCCGGACGGGAGCCGGGACATTTGAGGGCGGGCCGCCTTGGGGGGTGACATGGATATTTCGAGACGTGAACTTGGCGGACTGGGCCTTGGGATGCTGGCTGCTGCCGCCTTTGGCCCTCCCGCGTTCGGGGCGCCGGATTTGCCGAAGATAAAGGTGGGTGTCCTGAAGTTCGGGACCGTCAGCTGGGAGCTGGATACCATCAAGCATCATGGTCTCGACCGGAAGAACGGTGTGGAGGTCGAGGTTCTCGATTTCGCCGGGGAGGATGCGACCAATGTCGCGATGCTCGCCGGCGATCTCGACATCATCGTCTCCGACTGGCTTTGGGTCTCGCGCCAGCGCTCGGAAGGCGAGGCGCTTACGCTTGCTCCCTATTCCACGGCGGTCGGCGCCATCATGGTCAAGGAAGACGCGGGGCTTCGGCAGCTTCCCGACCTGGTCGGGAAGAAGATCGGCGTGGCGGGCGGTCCGCTGGACAAGAGCTGGCTTCTGATCCAGGGGCTCGCCCGGCAGGATCACGGGCTTGACCTAACCGAGGAGGCGGAGATCGTCTACGGCGCGCCTCCGCTCCTGGCGGAAAAGGCTCTTTCTGGAGAACTCGATGCGGTTTTGAACTTCTGGCATTTCTGTGCTCGTCTCGAGGCGCAGGGTTTCCGCAGGATGCTCGGCGCCGACGATGCCGCGCGGGGCCTCGGCGCATCGGGGCCGGTATCCGCGCTCGGCTACGTGTTCCGCGAGGAGTGGGCCGATGGAAACGAGGCCGTAGCGCTGAATTTCATTCGAGCAAGCGCCGAGGCGAAGGCGCTGCTTGCGACGTCGGATCCGGAATGGCAGCGGCTTGCGCCCCTGGTCCGCGCGGACGGGCGTACCCTGGAGGTGATGCGGGATCGATATCGCGAAGGCATTCCGAACCGTCCCGTCGCGGAGGAGGAAGCTGATGCCGCAAAGCTCTACGGGGTCCTTGCCGCACTGGGCGGCGAGAAGCTTGTCGGAAAGGCGCCCCGCATAGCGCCCGGCACCTACTGGACCGCATTGAAGGCATGAGGGGTGAAGAGGGGGCGACGGATGGCCTGCGGTCCGGGCGAAACGATCCTGGCGGACGCAATCTGCCCGCGCTGCTGCCGCTTGCCACGAGCGCAGCGTCGCTGGCGGGCCTGGTACTGGTCTGGAGCGTCGTGGCCGAGCTCTGGCCCAGCCGGGCACTGCCGCCGCCGGCGGAGGTCTGGCGGGTGATCGTCGCGGACACGATCAACGGCGATCTCCCCTTCAACCTGATGATGACATTGTGGCGGGTGGCCGCGGCCTATGTCATCGCCATGGCGGTGGGGACGGTGATCGGTGTCCTGCTCGGGCGGCAAGGACGGCTGGATTCCTTCTTCGATCCGTGGCTCGTTCTCTTCCTGAACATCCCGGCGCTGGTGATCATCGTCCTTGCCTATATCTGGTTCGGGCTCACCGAAGCTGCGGCGATCGGAGCCGTGGCGGTCAACAAGATTCCCAATGTCGTGGTCACGATGCGCGAGGGCGCGCGGGCACTCGACGAACGCTTCATGGAGATGGCGCAGGTCTACAGGCTGACGCGTCTCGATCGAATCCGCCATGTCCTGATGCCGCAGCTCCAGCCCTATTTTGCCGCGGCATCGCGTTCGGGCATTGCCCTGATCTGGAAGATCGTCCTCGTCGTGGAACTGCTCGGCAGGTCGAACGGCGTCGGCTTCCAGATCTATCTCTATTTCCAGATATTCGACGTCGCGGGGATCCTGGCCTATACCCTGACCTTCGTGGCCGTCATGTTGACGATCGAACTTGTTGTGGTGCAGCCCATTGAACAGCATGCAAGCCGCTGGCGTCGCCGCGCCGCTTAAGGTCGATATCCGTGAAAAGACGTTTCGCTCGACGGAAGGCGTGGACGTCGTGGCGCTGCGGGACCTTTCCTTCGAGGTCAGGCAAGGAGAGTTCGCCTGTCTCCTCGGCCCGTCGGGATGCGGGAAAACCACGACATTGCGCATCCTGCTCGGCCTCGATCGCCGCTTCTCGGGCACGGTCCGGATGCCGCTGGAGGGGAGCGACCGGATCGCCGCGGTCTTCCAGGAGCCGGTCCTCCTGCCGTGGCGGACGGTGGAACAGAACATCCGGCTGACATTGCCTCCGTCGCTCAGGCACGCCGCGCTCGGCGACCTGCTTGAAACCCTCGGCCTTTCAGGCCTGGAGACGCTTTATCCGGGGGAGCTGTCGCTCGGCCTGGCGAGGCGCGTTGCTCTGGCCCGCGCCTTTGCGGCCGAGCCTTCCATCCTTTTCCTCGATGAACCCTTCGTCTCGCTCGACGAGGCAACCGCGGAGAGACTGCGCCGCTTGCTGGTGACGGTCTGGTCGGCGCGACGCACTACCGCGCTGATGGTCACCCATAACCTTCTCGAAGCGCTGTTCCTCGCCGACAGGATCATCGTGCTTTCGCCGCGGCCGGCGCATGTCGTCGGCGTGTTCGACGTCGATGTGGCGCGACCTGAAAGGGACGCCGAACAACTCGACCGCCTGGCCTTCGAGTTCAGGCGACGCTTTGCCGATCCGGAAGACCCGTGCTGATCTCCGTCAGAAGCAGCGAACGTCCGCTTCCGCCTGGGCGCGGCGGAGGTCCGATGTGGCGGACCGGGCCGGTGCGCTCTGTCGAAACAGGACGCCCCGCTCGCCCGTGATCAGGCCAAGGCTGCGAAAGGTTTCCGCTTCCTCGTAACGGGCGTAGGGTATGATCGATGAAATGACGTCTATGGAGCAGGAGCAACTGTCCAGAGCCTGGCGCGAATTGCCGTTGGCCTTCATGCATCCGAACACATAGTCGACCACGGCGACCGTCGGATAGTCGGAAGCAGCATGGGCGCCGCCGGCATACATCAGGGCTGCGGTGAACGCCAACGGCAGGTATTTCCGGACGGGCATCACAGAGCGATCTCCGAAAAGTGGGCGGCGCAACCAAAAGTGCGCGTGACCAGAATATACAAGTATAATCATAGAAATCTATGCCGCGTGCTCAAGCATTAAACGCCTTGGAGTGTAGTTTTTATGACTGCTGCGATGCAGCAATACTTTTGCACTGCACCATTTCCGTGTATTTATTCTTGCCTAGGCCGGTATTGTGCCCTATCCTTCTTCTGGTCGTCCGGCTTCAAGGCTTTGTCTTATGGGAGGGGCAAAGCTTCGTAGGTGCCAATCGGGCTGGCAGCTTCGGTGCCCGCTGCTCATCTCGATGGACACAGTGACACGCTGACGGAAGGCGATCCCAGACAGCATGAACGCTCATGACCGGCAAACCTGGTCTTGTGGGACCAGTCGTGCCGCGATGACGAGCCTCGGGTGATAACCGCATCGGGAGGACTTCGCATGCGCCTGACCAAAACCTCTGCCTGTCTGTCTCTGACTGCCGCCGGATTTGTGGCGGCCGCCTTGGCCAGCACGGCACTTGCCAACGACGAACTGACTGCCCTTGCTTCAGATTCCAAGAACTGGGCAATGCCCACCGGCGATTACGCGAACCGCCGATATTCCGAGCTCAACCAGATAACCAAGGACAATGTGAAGACCTTGCAGCCCAAGTGGACCTTCTCGACCGGCGTCCTGCGCGGGCATGAAGGCGGTCCACTGGTGATCGGCGACGTGATGTATGTCCACACGCCATTCCCGAACATCGTCTACGCCCTCGATCTCAACAACGACGGCAAGATCCTCTGGAAGTACGAGCCGCGGCAGGATCCGAACGTCATCGGCATCATGTGCTGCGATACCGTGAACCGCGGCGTGGCCTATGGCGACGGCAAGATCATCCTGAACCAGGCGGACACGACGGTTGTGGCGCTCGACGCCAAGACCGGCGAGGTAGTCTGGTCGGTAAAGAACGGCGACCAGATCGACGGCGGCAAGGGCGAATCCGGAACGGCCGCGCCCATGGTGGTCAAGGATAAGGTGATCATCGGGGTTTCGGGCGCCGAGTTCGGCGTGCGGGGCTGGACGGCGGCCTATAACCTGAAGGACGGTTCGCTGGCGTGGAAAGCCTATTCGATGGGCCCCGATGCAGAGACCCTGATCGATCCGGAAAAGACCACCCATCTCGGCAAGCCCGTGGGGGCCGACTCCGGCACCAATACCTGGGAAGGGGAGCAGTGGAAGACCGGCGGCGGAACGACCTGGGGATGGTTCTCCTACGACCCGAAGACCAACCTGGTCTTCTACGGTACCGGAAACCCGTCCACCTGGAACCCCGTACAACGCCCCGGCGACAACCGCTGGTCCATGACCTTGATGGCGCGCGATGCGGATACCGGCATGGCCAAGTGGCTCTACCAGATGACGCCGCACGACGAATGGGACTATGACGGCGTCAACGAGAACATCCTCGTCGATGCGATGGAGATCAACGGTCAACCGCGCGACGTTCTCGTGCATTTCGACCGCAACGGCTTCGCCTATACCCTCGATCGCAACACCGGCGAGCTTCTGGTCGCCGAAAAGTACGATCCGAAGGTGAATTGGGCGACAGAAGTCGTCATGGACCCCAACAGTGACCAGTACGGCCGGCCTCAGGTCGTGGCCCAGTATTCGACCGACAATAACGGGGAAGATACGAACACGACCGGCGTCTGCCCGGCCGCACTCGGGACCAAGGACCAGCAGCCGGCATCCTACTCCCCCAAGACGGGCCTGTTCTACGTGCCGACCAACCATGTCTGCATGGACTACGAGCCCTACAGGGTGAGCTACACGGCAGGACAGCCCTATGTCGGGGCGACGGTCTCGATGTATCCGGCCCCCGACAGCCACGGCGGAATGGGCAATTTCATTGCCTGGGATGCCGCCAAGGGTGAAATCGTCTGGTCGAAGCCCGAGCAGTTCTCGGTCTGGTCCGGCGCCCTGACGACAGCCGGCGACGTGGTCTTCTACGGTACGCTGGAAGGCTACATCAAGGCGGTCGATATGGACGGGAATGAACTCTACAAGTTCAAGACCCCCTCCGGCATCATCGGCAACATCAACACCTACGAGCACAACGGCAAGCAGTACATCGCGGTCCTGTCGGGTGTCGGTGGCTGGGCGGGTATCGGTCTCGCCGGTGGCCTGCTCAATCCGGAAAACGCAGCGGCCTGGCATGGAGCCGTCGACCAGGGCCGCGGCCAGGGAGACGAAAGCCAGGTTGTCGGCACGGCCGGACTTGGCGCCGTGGGCGGATATGCTGCCCTCGCGGACTATACGACCCTCGGAGGGCAGCTGACCGTCTTCGGCCTGCCGGACTGAGCATATCGCTGACAGGCAACCGGGCGCCAATGGCCGCCCGGTTGCAGCCCGGTGGCGATCGCGTCGCGGATTGCCAGATTCGTACGTCCGGGAACGGACCATGCCGCAAGTGAGCGTGAGGTTTCTTGATGAATTTTCGTCTCTTAGCGTTAGCCTTTTCCGCCTCCATTTCCGTCCTGATCCCCGCCATCGCCATATCAGCAGATTCCAAGGAAAAGGCCGCCGCCGTTTCCGAGGAGGACGGCAAGTTCTTCGATGCGGAAGGGACCCCGACCTTCAAGATCGAGAATGGCACCGTCGACTGGTACACGTTCAGCGGTTACCGGCGATATCATTCGGACTGTCACGTCTGCCACGGACCTGACGGTGTCGGGTCCAGCTATGCTCCGGCGTTGGCGCAGAGCATGAAGGACATGGACTACGCGACCTTCCTGTCGGTCGTTGCAGAGGGGCGCAAGAACGTCGGAGGCGGCAAGGAAAACGTCATGCCGGCGTTCGGGGACAACAAGAACGTCTACTGCTACCTGGACGACATATACATTTATCTTCGCGCGCGTGCGGTGGATGCGGCGCCACGGGGGCGACCGCCCAAGAAGGCGGACAAGCCGCAGGCGGCGAAGGATTACGAAGCCTCCTGCATGGGTGGGTGAGATGGCGAGCACCTCTGGCCTTATGGCGGCAAGGCTCCTTCTGGTCTGTGCGGCCCTTCTTGTTCCCCTCGGGGCGCAGGCCCAGACCGCGGGATTGGGAGCGGCCGGCGAACTGGTCGATCCCGAGGTGCTGCGCGTCTGCGCCGATCCGTCCAACATGCCCTTCACCGACGAGAGCGGCGAAGGCTTCGAGGACAAGCTTGCCAAGATGGTCGCGACGGCAACGGGCCGGAGTTCCGTCGCCTATACGTGGTTCCCGTCTATTACAGGCTTCGTACGCAATACGCTGGGTGCAAATCGTTGTGACATCATCATGGGCTATGCCCAGGGCGATGAGTTGGTCCAGAATACCAATGCCTATTACCGCTCCGCCTACGTGATCGTTTACAAGCAGGATGGAGACCTGGCGGGCGTGGAGACCCTGACGGATGCCCGCCTGGCGGGAAAGCGCATCGGCGTGGTGGAGGGGACGCCCCCCTCGGCCAACATGGCGACGAGCGGGCTGATGCGCAAAGCCAAGGTCTACCCGCTGATGATCGATACCCGGGTCGCGCCGTCCATGGCGGAGGTGATGATCCGGGACATGCTGAACGGCGTGATCGATGCCGCGGTGATCTGGGGACCGATGGCCGGCTATTACGTCAAGCGGGCCAATGCCGATCTCGCCGTCGTGCCGCTGATCAAGGAGAAGGCGGGGCAACGCATGATCTATCGCATCACCATGGGCGTGCGTCCTTCGGACCAGGAGTGGAAGCGCACCCTGAACACGTACATCCGCGAGCATCAGCGCGACATAAACAGCTTGCTGCTGGACTATGGCGTGCCGCTGCTCGACGAGAAGGACCATGCGATAACGCAGTGACGCGGATTGATCGGAGTGCGCTTTGCTCCGCGAGGCGCGCAGGCAGACGAGAGGGCCCCCGAGCGGGTCTGACGGGGACAGAAGGAGTGACTACCATGGACGTTCGCGCCGCCGTTGCCGTTGCTGCCGGCAAGCCGCTTGAGATCATGACCGTTCAGCTGGAGGGTCCGCGGGCGGGCGAGGTGCTGGTCGAGATCAAGGCGACCGGCATCTGCCACACCGACGACTTCACGCTCTCGGGCGCCGATCCGGAAGGGCTGTTTCCGGCCATCCTCGGGCATGAGGGCGCCGGCATCGTCGTCGATGTCGGGCCGGGCGTCACCTCGGTGAAGAAGCGCGACCACGTCATTCCGCTCTACACGCCGGAATGCCGGCAGTGCCCGTCCTGCCTCTCGCGCAAGACCAACCTGTGCACCGCCATCCGTGCCACCCAGGGCCAGGGCGTGATGCCGGACGGCACGTCGCGCTTTTCCATCAACGGCGAGAAGCTGCACCACTACATGGGCTGCTCGACCTTTGCCAATTACACCGTCCTGCCGGAGATCGCCGTCGCCAAGGTCAATCCCGACGCGCCCTTCGACAAGATCTGCTACATCGGCTGCGGCGTGACGACCGGGATCGGCGCCGTCATCAACACGGCCAAGGTAGAGATCGGCGCGACCGCCATCGTCTTCGGCCTCGGCGGCATCGGCCTCAACGTCATCCAGGGGCTGCGGCTCGCCGGCGCCGACATGATCATCGGCGTCGATCTCAACAACGACCGCAAGGAATGGGGCGAGCGCTTCGGCATGACCCATTTCGTCAACCCGACGGAGGCCGGCGACGACATCGTCGCCTATCTCGTCAACATGACAAAGCGCGGGGCCGACCAGATCGGCGGCGCCGACTACACGTTCGACTGCACCGGCAATACCAAGGTCATGCGGCAGGCGCTCGAAGCCTCGCATCGCGGCTGGGGCAAGTCGGTGATCATCGGGGTCGCCGGCGCCGGCCAGGAAATCTCCACCCGCCCCTTCCAGCTGGTCACCGGCCGCACCTGGATGGGCACCGCCTTCGGCGGCGCGCGCGGGCGGACCGACGTGCCGAAGATCGTCGACTGGTACATGGAAGGCAAGATCGAGATCGACCCGATGATCACCCACACGATGGGCCTGGAGGACATCAACCGCGGCTTCGAACTCATGCATGGCGGAAAGAGCATCAGGAGCGTCGTCGTCTACTGAGGACGGCCGGCGCGCAGCTTCAACGTCGAAGACGGCCCGGACAGCGGACCCGCTTCGGCCCAACAGGGGAGGTGGCATGTCATGGAAAGTGAAGTCCGCATACATCCGGCCGTCGACAATGGCGTCAAACCGGCCGATCCCGGCTTTTCAGGGGGGACGCTGGTCTGTGCCTGCACGGATCGACCGGTCAAGGTGAAGATCGAGGGGCAGGTTGCGCATAACCACGTCTGCGGCTGCACGAAATGCTGGAAACCCCAGGGAACCGTCTTCTCGGTCGTCGCCGTCGTGCCGCACGATAAGGTGACCGTCCTGGAAAACGGCGACAAGCTGCAGGTGGTGGACACGTCCGCACTGATCCAGCGCCACGCCTGCCGGGACTGCGGCGTCCACATGTATGGCCCGGTGGAAAGGGAGCATGCCTTCCAGGGGCTTGATTTCGTTCATCCGGAGCGCTTCCAGGAGGCGGGCTGGGCACCGCCGGAATTCGCGGCCTTCGTTTCGTCGATCATCGAGTCCGGTGTCGATCCCAGCCGCATGGATGGGATCCGGGCACGCTTGCGGCAGCTCGGGCTGGAGCCCTATGACTGCCTCTCGCCTCCGTTGATGGATTACGTCGCGACCTGGGTGGCGAAGAAATCCGGAGCGCTTCCGTCCTGATCGCGATCGTCACCGGCCGGTCGGGCGGAGCCGTCCGCAGCCGGTGACCTTTCACGCGAGGGCGATCCGTGGATGGCTTTCCCCGGAGGCTGGTCACGACCAGTTGCGGTCAGGATCAAGGAGAGGACGCTACCGGGCAGCCGGCAAGCGTGATATCTTGGACAATGTCGAGCGAAAGGTTTCATCCCGTCGACTATGCCGACCAGCTTGCGACCAGCGGGCGCATCACCCGCCGCGAGGCCATGGTGCTCGGCCTCTGCCTCTGCTGCATCTCCCGGCCCGGTTTCGCCAGCCAGGATGCGGGGCTGAAGGAACTGGGCGGCGGCCTCTTCGTCCGGGAGGCGCCGCACGAGGAAGCGTCGCCGGTCAACCGGGGCGGGATCGCCAATATCGGGTTCATCGTTGGCAGAGACAGCGTTCTCGTCACCGATCCCGGCGGCAGCCTGGCGGACGGAAACTGGCTGAGGGCGCGGATCCGGGAGCGGAGCAGAAAACCGATCCGGCACGTGGTCCTGACGCATGTCCATCCCGATCATTGTTTCGGGGCCGCCGCCTTCATCGGGGACCAGCCGGAATTCCTCGGGCATCATCGCCTGAGGGCCGCGCTGGATGCGCGCGGGGACTACTACCGCGAGCGGCTGGTGGAGGTTCTCGGGGCACAGGACGTCGGTGAGGTGGTCTATCCCAGCCGCGTCGTCGACGGTGTTGCCGAGATCGATTTCGGCGATCGCCGGCTGCGGCTCACGGCTCATGCCACGGCTCATACCGATTGCGACCTGTCGATGCTCGACCTGTCGACCGGAACGCTCTTTCCCGCCGACCTGCTTTTCGTGGACCGTATTCCGTCAGTGGACGGGAGTGTCACGGGATGGCTGGCGGAGGCGGAAAAGCTGAAAGGACTTGGCGCGGCTCGCGCGGTGCCGGGCCACGGTCCGGCGCTGGTGGGTTTCGACCAGGCCATGAACAGGCAGGTCGCCTATCTTGCCGCGCTCCGCGACGGTGCCCGGCGGGCGATCGCCAAGGGACTTTCGATCGACGCGGCCAGTCGCGAAGTGGCCCTGGAGGAGGCGGAAGGCTGGGAGATGTCCGCGGACTATCACGGGCGCAACGTCATACAGGCCTACAAGGAACTCGAATGGGAATAGCCCTCATGTAACGCAGGGAGGAAAACACGATGCCGATAATGCGACGAACCTTCTCGATTGCCCTGATGGCGATGGCCTGCATCGTCTCGGCGCCGGGTGTCAATGCTTCCGAAGTGGACGCCGAGCGGGAGGAGCGCTGGCAGCAGATCGTCGACTACCTCTTCGAGGAACGCGAGGTGGTGCCGACGGATACGCTGATCAGGATCGATGCACCCGCGCGGGCGCAGGACGCCGCTCTCGTGCCGATCACTCTCACCATGCCGGAACAGGACAAGATCAGGTCGGTCTACCTCGTCATCGACGACAATCCGGTTCCCCTGGCTGCCCACGTCACCTTCGGTCCGGCCGCGGATGCCGGCACGCTTGATCTTCGCGTCCGGGTGGACACCTACACCAACATCCACGCGGTCGCCGAAACCAAGGACGGGAAGCTCTATTCCAACGCGGTCTTCGTGAAGGCCTCCGGGGGCTGCTCGGCACCGTCCGGCCCGAGCGACGCCGAGGCGATGAAGGGCATGGGCGACATGCGCATGAAGTTCGCGGAGAGCGTGGAGCAGGGGCAACCTGCCGAGGCGACGCTGATGATCCGCCATCCGAATTTCACCGGCATGCAGATGAACCAGCTTACCCGGCTCTACACCCCGCCCCGGTATGTGGAGAAGGTGGTCGTATCCCAGGGCGAGCGGACGGTGCTGGAAGTTGTCGGCGACATTTCGCTCTCCACCAATCCCGCCATGGGCTTCCGCTTCGATCCGGAGGGCCAGGGCCCGATCAAGGTGGTAGCTTCGGACAACAAGGGTGGACAATGGGAGCAAAGCTTCGACCTGCCACCGGCAACCAACTAGGAGGGCGAGGCGATGCAAGGGTCACGGCTCGTCATCCTGTTTGCTATCTTGCTGGCTCTCCTCGGCGGGAGGACGACTTTCGCCGAGGTGAAGGAGCCGGAAGGCATCTGGACCGGCGCCATGCGCGGGGAGACCCCGCAAACGCTTCAAGGTGCTTCAGTCGTCGACCTTTCCGGGCTCGAGACGCTCCTGCCGCAGGACCCGGTGCTTCTGGACGTCGGTCCCGCCGACAGGAAACCCGAGGGATTTTCCGAGGACCGGCTCTGGTTGCCGACCCATCGCTCCCTTCCGAACGCCGTCTGGTTGCCGGGCGCCGGCGCGCCCGCGCTGGAGCCGGGGCGGGAGAAGGCATTCTTCGACCGCGTCGAAGAACTGACCCAAGGGGATCGGGCAAGACCGATCGTCGTCTTCTGCCAGCCACGATGCTGGGGAAGCTGGAATGCCGGTAAGCGGCTCGTGACCCAGGGCTATACCGGTGTCCACTGGTATCCCGGCGGCGTGGACGGCTGGCAGGAAAAGCATGAAACGGTTGCTGTCGACCCCGACAAGGGCTGGCCCGTGCCCCCGGCAAACTAGAGTACGGCGGCCTGACCTTGACAGAGTTGTCCCGGCCGCTTGAGTCCGAGACGAACGAAAAGCGTTGAACCATTTTTGGTCACCGCAATGTATCGCATATTTTTTAGACAATGCCGCTTGCCAGGTTTGCTGCGCTGCGGCATCGTTGGAGGATGTCGCAGGCCGAACTCACGATCCTCGTCATAGACGAAAACGCCATCCGCGCCTCGATCATCGAGGAGGGCCTGCGGGAGGCAGGGCATGAGCGGGTCACCGTCATCCAGGAAGTGAATGGCGTGGCGCGGACCATCGACATGCTGCAGCCCGACGTCATCATCATCGATATCGAAAACCCCAACCGGGACATGATGGAACACCTGTTCCAGTTGACCCGCACGGTGGGGCGTCCGATCGCGATGTTCGTGGACAGGTCGGACACGGCGTCCATCGAGGCGGCGGTCGAGGCGGGCGTGTCCGCCTATATCGTCGATGGACTCAAGAAGGAGCGGGTGAAGTCGATCCTGGACATGGCAGTGAGCCGCTTCAACGCCTTCAGCCGCCTGCAGCGCGAACTGGCGGAGGCCCGCTCGGCGCTCGAGGAGCGCAAGGTCGTCGAGCGTGCGAAGGGTATCCTGATGAAAATGCGCGGACTGTCGGAGGAGGAGGCGTTCACGCTGCTTCGCCAGTCCGCGATGAATGAAAAGAAGAAGATGGCGGATATCGCCCAAAGCATTGTGACGGCCGCACGACTGCTGCTCTGAGGGCAGGCGGGGCGGACTCCCTATCGAGGACGGTAATGGACATGACGACGAGCAGCGACCGGACAGGACCAAGCCTGCCAGCCCCCGCGGCGGTGCGCCCCGAAGGTGTCCGGGTCATTCGCGCCGGGTTCATACCGCTGGTCGATGCCTCCGTGCTGGTCGCCGCCTCCGTCTTCGGTTTTGCGGAACGAGAGGGCTTGCGGCTGGAACTGGTCCGAGACGTTTCCTGGGCCAATGTCCGGGACCGGCTGGCCTTTCGGCAGTTCGACATCGCGCACATGCTCTCGCCGATGCCGGTGGCTTCGATGCTCGGCCTCGGCTCCAACCCGTCCCCCACGATCACGCCCTTCTCGCTCGGGCGGGGCGGCAATGCGATCACGCTCTCGACGCGGCTGTTTTCGCGCATGCAGGCCGCTGCCGGACTTGCCGAGGGTGCAGGTGCACTCGAACATGCACGGGCGCTGGCACTGGTGGTACGGGCGATGAAGGATGCGGGCGAGCCGCCGCCGACGCTCGGCATGACCTATCCCTTCTCCTCCCACAACTACGAGTTCCGATACTGGCTGGCGGCCGGTGGGATCGATCCCGACCTGGATGTCAGGCTTGTCGTCGTCCCGCCGCCCCTGACATCCGATGCGCTGGAAGCAGGCGCGATCGATGGCTTCTGCGTCGGTGCGCCATGGAACATGGTCGCGTCCGAGCGGGGCCTGGGCAGGATCGTAGCCGCCAAGCAGGACATCTGGCCTTCCGCGCCGGAGAAGGTGCTGGGCATGCGCCCCGACTGGGCGGAAAGCCACGTCGAGAACGTCATGCGACTGCTCGTGGCTCTCGACGCCGCGGCACGGTGGTGCGACCAGCCGGAGAACCACAACGCACTGGCCGATGCGCTTGCCCATCCGGGTCACGTCGGCGCGCCGGTCGAGATCATCCGGCGCGTACTGGCCGGCGAGTTCTGCCTCGATGCGGCAGGGACGCTCCGGGTCATCCCGAACTACTTTTCCTTTCATGCCGACCATGCCGGCTATCCGCGACCCAGCCATGCGCTATGGATCTACAGCCAGATGATCCGCTGGGGACAGGCCCGGTATTCGGAAGAGCGAGTGGCGGCCGCCATCTCATCGTATCGCCCCGACATCTACCGTGCTGCGCTTGGGGAAGCGTCGGCGCCTGCCGACGACGACCTGCGCGTGGAAGGCGACCGCCCGGATGACCGTTTTCTGGACGGTCATGTCTTCGATCCGCGACGGATTGCCGACTATGTGGGCGAGTTTCCGATTGCGCGGCACGGTCGTGACGGGTCGGCCGACGAGGACGACACCTAGAAATGCCGGTCGATGTTGGCCCGGGCGTGATCCGGCCACTGCCTATTCCGCCAGCACGGGAAGAGCGGTCCTGCGCACAATGTTTCAGCAGTGCACGTGATTGCCGCCGGCGGAGCCTGTGAGCTCCGGGAGAAAAGCCTCAATCCGGTCAATGACTTCCTACCTGGCTCGGCGTCTGGCATAGGGCTTGCTTTGTAACATTGTGCCGGTCAATGGCGATCGGATATAGGGCGCCAGGCCGCGCCCACCAAGACATCGACGTCGCAAGGATTTTGCAGCACGGGCTCGTCCCGCCAGCGCGATCTCCGAGCGGCGTTTTTTCGTTTCCGATACCTCCATCGAGGACCGCCAATGACCACCACGCCCGAGAAGCTCGTCATCATCGGCAACGGAATGGCACCTGGACGCATGCTGGAGCATCTCTTCGAGCACGCGCCCGGCCGTTACGAGGTGACCATATTCAACGCGGAACCGCGTGTGAACTATGACCGGATCATGCTCTCGCCCGTCCTGTCCGGCGAGAAGACCTACGAGCAGATCGTCATCCACGGCGACGGCTGGTACATCGACCATGGCATTACCCTCTACAAGGGGCATCGGATCGTCGCGATCGATCGCTTCGCCCGGACCGTAACATCCGATCAGGGCGTCACCGAAAACTACGATCGGCTGGTGATCGCGACGGGCTCGCTACCGTTCATCATCCCGGTGCCGGGCAGGGATCTGCCGGGGGTCATCACCTACCGCGACCTCGACGACGTCAACGCCATGCTGCTCGCTGCGCAATCGCGAGAGAAGGCCGTGGTCATCGGCGGCGGGCTGCTGGGTCTGGAAGCGGCGGCAGGGCTTGCCGAGCGCGGCATGGACGTCACCGTCCTGCACGTGATGCCGACCCTGATGGAACGACAGCTCGATCCGGCGGCCGGCTATCTCCTGCAGAAGGCGGTGGAGCAGCGCGGCATCAAGGTCATCTGCAAGGCGAACACCAAGGCGATCCTCGGGGAAGGCCGCGCGAAGGGCGTCGAACTGGAGGACGGCCGCGTCGTAGACGCCTCGCTTGTGGTGATGGCGGTCGGTATCCGGCCGAACATCGCCCTGGCCAGGGCAGCCGGCCTTGCGGTCGACCGCGGCATCGTCGTGGACGCCCGCATGCAGACCTCGGACGGCGACATCCTTGCCATCGGCGAATGTGCGGAAGTGGCCGGGCAGGTCTATGGTCTGGTGGCTCCCCTCTACGAGATGGCCCGCGTGGCCGCGGCCCGCCTCTCCGGCGAGCGAAGCCCGGTATTCGCCCATTCCGATACGCCGACCAAGCTGAAGGTCACGGGGATCAATCTCTATTCCATCGGCGATTTCTCCGAGGGAGAGGGGCGGGAGGAGATCGTCCTGCGCGACGCCACTGCCGGCGTCTACAAGCGGATCGTCCTGAAGGACAACCGGATCATCGGTGCCGTTCTCTACGGCGAAACCGGCGACGGCGCCTGGTTCAACGACCTGAAGAAGAAGGGCACCGACATTTCCGCGATGCGGGACACGCTCATCTTCGGCCACTCATACCAGGGCGGCGCCCCGCTGGACCCTGTTGCGGCCGTCGCAGTCTTGCCGGACGACGCGGAAATCTGCGGCTGCAACGGCGTGTGCAAGGGCAAAATCACCGGGGCGATCACCGGCCGGGGCCTGACGACACTGGAGGCCGTTCGCGCGCACACCAAGGCGTCCGCCTCCTGCGGTACCTGCACGGGTCTCGTCGAGCAGTTGATGACGCTGACGCTCGGCGACCGATACAACCCCGCGGCGGTCACGCCGATGTGCCCATGTACCGAACTCGGTCACGACGACGTGCGGCGGCTGATCCGGGCGAAGGGCCTGAAAACCATCCCGGCGGTGATGCAGGAACTGGAGTGGAAAACCTCTTGCGGCTGCGCCAAGTGTCGTCCTGCGCTGAACTACTATCTCGTCTGCGACTGGCCGGCGGAATATGCCGACGACTACCAGTCGCGCTTCATCAACGAACGCGTGCACGCCAACATCCAGAAGGACGGGACCTATTCCGTCGTGCCGCGGATGTGGGGCGGGATGACCTCCTCGAAGGAGTTGCGGGCGATCGCCGACGTGGTCGACAAGTTCGCAATCCCCGCCGTCAAGGTCACCGGCGGGCAGCGCATCGACCTGCTCGGGATCGAGAAGGAAGACCTTCCGGCCGTCTGGGCGGACCTCGGCAAGGCCGGCTTCGTATCGGGCCAGGCCTATGCCAAGGGGCTCAGGACCGTGAAGACCTGTGTCGGCTCCGACTGGTGCCGCTTCGGCACGCAGGATTCCACCGGGCTCGGCATCCGTATCGAGAAGTTCATGTGGGGCTCGTGGACGCCCGCCAAGCTCAAGATGGCCGTCTCCGGCTGCCCTCGCAACTGCGCCGAAGCGACCTGCAAGGATATCGGCGTGATATGCGTCGAGTCGGGGTTCGAGATCCACTTCGCGGGTGCTGCCGGGCTCGACATCAAGGGTACGGAAGTGCTCGGCCAGGTAGCGAGCGCGGACGAGGCGCTGGAGCACATCGTCGCGCTGACGCAGATGTACCGCGAGCAGGGGCGCTACCTCGAGCGCATCTACAAATGGGCGAAGCGCGTCGGCCTCGACGAAATCCGCCGCCAGATCATGGCGGATGGCGACAAGCGCCGGGCCTATTACGAGCGCTTCGTGTTCAGCCAGAAATTCGCGCAGGTCGACCCCTGGTCGGAACGCGTCTCCGGCAAGGACAAGCATGAATTCAGCCCCATGGCCGTCATCCAGAAGGAGGCAGCGGAATGAACGCGCGTGTGATCTTTGCCGATACGGCCTGGGTTCTCATCGGGACCATCGACGACATTCCGCGCCAGGGCTCGCGGCGCGTCAAGGATGGGGCGCGGCGGATCGCCGTCTTTAGGACCGCCGATGATCGGGTGTTCGCGCTCGAAGACAAGTGCCCGCACAAGAACGGGCCCCTCAGCGAAGGGATTGTGCATGACGGCTGCGTCACATGCCCGCTCCACAACTGGGTGATTTCGCTCGAAACCGGGGAGGCCCAGGGTGCCGACGAGGGGAGGACACCAGCCTTTCCCGTCCGGATCGAAGGTCGCAACGTCTACCTCAACCTCACTGCAACCACCGCGGCTTGCTGAGCCGTCTCCTGCTTCGCGAAAGGAAATCCGATGTCCTATGTAGCACCCCAGGAATTCGCCACGAAAATGATCGATGCGGGCGAATCCAAAGTCTTCATGTCCACCAAGGATACTCTCATCCGGGCCTATATGGCCGGCGCCATCCTGGCGCTTGCCGCGGCGTTCGCGGTGACCGTTACCGTCAACACCGGAAACCCGCTCATCGGAGCGCTGCTGTTTCCGGTCGGCTTCTGCATGCTCTACCTGATGGGTTTCGACCTCCTCACCGGCGTCTTCACGCTCGCGCCGCTTGCGTTGATTGCCCGTCGGCCGGGCGTGACCGTCGGCGGCATCCTGCGCAACTGGGGGCTGGTCTTCATCGGCAACTTCGCCGGTGCCATGACGACGGCGATCTTCATGGCGATCATCTTCACGATGGGCTTCTCGGAGGCGCCCAACGCGGTTGGCCAGAAGATCGGCCTGATCGGGGAGTCGCGCACGCTCGGCTATGCCGCCGCCGGCGCCTCGGGCATGCTGACGCTCTTCGTCCGTGCGGTGATGTGCAACTGGATGGTCTCCACGGGCGTCATCGCCGCGATGATGTCCACGTCGGTATCCGGCAAGGTGATCGGGATGTGGATGCCCATCGTCATCTTCTTCTACCTGGGCTTCGAGCACTCCATCGTCAACATGTTCCTGTTCCCCTCGGGCATCATGCTGGGCGGCCAGTTTACCTGGGCGGACTATTTCCTCTGGAACGAAATTCCGACAGTGGTCGGCAATCTCGTCGGCGGCCTGACCTTCGTGGGCGGGATGATCTACGCAACCCACTACCGCACGTCTCCGAGCCGCAAGATCGCGGAAAAATCCGCGCCGCGCCTCGTCGCCGCGGAGTAGCGCGAACCGGGTCAGGTCCGGGTTCACGGACCTGACCCATCCGCTCCCATCGTCCCCTGCCATGGAGACCGCCATGCCCGAAGTGCAGATTGTCGAGACCGGTCGACAGAGGGAGACACCGGACCGGATCGAGCCGCTGGTCAAGCTTCCCGTGTTCTGGAGCCTTGCCGGCAAGACGGTGGTGGTGGCGGGCGGCTCGGATGCGGCTGCCTGGAAGGCGGAGCTTCTTTGCGCCTGCGGCGCCGAGGTGGCGGTCTACGCACCCGACGGGGCTCTCTCGCCCACCTTCGAGGCGCTGATCAGGCGTATCCCGGGAGAGAATGGCGGCCGCTGCGTTCATCACGAACGGTCGTGGGGACCGGACATCTTCCCGGGTGCGGCGATGGCGATAGGCGATTGCGAGGACGAGCCCGAGGCGCGGGCCTTCTTCGAGGCGGCACTCGCGGCCGGCGTGCCGGTCAACGTCATCGACAAGCCGGAATTCTGTCAGTTTCAGTTCGGATCGATCGTCAACCGGTCCCCGGTGGTTGTCTCAATCTCCACGGACGGCGCGGCGCCTATTCTCGCGCAGGCAATCCGCCGGCGCATTGAGACCCTGCTTCCGCATGGGCTGAAGGAGTGGGCGAAGCTTGCACAGTCGCTTCGCGACGCGGTGAACGAGCGCCTCCAGCCCGGGGTGCAACGGCGTTTCTTCTGGGAGCGCTTCGTGGATCGCGCCTTTTCTGCCGGCGAGGGGCCGGACGCGAGGGCGGAGCTGGACCTCCTTGCCCTGGCGACGAATGGCGCTCCCGCGCCGAAAGCCGGGCGGGTGACACTGGTGGGGGCGGGGCCGGGGGATGCCGAGTATCTCACGCTGAAGGCGGTTCGGGCGCTTCAGGCCGCCGATGTCATCCTGTTCGACGATCTTGTCTCCGCCGAGGTTCTCGAGCTCGCTCGCCGCGAGGCCAAGCGCATGCTGGTGGGCAAGCGCGGAGGAAGGGAAAGCTGCCGGCAGGACGATATCAACCGCATGATGATCGACTTCGCCAGGGGCGGCAAACACGTGGTGCGGCTGAAGTCAGGCGATCCGATGATCTTCGGCCGGGCCGGTGAGGAAATTGCGGTCCTCATGAGCCAGGGCATTGCGGTGGACGTGGTGCCGGGTATCACCGCCGCGAGCGCCATGGCGGCGCGTCTCGGCATATCGCTCACCCACCGCGACCATGCGCAGGCGGTGCGCTTCGTGACCGGGCATGCCCGCGACGGGCGACTTCCGGAAAGCCTCGACTGGCGAAGCCTCACGGAACCCGGGACGACCAGTGTCTTCTACATGGGCGGCCGCACCGCTACCGTCATCCGGGATCGACTCCTGAAGGAAGGCATGCCGGGGGAAGCCGCGGCGGTGATCGTCAGTTCCGTGTCGCGTCCGCAGGAGCGACGGTGGATCGGAAGCCTGGCCGAACTCGGCATGGGTATCGCTGAAATCGGCTACGACGACCCGGTTCTCATCGGCATCGGACAGGTATTCGCGGACGCAGTCTCCCTCGATTGCGAGCGCGGGCCGAGGCTCGGCGAACGCCAGAAAACAGGCTGATGCGGGCTCCCAGCATCGAAGACGAATGCTTCCTGTCAGGGCCCATAAATTCTCAGAGGCGAACGCATCGGTCGCCGGGTTGCGCCAATAAGTGTCATCCGACAGGCCGCTTGCTCCGGACAAAAGGCACGGGTCGAACGCCGCTGCTGCATTTATTTGTGGAAAACATACTCCCCGTCAGTCGCTCTTCGCGCGGTAAGTAACGCTCGCGGAAGAACTAAGACTATCGGAGGATGTACGCATGCTAACCGATTAGGTACTTCTTCAGACTTGTCCACTCGTGTTGGGAAACGGTGAGCGTTTGGACAGGAGGTGGCGTCCTTGGGGGGCGCGAATTTTGGAGGAGGTACACGTGACGGACAAATCATCGTCCAATTCCTATTGGGCAGCGAACATCCGCATCATCACCATTTGCCTGGTGATCTGGGCGGTCGTTTCTTACGGCTTCGGCATCCTGTTGCGCCCGATGCTGTCGGGCATTCCGGTCGGGGGCACCGACCTGGGCTTCTGGTTTGCTCAGCAGGGGTCAATCATCGTCTTCATTGGGCTGATTTTCTATTACTCGATCTACATGAACCGGCTCGATCGCGAGCACGGCGTAGACGAGCAGTAAGGGACGGGGGGAATAATGGACCAGTATACACTCAACCTGCTGATCGTGGGCGCGTCCTTCGCGATCTACATCGGCATCGCGCTGTGGGCCCGCGCAGGCTCCACGGCCGAGTTCTACGCCGCCAACCGCGGCGTCAACCCGGTCATGAACGGGATGGCGACGGCCGCCGACTGGATGTCGGCCGCGTCCTTCATCTCCATGGCTGGCCTGATCGCCGGCGTCGGCTACGTCAATTCGACCTATCTCATGGGCTGGACGGGCGGCTACGTCCTCCTCGCGCTCCTGCTTGCGCCCTATCTCCGCAAGTTCGGCAAGTACACGGTTCCGCAGTTCATCGGCGACCGCTTCTACAGCCAGACGGCTCGCCTCGTCGCAGTCGTATGCCTGATCATCATCTCGGTTACCTACGTCATCGGCCAGATGACGGGCGCCGGCGTGGCCTTCTCGCGCTTCCTTGAAGTGGAAGTCTCGACGGGTCTCTGGATCGCTGCCGCAGTGGTCTTCATCTATGCTGTTCTGGGCGGCATGAAGGGCATCACCTATACGCAGGTGGCGCAGTACATCGTCCTGATCATCGCCTACACGATCCCGGCGATCTTCATCTCGCTGCAACTGACGGGCAATGCAATTCCGCCGCTTGGCCTGTTCTCGACCCATACGGAATCGAGCCTGCCGCTTCTGCAGAAACTCGACCAGGTCGTGACCGATCTCGGCTTCAACGCCTACACAGCCCAGGGCGACATGTTGAACATGACCTTGTTCACGCTGTCGCTGATGATCGGCACCGCCGGTCTGCCGCACGTCATCATCCGCTTCTTCACCGTTCCGAAGGTAGCCGATGCTCGCTGGTCGGCCGGCTGGGCGCTGGTGTTCATCGCGCTTCTCTACCTCACGGCTCCTGCCGTCGGTGCCATGGCACGCCTCAACATCATCGACACCATCTTCCCGAACGGCCCGCAGGAGCAGGCGGTTCTCTATGACGAGCGTCCGGACTGGATGAGGAACTGGGAAACCACCGGTCTTCTGAAGTTCCAGGACAAGAACGGCGACGGCCGCATCCAGTACTACAATGACAAGGCTGCCGGTTTCACCGAGACCGCAACGCAGCGTGGCTGGGCCGGCAACGAACTGGATATCAACAACGACATCCTCGTTCTCGCCAACCCGGAAATCGCTCAGCTTCCGGGCTGGGTTATCGGCCTCATCGCAGCCGGCGGTCTCGCTGCCGCCCTGTCGACGGCCGCAGGCCTGCTCCTTGCCATCTCGTCGGCTATCAGCCACGACCTCATCAAGGACTACCTGAAGCCCGACATCTCCGAAAAGGGAGAACTGCTGGCAGCCCGTATCTCCATGGGCGGCGCCATCCTGGTCGCAACCGTGCTGGGCCTCAACCCGCCAGGCTTCGCAGCCCAGACGGTGGCTCTCGCCTTCGGCCTTGCCGCAGCCAGCATCTTCCCGGTCCTGATGATGGGCATCTTCTCGAAGCGGGTGAACTCGGCCGGTGCCACGATCGGCATGCTCGTCGGCCTCGTTGTCACCTGCCTCTACCTGTTCACCTATCTGGGCTGGTTCTTCATCCCGGGTACGAACATGCTCGAGAACGTACCGGCCAACTACCTGTTCGGCATCACGCCGGCGGCATTCGGCCCGATCGGCGCCCTGCTCAACTTCGCCACAGCCTACGCTGTCTCGATGATGACGCAGGCACCGCCGCAGCACGTGCAGGATCTCGTAGAGTCGATCCGCGTTCCCCGCGGTGCAGGCGGCGCAACCGGCCACTAACTTCGAACCCCGGGAAGGCGGCGGTACGACTGCCGCCTTCCCATTTGCAGCCAAGGCTGCCGATCCGGCCGAAATGAGGGGTCCATGGGTGTCGAAACCCGCGACATAGCAGGATTTCTCGAGACACTTCATCCCTACGACAGCCTGCCCCGGGATGAACTCGACCGATTGATTCCGCGCTTCGAGCGGCGTCTGGTCTCCGGCGGCGATCCCATCTACTTCCGCGGCGATCAATTGCCCGGTCTCTTCGTGATCATGAAGGGTAGCGTCCAGGTCCGCGACGAGTCCGGGACGGTCATTTCGCAGCTTTTTCCCCGAAATTCCCTTGGCGAACGAGGCCTGCTGGCCGACGGTCGCGCCGTGACGAGCGCCAATTCGCTGTCCGACGGTGCCTTGCTCGTGCTGCCGAAGTCCGAATTCAAGCGGCTGATGCAGGAGCAGCCGGTCTACGCCCGCTTCTTCAGCCGAGGACGCTCGGCGGAGGCGCGCCGCGACGACGTGACGATGCGGAAGGTCGGCGACCTGATGTCGACTCCGGTGCGGACCTGTTCGCCGGACGACAGCGTGCGCCACGCGGCCGGCATCATGCGGGAGCACCGGGTATCGAGCCTCGGCGTTGTCGAGCAGAACCGTCTCGTCGGACTGGTGACGACCCGGGACCTGACATCGGGCGTGCTTGCGCAGGGGCTGGATCCGGCCACGACAAAGGTCTCCGAAGTGATGACCGCGAGGCCGATGACGCTTTCGGAAGGCGATCTCGGCTCGGATGTCCTCCACCTCATGCTGGAGAAGAACATCGGCCACCTGCCGGTCGTGCATGGCGAGCGCCTGGTCGGGATGATCACACAGACGGACCTGACGCGCTTCCAGGCGATTTCGTCGGCTCTCCTCATTCGTGAGATCACCAGTGCGAAAGGCGTGGGCGAACTCCGCGCGGTGACGGCGAAGATCCCGCAGCTGCTCGTCCAGCTGGTTGGCGGCAACAACGCGCATCATGTCGTCACGCGACTGATCACGGATATCACCGATGCGGTGACGCGCCGCCTCGTGGCCCTGGCGGAAGCGGATCTCGGGCCACCGCCGGTACCTTATCTGTGGCTCGCCTGCGGCAGCCAGGGCCGGCAGGAGCAGGCGGGCATCACCGACCAGGACAACTGCATCTTCATCGATGACGGTTTCCAGGAGAGCCAGCGGCCCTGGTTCGAGAAGCTGGCGCGCTTCGTCAGCGACGGCCTGGACGCATGCGGCTATTTCTTCTGCCCCGGCGACATGATGGCGACAAACACCCGGTGGTGCCAGCCGGTCCGTGTGTGGAAGGGATATTTCGAAGGCTGGATCCGGGAGCCGGAACCGATGGCGCAGATGCTGGCGAGCGTCATGTTCGACCTGAGGCCAATCGTCGGGGAAACCCGGCTCTTCGAGGACCTGCAGGCGGACGTCCTGGCGCAAGCCAGCCGCAATTCGCTCTTCGTCGGGCACATGATCAGCAATTCGCTGAAGCATGCTCCACCGCTCGGTCTGCTGCGGGCATTCGTCACAATCCGGGCGGGGGAACATCGCAACCAGATCGACATGAAGCACAATGGCGTCGTGCCGGTGATCGACCTGGCGCGCGTCTATTCGCTGATGGGGGCCCTGACGCCGGTCAATACCCGGGCGCGCCTGCTTGCGGCGGAGGAAGCCGGCATCATTTCCAGTTCAGGGGGGCGGGACCTGATCGCCGCCTATGACCTGATCGCGGATTTCAGGCTCCGCAACCAGGCAAACCAGATCAAGGCCGGCGAAAGGCCAAGCAATTATCTCGGACCATACGAGTTCGGTGATTTCGAGAGGTCGCACTTGCGGGACGCCTTCGTGGTGGTGCGGACCATGCAGTCTGCGCTTGCCAATTCTGGAAGCGCACCGGTGTAAAGGGAAGAAGTCTGAATGCTGTTTGAGTTGATTGCCGCCGTGGTGGCTGGTGTGGCGGTGGCCGGGTTCGCCATGAGCCTGAGATGGATCAGTCGCGGGTGGCTGCCGAAGTGGATCGTGCCGGCCACGGCCGGTATCGGAATGATCTCGTATGCCATATGGAGCGAATACAGCTGGTTCGACCGCATGAGGAATTCGTTCCCTCAATCGGTCACGGTGACGTGGTCGAATACGGAAAGCGCCGGCTGGCGGCCATGGTCCTATATCCGTCCCCTGACCACGCGCTTCACCGGCGTCGAGACGTCCACGGCGCGGACGCATCCCGAGCAGCCCGGCCAGGTCATGGTCTCGATGATACTCGCTGCCCGATGGCAGCAAACCACCGTGATCAAGGTCGTCTTCGACTGCAATAACCACCGCCGGACTGATCTGGTCGATGACGACGTTGCGATCGCAGCGGATGGAACCGTCTCGAATGCCCGGTGGATCGACCTGCCGGCAGACGATCCAAACCTCCAGGTGGCCTGCCAGCAGGCATGATGGCCGTTGCCGCGGCCCCGTCGGTGCGCGGTAACCTACGGTTTGAGGGCGGGATGCCGCGGGTGCTCGCCCGGGGCGTTACGCTCGACGCGATCCCGGCCGGCAGGCATCACTGCAGGAGAAGCGGTAGGCTGAGAATGATGCCGGGAAAGGCTATGACCAGCGCGACCACCAGCAAGTCGGCAATCAGGAAGGGGACGATACCCCTGAAGACCTGAACGACAGTGACGTAGCGTGACGCGACGTTGCGGATCACGAAGACGTTTAGGCCCACGGGTGGGGTGATCATGCCGATCTCGAGCATCTTCACGACGAATACGCCGAACCAGACGAGGCTGATCCCTTCCGCCTTCAGCAGCGGCAGCAGGACAGGCAGGGTGACGAGCATCGCCCCGAAGGGCTCCATGAACATACCGAGGACCAGATAGATCAGCACGATAATGCTCATCAGTTCGACATAGCCGAGATCCGACCCGGAGACGAGCGAGCCGATGAAGCCGGAAAGTCCGGTCACCCCGAGGAAACGGGTGAACATGGAGGCGCCGATGCCGATGATGAAGAGCGAGGCGCAGGTGATCAGGGTTTCAAACAGCGATGTGTGCAGGACCTGCCGGGTCAACCTCCCTGTTGCAAGCGACAGCAGGATCGCTCCGCCCGCCCCGACGGCGCCAGCTTCCGTCGCCGTGAAGTAGCCGGAGAACAGCCCGCCGAAAACGAGGACGACGAGGATGGCAATCGGCCAGGTCCTGAGGATCGCCGCGAAGCCTCCCGCCTCACGGAAGGTGCCCATGCTGTTGCGTGGAACCACGTCGGGCCGCAGCCACCAGAAGGCAAGGACGACGAGGCAATAGAAGAGGGCCGTGAGCAGGCCGATACCTATGCCGCCGATGAAGACCTGGGTTATCGAGGTCTCGGCGAATACGCCGTAGATGATCATGAGGATGGACGGCGGGATCAGCGCGCCGATCGTTCCGCCGGCCGCGATCGAGCCCGCCGCGAAGCTTGGCCTGTAGCCCGCCGACACCATTTCCGGGATGGCGATCCGGCCCATGGCGGCGGCGCAGGCTATCGACGAGCCTGAGACGGTCGCAAACCCCGTGCAGGCGAAGATCGAGGAAATCGCCAATCCACCCGGCACCCGCCACAGGATGGCCTTCGCGGCACCGAACAGGCTCGCGGTCAGTCCCGCATGGAAGGCGATGAACCCCATCAGCAGGAACATGGGGACGGCGCTCATCGTCCAGCTGGCAACGAAGCTGTAGGGCGTGGACGTGATGATGCCGAGCGCCGGCCTGATGCCGAGAAGGCTCGCAATGCCTCCGAAGGAAACCGCAATCATGGCGAGCGCCACGGGCACGCGCAGCAGGAGAAGTACCAGAAGGACGCCGACGCCGTAGAGACCAACCTCCACACTCATAGCGAGGCCTCCCGGTCCGTCTCGGTTTCCCCGCGGATGAGGTTGAGAAGCCGCACGACCATGATCAGCGCGGCAAGGGCAAAGCCGATCGGCGGCAGGAAATAGCCCGGCCAGGTGATAATCTTCGTCTGGAGAGCGATGACGAATGTGCCGGTCTGATAGTTCTTCATGGCGGCGAGCCAGCTCGCATAGGCGATGACGGCGTAGACCACGATTGAGAACACGACGATGGCGATGTCGGACATGCGGCGCATCCGTGGCGTCAGCACGAAGTCCATCAATTCGACGGAGATCATCCCCTCCTTCCGCTCCACCCAGGCCAGCGGAAGAAAGGCAATCAGCACCATGTAGTAATAGGAAACGATCTCTACCGTGGCGGATAGCGATGCGCCGGTGGTCACGCGGGAGACGACGTCGGCGCAGACATGCACCATCATCGCCAGAACCCCTGCGGCGCCGACGAAGGCAAGCAGGCGCGCCAGACTGTCAGTAAGCCTTGTAACGAGCGGCATCGCTGATCCCATTGAGAATTTGTCAGGTCAAGGCGGGGTCGCGGGGGGCAGACCCCCGCGACGGTGGCGCTACATGCCGTAGGTCTGGAAGTCGACCTTGCTCCAGACCTCTTCGTCCAGGCGCTTGGCGATCGCCTGCGGGTCGCCGTTGGCTTCCTTGACGATGCCCGTCCATTTGTCGACGAGTTCGGAGAAGCGCTGGACCCTTTCCGGTGCGTCGGCGAAGCCGAAGCGTTCCTTCGAGACTTTGGCGGCCGTTTCCTTATCCGCCTCGGCGAAGTCCTCTACCGCCTTGACGAATGCCGGATCGGGCTCGACGAACTGGATGCCGGCCGCCTCGGCGGCTGCTCGGGCCTCCTTGGCGATCTCGTAGCCCCACCGCTGGGTGAAGATGACGTTCGCCTGGTTGGCGGCGGTCGCCAATTGCTTGCGCTCCTCCGGGCTCAGGCTTTGCCAGGTCGTATCGGCCACGGTGAAGTCGGAAGTTGCGTGATAGGTACCCAGCGGCACGAAGGTGATGTTCTTTACCAGTTCCACGAGCCGGAAGGACAGAAGGTCGCCGATCGACGCTATGGAGCCGTCGATGACCCCCTGCGACATGGACTCGAATGTGTCGCCGACGCCGATATTCGCCGGCACGGCACCGAAATTCTCGGCCCAGCGCGAGAACGGGGCGCCGCCGCTGCGCAGTCTCAGTCCCTTGACGTCCTCTGCGGTCCGTACCGGTCTGTTGGTCAGGAGAGCGTAGACGTCCGACGATCCCGAGCCGAGATAGGTGACGCCGAATTTCTTCATCTCTTCCTGGCAGGTGGCGCAGGTGACCATGTATTCGGTCATCGCGGCCGCCATGGCGTGCGGTTCGCGGCCGGAAAGAGCCAGTTCTCCGGCAAGCGACATGTTGGGCAGATCGGCGGGAAAATAGAGCGGCAAAAGGTTGCCGATCTCGACAAGCTGGCTTTGCAGGCCGTCCTTCATCTGGCCGAGGCCGACCACCTCCGGTCCCAGCACCTGGGCCGTCAGATTGCCGCCGGAAACTTCCGGAAGAAGTTCCGCCAGTTTCGAGTAAAGGTGGCTGTGCGATGGATGCGCCGGCGGCGCGCCGGGTGCAATGCGAAGTTCACGGGCGTCGGCCGTGGTTGCGGCGAGTGCCGCGAAACCGACAAGCATTCCAAGCATGCGATTCATGTTCTGTCCCTCCCAGTTGGAACATGTTGCAGATGGCAATCTAAAGCTTCAGCAGTTTGCGAGCATTCTCCTTGAGGATCAGCGGGCGTACTTCGTCGCGGATCTCGATGCCCTCGAAATCGGCGAGCCAGCGGTCGGGTGTAATCGCAGGCCAGTCGGAGCCGAACAGCATCTTATGCTTCAGCATCGTATTGGCATATCGGACCAGAATCGGCGGAAAGTACTTGGGCGACCAGCCGGACATGTCGATGTAGACGTTGGGCTTGTGGGTGGCGACCGACAGTGCCTCCTCCTGCCAGGGGAAGGAGGGATGGGCCAGGATGATCGGCATGTCGGGAAAGTCGGCGGCGACGTCGTCCATGTAGATCGGGTTGGAATATTTGAGCCGCATGTTCATGCCGCCACGCATGCCGGCACCGACGCCCGTCTGGCCCGTGTGGAACAGGGTGATCGCGCCTTCCTCTGCAATCGCCTCGTAAAGCGGGTAGGCACTGCGGTCGTTGGGATAGAAGGCCTGCATCGTGGGGTGGAACTTGAACCCCCTGACGCCGAACTCCCGCACCAGCCGCCGCGCTTCCCGCGCGCCCAGCTTTCCCTTCGCAGGGTCAATCGATGCGAACGGGATCATGATGTCGGCGTTGCGCGCGGCGATCTCGGCGACTTCCTCGTTCTCGTAGCGCCGGAAGCCGGTCTCCCGCTCCGAATCGACCGGAAAGATCACGCAGCCGATCCTGCGTTCCCGGTAATAGGCGGCGGTCTCCTCGACCGTCGGCAGCATGCCCTTGGCACCGGCAGGGTTCTTGAAGTAGCGGGCCATGCCGGCCTGGAACTCTTCGTAGCCATCGTCGCGCGGACCGCAGCAGGGCTCCTCGGCATGGGTATGAATATCGATCGCGATCAGCTCATCGATGTTCATCGCGCCTGTCCTCCCCCAGCCCGACATACTTCTGCAGAAGCGAGATGAGTTGCGCGCGCTCGCCGTCGCTCAATGGATCGCCTGTCGTGTCCTCATAGGAGAAGAACTGGGTGCTCGAGGTCTCGACCATCCGGCGACCGCTGGCGGTGAGGGTGAGTTCCACGGCCCGGCGATCGGCTTCCGGTGTCCGCCGCGACACCAGTCCCAGATCCTCCAGGGCACGGATCAGCTTGGTCATGTGGGCGCGCTTGATCATCAGCCGCTGGCCGAGAACGCTCTGCCGGATGCCGGGATTGCGTGCGATCACCCAAAGGACCGAAAACTCCCCGGGCTTCAGCCCGCGCGGACCGCGATCGGAGAAGAAATCCTCGAAGGCGCGCAGCTGCGCCAGACGCAGGAGGAAGCCGAGCGAGTCCGACAGCTCGTCGAGCCTTACCTTTTCGACACGGCGGGAGGAGGAGATGTCCACGTCAGTTCCCTCCCGCCGCGCCGGGTGCCTTTACCCGGGCTGCCCGCTTCTCGAGAAAAGCTCGCAGCCGTTCCTCCGCCTCGGGGCTCGTCGCAGTAAAGGAGGCGATGAAGGATTCGACGAACAGCCCGTCCTCCTTCGCCATGTCCTGAATGCGGGGAAGAGCGTTGATGACCGCATAGTTGGATATCGCGGCGTTGCCTGCCGCCGCCACTGCGAGTTCGTGGGCCTTACGGCGCGCTTCTCCGGTCTCGACCACGTACTGGACCAGATTCCAGCGTTCGGCATCCTCCGCGGTCGCGACCCGGCCCGTCAGCATCATGTCCGTCATCCGGGCAGTACCCGCGAGGCGCGCGACGCGGACCGATCCGCCGCCGCCGACGAAGATGCCGCGCTGTCCTTCCGGAAGCGCGAAGAAGGCGGACCGCTCGGCCACGCGAATATGGGTTGACGCCGCCAGTTCCAGCCCGCCTCCGACCACGGCGCCGTGGAGCGCGGAAACCCACGGAATGGTCCCGTGCTCGATGGTCGCGAAGACGGCGTGCCAACGGCGGGAGCCGCGTATGCCCTCTATCGGCGTCTTCTTCACGTGTTCGGCGAGGTCGAGTCCGGCACAGAAGTGGTCGCCATGGCCGTAAAGCACCGCGGCCTTCGCCTCGCCCTCGGCGCGCGCGACCGCATCGGCGATCATCTCGACGAAGCCGTCGCTGATCGCATTGCGCTTCTCGGGCCGGTTGAGCCCGATGTGAGCAATCTCGCCCTGGATTTCGTAGCTGACGAAATTGCGTGCCGGCTGTTCGGCCATTCCTCGCCTCTCCTCGTCACGGGGCTGGCCCGTCCTCGGTTTAATTGTTTACGAGGAGATTGTTTCCTTGTAAACAAAAAATCGGGAGCAATCTCTGGGAGGAGGTGTCATGGCCAGCAAAGCCGTGCGGGATGCGCAGCTGTGGTCGCCCGTTCTTCGGTGGGAGAACCGTTCAAGCGGCGAGATCGTGATCTGGCGGGAAGATCCGCTCGGTCCCTACCCGGACAAGATCAACGAGCGGCTGGTCCACTGGGCTGGAACGGCGCCGGGTCGCGTGTGGATGGCGGACCGCGAGGGAGCCGGAGAGTGGCAGACAGTCACCTACGGCGAGGCGCTGGTATGCGTCCGAAGTATCGGCCAGTTCCTCCTGGACCTTGACCTTTCCGTGGATCGACCACTCCTGATCCTCTCGGAAAACTCGATAGCGCATGCGTTGATGGCTCTTGGCGCCCAGCATGTCGGAGTGCCTTCGGCGGCGATCGCGCCGGCCTATGCTTCGAGCGCGACTGGTCTCGGCAAGCTCGAGGATATCGCAAGGCAGGTCACGCCGGGGCTTGTATTCGCGGAGAACGCCAACGCCTTCCGGGACGCCGTCGATGCCGTATTCGGACGAGAGTTCCCGCTTGCAGGTGTCGGGGCTCTCCCACCCGGACGGCCGAATACCTATTCGTTCGAGGAAATCCTGCGCACCCGACCCACGCCGGACGTCGATCGCGCCTACAATGCCGTTGGGCCGGATACGGTAGCAAAGTTTCTCTTCACCTCGGGGACGACAGGATCGCCGAAGGCGGTGATCCAGACCCAGAGAATGCTGTGCTCCAACCAGGAAATGGTTGCCGATTGCTACCAGTACTTCCGGGAGGAGCCGCCGGTCCTGGTGGACTGGGCTCCCTGGAACCACACGGCCGCCGGCAACAAGTGCTTCAATATCGCGATCTACAACGGCGGAACCTATTACATCGATCGGGGCAAGCCCGCTGCCGCGATGATCGGCCAGACGATCGCCAACCTGCGCGACGTTTCGCCGACCTGGTACTTCAACGTTCCAGCCGGTTTCGAGATGCTTGTGGAGGCCATGCGGGGCGACGACGCCCTGACGCGAAGCTTTTTCAGGAACCTCAAGATGCTGATGTATGCCGGTGCGGGCATGGCGCAGCACACCTGGAATTCACTCCTTGAACTGTCGGAAAGCGCAACCGAACGCCGCGTGCGCCTGTGCACCGGCATCGGCTCCACCGAAACGGCACCCTTTGCGCTCTTCTGTACGGACCCGCAGGAACAGCCAGGCAATGTCGGAATCCCGGCCCAGGGGGTCACGATGAAGCTTGTTCCGTTCGACGACAAGTACGAACTGCGGCTCAAGGGTCCCAACGTCACGCCGGGATACTGGCGCAACGCCAAACTGACTGCGGAGGCGTTCGACGAGGAGGGCTTCTACCGGATCGGCGACGCGGTGCGCTTCGCCGTCCCGGGCGATCCCCGCAAGGGCTTCTACTTCGACGGCAGGACCGCCGAAAACTTCAAGCTGCAGACCGGGACCTGGGTGGCAGTCGGGGTCTTGCGTGCGCAACTCGTCAACCAGTTCGGCGGCCTCGTCCGCGATGCCGTCATCGCAGGCGAGAACTGCGCGGAACTCGGGGCGCTGCTCGTGCCCTTCATGCCGGCGCTGCGAGCCCTGGTAGGCGAAGAGGCAGGTATGAGCGATGACGAGATCCTGGACCACCACGCAGTGCGCAGGGCGATCGCTGCAAAGCTTGCCGAGCATCAGCGAAATGCAAGCGGTTCTGCGACGCGGGTCATGCGCGTCATGCTGATGGGCGAGCCGCTGCGCTTCGAAAAGGGCGAGGTGACCGACAAGGGATCGATCAACCAGCGCGCCGTTCTCGCTCATCGGGGCGAACTCGTCGACGCGCTTTATGGTGATGACCCGGGGGTGATCCGGGCGGAGAAGGAGCTTGCCGCATGAAAATCGAAGGATCGAGCGCGATCGTGACGGGGGGCGGATCGGGGCTTGGCGAGGCGACGGCGCGCCTCCTGGCCGCCCAGGGCGCCATCGTTCACGTCCTCGACAGGAATGAGGCTGCGGCCCGCGAGATCGCGGCCGAGATCGGCGGCGTACCCGTGGCTGGCGACGTGGCCAGCGAAGAGGATGGCAGGCGGGCAGTCGATACGGCCGCGAAGGCGGGCGACGGCCTGCGCATCCTCGTCAATTGTGCGGGGATTGCGTCTGCCGGTCGCATGCTGGGAAAAGAAGGGGTGCTTCCGCTTGCCGATTTCGAACGGGTGATCCGCATCAACCTCGTCGGGACGTTCAACATGATGCGGCTCGCCGCCGAGCGGATGGCTGCCGCCCCTGAACGGGAAGACGGCGCACGTGGCGTCATCGTCAATACCGCGTCGGTCGCGGCATTCGAGGGACAGATCGGACAGGTGGCCTACTCCGCCTCCAAGGGGGGGATACTGTCGATGGCGCTCCCGGCGGCCCGGGAACTCGGACGGTTCGGCATCCGGGTGAATACCGTTGCGCCGGGCATTTTCCTGACGCCCCTGCTTTCGGCATTGCCGCAGGAAACGCAGGAGAGCCTCGGTGCTGCCATTCCCTATCCGTCCCGCCTTGGACATCCGTCCGAATTCGCCGATGCCGTTCGTTTCCTGATCGAGAACCAGTATGTGAACGGTGAAGTCATCCGTCTGGATGGTGCACTTCGGATGCAGCCGAAGTAGTCGGGGATGTCGTTTCACGACCAGGTGACGAGAACTCTCGAGGCGCTTGCGGTCACGCCGGGCTGGCGGCGGCTGCAGCAATTTCGGCCGGATTGCGAGGACGAGACGACTGCCGAAATCCTGGCGCAGGCGGCATCCTTCGCGGAGCGCGTGCTTGCGCCCCTCAATGCTGCCGGTGACCGAGAGGGAGCGCAGCTGGTGCACGGGCGGGTAACGACCCCGGCCGGCTTTGCGGATGCATTTCACGCTTACGCGCAGGCAGGCTGGCTCGCGATGGATATCGCCGATGACGGGGGCGGGCAGGGGCTGCCGCTGACCCTGCAGGCGGCGTGCGGGCCGCTGTTCGAACGAGGCTGCGTCGCGCTCATGATGGCGGCAGGCTCCACCCGTGCCGCAGCCCATCTGATTTCCGAAGCGGGCGATGAACAGCTGGCGCGGGAATGGGTGCCGAAGCTTGCCTCGGGAGAGCGAACGGCCACCATCTGCATCTCGGAAGCCGATGCGGGTTCGGATGTCGGGAGGCTCCGGACGAGAGCGGAACGGGTCGGGGACGAATGGCGGATCTCGGGCCGGAAGACCTGGATTTCCTTCGGCGACCACGACATGACGCAGCAGATCGGCCATTGCCTTCTGGCACGAAGCGGAGACGCGCCGGGCACGAAGGGGCTCAGCCTCTTCCTCGTCCCGAATATCATCGACGGGGGACCGAATGGCGTGACGGTCGAACGCCTTGAGGACAAGATGGGGCTCCATGCCTCGCCGACCTGCACCCTGAACTTCGATCAGTCACGGGGGGCGCTGATCGGGAGCGAGGGGCGCGGTTTGAACGAGCTCTTCGGGATGATCGAATTGATGCGCCTCCAGACGGCGTGCCAGGGGCTGGGGCTCGCTTCGGCGTCGGTTGATATTGCCGAACAGTATGCGCGGGAGAGGCGCCAGGGCGGAGATGCTGAAAACCCGCCCGTTGTGATCGCGGAGCATCCGGACGTACAGCGTCAACTTCGCGGGATGCGCAACCGAACGGAGGTTCTGCGGCTGGCGGTGCTGGAGCTTGCCACCGTCATGGACCTGGCGCGATGCGAACCGGACAGCGAGAAACGCCGAGAGCTTGCCGATTTCTCTGCCTGGATGCTGCCGCTGATCAAGAATTTCGGGGCGGATGCGGGTTTCGTTGTCGCCAACGCCGCCATCCAGGTGCTCGGAGGGGCGGGTTATACACGCGACTGGCCGCTCGAGCAGTATCTCCGCGATGCCCGCGTCATGACCATCTACGAAGGAACCACGGGCATCCAGGCTCTCGACTTCCTGACCCGCCGGCTCTGGCGGGATAAAGGAGCAGGTCTCAAAGAGTTGATGGCAAGGATGGGAGCCGAACTTTCGGCAGCAGACGCTCAGGTGCGGGAAGCCCGTGCGGCGCAGGAAAAGCTCGACGCCTTCGAGGCGTTCAGCCAACGGATGATGCCGTTACAAAGCGGGCCGGAGAAGGCGTACTTCCTCGCCCATGACTACTTCCTTGCGGGATGGGAAACCGTCTTCGCATGGATGGAGCTGCGGCTATGTCGCGGGCGGGATATTCGGCAACGGTGAACCCACCATCACAATACCCCGGCATTGGCGGACCCATGAACCGGCATTGCATGCGGCGCGATATCTCCCTATCACCGTTATTGGAGACATGGGAGCGTATATGGGCATGGCATTGAGGGGCACCAGGCCGAGGATTGCTGCGGGCTTCGAACGCCTCTTCTCCCGCCCGACCGTGCCTTATCCCCCAAAGCGGGCTCCACTGGAACGTCCCCTGCTGATCGTCGGTCTGTTCCTGGCGTTGTCGATCGCGCTGATGTTCTGGGCGGATCTCCCGCTCGGTCTGTGGATGCAAGATTTTCCCGACGAGTTGAGGCCCTTCGCCCGCTGGATCACGGATCTGGGCGAGGGGGTCGAGATCCTCGTGACGAGCGGTGTCGTGCTCATCCTCTGCATTTTCGTCCCTTCCACCCGCCTGCGCCGACGGGTGGTGGTCGGCGCCAATTCGATCGCCGCGGCAGCGGCCTTCATCTTCTTGTCCGTTGCCGGAGGCGGGCTGACGGCCTCCCTCGTCAAGAACATGATCGGGCGGGCTCGACCGAGCCTTCTCGACACCCACGGATATCTCCATTTCGAGCCCTTCACGTTCGACTCCGATTTCGCAGCATTTCCCTCGGGACATTCCGCGACGGCCGGCGCGATGGCTATGTCACTGGCGCTGGTCTTTCCCCGCCTGCGTTCGCTGTTCATTCCGGTTGGCGTGCTGATTACGCTTTCCCGACAGCTGGTCGGGGCGCACTGGCCGAGCGACACGATGATGGGCTGGGCCGTCGGAGTGGCCTTCACCCTCTGGATGGGGCACGTGTTCGCACGCCGTCGAATGATGTTCTTCTACGACCGGGAGGGGCACTTGCGACGGAAGGAGGGGCGGCGCGTGATGCATGCGCTTTGGAAGGCCGCGACCGGAGGTGCTGGCGTCGCGAAAATCACCTGACCGGCAGGAACGCTGGCAGAAGCGGCGATTTATGGAGCCGGGAATACTTTTCCGTCGAAGAGCTTGCGGGCCGTGCGCAGTGTCCCGACGCCGGTTATCGTCCCGTCCGCATCGCGGTGGACGAGGACTTCGGCGGCACCGCTCGGGTGCTCCACCAGGAAGCGGCCATCTGCGGGCAGTTGGGCGAGGCCGTCGGTGACGGAACCGGGCAGGGTGCAGGCGGTGCCGACGCTGACGGCCGCAAAGACGCCGATCGAGGCGTGGCAACGGTGGGGAATGAAGCTGCGGGTGCTGATTGTCCCGCCATTTTGCGGAGCCGAGATGAGTACCATCTTCGGCACCGATTTATCGGCAACCTCGCCGAGGTTCATGAGCGGTCCAGCGGCAAGCCGTATCGCTTCCAGACGCATCTTGAGGTCGGTGTTCCCGTCAAGGTCGTCCCTGCCTTCGGCGCCCGTGAGGCCGAAGTCGGAGGCCCGGAGGATCACGACCGGCATGCCGTTGTCGATCAGGGTACACTCGACGCCTTCCACGATATCGCAGGCGCTCCCCGAGGGCAGGAGCGCCCCGCACATGGAGCCCTCCGTGTTCTGGAACAGCAGCGGAACCGCGGCATGATTGCCCGGAACGCCGTCGATGCGCGCATCGCCGGCATAGCTTACCTTGCGCCCGGGCGTGGAAACCTGCGCCAGCGATACTTCTCCCGTGTTGAGCATGTGGATGCGGACCGGGGTCACGCCGTCTTCGGCTGAGACGAGGCCCCGTTCGATTGCCGCGGGTGCGGTCGCCGCGAGGATGTTGCCGCAGCCCTGCGCATCGGTCACCACGGGCCTGTCGACGAAGACCTGCAGGAAGAGATAGTCGACGTCGGCATCCGGCCTTGATGATGGAGAAAGGATCGCGACTTTCGAGGTCAGTGGATCAGCCCCTCCTATGCCGTCGATCTGACGCGGGTCGGGGGAGCCCATGATCCGCAGGAGCAGGCTGTCCCGCTCTTGCGGGGTCGAGGGCAGGTCGGAGGCAAGGAAGACCGCCCCCTTGGACGTTCCGCCCCGCATCCAGAGGCAGGGAATGCCGTCTGCGTGAGGATCAGACATATTTCAGCCCCTTCTCCGCAAGCCGTTCACGCATGGAGTAGATGTCGAGACCAAGTTCGCCCGCCGCCAGGCGCCGGCGCTTGGCTTCTTCCGCTGCCAGCCGTTTTTCCGCGGCGACCGCCACGGCTTCGGCTTCGGCACGCCTGACGACAACCACGCCGTCGTCATCCGCCACGATGATATCGCCGGCGTTGATCGCCGCGCCCGCGCAGACGATCGGGACGTTCACGGAGCCGAGGGTTTCCTTGACGGTTCCCTGGGCGGAGATTGCCTTCGACCAGACCGGAAATCCCATGGCGGTCAGGTCGCGGATATCGCGGACGCCCGCGTCGATCACCAGCCCGCGGCAGCCGCGCGCCATGGCGGAGGTCGCCAGAAGGTCGCCGAAATAGCCGTTGTCGCAGGGCGAGGTCGGCGAAAGGACGAGTATGTCTCCGGCCCGAAGCTGCTCGATCGCCACGTGGACCATCCAGTTGTCTCCGGGCGCGGCAGAGATGGTCACCGCCGAACCGGCGATCTGGGCGCCAGAATAGATCGGCCGCATGTAGGAGGCCAGGCACCCGCGTCGGCCCTGCGCTTCGTGAACCGTCGCCACGCCGGCTGCCGCAAGGCGGTCGATCACGGCCGGGTCGGCGCGCTCGATATTCTGAACCACGACGGTCATCTCAGTGCTCCTTCGTTACCGGCGGCGTGCCGTGCGTATGGAAGGTCTCTATGGTCTTGAGGCCCCAGGCCTGCCCCTTCCTGCGGTCGGCCTCCGTCCAGACGATCGGCTTCCAGTCCGGAGCAAGGATCAGCCGGGCACCCGCATTTGCCAGTTCCACGCGGTTGCCAGCGGGCTCCCAGACGTAGAGGAAGAAGGTGCCCTGGATGGCGTGCTTGTGGGGTCCGGTCTCGATATGGACGCCGTTCTGCAGGAACAGGTCCGCCGCACGGAGGATATCCTCGCGCTGGTCCGTCGCATAGGTGACGTGGTGAAGACGCCCGCTTCCGCCGCCGTGTTCCTCCGTGCAGGCGAGATCGTAGGTCTTGTTGTTGATCGTGAACCAGCAGCCGCCGATGCGACCATTGTCCAGTTGGATCATCTCCGTCACCCGGGAGCCGAGGCAGGTTTCCATGAAGCGCCTGAACTCGGTGACGTCGCTTGCCAGGAGGTTCAGATGGTCAAGCCGGCGCGGCGGTGCGCCGGTGAAGGACGAGGCGGTGTTCTTCAGCGCGGCGCGCTCCGCATCGATCTGCGGCCGGTACCAGTTGGTGTCCCAGTAGATTTCGAAGATGTGGCCGAACGGATCTTCGAAGCGGAAGGACCTGCCGTGGCCAAGGTCGCCATCGGTCCAACCGTGGACCTTGTAGCCGGAGGCCTCGATGGCGTTCACCCGTCGCTCGAGCGCCTCGGGCGAGGCCGTGCGGTAGGCGATGTGACCCACCCCGGTCCGATGGTGACGCGTCAGTTTCAGCGAGTGGAACTCGTAGTCATCCCAGGCCCGAAGATAGGCGGAGCTTTCGTCTTCTCCGGAAAGCTTGAGGCCGTAGATCCGCGTGAAGAAGTCGAGGCTCTCCTCGTACCTGTCCGTATACATTTCCACATGGGCGAGGTGCGCAATGTCGTGGCAGGGTTCCATGGTCGCGGCGCCTCACAGTTCGTCGACGGTACGGGGAAAGACCGACTGGAAGCCTTCCGCATACTTGCAATCGCGGCCGCCCGACTGGCCGCCGGAATTCCGCTTGAAGTGATTGGCGCGGTTGATTGCCACGCGGGTGTAGTATTCCCAAAGATGCTCCTGGCCTTCCATGCACTCGATGGCCGCACGTTTTTTCGCCCAGACCGGAGTGATGTCGAGGAAGGTGTCCGGTTTCCAGCCCATCTGCTCTGTCTGGTGCGGCTCGAAGAGATAGAGCTGCGGCGATCCCAGCACCTTCTGGCCGGGGTTGTGGCCCCAGGCCTGGGCGATCATCCGGCACTCGAGCGCGACCTGCGTCGCGTACATGTGGTCGGTGTTGTAGGGGTCGTATTGGGAATGGCTGAGCATGAAGCGCGGCTGGACCTTGCGGATCACATCCACCAGGTCGTTCTTGTTGTCGCGCGTCAGTTCCAGTGGGTAGTCGCCGAGATCCATGCAGACGAGATCGTGCACGCCCAGGGCTTCTGCCGCGCGCTCGGATTCGGCGCGGCGGGCATCCTTGACGCGGTCGAGGGTCATGCCTTCCTGCTTCCAGAGCTTGGCGCTTTCACCGCGCTCGCCGAACGAGAGGCAGACGACGGTCACGTTGTAGCCGAGTTCTGCGTGAAGCGCGATCGCACCGCCGCAGCGCCAGACGAAGTCCGCGGCATGCGCGCTGATGACAAGGGCAGTCCTGTTTTCGCTGGTCATGAAAGCCTCCCTGGATTTTCGTTGGCCTAGCGTCGTTCCTCGTGCCCATCCAATCAAATGGAAAGAACCTGCCAGCGCATAAGTTTACGCTATAGGCGCTGGAATTCGCGAGCACCTCCTGCCACACTGGCATACCAAACGGAGGAGGGTTCTGATGACCGAGATAGCCGGAGATCTGCCGAGAATCACCTTTGTCGGCTTCGGCGAAGCCGGACACGCGATCGCATCGGGGTGGGCGCGTTCGCTTGCTGCGGGTGTGCGCGCTTATGATCTGAAGCTGCTGGACCCGCAGGCTGCGTCCGAGGTTTCCGCGCGCGCCGGCGCGGCGCACGTCCAGGCCGTTGTGAGCCTGAAGGAGGCTCTAGACGGGGCGGAAATGATCTTCAGCCTCGTGACCGCCGACAAGGCGCTGGAAGCCGCCCGTGAAGCCGTCCCTTACCTAGCACCCGGAGCCCTCTGGCTGGACTGCAATTCCTGCGCCCCGCAAACGAAGCAGAAGGCGGCCTTGCTCGTCGAGGAAGCGGGCGGCCGGTATGTCGACGTCGCAGTCATGGCGCCGGTCTATCCGAAGAGGCACGAGGTACCGCTTCTGCTGGCCGGACCTCATGCGGAACAAGCGGCCGGCATTATCGCGAAACTGGACATGCGCCCGAAAATCGCGGGGGAGCGGGTCGGCGACGCATCGAGCGTGAAGATGCTTCGCTCCGTGATCGTCAAGGGGCTTGAGGCGCTGACGACCGAATGCCTGCTGGCGGCGAGGAGGGCGGGCGTCGAGGATGCCGTCCTAGCCTCGCTTCAGGCTTCGGACCCCGGCATAGACTGGGCCGCCCGGGGATCCTACAATCTCGAACGGATGATCGTTCACGGCGCGAGGCGGGCTGCAGAGGTCCAGGAGGTCTGCGTCACCTTGCGCGAGTTCGGCGTGCCGGACTGGATGAGCAGCGGCACCGTCAAATGGCAGCAGGCGATTTCCGATCTCCATCTGGACGCCGGGGATGACGATCTGGCGCGGCGCTGCGACGCCGTGCTCGATACCCTATGATCCCCCGCAACCTCAGGCACCTCCGGCTCTTCGCAGCGGTCGCCGAACTGAAATCGCTCACCTCGGCGTCGGAGAAATGGCATCTCTCTCAGCCGGCGGTGACCCAGGCGATCAACAAGCTGGAACGTGCGGCCGGTGGAGCGCTCTTCGATCGGACCCGGCACGGCTTCTTCCTCACGCCGCGCGGAGAGATCCTGCTTCTGCGTGTCGAAGGCGCATTCGCGCTTCTCGATCCGATCCTTGCCGATATTTCGCCCCGGCTGCGGATTTCCCTGACCTATGCGCAGCTCCAGGCGCTTATCGCGGTCAGCGAAAGCGAGAACTTTACCCTTGCGGCGCGGCGTCTCGGCCTTGCCCAGCCGACCGTGCATCGGGCCGTGACGCAGATCGAGCAGGAAGCCGCACGAACCCTGTTCGAACGGACCTCCTTTGGAATCCTGCCGACGCGTCTCTGCCAGGCGCTGGCACAGGCCGCCCGCCTTGCGATCTACGAGTTCGACCAGGCGGATGCGGAGCTCGCGCAGTTCGACGGAGGCGAGGCGGGATCGATCGTGATCGGCGCCATGCCGCTGGCAAGATCAGCACTCCTGCCACGCGCGCTTGCACGGTTTCGGCAGCGATACCCGACATTTGCGGTGCGGATCATCGACGGGACCTATGGCGCGCTGCTTGGCGACCTTCGCCGGGGATCGATCGACTTCCTCGTCGGCGCCCTGCGGGAGCCGGCCCCCATAGGTGACGTCGTCCAGGAGAGGCTGTTCGACGACAGGCTTGCGCTTCTGTCGCGGCCGGACCATCCGCTGGCGCGACAGGCAGCCGTCACCATAGACGATCTCCTCGCCTATCCATGGGTGGTCCCCCGGCTTGAAACGCCGACCCGCGCGCAGTTCGAGACGCTGTTTGCGTCGGCGGGCAGAACGCCGCCAACACGGCTGATCGAGTCAGGGTCGTTTCTCCTGATGAGAGGGATTCTCGGCGAGAGCGATCATCTCGGCTGCATCTCCCGCCACCAGTCCCAGCCGGAATGCGATCACGGGCTGCTGACGCAACTGCCGTTTCCAACCGATCATCTCATCCGACCGATCGGGCTCACCTATCGGCACAACTGGCAGCCGACCCGGACGCAGCGACAGATGATGGAGATCATAGGGGAGCTTGCCCCGGACGGCTGAGCCGAAAGCCTCAGGCCTGCGCCTTGCCGAGATGAGCGAACTCGGAAACGACGCGGTCGTAGACGGCGCGCTTGAATGGAACGATCAGCCCCGGAAGTTCCCTCATCGGCTTCCACGCCCAGGCATCGAATTCCGGCGCATGGTCGCCGGGGGGCGGGTTGATCCTGATTTCGCTCTCGTCACCGTCGAACCGGAAGGCGAACCAGCGCTGGGTCTGGCCGCGGTACTTGCCCTTCAGGCCGATCCCGATCAGGTGGGGCGGAAGGTCGTAGTTGATCCAATCGCGGCTCTCGGCAAGCAGGGACACCGTCTCCATGCCGGTCTCCTCGTAGAGTTCCCGGTGGGCAGCCGCGAGCGGATCCTCGCCCTTGTCTATGCCGCCCTGGGGCATCTGCCAGAGCTGCGGCGAGCCATCGAATTCCGTATTGCCTTCCGAAATCCGCCGTCCCGCCCAGACCAATCCGTCATGGTTCAGCACCATCACTCCGACGCAGGGTCGATAGGGAAGATCTTCCGCGGCCTTGGGAGCCTTGCTCATTCGTTTACCTCTGCCCGATGATCGGCCGGGTCGTCCGCAAGTGCCGAAATCCCGACGATCTCGATCCCCCGGCGGCTCGCCTCGTCAACCCATTGGCGAATGGCATCGACGGATTCGTCGAATGCGGACGCGACACCGATAGCACTTCCCTTTCGAAGCGCAATACGCTCGAGGTCGTCCAACTTGCGCAGGATCGCTGCGGTTTCAACCTGCCCGTCAAGGGTCATGTCCGCGAATGCGTGCGGAAGATCGATCGCCCTGGCGATCGTGCCGCTGGTCGATCTCGCGGATGAGCCGTCGTCTAGGAAGAGGAGGCCGCGTGCCGTTATGTCGCGCAACAAGGGCTCCAGCGCATCTGCACTGGCGAGAAGACGGCCGCCCAGGTGGTTCATGATCCCGGTATAGCCGGTAATTCTCGCCATCGCCTCGTGAAGCCGTCCGATATTCTCGCCGCGCGTTGCCTCGACGCGCAAAGTGGCGGGATCGCCTTCCTCGTTCGAGAAGCCGAAAGGCTCCATGGGGACCTGAAGCAGGATTTCGTGGCCCTGACGGCGGGAGACCTGCATCCACCGCTGCAGGCTGTTGCCGGTGGCCGCGAATGCGAGGGTGACCTCGGGTGGGAGTTTTTCGATCGCGCGCTGCGTTCCCGTCTGGCTGAGACCGAGCCCGCCGACGATGAGGGCGATGCGCGTGCCGCGCGCTCCCGACCACGGGCGCGCATACTGATCCATGGGCCGCAACCCATCGGCGCCGACAGCCGGCAATGGTCCGTAGGGGGAATCCTCCAGCAGGTCCTCGTTGGGCGTCCCGGCCAACCGCGGATCCTGCCCGATCCGGGGCGTCTGGAGGAGGAGAGGATCCCTGCTGCCGCGTCCTCCAGGCGAATATATGTTCACGACGCTGCCGTCGTCCGTGGTCGTCCGTTCGACGTTGGCGCCTGCATCGGATTCGCTCCGACGCTCGCCCACGCGGGGTGCCGAAGGTTGCGGGGTCTCGGTGTGGGCAGCCTGCTGTTCCAGCCGGGCATCCGGAGGGGATGATCCGAACCGGTCGCCTTCCAGTATCGTGTAGATCGAGACTGCGAGTACGGCGGTCGCAAAGGCCGCGCCGGCGGCGAGCGATGACGTGACCCGAAAACGTCTTCTTCGTCCGGCCGGTCTGTTCTGTCCGAGCGGGGCGTGAAGGTCAGGGTCCAAGGGAAGGTCCGCGGATTGGCATGCCGGAGGTGAAGAAGCCGGAGGCTAGCTCCGGCTTCCCGTGAATATTACTGCTTTACGGCCGCAGCCTTGTCCGGACTTGGAGGAAAGCTCGGATCTGTCTTGACACCCCGCAACAGATCCAGGGCATAGTTCAGCTGAACGTCGTCCTTGGCTTCCGGCGGGACATAGGCGACCGACCCGGAGCCTTCGTCCGTTTCGTTCTGTCCGGGGATGTGACCGCGCAGGCTCGACTCGCCCTCTGCGCGAACCTTGCCTTGAAGGTCTTCAGGCAGCGGTTGCTCGACCTTGATGTCCGGGTTGATGCCGGTTCCCTGGATCGACGTGCCGGACGGCGTGTAATAGAGCGCCGTGGTGAGTCGGAGGGCTCCGCTTTCGCCGAGCGGGATGATCGTCTGGACCGAGCCCTTGCCGAACGAACGGGTGCCGAGCACGGTTGCCCGCTTCAAATCCTGCAGGGCGCCGGCGACGATTTCCGACGCCGAGGCGGAACCGCCGTTGATCAGTACCACGACCGGCTTGCCATCGGTAATGTCGCCGGGACCTGCGTTGAACCGGCGGGTCTCGTCGGCATTGCGGCCGCGCGTGGAAACCACCTCGCCGCGTTCCAGGAAGGCGTCGGAGACGTTGATCGCCTGGTCCAGCAAGCCGCCCGGGTTCAGGCGGAGGTCGAGGACGTAGCCTTTCAGCTTGTCTTCCGGAACTTCGGCCTTGATCTTCTCGATAGCCTTCTCGAGATCGTCATAGGTCTTCTCGGTGAAGGAGATCACCCGAACGTAGCCGACGTCACCCTCGACGCGGGACTTGACCGCGCGAACCGCGATGATCTCACGGACGATAGAGATTTCCAGCGGCTTGTCGGCGCCTTCGCGAAGGATGGTCAGCTTGATGGGCGTGTTCACGGCGCCGCGCATCTTCTCAACGGCTTCCTCGAGCTTCAAGCCGCGGACGGCTTCGCCGTCGATTTCCGCGATCAGATCGCCGGCGAGGATACCGGCACGCGATGCTGGCGTATCGTCGATCGGCGCGATCACCTTCACCATCTCGTTTTCCATGGTGACTTCAATGCCGAGGCCGCCGAACTCGCCGCGCGTCTGGGTGCGCATGTCGGCTGCGTCCTTGGCATTCAGGAAGCTTGAATGGGGATCAAGCGAGGTCAGCATGCCGTTGATGGCGCTTTCCACCAGCTTGCCCTCGTCGGGCGGCGTCACGTACTGTGCCCGCACGCGCTCGAAGACGTCGCCGAAAATGGACAATTCCTTGTAGGTCGAAGGGCCGGCAGCCTGCGCCGGCACTCCTGCCGAGTAGATGACGCTCATGGCCGTGGCACCCATCAGCGCACCGACGATCACCAGAGAAGCCTTACGAATCATTTCGTGCCCTTCCGAGTTCCTTGGCAGTCCACCATGGTCTAGAATCGACCGGTGACCCGTCCTTCCTCAATTCAATGTAAAGTGTCGGGCGATCCGTTTCCAGCGTCAATGCCGTGGCGCTCGCCACTCTTTTGTTACCCATCACCGCGATGGGTTCGCCGGCAACGACGAAACGGCCCTGCCGCGTGCGAACCTCATCCATCCCCGCCAGGACCATATGGTAGCCGTCGCCCGCATTCAGGATGACCATCTGGCCATAGCTCCGGAACGCACCGGCAAACACGACCCATCCATCAGATGGGGCCGTCACGACTGCACCAGGATTTGAAGCCACGGTCATGCCCACCGCAGAATGTCCCGTCCCATCCGGTTCACCGAAGGCCCGCAGGATGTCCCCGGTAACGGGAAGATCAAGCTTCTGCCTCAGGCTGGAAAAGGCATATGCTGGGGCAATGCGGTTTTTGTCAGGCAGGCTGTTGTCGGCCCGCTCCTTCGCGCGCTCCCTCTCTTCCTCGGAAAGGCGGCGCTGGCGCTCTTCCTCAAGCCGCGCCTGCTCCATCGCTTCCCGGACCGACGATATCTCGCCTTCGAGCGACTGGATCAGGCCTTCCAGCGAGGTGGCGCGCCCCGCCAGTTCCTCCGACCGACGGTGCTCCGCGGCAAGCTCCGCGGCGTTCTGCTCGCTGAGTTTCTCTTTCTCGGCGAGGAGCATGTCCATGCGCTTTTCTTCCTCGAGGCCTTCCGCAATAGTCTGCGATGCGGAGGTTTTTTCGGCGGTTGCCTCTCCCTGCAGCCTTGCAAGGGCTTCGAGATCGGCGACCAGCCGATCCGCTTCCGCACGCATGCCCGGCACCACGGCCCCGAGGAGGATAGCGCTCCGCACCGAGGCAAGCGCATCCTCCGGTGTTACCAGGAGAGCAGGCGGGGGATTGCGGCCCATTCGCTGCAGCGCCGCCAGGACTTCCGCAAGAAGGACGCGTCTCGCCTGCAGGGAATGGCGGATCTCTTCCTCCCGCAGGCGAAGCCGCGCCAGGCGCTCCTCGCTGGCGTGAATCTTCTCTTCCAGTTCCTTGCGGCGGGCAGCAGAGTCGACCAGCGCCTGACGCAGGTTGGCGGTCGTCTTCTCCAGTTCCGCGATGGTCTGTTCGATGGCGTCGGTCTTGTCGACGGAGAGGCCGATCGTTTCGCCGAGAGCGTCAAGTTCCTGGCGCGCTTCGTCCCGCTTGCGTTGCAGTTCCAGCGTCGGATCGCCGGGCGCGAGCGACTGCTCCAGGACCTGGGCATGCGGGGCGGGGACAACAGACGCCAGCGCCGTGAGGAGCGCGGCGACTATCAGGGTTAGCCCCGCCGGGGCACCGCGACGGAATGTCCGTGGTGATTTGAAGCTCATCTCTCTACCGTTGGTAGCGCGCCATCAAGGTAAGCTGATTTGCGTGACATGACCAACACCTTCATCGGGCAGCGTGGAAGGCCTAGACCCTGTGATAGGGATGGCCCGCGAGTATCGTGACGGTCCGATAGAGTTGCTCGGCAATCAGGATGCGAACCAGCTGGTGGGGCCAGGTCATCGTGCCGAGGTTCACCACCGCGTCGGCCCGGGAATGAAGATCGGGGTCAAGCCCATCCGCACCGCCGATGGCGATCATCATCTCGCGTTTTCCGCTGTCATTGAAGCGACCGATCATTCGCGCGAAGCTCTCGCTGTCGAGCGATTTGCCTCGTTCGTCCAGAAGAACGAGGAGCGCGCCTTCCGGCAGCGCCTTCTGGAGTGTGGCGGCTTCCTCCCTTTTGCGGGTCTCGGCATTGGAGGCCCGACTTTCCGGAACTTCGATAAGCCGCGAAAATTCAAGGCCGACCGCCGGGCCCGCCTTGGAAAACCGATCGAGGTAGCGAGACGCAAGGTCTTTCTCGGGGCCGGCTTTCAGCCGTCCCACGGCGAAGAGGCTGATGCGCATGTCCAGTCCCGTGAAATTGGCCGATGTCATTCCGGCGGCTGCGCGAGTGCACAGCCGCACCACAGACGGTCGGCTTACCGGGTCAGGACAGGCCCGACAACCGGTCAGTGCAGTGTTTCGTCCTCGAGGTCGGGAGCGGCCCACATCTTTTCGATGTTGTAGAACTCCCGGACTTCCGGTCGGAACACGTGGATGATGACATCGCCTGCGTCGATAAGGACCCAATCACCGCTCTCCAGACCCTCGACGCGAGGAGCCCCGAGGCCCTCGTCCTTAAGGTCGCGGATCAGGTGATCGGCAATCGCCGTGACATGCCGGTTCGATCGTCCGGTGACTACGACCATGTAGTCTCCCAGCGCCGATTTTCCCGCGATGTCGATGGTGACGATGTCTTCCGCTTTGGAGTCCTCGAGGCTCGCGAGGACAGGTTCGAGAGTACGGGTCGCAGCATCGGCGCCGCGTTCCAGTCTCTTCGGGAGGATGCTCGGCATCTTTCCCTTGGCGTGCACTGTTGTCAGGGTTGTTCCTTTCTTCCAAATAACAGCTACAGCACTGTCAGCGAATCCGGAATCGCCGGCCGCTGACTGAAAAGGTGGCACCGAAGGCACCATCTTTCAAGCTGGTCGTTCAAAACTTGATCGGACCTTCCTGATCACGTTGGCGTCTTTCTCAGGCTGGTGGAGCTGAGGGCGGAGCGGGGGCCGTGGAGGAATGTCCATGCGGGGGCAGGCTTCTTCCAAAGAGCGCCCGCATCGTCCTCGTCCACGCGGGCTTCGTCGAAGGTCCGGGTCATCGGCGACGAGAGGAAGGAGAGAGTGGAGCCGGGACGATCGATGACGGCGATCGGAAACGTCTGGACGATCGAGCGCCATTTCTGCCAGCGGTGAAACGTACGCAGGCTGTCGGCGCCCATGACCCAGATGAAACGGACGTCGGGCCTGCGGCTTTTCACGTAAGCCAGCGTGCGGGCGGTATAGGGGCTGCCGAGTGCCTGCTCGAAGGCCGTAACCTTGATCCGGGGGTTGCGGGCCAGCCTTTCGGAAAGGGAGATCCGCTCCCTCAGAGGAGCGAGTTCCGTCCGGCTCTTCAACGGGTTGCCCGGCGTCACCATCCACCACAGTTGGTTCAGGCCCAGGCGGCGAAGTGCCGTTTCTGCGACCAGCAGGTGACCTTCGTGAGGCGGGTTGAAGGAACCGCCGAAGAGGCCCACGACCATGCCGCTCTCCACGTGCGGCATCGACAGGTAACGGCGGTCGACGGGGAGCCTCTCCACAGGCAGCTAGGGCCGGATCTGGCCGGTGCCGTGCACCAGGTACTTGAACGACGTCAACTGCTCGACGCCGACGGGTCCCCTTGCATGCATCTTCCCGGTGGCAATGCCGATTTCGCCCCCCATTCCGAACTCGCCGCCATCGGCGAACTGGGTCGAGGCGTTGTGCAGCAGGATCGCGGAATCGATCTCGCTGAAGAAGCGCTCGACGACTTTCGGATCCTCGGCGATGACCGCTTCGGTATGGTGGGAGGAATATGTATTGATATGAGCAATGGCGCCCCCGATCCCGTCGACGATGGCGACCGAAATAACGGCGTCGAGATATTCCGTCCGCCAGTCTTCATCCGTTGCCGGCTTCAGTCCGGGATATACCTTGAGGACGGCCGGCGAGGCGCGGACCTCGCAGCCGGCCGCAAGGAGGGCTTCCAGCAGCGGGATCAGATGGGTGCCGACAGCCGCGCTGTCGACGAGCAGCGTCTCGGCGGCACCACAGATTCCTGTCCGGCGCATCTTGGCATTGACGACGATGCGCTTTGCCATCTCGAGATCGGCGGAGGCGTCGACATAGATGTGGCAGAGGCCTTCCAGATGCGCGAACACCGGCACGCGCGCCTCTTTCTGCACGCGCGCCACCAGGCTCTTGCCGCCTCGTGGCACGATGACGTCGATTGCGCCGTCGAGGCCTGTCAGCATGGCGCCCACCGCGGCACGGTCTCCGGTCGGGACGATCTGGATTGCATGTTCCGGGAGGCCGGCTGCGCGCAGCCCCTTCACGAGGCATTGATGGATCGCCCTGGACGAGTGCAGGGAATCCGAGCCGCCGCGGAGGATGACCGCGTTTCCGGCCTTCAGGCATAAGGCACCGGCATCGGCCGTCACGTTGGGCCGGCTTTCGTAGATCACGCCGATGACGCCGAGGGGTGTTCGCACCCTCTCGATGCTGAGGCCGTTGGGACGCTCCCAGGCGGCGATGGTCTCGCCGACGGGATCGTGCAGTTCTGCGATTTCGCGCAAGCCCTGCGCCATCGCGGCTATCGATTGTTCCGAAAGCGTCAGGCGATCGATGAAGGAACCCTGCAGCCCCTTGCCTTCGACCGCGCGCAGGTCCTCGGCATTGGCGGCCAAGATCTCGTCCTTCGATGCAATAAGTGCATCGGCCATCGCATTGAGTGCCCGGTTCTTGGCCTCGGTAGAGGCCACGGCGAGCAGCTTCGCGGCCGCCTTCGCCTGGCGCCCCATGTCATTCATCAGGGTAGCGACGTCCGCGGCCTCAATGGTGACCAGATCAAGCATCGGCGGTATCCTTCACGTCACTGGGGCAATCGCCCGGGCCGACGCCGGATCGCGTCACCACGAGGTCGTCGCGATGAACCATGGCGGCGCGCCCCGGATAGCCGAGGATCGCTTCTATCTCGGCGGACTTGCGGCCGGCAATCTGGCGTGCTTCGTCGGCATCGTAACTGACGAGCCCGCGGGCGATCTCGCGCCCGTCCGCGCCGATCACGGCCACCGTGTCTCCGCGGTGGAAATTGCCGGCGACCGCGACGACACCGGCCGGAAGCAGGCTCTTGCCGCTTCCCAGTGCGGCCTCAGCGCCGGCGTCGACGACGAGCTTGCCGGCCGGCTGCAACTGTCCGGCGATCCAGGTCTTGCGCGCGGTGACCGGACTGCCGGACGGCGCGAACCAGGAGGAGCGCGCGCCGTTGTCGATCGCGGCTAGAGGATGCTCTTCCTTCCCGGAGGCGATGATCATTGCGCAACCGGCGCTCGTCGCTATCTTGCCGGCATCGATCTTGGTGCGCATTCCGCCGCGGGAGAGTTCGGAAGCCGCCCCGCCGGCCATGGCCTCTATCTCAGGCGTAATCGCGGCGACCGTGTCCAGGAAGCGGGCGTTGGGATCGAGATGGGGCGGAGCGGTGTAGAGACCGTCGATGTCCGATAGGAGAACGAGCAGATCGGCACTGGTCATGGTCGCGACGCGGGCGGCCAGGCGATCGTTGTCGCCGTAGCGGATCTCCGACGTGGCCACCGTATCGTTCTCGTTGATGATCGGCACGGCGCCGATCTTGAGCAGTTGATTGATTGTCGCGCGGGCGTTGAGGTAGCGGCGCCGCTCTTCCGTATCGCCCAGGGTGAGCAGAATCTGTCCCGCTATCGAGTTGCTTCGGGAGAGGCTCTCGGACCAGGCTCTTGCGAGAGCAATCTGCCCGACAGCAGCGGCAGCCTGGCTTTCCTCCAGCTTCAGGGTCCCGGCAGGAAGGTCGAGGACGGTGCGTCCAAGCGCGATCGCGCCGGAGGACACGACCAGGACGTCGATGTCGCGCGCCCGCAGCGCGGCGATATCGTCGCAGATGGAATCAAGCCATGCCGATTTCAATCCCGTCTGCCTGTCGACAAGAAGGGCCGAGCCGATCTTGACGACAATACGCCTGTGTTGCGTCAGCGGCTTCCGGGACGTGCTCACTGGGGCTCCCCGTCCGCGTCCTGGGATGCCCAGCGGGAACTCCGGTCGGGTAGCGCGGTATTCTCGCCCGCTTCTTCGACGATGACGTCGCGAAGCGCCCGCAGCAGATCGGTCATGCCCTTGCCCGCGACAGCCGAGATCAGAAACGGCTCGGTCCCCGAGGCCTTCGCCAGTTCCTTCGCCTTCTTCTTGAGTTCCTTGTCGTCAAGCACGTCGATCTGGGACAGAGCGACGATTTCGCGCTTGTCTTCGAGCCCGCCGCCATATGCTTCCAGTTCGTACTTTACCGTGCGGTAAGCCTTGCCGACGTCTTCCTCCTGGGCGGAGACCAGATGCAGGAGCACGCGGGTGCGCTCGACGTGACCGAGGAAGCGATCCCCGATGCCGACACCCTCGTGCGCGCCCTCGATCAGTCCCGGGATATCCGCAAGCACGAATTCCCGGCCGTCGATCGTGGCGACCCCGAGATTGGGATGCAGCGTCGTGAACGGATAGTTGGCGATCTTGGGACGGGCGCGGGTCACGGTTGCCAGGAACGTCGATTTTCCGGCATTGGGCAGGCCGACAAGGCCGGCATCGGCGATCAGTTTCAGCCGCAGCCAGATCGTCTTTTCCTCGCCTTCCAGGCCGGGATTTGCCCAGTTGGGAGCCTGGTTGGTGGACGACTTGAAGTGGGCGTTCCCGAAGCCGCCATTGCCGCCCTTGGCGAGCCTGAAACGCTGGCCTTCCTGGGTGAGGTCGATTATCAGCGTTTCCCCGTCTTCTTCAAGCACCTGGGTTCCCACGGGCACCTTGAGCGTGACGTCGTCGCCGTTGGCGCCGGTCCGGTTCCGCCCCATGCCATGCATGCCGACTTTTGCCTTGAAGTGCTGCTGGTAGCGGAAGTCGATCAGGGTGTTGAGGCCGTTGACCGCCTCGATCCAGACATCTCCTCCTCGGCCGCCGTCGCCCCCGTCCGGGCCGCCGAATTCGATGAACTTTTCCCGCCTGAACGAAACCGCTCCCGCTCCGCCATCTCCGGAGCGTATGTAGACCTTTGTCTCGTCGAGGAATTTCATCTTACTGCCATCAGTCTCGTGTTAGCGACGGTTCCATCCCGGGGTGGAACATCGTGGGTTCGATATAGGCCGGTCAGGCGGAGGTCAAAGCATATCATGAAGCTTGTCAGCTATAACATACAATACGGCGTGGGGATGGACGGGCGTTTCGACCCGGAGAGGATCGCCGCCAGTCTTGCCGGTGCCGACATCATCGCGTTGCAGGAGGTCACGCGCGGCTTTCCGAGGAACGGGCATGCCGATCTCGTCTCGCTGATGGCGAACGGCTTTCCGGACCATTTCCCCGTCTTCGCCGCTCCCTGCGACGTCTTCCTCGATATCGTCGAGCTCGATGGCCGGCGGGTGGAGCGTCGCTTCCAGTTCGGCAACATGATCCTCTCCCGATGGCCGATCCTCGCCGTGCGGCATCTGCTCCTGCCACGCAACCGTACATTCGACCGGCTCAACCTGCAGCGCGGTGCCCTTGAGGCCTTGATCGCGACGCCCGACGGGCCGTTGCGCGTCTATTCGGTCCATCTCGATCATGTGTCGCCCGACGAGCGCATCGAGCAGTTGCGCTCCCTCAAGGAGCGTGCACTCGGCTTCGTCCGCGAGGGCGGGGCCCTGACCGGTGCTGGCGACTTCGACCTTCCCGAGCCGCCACTCACCGAGGATTTCGTGATGATGGGCGACTTCAACATGGTGCCGGAATCGCCGGAATATATGGAAATGGCCGGGCGGCTGGACCGATACTATCCGAGAGCCGCGCGCGAGGGATATGCGTTCGATGCACTCGCGCATCTCGGCATCGCGGGCGAGGACGCCTACACCTGGGCGAAGCCGCCAGGCGAGGGGACTGTCAGGATGCATCTCGACCATTGCTTCACAAGCCCCGGGTTGGTGCCGCGCCTCCGGTCTGCCCACATCGATCATGGGGCTGCCGGATCGGATCACTTTCCTGTCTGGGTGGAGATCGGCTGACCGAAGGCGAGCGTCGCCCGTCGGTCAACCAGGGGTGTCACGGGCGCCGCAGATCCTCCGGTCGGAGAAGCGTGTCGATGTGCGGCACCACGCCGTTGCGGGCGAGGCTGAACATTTCGCTGCAGCCGGTGACCCGGAAGCCCAGCTTCTGCTGGACCTTCAGGGATGCGGTGTTGTCGGCGAAGGCGCCGGATCGGATGGCCGATTCCGGCATTCGCCGCAAGAAGCGATCCAGGAGGGCGCCGACCGCCTCGGTCATGATGCCGCGTCCCCAATAGTAGCGGTTCAGCCAGTAGCCGACGTGCCAGGCCTGACCGCGCTGCTCGATCCCGACCATGCCGATATGCACGTCGTCACCCATGGTAATGGCGGCCGCCCAGCCGTTCGCGGCATCGGAAAGCTGGATCTGCAGCCAGTCTTCCGCGTCCTGACGGTCATAGGGTTGCGGCACCCGCGCCAGCATTCGCGCCACGGCGAAATCGGCCAGCGATTCCGCGAGGCTCCCCGCATCCGCGAGCCGGTGCGGGCGAAGCACGAGGCGGGAGGTCGTGACGACGGGGCAAGGTCCCGGGGTCCCGATCTCGGTACGGTGGCGTTGGTGAAGGGCCGCGGTCACCGCAGTTCTCCCCAACTCCTGAGCGACATCCAGGTCTTGCGGTCGAGCCTGAACCACTCGACCGGCAACATGCCGCCCAGCGCCAGCGATCCGATCATGCCGGAACTCTGGAACTGGAAGCCGCACTTCTGGATCACCCGGCGCGACGCGACATTGGTGACGCGGCAACGCGCATCGATATGGTCGATATCGCGGGTGCGGAAGGCCATGTCGATCAGGACATGTGCCGCCTCGGTCGCGTAGCCCTTGTTCCAGTACGGTTCCCCGAGCCAGTAACCGATCTCGACGGTCCGCTCGTCTTCCTGCGGTTCAAGCGCGCAGCAGCCGAGAAAAACGCCGTTGTCACCTCGGGTGATGGCATAGACGCACTTGCCGATCTCGCCGCTGTTCGTACGTCGCACGAAGTCGGCTGCGTCTCTTGCCGTGTAGGGATGCGGCATGCGCGACACCATGGTGGCGATGTTCGCATTGTTGGCGAGATGGGCAAGGGCGTCGATGTCTTCCTGGTGGGGTGCACGCAGAACCAGTCTCTGCGACAGTAAGACGGGGCAATCGCTTCTTGACCGCTCGGGCCTGAGCCGTTCCTCGGGCGGCCGCGATTGGCTCGCCCTTATCAATTCGCCTTGCATGGTTCAGTCCTCCTTGTGGAACAAAAGAAAAAGGGAAGGTGGGTGGCGCCCCATCTTCCCTTTCTTCTGGACTGAAACCTGGTGGTGCCAGCCGGGTCGATGAGACGCCGGCTGTTTTAGAGCGCTACCGGCTTATTCCGCTGCTTCGGCTTTCGGCATTACGGACACGTATACTCGGCCATTGGCCTTCGTACGGTAGTTCACGTTGCCGGCGGTCAGAGCAAAAATCGTGTGGTCCTTGCCGAGGCCGACATTGGCGCCCGGATGCCACTGCGTGCCGCGCTGGCGCACGATAATGTTGCCCGCGATGACGGCTTCGCCGCCGAACTTCTTCACGCCAAGGCGCTTGGACTGGGAGTCGCGACCGTTACGCGACGAGCCGCCAGCTTTTTTGTGTGCCATTGGTGTTCTCCTTAAACCTTAGAAACCCTGATCGACTTAAGCCAAGATGTCCGTGATGCGGACAACCGTGTGATGCTGGCGGTGGCCGCGAATCCGCTTGGAATTCTGGCGACGACGCTTCTTGAAGGACAGGACCTTCTTGCCGCGGTTGTGCTCGACCACTTCGGCCTTGACCGTCGCACCCTTGACGAAGGGAGCGCCGAACTTGGCATCGGCGCCTACGCCGACAACCAGGATTTCGTTGAATTCGATCGTGGAACCGGCTTCGGCGTCGAGCTTCTCGATGGTGAGGACATCGTTGGCCGCGACGCGGTACTGCTTACCGCCGGTCTTGATGACTGCGAACATTTTTTATCCTTTCATGTTCGTTCCGGCTCTGCCCGAGGGCGGCCGTCTTTTTGCCAGTCGTTGAGCGGTAGGCCCGAAGCCCTCCGCCGGTGGATTTTTGACGCCTGCCCTCAGGGCCGCGCGCAAAAGAAAGAGGCATGGAATCCATTCCACGCCTGATCGCTCGTGGGCATAGGCGAGGGCACCGGAACTGTCAAGGAAAAAGGATCGCCGGACCGGGATTTGCCGCTTGCCAGCCCCGGCTTTCGTCGCTATGAGACAGCCCGCGCTTCCAAAGCGCCGACCAGCGAAGCGGAGAGGTGGCTGAGTGGTCGAAAGCACCGCACTCGAAATGCGGCATACGGGTGACCGTATCGTGGGTTCGAATCCCACCCTCTCCGCCATTATCTTTCGTAAGTTATTGATTTTATTGCAATATGTTCGAGCGACTGCTCTGGGCCCGCCAGTCAGCCCGCCATGGGTTTTTCGAATGAACTTTTTCCAATAATCCACATGAAAAACTCATATCAGCCGGTTGCCAGTCGTTACGACATTCGACTACTTGTGATCCGTTAGAAACGAACCACTGCGCAAGACGTGCGGGGTCCTCTTCAAAGGGACACCTATGTCTTCAGAATCGCAGTTGGGCCTGTTCTCCGGCCCGGTCATCCCCCAAGCTACTTCGTCCGATGATGTAGCGAATCATTCCAGCACGTCTTGTGAGGCTGCTGCTGCAAAGCCTGTGGCGGTTTACGAAGCCACACCCCGGCAGAAGCCCGTTGCTCCGGCAAACGGCGATCTTCGGCGCACGGGCAAAACGGTTTCGGATGCAAAGCCAGATGTTGAAGAGCGCTATCTCTCTGTTCAGGAAGTAGCGCGCCGCTATTCGATCAGCATTCAGACCGTATGGCGCCACACCAAGGGAAATCCGGACTTTCCGAAGCCGATCAAGATCCTCAGCGGATCCACCCGCTGGCGGCTCAGTGATATCGTGGCTTACGAGGTCTCTCGTGGGGAGACCGGCCGATGAACGTGCCCGCCTCCCCCCGCAACAAGCGCCGCAATCTCCAGAGCAGCTGCAAGGCCAATATGCATCAGCTGTACTCCAGTGACGATGTCATCAAGCTCTATGATATCTCACGCAATACCCTGACGAACTGGATCGCCGACGGACTTCCGTTCATCGCTGCCGGGATTCGGCTGTTCCGCGGCAAGGAGCTGAATGCCTTTCACGCTCGGCGGAAGGAAAGGGCTTCCGGGACACCGCCCGGTCCCTTCTTGGTCAAGTGCTTTGGCTGCAAGGGTTATCACTCGCTGATCGCTCCCGAGGTCGTCTTCGCTCCTGGCCGGACGCCGGACGTCTTCCGAGCCCAAATCACCTGCCCAGAGACGGGAGTAGGGGTGAACAGGTACATTTGCCGCGAAGATATTGAGACCATCCGTAGCCTTCTTGATTCCAATCCCGGAAGCCAGACTCGCGACTAATATGTTTCGCCAGTTCACTCTGGGTATGTGCAAGTCGGGCGGCTTCGACTCCGGGGCCGCCTCGGCACGCGGTCCACCTCACAGCTCGCGGAGCATCCCCCAAAGAACAGACCCACCGGCCGAAGGCCCACCGCCTCTCCAACACAACCCATGCGGTCTCGTCAGATCGCGATTAATCGAAAGTAATAACTATGAATACCAACAATGCCTCCATCGTCTATGTCTATCAGGGCGAACTCAGGCACGGTAAAGGCTTCGAACCGACGACCATCAACGGCGCCCTGCGCCACATCTGGCAGTTCGAGGAACACACGGGTTCCGTTGATTTCCGGTCCGTGACCCTGAAGATGATCGAAGAGTTCAAGGACGAGCTCATCAGTCGGGCAGAAAAGACGGGCAAGGAGGGACTGTCGGCCTCCACCGTCGTGCACACGTTCGGGAATCTGAAGGCCTTCTTCACCTGGCTTTCCGACCAGGAAGGTTACAGGCGTTCTATCACGGGCCGCCTGTACAATCATTTCAACTCTCCGCGCCGTCTGGTCGAGCTCGCAGGAGCGGCGGCTGAGAAGTTCGTTCCCAGCGCGGATCACCTTCGGACGATACTGGAGAAAATGCCGACGAATACGCCGGCGCAACGGCGGGACCGTGCCATGCTGGCCACGCTCTTCCTGTTTGGGGTGCGCGACGGCGCGCTGATCTCGCTTCGCCTGAAGCATGTCGATATCGCTCGCAAGCAGGTCTTCCAGGATGCGCGCGAAGTGGATACGAAGTTCAGCAAGACGAGTATCGTTGACTGGTTTCCCGTGGGAGACGACATCGAACGGATCGTTATCGAGTGGACTGAAGAGTTGAGGTCGATGGGTGCCGGAGATGATGCTCCGCTCATTCCCAAGGCGCCTTTCAAGCCGTGGATCGGCGCCCCCACCATCGAGCTGGAGTTTCTCACGACGGCCGCGCCGGTGCGTCAGGTCTTGCGGAAGGCCGCCGCTGCCGCAGGCGTTCCCTACTTCAAGCCTCATGCCATACGTTCGACCGTCGCTAAGCTTTGCAGTGCAGGGAACTGGTCAGAAGACATTGCGAAGGCGGTCAGCCAGAACCTCGGGCATAAGCAGATCTGGACCACGCGGAAGTACTATGGTGACGTCGAGCCCGACAGGAAGCAGGAGCTGTTTCGCCAGATGCGAGAGAAGCGGGTGAATACCCGCGCTCGCAAGATCGCCGCACTTGCCGAGAACGCATGCCTCGCAACGCAGGAGGTGATTCTGCATATTCTCGTGATGGAACTGGAGAGGAAATAGCCGGCGAATACGCGGAGCGCCAAGTTTTCTTGCCGCCACGGTAATTGCCGGCGGGGCGTCAGACGGCTTGTTTTTTGGACTTTGCCAGCCGCTTGATGGCCTGCTCCAGCGAGCGCTGTCCGTTGCAGTAATCCTCCCAGGCCGTCGTCTTCGATAAGAGCGCCGGCACGGTGCGGATGGTGAAGCGTCTAGGATCGAGATCGGTCTTTACTTGGCTCCAAGTAAGCGGCATCGATACCGTCGCACCCGGACGGGCACGGGGCGACAGCGGCGCGACCGCCGTCGCCATGCGGTCGTTGCGGAGGTAATCGAGGAAGATCCGGCCGTTGCGCTGGTTCTTGGCCATCTTGATCAGATAGAGCTCAGGATTCTCGCGTGCCACCTGCTGGCAGACATCGTGAGCGAACCCTTTTGCTTCCCCCCAGGTCAGCTTCTTACTCCTTGCGACGGCGAGCGGCGTGACGACGTGCAGACCCTTGCCACCGGTCGTCTTGCAGAAGCTGACGAGACCGAGTTCCTCCAACCGATCGCGCATTTCGCGCGCGGCTTCGACGACGACGGAGAAAGGGACGTCCGGTCCGGGATCAAGGTCGAAGACAAGACGCCCCGGAACCTCCGGCTGGCCCGGTTCGCAATTCCATGGATGCAGCTCGACGCCGCCAATCTGGGCAACGGCGGCAAGGCCCTCGACCCGATCGATCTGCAGATAGGGCTTCTTGTCACCGAACACCTTGACCAGTTCGAGCAGGTTCGACGTTCCCGGCGTCGCATGCCGCTGGAAGAATTGCTCGCCGCCGATGCCATCCGGCGTGCGAATGATTGAGCATGGCCGCCCCTTGATGTGGTCGATCAGCCATCGACCGACGGCTTCGTGATAGCGGGCGAGATCTTCCTTGGTGACCGGCTCTCCGTCATTGGCATCCGGCCAGAGGGGCTTGTCCGGGCTAGAGATCATCACGCCCATCACCTCCGCCTTGGCGTTCCTGCCGCGTGCCGGGCGCGATGGTTTTGTCACGACCGGCGTCGGGGTGTCCGTTTTTGCAGGTGATGCCGGTGTTTCTGCCTCGATTTCGGTCGCAGGTTTATCTTCGCGCAGTCCCTTGAACGCCGCCTGGCGGACCAGGCCATCCGCAGTCCAGCCGGCGAATTGGATCTCGGCGACCAGATCGGGTTTGACCCAGACAATGTTGGGATCCTTCTTTGGGGCGCCGGTGCCCGTGAATGGTGATTTCTCGGCCTCGATCTCCCGTAGCCTCGGCAGGATCGTATCGACTGCCTTTGCACCATAGCCGGTCCCGACCCGACCGACATAGACGAAGTGGTCACCTTTGAAGACGCCGACCAGCAAGGAACGAAACTTGCCGTTGGTCTTGGCATAGGCGCCGATAACGACTTCGTGGCCAGCCCGGCATTTCGACTTCGCCCAGGTCGCGGTGCGGCCGGATTGATAGGGAGCGTCGGCTTGCTTCGAGACAATACCTTCTAATGAGAGCTTGCATGCCGACCTAAGGACGGCATCACCACCGGTTTCAAAATGCTCGACGAAACGCAGGCGGGAATCCTCGCCTGCATCGCTCAGCAGTGTCCGAAGGCGTTCCTTCCGCTCGCTCAGCGGCAGTGGCCGCAGGTCTTCATCGCCCTCGAACAACAGGTCGAAGGCAAAATAGACCAGGGCGTCGGTCTTGCCTTCCGACAACGCCGCCTGAAGCGCGGCGAAGTCCGGAGCGCCGTTCTCGTCGAGGGCGCAGATCTCCCCGTCGATGATCGCATCGGGAAGGGCAGCGCCGGAGTTGGCAATTGCCGGATATTTGGAGCTCCAATCCAAGCCCTTACGGGTCTTCAGCGTCACCTCGCCGTTTTCGATGCGCATCTGGATGCGATAACCATCGAACTTGATCTCGTGGATCCATCCGTCGACCGAGGGCGGGCGTTCAAGTGTTTCGCAAAGCTGCGGAGGAATGAACTCCGGCATTGCGGACTTCGCTGCCTTCGGCGCTGCTGGCTTTCGCTTTGTCTTCGTTTCCGCGGCGCGTTCCTCCGCCGCCAGTCCATGATTGCTGTCCCAAACGGCATCGGCCTGAACGTCGCCGCTCCGCACCATGAACGGTTTCGGTTTCCTGCCCTTGCCGGCGGCGATCGCCTCCATCGTCCGGCCGGATGCAACGGAGGTTGCATTGTCCTCAAGGATGGCAGCGCCATTGTCCTCGACCGAGAAATCGTCGTGATGCTTGATCAGCAGCCAATTCGTGCGCTTGCCGCCGTCGCGATCGTTGCGCATCCGGACCAGCACGAAGCTGCCATGCAGCCGGTCGCCCTCCAGTGTAAACTTGAAATCGCCCTTGGCCAGAGCCTGCTCCGGCGTCTTGCTGCCTTCCGGCTCCCAGTAGCCGCGATCCCAGAGCATGACCGTGCCGCCGCCGTATTGGCCTTTTGGGATGGTACCTTCGAAGTCACCGTAGTCCAACGGGTGGTCCTCGACCTCGACAGCCAAGCGCTTGTCGTGCGGATCCAGCGACGGCCCTTTGGTGACCGCCCAGGACTTGAAGACGCCATCGAGTTCCAGCCGCAAGTCATAATGCAGCCGAGTTGCGTCATGCTTCTGGATGACGAAACGCCTGCGGTGCGACGCCTTCAGCTTCGTTGCGCCGCTTGGCTCCTCCGTTTTCTGAAAATCGCGCTTTTGCTTATAGGTGGAGAGCTTGTCGCTGGCCATTTCAGTTCCCGGTACAGATCCGGCTCCCGCGCCGGATGACGACGGCCTGAGGCGCGGACCGGATAGGTTGGACTCTCTGCTGCCGTTTCGTCGGCCGCGACGAGAAGTTCGTCATCCGAGTCACCTCCGGTGGACACAGTGCGCGACCTCAGCAGGCAAAAAGCAACAGATGTCGTTTTGTTCCCCGGAGTCGGATAAGCGCGATCGTACAAGACGGCTCTATCGAGCACTCGCTGTATTTGTCTACGGCTCCATCATGATTGCGCGGCACTCTCCCAGCAGCCGCTGCCCGGTTCTTTGAGAAAGTCTGTCGCACCTCCTCCCGGCAGGCCTCGTTTCGTCCACCACCGGTGGGCTAGTGTTGGGAAAATATGTCGGCAATCGGGGCGAATGCTTCCCCGGACCAGGAATCGGAGAATGTGGTGGGCCTTACGCGTGCATGAGTTCGCAGGCCTCATTTATCCCACGAAGAACTTTCCACTGATTTGACCTTGCCCCCAAGTTTTATCCAGTTTTGAGTTCGCTCCGGCAGTTTTTGAAGTGCACCCCGATTTTGGGCCAGCGGGAGCTGGAATTTTCCGGGGTCATGGCTCAGTTCGGCGGGGGTGCCGATGAGCCGTTCATGAGCGATATCGGCACCTTGGTGCCGATCGCGCTGTGTGGCCGGAACTCGTTATAGTCTCTACGCCAATCCTCCATCTTCGATCGCGCGTCGTCAAGGCTCATGAACCAGTGGGCGTTGAGGCACTCGGCGCGGAACTTGCCGTTGAAGCTTTCGATGTAGCTGTTGTCTGTCGGTTTACCCGGCCGCGAGAAGTCGAGCACGACACCCTTGTGATAGGCCCATAGGTCGAGGTCTCGCGAGATGAACTCGCTGCCGTTATCGACGCGAATGGTGGCCGGGTAGCCTAGCTGCCTGCAGACGCGCTCAAGGGTCTGAAGCACGTCCTCGCCCTTGTAGCTGAAGCGTGCATCAACCACCGGTGAGAAGCGCGAGAAGGTGTCGACTACTGTCAGCACCCTGATCTTGCGGCCCGTTGCCAACTGGTCATGAACGAAATCCATAGCCCAGACATCGTTGGAATGCGTCGGCTCCGTGCGGTCAGACCGCAGCTTTGCCATGCCCGGCGTTTGGATACCTTGTTGCGGAGCTGCAGATCCATCTCTTTGTAAAGGCGATAGATTCGCTTCGCGTTGACGGACCAGCCGTCACGCTTCAGCAGGACATGGACGCGACGATAGCCGTAGCGCACACGGGTCTGGCAGATGTCGTTGACCCTGAGCTTCAGTTCGGCCTGCTCGCCGCGCCTGGACTTGTAGACATAAAGCGATCGGTCGATCTTCAGAACAGCACAGGCCCGGCGTGTGGATACGTTCCAGTCGGACCGGACCTTATCGATAAGCGAACGCTTGCGAACAGGCCTCAGAGCTTTTTTGACAACACATCCTGAAGCATGGCCTTGTCGAGAGAAAGGTCGGCGACGATACGCTTCAGCTTGGCATTCTCCTCCTCGAGCTGCCGAAGACGCTTCATCTCAGACGGCATCAGGCCCGAATACTTCTTGCGCCAGTTATAGAAGGTCGCATCGGAAATCCCGGCCTTGCGGCACACCTCCCCGATCGGCGTTCCATCCTCCGCCTGCTTCAACACAAATGCAATCTGCGCTTCTGAAAACTTGGACGCCTTCATCGAATTCTCCTCTTCTTCCCAGCAGGGATCATAAGTGGAAAATTCCAGCTCCGAATGGCACAATTTATTGGGGGCACGTCACCAAATCAGCGCGATTTTTGGAAAAGCGCCACCAAATCGGCGCAGGGGGGCGCCACCAAATCAGCGCGCGGTCTTGGTAAGCCCCGTGTTCATTGATGCCAAAGGGGTGAAGCGCGACCAAATCAGCGCGGATTTTTGAAGAAGCGCCACCAAATCAGCGCCGGAGCGCCGCCAAATCGGCGCGCAGGGGGCGCCACCAAATCAGCGCGCGGTCTTGGTAAGCCCTGTGTTCATTGATGCCAAAGGGGTAAAGCGCCACCAAATCAGGGCAACCGTTGGGGCTCTGGTATTCCGCTAACGGGAATGGAGTTTTATGCGGCAACGTTGAAGCCGAATGATTACTCCTCCTCGAGCAAGCCATCGAAAACCTCAAGCAGGGCGTCGACAATCGCCTGACCGAGTGCATTACCTGTTTCAGCGATCTGCCCCTCATCCATGTCGCGTGCCGCCAGCGCAAGGTTGCCACCTTGTTCAGCAACGATGGCACGGGAACGTTCGATCGCCCATTGAGCGAAGTCTGCGCGATTGCTGATAGTTGAGGTTTCCATGGGGGATCCAATCTTAGATGATCGTCAACGATTGAAGCTTATCGTCTATATGCGCGAGGAGTTGTGCGTTCGCGCGTCTTTCCGTAGCCGATACCCTCTGAACTGCAGGGGTGCAAGCCGACGTATACCGCGTTCTCAATGGTCTCAGGACCAGAACCGTGGCATCTTACGATCTCGCGAAATTGCCCATCTCCACCCTGCTGAAACCCGTCGCCGACGCCAGCGCCTTGCTCGCCTGGATGAAAGAATCGCGCGGTCTCAGGTCGGGCAGGGCTGCATTGAGCGGCAAGATTTCACCGACGCCTGCGCCTCCCTCTGGATCGACGGCGAACTCGTCCACCTCGAACGTCCTCCACGACGCCACCCGCGACATCCGCACCCCCACCCACGAACGCAAAACCATCGGGCGGCCATCAATCTCGGCCTGGAAACCATCCCCGTCGATCGGCGCCGGCATCGCAACCGCGAAATCCGGCTGCTGGCCATCGCACAGGGATTGATCGCGGCCGCCGAGATCGGCCTAAAAGAGCATGACCGCCTGGCGTGGCGCGCACCCTGATGCAGCGCAAGCTGGCGGGGCGCCGCGCGTCGTGGAGTCTGAGTAGCAACGGAACAGAAAACCTACATAAGCGGCCGGGACGAGAAACGATTCACCACTTCTTGCATCGATCTGCAGACATGCACAGGGCCTGTCTCAGACAGGCGAGACGCGAGAGAACCGTAGGCGTGTCCGCCGCCCGTAAAACCAAAAACCTTCATACCAGCTCGCTTAGCCGCAAGGACACCGGTTACGGCATCCTCGATGACGACCGTTTCGCTCGGATCAAATCCCATTTGAGATGCCGCATACAGAAAGACGTCGGGGGCGCGCTTAACCTGGCTGACCGAAACACATGTGGCTCGACGAATGTCAGAAGGCCGGCACGGTCCAGATTACCTCGAAGACTTGGCAGTTCCGTCGATGAGGCAACACAAACCTGACCGCCTCCATCAAAAATTGCCTTGATGGCATTCGCAGCCCCAGGGACTGGACGACATCTCCCAGGGTAGCATCACATTTTGCATTATCTAACGAGAACCACTTCGACGTGGATGGAGCCATTTGGTGCGTCGACGTGGCCAACGCGCGACGTGTGCTTCCTCCAACTCTCGCCACTATCCTCACTGATGAAGACGCATTCGTTTTCTCGCTCGAAATGTCAGATCAGTACAAATCGCTGAGTGCTTTCGACACTATTGAGCCAAACAACGAATTTGTTCTCTTTTGAACCTTCTTCCCTTGATAGCCGCATCATCAACCAAGGAGCGGTCTTATCGATGATGCCTGGCCCGGAATTTGATCTGAGAACTTACATTCTCAGGCACGAGAACAAGGATCTGGTGAAGCGCATAATCATACCCGCAAAAATCAAGTGGGAGCTCCGAGATAAGCTCGACCAGGACAATGTGAGCGAGAGAATGCTCTTCCCCGATTTAGATGGCACGGCGAGATTTCTGACCCGCTACTATAGTGCGGGTCCAAACCGGGGGGCGGGTAAAGTCGTGCCTGTCGATCCTATGACGTGATTTGTGATGGATTGCTGCCTCCGGTGAGACTGCTCACTAACGTGCCGAGCAAGCTTGAGAACTGACCAACATAATTCGATACGATACTTGCGAAAATTGGGGCAAGGAAGAAATATAAACGCTATACACGAAGTGCCTATGCTGGGGAATTGAATCGTATGAACGTAGTGATCGACGTCTGACTGACGAGCAAATGGAACGACGTAAGGCGCGAAAGTGCGGGAAACTGACTAAGCACGGAGGATTACTTGACGCCGGAAACAATCGCTCGGCTATTGGCATCGATGAACGCGGGCCGCTTGTTGGTGGTCTGCGGCGCCGGCCTTTCCATGGCTCCCCCTAGCAGCCTTCCATCCGCGCGAGCAGTAGCGAAGCGTTGTTTCGACAAATACCGACTTGAGTCAGACCCCAATTGCGACGCCGGGCTGCGCGAAAACCTGGAGGCGCTGGCAGAGCACTTCGCTGGCCTCAACACCCTGCAATCTGTCTTCATCGAGCACCTCGTCCCGTGGTCGTCTTTTGTTCGGCCCTCGAACACGGGTCATGCCGCCATCGCAGATTTCCTCATCACACGCGCCGCCGTAGCCGGCATTTCGAGCAACTACGACACGTTGATGGAGAGACGCGCGTGGGATTATGGCGCCGACTTTCGTGGCTCGCTCGATGGGGACGAAGCCACTGCCGACAACGTTCGACAGGCACCGTTGCTGAAGTTTCATGGCTGCGCCCACCGAGATCGTCCCTCCACGGTCTGGGCTCCGTCACAGCTCGACGATCCGACGATTTCAACACGCATCGCCCGTAGCAAGGTCTGGATGGCCGCCAACATCCGACAAAAGGGTCCTCGTCGTCGGTTTCTGGTCGGATTGGGAATACCTCAACGCGCTGGTCGGTGAGGCCCTGATCGATGTTCAGCCGCTGTCCGTCACCGTGATCGACCTGTCGCCGACAGACGCCCTTGAGCAAAAGGCGCCACAGCTCTGGCAGATCGCCCACGCTCAGAACGTAACTTTCGAACACGTTCAGGAGTCCGGCGCTGCCGCGCTCGACGAGTTGCGACGGGCATTTTCATCCAATTATCTTCGCCAAGTGCTGGATGCGGGACGGGCCGCCTTTGAGCACGCCACCGGCGTTCAATGTGACCCTGCTTGGCTCGAAGTCGCGGCTTTCGATAGCGAGGCTTTGTACGGGCTGCGGCGGGATGCCGAAGGCGTCTCGGCGGCGGACCCTGCGACGCTCCTGCGTCCTGCTAATCCGGAGGCGCTTGGCTTCTTCCACTTGTTGCTACGTCAGGCTGGGGCAGTGCAAAGCGCGGACGGTTACGACTTCAATGGCCGTAGCATTCGCGTCCTCAATGGAGCGCAAACAGTGCTGGGCACGCTGCGCGGGCGGTTTGTCGAGCCGCCAGCAGCAATGGAGGCCGACATCGTCGTCGCCGTCGGCGCGACGGATCTGGGTGTGCCCGACAATGTCATTCGTAGCGGACGGGCGGGCGATCTCATCCGCCCAGATGCGGGTGGCGAATGGTACGACCTCGCTGGGGCAAGAACTGCGTTGGGCATATGATGGACATCTACATCCAATCTGAAATCCTTCTTCGCGATGCCCAATATGACACCTGGACATGGACCGGGCCGTCAGAGCCGGTGACATGCTTTGAAAACGCCGCGCTCATGGGTTTTGTGCATGTCTTCGACACGGCAGATGCGCTCCTTGGTACATGGGAAGAACGGCAGAAGCTCGCGTTGGCTCGACACGCGACATTCCTGCGCAGCGCCGGCGCCAAGGCTTGGAACGTCTATTCCCTCTTCCTGACCGAGGATTCAGATGCGCGCAGGGGTCGTGAGATTGAGCGCATAGAAGAAGACTTCTCGCTGACCCGAAAGATAGCGCGAGCCTCGATCAGGACGGCCGATGACATGGAGATGGCTTTGCTGCCGCTGCTAGCCATTCGATCAAAACCACTGCTCGGCGCCGCCAACTTTGAAATGAGACTGCGCACCAGGCTCAAAGAAATCTCCCCCGATGGTGTAACAGCCTTCCTCAATGAAGCTACGCCAGCGGACGTCGCTCGCATTCTGGGAGCAAAATCATGAGGCTGGATTTCGTCGAGATATGTGGTTTCCGCGGGTTCAGGGATGTCGCCCGGATAACCTTTGGTCGCGGCTTCACGGTCATCGCGGGCCGCAACGGCGTGGGCAAGAGCACGGTTTGTGATGCTGTAGAGTTCGCCATAACGGGCTCGATCGACAAATATTCTGTTGAGAAAGCCGCCAAGGAAAGCCTGAGCGACTATTTGTGGTGGCGCGGCGAAGGTGTGCCCGAAGCGCACTACGTTATCGCGTCTTTCGTCGATCACGACGGCAAGCCATTCACGATCACGCGGACGCGTGAAGCCGGGTGCGATAGATCTCCTGAAGATATCGAAGCTGCGTTGTGTAGCGGGCCAGTGCCTGATGACGCACTCAAGCAGCTCACCCGCACTTCAATCATCCGCGACGAGTGGATCGCTGCACTTAGTTTGGACCTCACCGAAACAGAGCGTTTCGACCTCGTCCGTGCTGCGCTTGGTGCGATGGAAGGCTCCGAAGCCGGTAGCAGGGCAAAGGAGGTTGTCGCGGCTGCCGAAGCTAATCACACCAAGGATGAAACGGCCTATGAGACGGCTCGCGCGCGTCTTGCCGATAGGCTCACACAGCAGTCGGAGCTACAGACTGCCCTGACCCGATCTGGCGATGTTTCCTCGGCCCTGCAAGTCGTCGCCGCGGCAGCGCCCAGTGCGCCGCCCGAGCTGACCGCACAACTATCTGCCGCGCGGGATATTCTAGCGAACGGGCGCGCCAGGTTGGGGCGCATGAGCGAGGCCGTCCAACTCGGTAGGGATATGGCAGCCGCACAGGACGTCTATAACAATCCGGATGCCGTTGCCGCCCGCGCAGCGGCGGCCGCCGCGCATGAGACGGCGCAGCGAGACAATAAAGCGGCACAAAAAGCAGTCTCGGACGCCGAGCAACGCCTCGCACGTGAAGAAGAAATGGATGCGGTCGCGGCCTCGCTCGCACTTCTGGTCGAGCACGGCGAGAGCTTGGGTCTGCATGACGATCACTGCCCGCTGTGTGCGGCTCATCGTACCTCCGAACAATTTACGGCCGGTCTCGCGATAGCACGCAAGAGGGTCGCGTCGCTCTCGTCGGGCGTTCAGGCCGCCCGCGATGACCTTGCGAGCGCAAAGGCGAATGCACGCGAGCCGGGCCTCACGCTGCAAAAGACCGCCGCCACGGTTCAGGCCCATGCGGACGATTTGCGAAGCCTGCGGGCACAGGAAGCGGCGCATGTCGAGTTCTACGACCATTGGAAGCTCGATCACGCCTATATCCAAGACCCCAACGGCCTTGAGCTGGCCGTGGCGTCTGAACGAGACCGGCTAATCGACCTTGAGCGAGCTATGCTCGTGGTGGAGGCGTCGCAGGCGGTTTCCCGGATGTCGTCGGTCGAAAGCAATATCGCGGTACTGCGTGATGACATCGAGAAACTGGCGCGGGCGGTTGGCCAGTCGCAGAGTGCCGTCACCGCGGCCCGGGAAATCGAGCGGTCAGTCAGGCGTGTGAGCGCAGAGATCATTGATGAGCGGCTTGCTCAGATCAGCCCCTTGCTCAACGAACTGTATCAGCGGCTGCGTCCGCACGCCGACTGGCGCACGATCGACTACAGTATCCGCGGTGATGTTCGCCGGTTTCTAAGCCTGAAGGTGGGTGACGGCCTGAATCCCCAGTTTGTTTTCAGCAGTGGCCAGCGGCGCGCGGCCGGTCTTGCGTTTCTGCTGTCTGTCCACTTGGCTCGCGCATGGACGCCGCTGCGATCGCTGCTGCTGGACGATCCCGTTCAACACATCGATGATTTCAGGGCGCTTCATCTCGTCGAGGTGCTTGCTGCCCTGCGTTCCGATGGGCGCCAGATCATTTGTGCCGTCGAGGATCCCGCTCTTGCTAATCTTCTGAGCCGACGCTTGATCAGCACCGCCACGCAAGGCGGCCGCCGTGTGGATATCGAGCTCGGACCCTTGGGGGCGACGAGCGTCGTCATGGAGCGAGAGATCTACCCGATGCCCGCCGGTGTTCTGCGAGGTGTGAACTCTGCATGAGCTCTGAGACGGAGTTGAACGGGCGTCGGGCACATGGTCCCTGGAGCGATCTGGCGCTCCACACAATCGGGTGGCGCGCATTCCAGGATCTCTGCTCGCAAGTTTGCGAGGTCTTGCTCGGCCGGCCTGTTGAGATCTTCCGCGAAGCCAATGATGGCGGACAGGATGCCGTGTTCCTCATCCCCTCCGAGCCCACGGCCTCGCCGATCGGCACGGTCCAATGCAAACATACGTCGGACGCCGGCAAGGCGCTGAAAGTTTCGGATCTGACCGCTGAGCTGGAAAACGTCGAGGAATTGGTCAAAGCGGGTCAGGCCGACACATATATCTTCATGACCAACATGAGCGTGGATGCGCCAGTGGCGGTCGCCGCACGTGCCAAGCTGCGGACGCTCGGCGTGCGCAAAGTGCATATTTTTGGTCGGCAGCATATCGTTCGGGTCATCAGGAGCAGCGCGCGTCTCCGTGCGTTGGTTCCACAGGTATATGGCCTGGGGGATCTCACGGCGATCGTCGATGAACGCCTCAGTGAACAGTCCCGTGCGCTGCTGGATAGCTGGATTCCAAAACTGCGCACCTATGTCCCGACCAAAGCCCATCGCGACGCTGTGCATGCCATCTCGAAACATGGCGTGGTGCTGCTGCTTGGAAATCCATCGAGCGGAAAGTCGGCAATAGGAGCCATCGTTTCAACGATCGCCTCGGAAAATGCTGACAATACCGTCCTTGCTCTGACCAGCCCGCGTGACTTCGAAGCCGGATGGAATCCCAACGATCCTGGCCGCTTCTTCTGGATAGACGACGCGTTCGGCTCGAACGTCCTGCGCGACGACTATGTCCAGGACTGGGCATCCGCCTTTTCAAAGCTCCGCGCGGCCGTCGCGCACGGAAACCGCTTTCTTCTCACCTCGCGCAAGCACATCTACGAAGCGGCGCGGCGGCGGTTAGGACAGCGAAACCTTCCGCAGTTTGCCGACGAAAGCGCGGTGGTCGATGTCGGTGAACTGACGATCGATGAGAAGACGCAAATCCTTTATAATCATGTGAACTTCGGCACCCAAACCCAGAGTTGGCGGTCGAGCGTGAAGCCTCATCTCGAGGCGGTCGCCGCCGTACCCGGGTTCCTTCCGGGCATCGCCGAGCGCATGGGGGATCCAAACTTCACGAAAAGCCTGGCGCCCCGCGAAAGCGCGCTCGTCCAGTTCATGAAGGAACCGCGCGAGCATCTCGTCGACACCGTCAACGCGTTGGACGACCACCTCCAGGCTGCCCTTATCCTCGTCTATGTGCATCAAGCGGGCTTCGACCCGAACGATCATGATCCATCAGCCGCGCAAGCCGTCGCCGAGCTGACGGGCTTCACCCTGACGCGCATCCAGGATTGCTTCGCCGAACTGAAGGGTTCGTTCCTGAAGCTCTCCGGGAGCAAATGGACATTCGCTCATCCGACAATCTCCGACGCCTTGACGGAGATCCTGAGACAAAAGCCACACATGATGGCCGCACTCATCCGGGGCGCGACCATCGACACGATCCTCAGCAGTTTCACCTGTGAAGGTTCATCGCTCATTCGCGACGCACTGGTGATCCCCACCAGCCTCGACGACGCCCTTGTCGGCCGGCTAGGCCGCACGCCCAACGAGCTGCAACGAAATTGGATGCTCTTCCTCTTCCTGGCCTACAGGGCCAGCGACGCGGTCTTCAGCAAAGCCATAAGTGCTTCGCCGGGACTACTGCGTCGTTCATGCTGGCACACGGAACCGGTAGGGAATGATCCGCGTGTAGCCACCTATGCCCGCGCGCATCGGCTAAATTTGCTTCCGGACGACCTCCGTTTGGAGGCGGCCGATGAGCTTGAATCTGCGGCACTCAAGAATTTCGACGCATCGTTCTTCGGTGAGGAGGACAAGCTCGCCCTCATTCCACCACTTCGGCTGGTCGGCTTGGGCGTTGGCCTACGAACTGCGGTGCTGCCATCGCTCGAAGAGCGCATCGATGAGATTACGGCTGATGCCGACCTCGACGAGGAGCCGGAAAGCCACTTTGAGAAGCTGCTCGGCGTGCTGGACCATGTCGAGACGATCTGCGTCGATGACGATGCCGCCTCACTTATCGACGACGCGCGTGAGCAGGTGAAACGGTCGATCAAGGCGATCGAGGAGCGCAAGCGCGAAAGCGACGAAGAGGCTGACACCACAGACTGGACCCATATCGTCACACAGAAGAAGGACGAGGCGTCGACTGCCGCTCCGCCGCCTCCAACCGCCACCAAACGCTCGGTGTTCGACGATGTCGACAAATGAGCCTTCCAGCATCGACGCTGTAACCACGGGCAAAGTTTCGCCCGGCCAAACACCGCCACCTTCCAGGCAATCCCTGAGAGGGGCGGCCGCAGCTCAAGCGGGGTTTGATTACCAGCTCGACGTCTCGATTCTGGCGGCCCTGCAGCTCCTCCTCATATCTAAGGCTGCGTCGCGCTTGGTCCTGGAGCCCGCAAACGAAGAAGATCTCGAAGCGGATCTGCAACCAAATGTGCCCGGCCGTGTCCAGCCCAGCGCGACTGTGACCGGCAATCAGAAACTGGTCGTCCAGGTCAAACTGAACAATGGGGATCCGTGGCGGGTCGAGGATTTCGAGGCTCTGCTCAAGCACGGTTCCGACAAGAAAGGCGGTCGCCGGAAGGCATTACATCACCTCGACGACCCCAACACGCGCTACCTCCTCGTCACCAATGCGGATGCCACGGGCGCCGCGAGAGGACTACTGGTTCAAGGGTTCGAAGAGCTATCCGACAAAGCGAGCTTTCCCGCTAGCCTGAACGCGACGCTGAAGAGTTCGTCTGAAGGCCGTGTGGCGATCTGGGGGAAACTCACCGAAAAGCAGCTTGCATCCGATATCCGCGAACTGATGTCGGACCTCCTGCATGTTCCCAAAGTTGAGCAGCAGAAACTTCTTGAACATTTACGCCTCGAAGCGAAGCGCCGCACCAGAGGAGGCGCCCCAGGCATATGGACCCGCGACGATCTTCTCGCGACAGTACGTGCGCATGGCGGCTTTCTTGCCAGTTCTGCGAGCCTCGAACACTTCGTCGCGCCGGCAAATTTCGACGAAATGGTTCGTCTGCTGACCGATAGGAATGCGGTGGTCCTTCGTGGCCCATCGGGAACGGGCAAAACCCAAGCTGCCCTGAAGCTGTGCGACATGGCTCGGCGTCGGGACGGGACGCTGGACGTCGTCAGCCTTGGTCCCGACGACGCTCCCACGAACGCGCGCAAAGTGGTCGACACGGGTCCGACCCTCTTCTACGTCGATGATCCATGGGGGCAATACAGCCTCGCCGGCGGTAATGAGGCATGGACCGAGCAGTTGCCGCGCCTGTTGGCGAAAGCTTCGCCGGGGCATCAGTTTGTGATCACCACTCGGAGTGACATGCTGCACGGCGCGGGCGTCGGCAGCAGCCTCGACACCTGGTCCGTCGAGCTGGACGCCGTTCAATATCGCGACGGCCAGCTAGGCGACATCTATGATAATCGCATGGACCAACTGCCGGCGCCCCTGCAGACGAAGGCGTATGAGTTCCGCAAGGATGCTCTCGAAAAACTCGAAACTCCGCTAGAACTCGAACTGTTCTTCAGTCACCTGCAGGTTGGCCCAGAGGCAGAAGAGCCAGATCACGCTTTCTCCCGCCGCCTGCTCGAACTGGCACAGCGCGACGCAGTTGAGGGCGTGGTCGTTCGAGCGCTTTCCTCAATGGACACAACCGGTGCTTCAGCCCTCGTTTGGGCACTTCTGGCTTCGCGGGCTCAGTTCGACCGCACGCGAATGCACCCCCTCCAGCGCGCCTTGCGCGCCTTCGACAGCGCTCTCAGCGAAGCCTTCGGCAAGGTCGTCGACCGGATGGTTGCCGCCCGGCACCTTCGCCAGCCGGCGAGAGTGGTCGCCTTTGCGCATCCCAGCGTCAAACAAGGCTTCGAGGCGTTTGTCATCGCCAATTGGTTGCGGGGCGAAGCGGCCATCGAGACTCTGATATCGGCCCTTGTCCGGTTGCCCGAGGCCCACAGGGAATGGGGATTGGAGACAGCCGCGCGTGTGCTGGAAATGACCCGGTCATTCTCTCGCCGCACCGATATCGATCAGCCGTTCGAGATCGATGATGTCAGCCAATCATTGATCGATGGCTGGCTCGATGAGAGTTTGCTGGATCCACGATCGAAGTTTGCGCCGTTGCTCGAACTTGCGTCGGAGGTCGGAAGCGACGCATCCATCCCCAGCCGAGTAGCGCGATGGCTCCTGAAAGGCACAGCGCGGCGCTTCGGTCTTTATCCGAAACTGGCAGCCCCCCGTTTTTGACGACGACTGGTATCGCACCGTAGCGGCCGATCCTGTGTCGGCCCAAGTTGCGGCACGGTTCATCCGAGAGGTGCTCGGCTTCGATAGGGGCAACTACGGATCCAACTTCGCCCAGCGGCTCGACAGTTTCGCTCCCAACCTGACACTGGCCTACCTGGACGCGGCACGCCAGATGGTGGGCAATGGGTTCGAACTGAACGCAGAGGCCGTGGCGACCGGGGCAATTCGCGATCTCGTCGGCTTCGAAAGCGTGCTGCAGGCGTCGCTCGACGATCTGGCCACGCTCCACCGCCGATACGCACAAGATGGCTTTGAAGAATTGCGCGCGATTGAGGACGGGGAACGCGACTACGCTGCCGAAGAGGCAGCGCAGTGGAACCATGAAGGCGACGGTTACACGTCAGGTGTCTTCATCGACGCCTATGTCCGCAGGCTTCGCGCCGAGCGGCGCTGGCAGGTTCTATCCAATCACCCTCGCATAGCTGAACTGGTTCAGGCATGGTCTCAAGATCTGCACAGATCTGCTGACCGCGCGAGCGAGGACGAGCTTAGGGCGCTGATAAGTGCAGGCAAAGGGCTCGACGCAGAAACGAGTATCTGGGCCGCCGTCCGACAACACTGGCACCCCGCACTGGAGGTCTTGCTGACCGAGCGACTAAGTGCGGGGCTGCTCGCGGTGGACCTTCGCGATGACCTCGCTCTCACCGCTCTAAGTGTTGCACCCGCCGCGATGATCGCCGCGTTTGCTGCCCAACGGGAGCATCCTGAACGACAGGTGCTTCTGCTGTGTAATATGCGGTGCGCTCAGTATCGGCTTGGAAAAAGTGGCCGGTCGCGCAAGCTGAAGCGCGTCGCCGATGCGCTGTCGCCATACTTGGCCGAGATCGCCCACGCCCTGCCGAACAAGCGGAAGACTGCGCATCGAGTTGGAGCGGGAGCCCTCGCTTTTCTGACGAACTGCGCGGCGAAATTGGAAGCGGAAGCGCTCGCGCTGGTCGTTCCAGTAATTCGGAAAAGTGGCGGCGATGCCTCAGCAGCGATCGCACAGTGGATTGCTGTTTCTTCCCGCAAAGAGCAGGCCATCCAAGCAACGGAAGCTGCAATCGCTACCGGCGACGCCCCTCTGATCGAACAAGCGTTACGGCACGATCGCGCCGATGCACGTCGTTTGGCGTTGCTGCATCTGGCGCTGACCCTGCCGGACCCATTGCCCCCAGCGATTCTGGCGATGGCCGGAGATCCTGGCAGTCGTGTGCGGCGCGCCCTGGTCTCTATCCTTAGCGAGCGCCCGCATCCGGACCATCTTCGTACCTTACTAAGTCTGATTCACGACACGTGGTCGAGCGCAGAGCCGCATCATCATGAGCCGGAGAGTTACGATGTGGCCCAGGAGGCCGTTATCGCGCTCGCGGCCAACAAAACTTTGTCGGATGAAGTTGGAGATATGCTGCTGCATCTCGCCAACACGACGGATGATCGAGTCCTCAGCCAATACGCGCTCATTGTTGCGGTCCATTGCTGTAGCGCCGGTATCCAACAGAAGATTGCGAACATGGTCAACATCCCGGAAGCCCGGTGGATCCGGCTCGACGCCATGGATGCGCTGGCTGATGCAGAAGCCATCGACCCTTCTATCGTCGCCCAGCTAAAGCCCGCATATCTACTGAAAGCGCCGCCCATTCTCGCCGCACCGGCCGCTCACCTCATCGGCGCGCATGCTGCAGTCCCCGAAGCCGTGCGGTGTTTCGAACGGATCGCAAGCTCGAACAAGAGACGCGCGCTCCTACTCGTCGGCGCCGCTGCCATGGCGCAACGCGACGGCGACGCTGCCGCTCGCATTCTCGACCTTCTCGAACCTGACCATCCCGGACGCCACTTGCTCTCGACGTCCGAACCTTTACCAGCGTCGATTTTGGATGATCTGGGCAAAGTGCAACTACGAGAGGCAGTCCGGAAAAGGCTCGGAGATCGCATTGTATCCGCCGAGAACTAGTCGATCCGAATTTCTCGCGCAGCTTAGGTTTCTACCATGATTGGCTAACAGAGTATCAGATCGAGCGGCTGAGAGATCTCGTGGACACGGCTTATCAGCTGGAATGTTTGCAGGGCGTAAAGTGACGATCAGCGACCATAGAGAGCGGAGGTACGACACCTGAGAGCGACTGACGTGCCCCCAATAAATTGTGCCATTCGGAGCTGGAATTTTCCACTTATGATCCCTGCTGGGAAGAAGAGGAGAATTCGATGAAGGCGTCCAAGTTTTCAGAAGCGCAGATTGCATTTGTGTTGAAGCAGGCGGAGGATGGAACGCCGATCGGGGAGGTGTGCCGCAAGGCCGGGATTTCCGATGCGACCTTCTATAACTGGCGCAAGAAGTATTCGGGCCTGATGCCGTCTGAGATGAAGTGTCTTCGGCAGCTCGAGGAGGAGAATGCCAAGCTGAAGCGTATCGTCGCCGACCTTTCTCTCGACAAGGCCATGCTTCAGGATGTGTTGTCAAAAAAGCTCTGAGGCCTGTTCGCAAGCGTTCGCTTATCGATAAGGTCCGGTCCGACTGGAACGTATCCAAACGCCGGGCATGGCAAAGCTGCGGTCTGACCGCACGGAGCCGACGCATTCCAACGATGTCTGGGCTATGGATTTCGTTCATGACCAGTTGGCAACGGGCCGCAAGATCAGGGTGCTGACAGTAGTCGACACCTTCTCGCGCTTCTCACCGGCGGTTGATGCACGCTTCAGCTACAAGGGCGAGGACGTGCTTCAGACCCTTGAGCGCGTCTGCAGGCAGCTAGGCTACCCGGCCACCATTCGCGTCGATAACGGCAGCGAGTTCATCTCGCGAGACCTCGACCTATGGGCCTATCACAAGGGTGTCGTGCTCGACTTCTCGCGGCCGGGTAAGCCGACAGACAACAGCTACATCGAAAGCTTCAACGGCAAGTTCCGCGCCGAGTGCCTCAACGCCCACTGGTTCATGAGCCTTGACGACGCGCGATCGAAGATGGAGGATTGGCGTAGAGACTATAACGAGTTCCGGCCACACAGCGCGATCGGCACCAAGGTGCCGATATCGCTCATGAACGGCTCATCGGCACCCCCGCCGAACTGAGCCATGACCCCGGAAAATTCCAGCTCCCGCTGGCCCAAAATCGGGGTGCACTTCAAAAACTGCCGGAGCGAACCCAAAACTGGATAAAACACGGGGGCAAGGTCAGGTTCACGATCCATCAATTCGGCGAAATGAACTACCTGACTGACCATGATTATACTCCTCACCTCCAGTAGGGGGTGAGCCCCAACTGCACTAACTGTAAGTGGGTACTGAGGTATTGGGAGCCGCTCTTCGGAGCGAAGGTTCAATTCCCGCGCAAGGCAAAGACGTTTCGTCGTAAAGCGTCGAACCGCGGCAAGGAAGAGCCGGATTCCGACCTGCGGCAATCCGGCTCTTCCGTTGCTACTGTTTTGTAGACCGGGGTGCAGCTCTCGTCTGAGAAGTGGCGCCCAACTTGGATCAGATAGTGGATCCTATCTTGCGGAGATCGGCCAGGATGGGTGCCTTAGGCAACCAGATTTTGTCGTAGGCGTCGATAATCTTCCCGGCGTCGGAGACCTGCACATCCTTGACTGAGATGACTTTGCTAAATTCCTCGAGCAGCGTCGCTTCGTTCGCGACTGTCGCATCGATTTGTTCGTCGAGCGCCGATTTGGTCAGTCGGCTAATGAGTTCGCGATCGCTTTCCGAGACGCCCTGCCAGACGCGGCCCGAGGCAAGGGCAACGCAAGGCATGAAGATCGCATTCATTTTCAGCATGGTTTTGGAGACTTTGTCGAACCGCTGGTTCCACGAGAAGTCGAGGTCCGCCTCCAGACCATCAACCTGACCGTTCGACATGGCATCGAACACGGCGGGCGTCGGAATGGGTGTCGGCGCTGCGCCCAGCAGCTCGTAGAAGTCCTTGTAGGCCGGCGTCGTGTTGATGCGCAGCTTCATGCCGTTGATGTCGTCGAGGCCGGCGATTTCCTTCGCGGTGAAGACGACACGCATGGTGGTGATGCCCCAAGCCAGGCCCACCGTCCCCGTCTCAGCGGGCAAGACCTCCAGCAGCTTCATGGCGATCGGATCGCGAACAAGCTTGGCCACCTTGGCAGTGGAGTCGACGACCCACGGAGCGTTGATCGCTGCGACCGAAGGAATGCGCGAGCCAAGTTCGGCGGTCATGATCCAGCCGAAGTCAAGCGATCCGGCTTGCATCTGCTGCATCATGGCAGCTTCGGTGCCAAGCTGATTTGCCGGGAAGACGGCGAGATCCAACCGACCACCTGTTTCAGCCTTTAGCATCTCCCCAAGCTTGAGCGCGGCATTGTTCCACGGGTGGCCGGGGGGAGTAGTAATCCCGAGGCGAAATGTCTTGCTTTCCTGGGCACGTAGAACCGTCGGCGCACCAAGCGCGGCCGCACCGATGGCTACAGTTTGAAGGAGGGTTCTGCGGGTTACGTTCATGTCATTATCCTCTGGAGTTTATGGTTTATCCGGCAAAGAAGGTTGTGAGCTGGGGGAAGATCGAGAGTAGGACGAGCAGAAGGCACGCGGCAAAAAAGAAGGGCAGCGTGACGATGAACATCTTGCCAGGTTTGGCACCGGTGACGGCGGAGGCGATAAAGAAACTGAGACCGACGGGCGGTGACAGGAAGCCAAGCACCAGATTGATCACCGCCACAACACCGAAGTGAATCGGGTCGATACCATAGACTTCGGTAGCGATCGGCAGAAGGATAGGAACCGTCATAATCAGCCCAGGCGCGCCGTCGATAACGGTTCCGATGATGAGCAGGATGACGTTCACCAGCAGCATAAAGGTGATCGGATCGGATGCTACCGTCTGCACCCACGCCGCCACCTTCTGGGGCACCATTCCATAGACGAGAACCCATGAAAACACCGCGGCAGCGGCCACAAGGAAAAGTACTACTGCGGAATAGATTCCGGCCCGGAGCAGCATCTTTGGAATGTCGGTATAAGACAGTTCACCAATCCAGTAGCGTCCGACAAGGAATGCGACCACCACGCCAACTGCGGCAGCCTCTGTCGGATTGGCGAGTCCGGTAAGAATGGAGCCGACTATGAAGACCGGGATGAGCAGGGTCGGAAGTGCGGCGAGTACGATCTTCACCCTCTCCCTGGCGGTTCTTCTTTGCCCCCTGGGGTAGTTGTAGACGTATCCCATCATGGCAATCACGACGCAGAAGATGCCGGTCAGCATGATGCCTGGCATCAGTCCCGCCATCAGCATGTCGGCTACCGGTACTTGTGCAAGCACGCTGTAAACTACAAACATGATCGACGGCGGAATGATCGGACCAAGCATGCCCGCATAGGCCGTCAGCCCGGCGGCATAGGTCTTGTCGTAGCCGGCCTTCTCCATCTCTGGGACCATCATCTGTGCCATTATGGCGACCTGAGCGGTAGCCGAGCCAAGGATGGATGCGACGAACATGTTCGCAAGCAAGTTCACATAGGCGAGGCCGCCCCGCAACGAACCGATGAAGGCCATCGTCATGTCGATGATGCGTCGTGTAATTCCGCCGCCATTCATGACTTCACCGATCAGCACGAAAAGCGGGATTGCGATCAGCCCGTAGTTGTCTACGCCCCCGAACAGTTGCATTGGAAGACTGTCGAACAACAGCATATTGCCGCTGTCCAGAACGTAGATCATGCTGACGAGCAGAAGGCAGAGGCCGATCGGAACCCCGACCATCATCAGAACTACGAATGCGGCTGTTGTCACCATCAGTTCACGACCTCGGCGTTTGAGAAATCCGGACGTAGGCGGGCCGGCGCCAACCGCAGGTCCTCGACGACGTTCGCGACCGCGTGGATGAACATGGTTACCGCGAAGATCGGTATGACGAGGCTGACAGCCCAGGTCGGCCAGCGAAGGGTCTGCGTCTGCTCCGTGTATAGGAAATTGAAGCTGACCCCGGCATAAGCCTTAGCATCAAAGCCCGCGCTCGCGATTCCTACTGGGTCCATCCACCGCCAGCACATTACTCCCAGAGCAAATGCGAACGCCGCGCTGAATACGCTGGCGAGCGCCTTCAACCTGCCTGCATTCACATCGGAAAGCCTGTCCGAGAGGAGGGTGACCGAAAAGTCCAGCCTCAGGCGGGTTAGCGCTGAAGCTCCGATAAAGGCGAGCCACACCATTGAGAAGACTGCAGCCTCATCGACCCAATAGAGCGGGATGCCGGCGTAGCGCGTAACCACGTTCAAGATGATGAACAGGAGCAGGAGCGCCATCAGTAGGCTCACTACGGCCTTCTCGACGATTAGGACGGCCTCGGAAAGCTGTATTGCGAGGCGAAAGGTCGCCTTGGGCTGTCCACCAGATTGAAGCGACGTATTGCTCATCCAAGTTCCCTTGTTTTTTTATAACGTAGATTTTATACATTTTCTAAGTCAATGCCTCCCGTGGATTTTTTATGCGTGCAAAATCGTCTCTCGGGCCACGGACGCTCTCTGGAGCCCTGGTCGAAGAAATAAGGCAAGGAATTTTGTCCGGTCGCTATCCTGCCGGCACGCAGCTTCGTCAGGACGCCCTGGCGGAAGACTTCAGCGTGAGCCGCATTCCGATCAGAGAAGCGCTATTCCAACTTGAGGCCGAAGGCTTCGTGAAGATCGTTCCGCAGAAGGGCGCGGTCGTTTCCGAACTGTCCCGCGAAGAAATAAATGATGTCTTCGATCTCCGGATTCTGCTGGAGCCGCGGCTGTTGCTAGCCTCAGCGCCCAAGCTGACCGATCGTGATTATGAGTGGGTCCTCGCCAAGCACGAGGCGTATGTTGAAGCCATCTCCTCGAGGTCTGTACATGACTACGGTCGAATGAACGCGGACCTCCACCTGTCCCTCTATCATCATGCCGACCTGCCTCGAACGCAGCAGATCGTTGTCGCCCTTCTGCAGACCAGCGAGCGATACACCCGAATTCAGCTATCCAACCCGCAAGCCATGCAACGGGCGATGGCAGAGCATGCGCAACTCATAGCTCTTTGCCAGTCAGGGCAGTTCGGACGTGCCGGAGAATTTCTTGCCGATCACGTCTCGGCAGTGCGTGACGACCTGATGAAGGCATTCAGCACCTCCCCCTGGCTCTCATGACAAGGCCGTAATCCATCTAATCCAGAAACACGAAAAGGATATTACGTGAACGCACAGATTTTCTCCGGTGTGATACCGGCTCTAATGACTCCCTGCAAAGATGACCGCTCGCCCGATTTCGACGCCTTGGTGCGAAAGGGGGCCGAACTGATTGCCAAGGGAATGTCCGCGGTCGTGTACTGCGGGTCCATGGGTGACTGGCCGCTCCTGTCGGACGCTCAGCGAAGGGAAGGCGTTGAACGTCTGGTCACAGCCGGGATCCCAGTGATCGTGGGAACAGGGGCAGTGAACACCGCATCGGCCGTGGCACACGCCGCTCACGCTCAGGAAGTGGGCGCGAAAGGTTTGATGGTCATTCCGCGTGTTCTCTCCCGGGGAACGGTTATCACCGCGCAGAAGGCTCACTTTAAGGCCATCTTGTCGGCAGCTCCCGACCTGCCAGCTGTCATCTATAATAGCCCGTATTATGGCTTCGCTACGCGAGCAGATCTGTTCTTTGCCCTGCGGGCGGAGCATCCGAATCTTATCGGCTTCAAGGAATTCGGCGGTGCCGCCGACATGCGCTACGCGGCTGAAAACATCACCAGCCGTGATGACCAAGTCGCGCTGATGATCGGCGTCGACACCTGCGTCGTCCATGGTTTCGTCAACTGCGGGGCAGTCGGCGCCATTACCGGCATCGGATGCGTTCTTCCGAAGGAAGTCCTTCACCTGTGCAATTTGGCGCAAGCAGCAGCAAAGGGCGACCCGGAAGCACGTCAGCGCGCATTGGAGCTGGAATCCGCCTTGGGAGTTCTCTCCTCCTTTGACGAGGGACCCGATCTGGTACTCTACTTCAAGCACATGATGGTCTTGAAGGGTAACAGCGAATACGCTCTTCACTTCAACGCAAGCGACGAGCTTTCTTCAAGTCAGCGCGGCTATGTGGAGGCTCAGTTGGAGCTCTTTGACAAGTGGTACGCCGAATGGAGTGAGCTGCCGGGCGCAGTACAGAGTTTCAAGTCTTAGCAGCTATCGTTCATATCCGCTGGCGGCCGGCCGCCAGCGGAAGGCATTTTGAGTCGCCCCAAGCTTCGAAGGGAAGAGGTGTGCGGGGCCCACGGTTCGATTCCGTTCAAGGCGGTTAAAGCTATTTGCCTGTATTCTCCGATCCCGACGTGTCGGCTTTGTTGGCGCGTGCCTGGATTTGCGCGCATCGCTCGATCAGGTGCTCGAACGGTTCGGAATCGCCGAGCAACAAACCGTCGTCGACCATGCGCGTATAATCTTCGCCGAGCGGGCGCAGACCTTCTCCGGAGGGTGTCAGAACAAGATTGCCGTTGACGGCAGCGGCGTAGTCGATCACGAGCGGTCGCCGCCTTTTCCGCAAAGAACATGGTTTTGTGTTTCGCCACGGCATTAGCAAGCTGCCGATCGGCGAATGCTTTGCCGGCGAAACCTGCATCATCCAGCCGAGCGACGTCACGCCAGTGGCGGGCAAACCGATCGCCGCGGAGGCGCTGCCGCAGGCAGAACATGGATTGCTGTCCCTTTCTCCCAGAAAGTCCGCTCCGCGTGCATGACGCGGGGACTCGCTTTCGGAAATTCGACGCCATCGACCTGACCCGACGCGTCGCAGTCCACATCGCGGATACTGGCTGGCTCGCCGGTTGACCGGGCGCCGAATTCGAGCATGACGCTCGGGGCGACATAGCCGGATCCGCTGCTCACCGCTTCATAGTCCAGGTAGAGCATATTGCCCTCGAGGCGGATTGCCGCCGGGAGAGATTGATCGCGGAGCGCGCCGGCGATCACCGGCTCCACCGAGTCCGCCACCCAGACCGGAAGCCGTTTTAGCACCTCACTGGTCCACCGTTTCTCCTCGCCATGCCGAGCGCATGCCGCGGAACAAGCTGACGTCCTGAAGTGAGAAGCCCGCCGGACCGGCGGGAGTTCGCATTGTCTCATATATCCCATCTTCCCGAGCTGGGCGAAAATGGTTGCCTGTTGCTCAAGCTCTTCCTCGGGCGGTAGCGGCAGCGGGAGACCCGGATCGATATCCCCGGGCAAGCTCGCGGCAGAAGAAGCGATTAAATCCTCTGGACCAAGGAAAAACGGTTGTGTATTCCATATTGGAATTAGATTCCAGATAAGGAGGAGAGGATGACTGTTCGGCTTGATGGCGCGACCCGCCTGCATTTCGTGATCGGCGATCCGATTGCACAGGTGAAGTCGCCCGGCGGGGTAACGGACCTGCTGCAAGGAGGGGGCCTCAACGCCGTCTGCATTCCTGGCCATGTCGCGCCGCAGGACCTCAGGATCTTCTGGGAGGGGATCGTCCGCCTGCAGAACTTGGACGGAGTCATCATCACGGTGCCTCACAAGATCGCGGCCTTGGACATCGTGGATCACCTGTCCGATCGCGCTGCCTTTCTCGGAGCGGTCAATACACTTCGCCGCACCCCGTCCGGCTGGGAGGGCGACATGTTCGACGGCCTTGGCCACGTCGCCGCGCTCAAGAAGGCCGGCTGCGTACTCGCAGGAAAGCGGGCGCTGATCGCGGGAGCGGGTGGCGCAGGCAGCGCCATTGCTCATGCCCTGGTGCTGGCAGGCGTGTCGGAACTTGCAATCCAGGAAATGGACGAGGCGCGCCGCGAGAGCCTGATCGAAAGGCTAGCGTCCCTCAACCTTGCCAGGATCAGTTCTGGAAGTGCTGATCCTACCGGGTTCGACGTGGTCGTGAACGCAACCCCGATGGGCATGATGGAGGGCGATCCCCTGCCTTTCGACGTCGAGAAGCTCACTCCGCAGATGTTCATAGGCGAGGTCATCACCCAGCCGGCGGTCTCGCCGCTTGTCGTCAGGGCGCGGGAGATCGGCTGCCAGGCGATTACCGGCATCGACATGTTTGTCGAGGTGCGCGACCTGATGGTCGATTTCCTGTGTGCGGCGTGAGGAGCGAACGATGACGCGCAGCTATTCTCTATCCTTCCTCACCGTCGCCGATCTCGGGCCGGCCGATGCCATGAGGGTGGCGGTCGAGACCGGCTACGACAGGGTGGGGCTTCGCCTGCTCCCGGCCGCCGCCAGCGGTGAAGGACCCTATCCGATCCTTACCGATCCTAGCGTTCTCAAGGAGGCGCGAGCCGCGCTCGCCGATACGGGCATAAGAGTCGGCGATGTGGAAATCGTCCGGCTCAAGCCGCAAACGAAGCTCGACGAATTCATTCCCTTCCTGGATTGCGCGGCAAATCTGGGTGCCGCCAACATTCTCGTTGCCGGCGACGACGGCGACCATGCGCGCATGACGCAGACCTTCGCCGCATTTGCCGAACTCGCCGGACGCTACGGCATGACCGCTGATCTGGAATTCATGCCGTGGACCGAGGTGCGAAATGCCGTCGAAGCCAATGCCATCGTGCAGGCGGCGGCCCATCCCGCGGGTGGCGTGCTGGCCGATGCGCTGCACTGGAGCCGCACCGGCGGCAAGGCGGAGGATCTGACAGCCATCCCCCGCGCTAGCATTCACTATTTCCAGCTTTGCGACGGACCGGCGGATTACGACGCCTCGGACGAGGGACTCATCAGCATTGCCCGTGGCGGGCGGCTGATGCCGGGGGACGGGGGTATCGACCTTGTTTCCTTTCTGCGCGCACTGCCGGACGGCGTACCGATCAGTGTCGAGATCGCGTCGTCAGAACTGACGAAGCGAATGCCAGCCAGAGAACGCGCGGCCCTGGCATTGCGGAAAGCGAAGAAAGTCGTTGAACTGTCCGTCTCGGAATGAAATTATTTTTTTGAATACCATTCCATTTTGTGTATAAACTGCTGAGGCAACTCGCGGTCACAGGTGCCTGCAGTTGGGATAGAGGCTGGTGGTGCGTCTGGCGCTCCATCGGAGATAGCAATGGACACGACAGCACACCGAAGTGGCGACCCGCACGGAGAAGCTGCCGGGGTAGATGGGAGAATCTCCGGTCCGAGCGATTGCGATGTACTCGTGGTTGGTTCCGGCGCCGGCGGTCTGTCGGCAGCGGTCACCGCAGCACATCTTGGTTTGCGCGTCATCGTGGCCGAGAAGGCCGGCGTCTTCGGTGGCACCACGGCCTATTCCGGTGGCTGGCTCTGGATTCCGAATGCCCCCCATGCGGTCGCCGCCGGAAAAGCCGAAAGCCCGGAGGCAGCCCGGACTTACCTGCGGCACATACTGGGCAATCGATATGACGATGCCATGATTGATGGCTATCTCGATTGTGCGCCACGTATGGTCGAGTTCTTCGAGCAGAACACCGAGGTCCGGTTCAGCCCGGGCATCGGCGTGCCTGATTTCCATGGCGATGTACCGGGTGCTGCCACCGGCTGGCGTTCCGTTGTTGCTGCGCCCTACGACGGGCGTGAACTCGGCCCGCTGATATCGAAGCTTCGCTCCCCGATCCCAGAAACCACATTCTTGGGCATGGGCATTGCATCCGGCGTGGACATGCGCATGTTCCTGACGGCAACGCGGTCGGCTAAGTCATTCGGTTACGTCGCGCGGCGGCTGATGCGGCACGTGCGTGACCTCGCCCTCCATCGCCGCGGGATGCAGCTGGTGAACGGCAACGCCCTGGTGGCGAGGCTCCTGCGGTCCGCTGCCGACAAGGGGGTAACCTTGTGGGCAGGCGCCTCCGTGCGAGAGCTGGTGCGTGCGGATGGACGCGTCGTGGCCGCCGTTCTCGAAACGGGCGCGGGCGTGACAGAGGTGAGGGCGCGGCGCGGCATGGTGCTGGCGACCGGTGGTTTTCCGCATGACGCCCGGCGCCTGAACGACATGCTGCCGCATGTGCAGGCGGGTACGCTGCACTACTCGGCGGCATCGGACGGGAACAGCGGCGACGGTCTTCGGCTGGCTGAAGGTGTCGGGGCTCAGGTCTCGGATTCGCAGGCGCATGCCGCGGCCTATGCGCCCGTATCGCTGGTGCCGCGACCGGACGGCAGCCTCGGCCATTTTCCCCATCTGGTTGAGCGCGGCAAGCCGGGCATCATCGCCGTCAACGCCGCCGGAAGGCGTTTCGCCGACGAGGGCGGCCCCTACCACGACTATGTCCGGGAGATGATCGCGGCGACGCCCGAGGGGCAGCCGGCAGTCTCCTGGCTCATCTGCGATCACCGCTTTCTGCGTCGTTACGGACTGGGCGCCGTCAAGCCGGCGCCGGTGCCCTTCCGCCGCTGGCTGGCAAACGGCTACCTGATCTCGGCAGGTACGATCGAGGAACTGGCCCACCGCTGCGGCATCGACGTCGCGGGGCTGTCTGCAACGATTCGCACCTTCAATCGTCACGCTGAACGAGGCGAGGACCCGGAATTTCATCGCGGCACCACGCCCTACCGGAAGGCGCAGGGCGATCCGGACCATAGGCCCAATCCATGCCTGGCGCCGATTACACGCGCGCCCTTCTATGCGGTTAAGGTCGTGCCCGGCAGCCTTGGCACCTTCGCCGGGATCAGGACCGACGGGCGCGGCCGCGTGCTGGATAAGCGAGGGGACCCCATTCCGGGGCTCTACGCTGTGGGCAATGACATGAACAGCATCATGGGCGGACATTATCCGAGCGGCGGGATCACCCTCGGTCCGGCCATGACCTACGGGTTCCTCGCTGCCGAGACGATCGCCGGCAGCGGTGCGGAGGAGTTTGGAAATAATGGGAGGAAGGAAAATGCCGTCTGAACGCTCGGCTGACGCAATAGAGGAGGTGGACCTGCTGGTTTGCGGTGCAGGCGCCGGCGGCATGACGGCGGCTCTGGTCGCCGCGCTGGAAGGTCTCGAGGTGGTTCTCTGCGAGAAGACCGATCAGGTGGGCGGCACGACATCGACCTCCGGCGGTACGACCTGGGTCCCGGGCACGCACCTTTCCGAACAGGCCGGTGTGCCGGACAAGGTCGAGGATGCCCGCAAGTTCCTGGAGCACGTCGTTGCCAATCGCAGCGGCATCCGCCTGCGCGAAGCGTTTCTGGCCTCTGGCCGCCGCGCCATCGAAGAACTGGACCGGCGCACGGATGTGAAGTTCGTCGCTGCTGCGGCTCATCCGGATTATCTTGACGGTCCCGGTGCTGCCTATGGTGGGCGTGCGTTGGCCCCCTTGACATTCGATGGCAAGCTGCTGGGCCCGGACGATTTTGCCCGGGTTCGTCCGCCTCGTCGGGAGTTCCTCGGCTTAGGAGGCATGATGGTGGGGCGCAACGAACTCGATTCCTTGCTCAAGCCGTTCCGGTCCGCTGCAAATCTGCGTGGTGCTGTGTCGATCGTCGGGCGCTATGCGCTGGACCGCATCAGCTATCGCCGGGGCACCCGGCTCCTGATGGGCAACGCCCTAGTCGGACGATTGCTCTACAGCCTCCGCAAGGCCAGGGTTCCGCTGCTGTTCGAAACCGCTATCCAGGGACTCATCGTCGAGGACGGGCGCGTGGTCGGCGCCTTGCTGGATGGCCCCACCGGTCCGCGGCGCATCCGCGCCCGCAAGGGTGTCGTCCTGGCGACCGGCGGCATCTGCTGGAACCGCAAGATCCGCGACCGACTGTTCCCCCAAGCTGCGCGGGACTATGCTCTCGCGCCGCCCACCAACACCGGGGATGGTGCCGATGTCGCGATGGCGATCGGCGCCGGCTTCGAGGATGGCGCAGACAGCCCGGCACTGTGGATGCCGTGCTCCTCATACACACGGCCGGACGGGTCCCTCGCTGTCTGGCCCCACATTATCCTCGACCGTGCAAAGCCCGGCCTGCTGGCGGTCAACTCCACTGGCAAGCGCTTCGTCAACGAGTCCGACTCCTACCACGACTTCTCGATGGGCCAGATACGCGACAGCTCGATGCCGGCTTATCTCGTCTGCGATTCCACCTTCATGTATCGCTATGGCATGGGCATGATCCTGCCCGGCGCCCGCAACCTCAGGTCCATGGTCAAGGCCGGCTATGTCATCGAGGCGAGGACGCTGGCCGATCTCGCGAAGAAGATCGGCGTCAGTGCTGGAACTCTGACCAAGACAATCGACACCTACAACCGGTCCGCAGTAACCGGCGTGGATGGGGCGTTCGGCCGCGGCAAGTCGGTCGTCAACCGGTTCAATGGCGATGCGTCCGTCCAGCCGAACCCGTGCCTGGCGCCCGTCGGCACGGGCCCGTTCTATGCAATGGCGGTAAAGCCGGCTGATCTCGCCTCCAGCGCCGGTCTTTCCGGAGACGAATTCGGCCGGGTTCTTGACGAGACAGGCGAAGCCATTCCCGGTCTCTATGCTTGCGGCAATGATCTCGCCTCCATCTTCCGGGGCACCTATCCCGGCCCGGGCACCACATTGGGACCCGCCTTGGTGTTCGGCTGGCGGGTCGCAAAGCACGCGGCGGGGAAACTGACAGATGCGCCGGCGGATGCCGGCGCGACGGCACAAGAAAGGACCGAAAATGCAGCGCTATGAAATCGCAACCCTCTCCACGACAATGGGGGCCGCCTCCAAGGCGGCACCGGCCATCGAGGCTTTCGCAGGTGAAGGCGGGGGGCGTCTGCTCGGCATCTTCTATGCCGACATCGGCGCGCTGAACCGTGTGCTGGTCTTGCGCGGATTCGATACAGCGGCCGATTACGATGCGGAACGGGAGCGCACGTTGCGGGCCGCCAATCCGTTCGGATCGGCAGAGTGGCTGACCGGCCTGCAGCTGGAGGGCTACGCGCCGTTTCCCTTCCTGCCGCCAGTGGAGACTGGAAGCTTCGGCCCCGCCTACGAGTTCCGGACCTATGTCCTGAAAACCGGCGGCCTCGAGCCCACCATCCGGGCCTGGGAGGCTGCAGTTCCCGAGCGCACGAAGCTCTCGAAGCTGACGATCTGCCTCTATGGCCTCGACGGCAATCCGCGGATGACGCACATCTGGCCGTTCAGTTCCGTCAACGAACGCGGCCAGATCCGCGCGGACTCGGTGGCGCAGGGTGTCTGGCCGCCGAAGGGCGGGCCGGACTGGCTCACGACCGACATGCAGTCGACCATCGCCTTCCCGACGGCAAACTCGCCGCTGAAGTGAGGAGCGATGGACGGCGCCGCGGCCGAGAACCTTGGCGGCGCCTCCTCGAATCTGGAACTTCGGAGCACCGCCTTTGCGGGCCCAGGCGTTCACCCCTTGCCGTGAAGGCCTGGGAAGTAGCGTGAGCCGCTGGCCGCCATGCCGATCTCTTCGGCGGCGCTGGCCAGGTGCGGCGCCAGTTGCGCCATCCGTTCCTCGGACATGCGCACCGCTGGTCCGGCGATCGACAGGCAACTGATCACCTGGCCATTGCTGCGCACCGGCATCGCCATGGCGGTCATGCCGAGCGTGTAGCTGTTGCTCGAGACGGCAAACCCCCGCTGCCGCGTTTCCGCCACGATCTGCAGCAACTCGGTCATGGTGCGGGGCGCCCCGGGTCCTGATGGCTTGTTTGGATTAATAAGCCCCTGCCGCGACACCCGCCGCAGCGCCTCCTCATCCGACATTGATGCGAGCCAGGCCTGTCCGCCGGCGCTGCTGGCGAGATGCACCACAACGCCCTGCTCCTGGCCGGGGTCATAGCGGAGGCCACCGGTCGCGCCCTGCGCCACGGCCACCCAGATCAGGTCCTCGCCGTCGATCACCGAAAGGCGGACCAGCTCCTCGCTTTTCTGGGCCAGCCGGTCGAGGATGGGCTGGGCTACGTCGCCCACCCCTGTCCGTCCCAGGAAGCCGACACCAAGCGCGGCGAGCTTCATCGTCAGGGCGTAGTCCCCCTGATCCTGCACCTGACGCACATAGCCGAGCCTGATCAATTCGTTCAACGTCCGGTGGACGCCGCTAGCCGGCTGGTTGACCTGGCGGGCGATCGTAGACACCGAAAGGCCGCCTGGCCTCTCCGCAAGGAGCTCGATGATCGTCAGGGATTTCTCGAGATTGCTCATAGATTTTCCATTGTGGATACTCATTCCACTTTTGGCGCCAGAGAACGGATAGTCAAGCGGCTGGGGCCCAGATGGCTGACGCGCCGGACGTTTTCCGTAGGCGATTTACGACCAGTCCTTCAGAGCGGCGAAAACGCCAGGGGCCGTAGGACAATATGATGTCCCTGTGGCGATGCCTCCCCAGGCACAGGATCCACGTTGCGCGGAAGCAGCGCTATCGGAGCGTCGCCACCGCCCGATACCGACTGCCAGACTGCAACAGCATTGTCCGGCGCTTCACCGATGACCAGGCCCGCGAAACTGGAGGCAAACAGGGCGCTTCCCGTTGTTCTCGCGGGATGCGGTTCTCGGCGGCGGGCCAGTGCTTCGGCGAGCAAGGGGGAACTCGCAGTGGCGGTGAGGACACGGTTGTGCTGTTCCTCCACTAGGGCGAAGGCGCGCGGGATGAAGCCGTTTACCCAGGCCTCCTCGGTTGCGAGTGATGCGCGGCAGGCCTCGCGCTCGGCCCAGCCGGCATAGGACCAGAGATGATAGAGCGTGTTGAGCGGGCCGGTCTCGCCCAGCCAGTAACCCATCAACGGCAGATGACGGGATACGAGCGGCAGTCCCTCGTCTGCGAAGAGCGTCAGGTATTCGCCTGCTGCCCCGGGTTTCAAGCGGTAGACTCGCCACTCATGGATCATGGATCTGCCCCTGTTTCAGTTGCCGCAGACTGGACCTTGGCCTCCTGCCAAAAAATGGACGGAGCCGCGGAAAGATTGGACCTTGCCGCAATGGATCTCAGCTATCGCGATGCAAGGTCCGCTTGCGGAAGATACCCGGCGACAGGCCGACCCGCTGTGCGAAGAAGCGATTGAAATAGGCGGGGTCCTCGAAGCCGGTCAGGTGGGCGATCTGGACGACGCTACTTTCCGTATAGACCAGGTACCGCTTGGCCTCCATTATGATGCGCTCGTAGAGAAGGTCAGAGGCGGTCTTTCCCGCCCGCGCCTTGCAGGCGCTGTTAAGTCGTGTCTGGGTTACGGCGAGGCTATGGGCATAGAAGCCAAGGGAGCGTTCGTTGCGGAAATGCTCTTCCAGCAGTGCCCGATAGCGCACTAAAAGATCGTAGTCGCGGTCCGGCGCGGCGATCCCCGGGTCGTCGTAGGAGATATAGAGCCGCAGCATCACCACGAGCACGCGCATGTACTGGGCGAGGATTGCGGTCCGGCGGCCGGGAGCCGACCAGATGAAGTCGCGGTGAAGCCATTCGAACGTGTCGATGACGGCCGGGATGCTGACCCCCGTGCCCTTCAACGGGTAAACGGCCGGCCGGCCGGCCACCCCGATTAGGCGCGAGTCGGAGGCGGCGGCCGCCTTGAGGCAGCCGAGCGCTGCTGTGACGACATAGCCGTCGGTGCCAGGTTCGAAGTCGATCTGGTGAACGATCCCTGCCGGGATGACGAGGATGCCGGGCGTGGGAATGGGCAAGGTCTGGTCTTCCATGCGGATGGTGCCGCCGCCTGAGCGCACCAGAAGAACCTGCATGTGGTCGGGGTGGGTGTGCGGACGAATTCTCCAATCGTGCGGCCCGCTGCGATCCCGCAGCGGTTCGATATGCAGGAAGTCGAGTTCGACGTCTGCCCCTTGATCGCCATACAGATAATAGTGGGGAATTCCGCCTATGGCACCGCTCGGCATTCTTTCTCCTCGGCCTCATGCTCGACGAATAGTGCAACAAATGCGCAGCTGCGTCCATTGGTCCCCCGCGATTGCTGGGCTAGCAAGGTGGCATGCCGATCATGCAAGGGAGGAACCGATGGAGCGGCCCACGCAGGAGCGTGTTTGCGACGTGCTTGTCATTGGATCGGGTGCAGGTGGTCTATCCACCGCCATCACGGCGCGAAAGCACGGCCTCTCGGTCATCGTCATCGAGAAGGAGGAGGTCTTCGGGGGAACGACCGCTTTTTCCGGCGGCGTGCTCTGGATCCCCGGCAACCGGCACGGCAAAACCAACAATCCGGACGACACGCGCGAAGCCGCCCGGCTGTACATGAAGGCTGAAACGGGAAACTGGTTTCAGGAAAGTGCGGTGGATACCTATCTCGCAGCCGGACCAAGGATGCTCGACTGGTTCGAGCAGGAAACCGCCGTCAAATTCGTGCCGACGCTTTATCCCGATTACCACCCCACGGTGGATGGCGGTGTCGACGTCGGCCGTTCGGTTCTGGCCGCACCGTTCGACACGAGCGCACTCGGCGAAAACCTGAAGCGTCTGCGGCCGCCGCTGGCAACAATCACGTTCATGGGCATGATGTTCAATTCGTCCAACGCGGACATCAAGCACTTCTTCAATGCGACGAAATCGGCTAGGTCTTTCGCCTATGTGATGAAGCGGCTTGCCGCACATGCCGGAGAAGTCGTCCGCCATGGCCGCGGGGTACAGGTCACGAGCGGGAATGCGCTTGCTGCAAGGCTGGCCAAGACCTGCTTCGATCTCGACATCCCGATCCTGACGGAGACTCCGGCGCTCCGCCTGATCAGCGAGGGGGGGCGGGTCACCGGGGCGGTAGTCGGCGGCGGTGGGCCGGACCGGATCCTCGCGGGCCGCGGCGTGGTGCTGGCCTGCGGCGGGTATGCGAACGACCTTGCCCGCCGAGCAGGGATCTACGGCCACCTCAAGGCGGGCGGGGAGCACCATTCACCGGTACCGGCGGGAAACACCGGCGATGGCATCCGCCTTGGCGAGGAGGCCGGTGGTGCCTTCGATGCGGAGTTCCCGCAGCCCGCCGCCTGGATGCCGGTGAGCCGCGTACCGGGCCAGGGCGTATTCCCGCACCTCCTCGACCGGTACAAGCCGGGCGTGATCGCGGTGCTTCCCAGCGGCAGGCGCTTCACGAACGAGAGCGAGAGTTATCATGACGTCGGCGCAGCGATCATCGCCTCGGGGCAGTCCTCCGCCTGGTTGATCTGCGACCATCCTACCATCCGCAAGTACGGCCTCGGCCACGCGAAACCTGCACCGATGCCGCTCCTTCCCTGGCTGCGCTCGGGTTACCTCAGGAAGGGGGCGAGCCTCGCTGAACTTGCCCGGTCCTGCGGGATCGACTCCGCCGTCCTGGAGCAGACGGTTACACAATTCAACCAAGCGGCGCGGGAAGGGAAGGATCCTGAGTTCCACCGCGGCGAAACCTCGTTCAACCGCTATCTCGCCGATCCCGACCATAAGCCGAACCCCTGCGTGGCGCCCGTGGAGCACGGCCCCTTCTATGCGGTAAAGCTGGAGATGGGCGACCTCGGCACATTCGATGGTCTGAAGACCACCGTGCCGGGTGAGGTGCTCGACCGGCAGGGAGCCGTAATTCCCGGCCTCTTTGCCGTTGGCAACGATCGTGCCTCGATCATGGGCGGCAATTATCCGGGTGCGGGGATCACGCTCGGCCCGGCCATGACCTTTGGCTGGATCACCGGCCGCTATCTCGCAGGTATCGAAGAGGACGCAGCATGAACTGGCTCGGGCTGGAAGGAAAGACCGTCGTCGTGACCGGCGCCGGCGGAGGGATCGGTCAGGCCGTTGCGCGGGCCTTCGCCGGGCAGGGGGCAAGAGTGGTGCTGCTCGATCGTGATCAGGAACGCACCGCGTCGCTCGTCGCGGAACTCGGAGGCGGCGCGTTCACGGTCGCCTGCGACGTCTCCAAGGCAGCGGACATTGCGGCAGCCGCAGATCGGGTGGAGAGGGAGGGCAGGGTTGACGTCCTCGTCAACAATGCCGGTATCCTGCGGCCCGGTCGGCTGGAGAGCGTATCGGAGGCTGACTGGTCGGCCATGCTTGCCGTGAACCTCACCGGCTATCTCGCCGCCGCACAGTCATTCGGACGGGGCATGATCGCGCGCGGCCGTGGAGCGCTTGTCCATGTGGCGAGCATCGCCGGCACGCAGCCGCAGCCGGCCAGCGGCGCCTATTCGGCGTCGAAGGCCGCGATCCTCATGCTCTCGCGGCAACTGGCATACGAGTGGGGGCCGAAGGGCATCCGCTCCAACACGCTGAGCCCGGGCCTGGTGCGCACGCCCCTTTCCGAACCCTTCTATCGCGACGAAGAGGTGAAGGCGCGGCGCGAGGCCATGGTGCCGGCCGGCCGCATCGCGACACCCGAGGACATGGCGGACGTCGCCCTGTTCTTGGCCTCTCCACGCTCGTCCTACGTCTCCGGCCAGGATATCGTGGTCGATGGCGGATTGTCCCAAGCCCTCATGGGCCTCGTTCCGAGACCCGGCTATGCGTGAGGTCCGGCAGGCACTGGTGACCGGCGGGGCCGAGGGGATCGGCCTCGCCATCGCCGAGGCACTCGCTGCGGCAGGGTGCCGCGTAACCATCGCCGATCTCGACGGCACCAAGGCCGCCGAGCGTGCTGCAGCGCTCGGCACAGGCCATAGCGGCATTGCCTGCGATATCACGGTGGAGGCGCAGGCGATTGCTGCGGCCGCCTCAGCCCCGTTCGAAATCCTCGTCAACAATGCCGGTATCGGCGACAGTCATCTGCCGACGCTGGAACAAGGGCTCGACGCGTTCCGGAAGGTGCTGGATGTTCATCTCTCGGGCACATTCCTGATGTCTCGCGAGGTGGCCAGAGGAATGGTGGAACGAGGCAGCGGCGCGATCGTCAATCTCTCTTCCATCGCCGGTATTACCGGGCTGCCGAAGCGCAATGCCTATGGAGCAGCGAAGGCGGGTATCGTCGCAATGACGAAGGCGATGGCCTGCGAGTGGGCCGGCCGCCGCGTGCGCGTCAATGCGGTCGCTCCCGCTTTCGTGGAGACGGCGCTCTTAAGGAAGCTCGCCGATGCAGGCCGCGTGGATCTGCCGACGCTTCGCCGCCGCACGCCGATCGGCCGTCTGATCCGTGCGGAGGAGGTCGCCGCGGCTGTCGCCTTCCTTGCCTCGCCGATGGCCTCCGGCATCACGGGCGCGGTCCTGCCCGTCGATGGTGGCTGGACCGCCTTCGGCGATTTCGGAGATGCGTCGACGGCCTGAGCAGAGCCGTCCGCCGACCAGGCGGCTTGCGTCCGACGCGAACTCCTCGCCATAAAAGATGAAGGGCCCGGCATTCTGCCAGGCCCTTCGTTTTTTCGCTTGGGAGGAGTTCTGGCTAGGGCGTGGACTCAATAGCCCCCAGCCACATGCGTGCTGAAGCGAGCGCGACGGCAGCCAGAAAATTACTTGCAAGCTTCTCGAAGCGAGTAGCCACTCGGCGGAATTGTTTGAGATTGCAGAAATAACGCTCGACGAGGTTGCGCTTTCGATAGAGGCCGGGCTCGACCGAGCGCTGGATCTTGACCCGACGCTGGGTGGGAATATGCGCCGTTCCGCCTCGCGCTGCGACCAGTTCGATCGGAGCGCGGCTATCGTAACCTCGATCGGCCACAACGATAGTGGCTTGCGGCAGTCCGGCGAGTAGGGTTGGGAACGCCGCCTTATCCGATGCCTGACCCGGGGTGATCAGCAGCCGAACCGGCAAGCCGTCCTGGTCCACGACGGCGTGGATCTTGGTACTCAGTCCGCCACGAGAACGGCCAATGGCGTGATCCGGCCCCCCTTTTTGCCGCCGGCAGCGTGCTGGTGCGCTCGCACGATCGAGCTGTCGATCAACTGCAGGCTTTGCGGCGAACGATCGCTCAAGGCCTCGAACATGGCCAGCCATACGCCCCTCCTGGCCCATCGATTGAAGCGGTTGTAGACGGTCGTGTAAGGCCCATAGCGTTCCGGAAGGTCCCGCCAGGGCGAACCGGTCCGCAGCACATAGAAGATGCGCCGATCGTCTTGTCGGCGTTTGCCCTTGCCAACCGGCGGAAGCAGCGGCTTGACAATCCGCCACTCCGCTTCGCTCAAATCGTAACGTGCCATCCTCAAGCACCTACCTGTCGGCAGTGTCGAATCAGGCTTCGAGCACAACCTCAACCCTTATTGAGTACAGACCCTAGGCAGCATCATCGATGTGCCCGCCGAGGAAGAGCTGGCCGACGCGCGGATCCTTCAGAAGCTTGTCGGCCTCGTCGAACATGCGGGTCTGGCCGAGTTCGAGCACCAGCCCATAGTCCGACATGGCAAGTGCAGCCTTGGCGTTCTGCTCGACCATCAAGATCGTGACGCCCTGGTCTCGCAGGCGGATGAGCGTCTGGAAGACCTCCTGGACGAGGTTCGGGGAAAGGCCGATGGACGGTTCGTCGATCAGGATCAGCTTGGGGTCCAGCAACAGGGCGCGGGCGATCTCCAGCTGCTTCTGCTGGCCGCCGGAAAGCTCGATCGCCTTCTGGTCCTTGCGCTCCCGAAGCATGGGGAACTGGTCCATCACCTCCTCCATGCGCTGGCGTACCTTTGGCTGGTCCCTGGAGGTGATGCCGCCGAGCTCCAGGTTGTGGAGGACCGAGAGCTGCGGCACGACGTTGCGGCCCTGGGGTACATAGGTGACGCCGCGGGCGATCATCTCGGCCGGAGACTTCCTCGTGACGTCTTCGCCCTCCAGCAGGATTTCGCCAGAATGGATGTTGAGAAGCCCGAAGATCGCCTTGAACACGGTGGACTTGCCGGCGCCGTTCGGACCGATCACAGTTGTAATGGATGCCTTCGGACTGGCGAAGGTGGTTCCGTTCAGGATCGTGATGCGGCCATAGCCGCCGGTGACTTTCCTCAGTTCCAGCATGTCAGCCTCCGAGATAAGCGTCGATGACCATCTGGTTCGACCGGATCTCGTCCGGCGTTCCTTCGGCGATGATTTCACCCTGCGCCAGCACGATGATGCGGGTGCACAGCGACATGACGAATTCCATGTTGTGCTCGATGACGACGAAGGTCGTGCCGTGCTCGCGGTTGTAGGTGACGAGCCGCTCCTTCAGGTGGCCGAGCATCGTCAGGTTCACACCGCCGGCAGGCTCGTCTAGTAGAACGATGCCAGGTCCGGCCATGAAGGCCATCGCCGCGTCGACAAGCTTCTGCTGCCCGTACGAAAGCGAGCCTGCGGGCGTGTCGCGGTAGGGAGCCAGCCGGAAGAACTCGATCAGTTGCTCCGCCTTCTGTGTCAGTCCCGCATCCGGCTTGCCAAACAGGCGGGACATCATGCTACCTTCGTGCTCCTGGCCGGCAAGGATGACGTTGTCGAGGACGCTCATCTTCGGGAACACCGACAGCTGCTGGAACGTACGCCCGACGCCCATCAGCGAGAGATCGGCTGGGCGTACTCCATCGGTCGGCTGACCGTTGATCTCGCAGTGGCCCTCGCTTGGCCTGAGCTGGCCGAGGATGCAGTTGAACAGCGTCGACTTGCCGGAGCCATTCGGCCCGATCAGGCCGAGAATTTCTCCCTTACGTACGTCGAAGCTGACATTGTTGACGGCGCGGATGCCGCCGAACTGTTTCGAGATGTTGCGGACGGACAGGATCGGCCCGTCATGTCCCAGTGTATGCATGTTCATAGCTGGACCCCCTGCTTGAGATCGCGACGTTCTTCCTGCCTCGGCTTGAACTTTTCATAAAGTTTCATGCCAAGCCCGATCAGGCCGTTTGGCGAATAGACCATCAACACGATAACGAGGGCCGCGTAGATTATGAGGTAGTAACCTTCGGTGAAGCGCAACAGCTCCGGAAGAAGGATCACCACGGCGGCCCCTAGCATCGGGCCGAAGAAGAGGCCGGAACCGCCGACGACCACCATCAGCAGAAGCTTTAGCGAGTGGATCAGCGCAAAGCTGCCCGGCTCGATGAACTGAACAAGCGGCGCCTGCATGGCGCCCGCAAGTCCTCCGAAGGCCGAGCCGATCGCGAAGGCAAGCAGCGTCTGGCGGCGGATATTGAGGCCGAGGCTTTCCGCCCGGACCGGATTCTCGCGCAGTGCCTTAAAGGCACGGCCCCACGGCGAGCGAAGGATCCACCACAGAACGGCGGCAGCAAGAAGGAAGCAGGTAAGCGAGAAGTAGTAGAAAGGCAGGTTTCCGTCCGTCGCAATGCCGAAGAAGGAGGGGCGGGGCATGCCGACGAGGCCGAAGGAGCCGCCGGTGATCTCCTCCTCGTTGCGCAGAACGAGGAAGAGCAGCGTGTTAAAGGCGAGCGTCACGAAGGCCAGGAAATGATGCTGGACGCGCAGCGCCGGATAGCCGAGCGCCAGTCCCACCAGGAAGCTCGCGCCGATCGAGACGATGGCGGCAAGGCTCCAGTGAATGCCGTTCAGCGTCATCAGCGCGGTGATGTATGCGCCGATTCCCATGAATGCTGCCTGCGCCAGGCTCACCTGGCCCGCATAGCCGAGCGTCAGGTTGAGACCCATGGCGGCGATCGAGAACAGCAGCCAGGAGCACAGCGTATAGATGATGTAGTTGCCCTGCCCAAGCGGGGCGACAATGAGCGCCGCGAGGCCGAAGGCGACGAGAACTGGTTTATAGCGGGTCATACGGTTCTCCCTTCCGGGGTGCCGAGCAGGCCCTGTGGCCGCAGCAGGATGATGGCGATGAGCAGGATGAGCGGCATGGCGGATCGATACTCGGCGGAGATGTAAACGGCTGAAAGGTTGTCAATCACGCCGATCAGCAGGCCACCCACGAGAGCACCGCGGATCTGGTTGAAGCCACCGACGATCGCGGCAATGAAGGCGACAAGGCCCAGTGTCTCACCGTTCGAGAACTTGGCGAGATAGATCGGTGAGATGAGGACCGATGCGATGGTTGCGAGTGCGGCATTGATGAGGAAGGTGTAAAGCACCATGCGCCGAACGTTCACGCCAAGGATCTCAGCTACTGCCGGGTTCTGGGCGCTTGCCTGCATGCAGCGGCCGGTTCGGGTGCGGTTCAAGAAAAGCTGCAGTCCGCCAATGGCGATCATCGAAACGATCAGGTTGCAGATGTCCTGCACCGAAACGCTTGCGCCTGCGACATTGTAGACGGTCTGCGGGAAAATCGCCGGAAAGGGCTGCGCGGTTGCGCCATAGAACTCCTTGACGCTTTCCTTCATCAAGAGACCGAGCGCGATTGTGGCGATGACCAGCGGTAGCGTGCCATGCGGAAGCATGGGTTCGACAATCATTCGCTTAAAGGCGAGGCCGAGGATGAGGAGCGCAAGGACAAGGCCGAGGATGACCGATGCCCACAGAGGCAGTCCGAGCACTGTCATGCCGATGAGCACGAAGAAAGCCGGAAGCATGACGAACTCGCCCTGGGCGAAGTTGATCGTCTGCGAGGCCTGCCACAGCAACGTGAAGCCAACGGCGGCCAGCGCATAGATCGAGCCGGCGGCAAGGCCGGAGATAAGAATTTGGAGAAGCTCGGCCATGATGTCGTCCTCGAGGCTATAGGTCGGCTTGGCGGATGATAAACGATCGTGCCGGCGGCGGCTCAAGTCCCCGCCGGCACGGTGTGAGTTGAGGCTTAGTTCGCAGGAAGGATCGCCTTCACGACCTGCTTGCCGTTCTGCACCTCCACGAAGAAGCTCTCGCGCGCCATTTCGCCAGTCTCGTCCCAACTGACATCCATGAGGACACCGGGGCAATCCGCGACCTTCAGCGTCAGGCCGTGCATCTTCTCGGCAATCGCGGCGCTGTCGGCCTCGCCGACCGTTTCAGTCACGCACTTAAGCGTATAGGCGGCGGTGTAGCCTTTGATCGCGTTATGGTCGGGCGTGTAGTTGAACTTGGCCTTGAACTTCTCAACCATCTCCGTCATCGCGGGGATGTTGGCGTCCGGCGTCAGGCCCACGTGACCCATTGCGCCGTTTGCCGCCTCGCCGGCGAGTTCGATCACTTTGTGGCCGATCAGCGTGGTTTCGCCGACGAGTGGAATGGTGATGCCTTGTTTGCGCGCCTCGCGCAGGAAGCGGGCGCTTTCCTCTTCCGTCACATAAACGAAGGCGGCATCGGCCTGGACACCCTTGAGCTTGACGATGTCGGCTGAGAAGTCCGTCTGTGCCTGTTCGGTCGGAATGTCGGCGACGATCTCAAAACCGTAGTTCTCGGCTTCTTTCAAGAAGGACGTGTGGCCGCCCTTGCCGAACTCCGTGTTTGCCCAAACGACCGCAACCTTCTTCACCTTCATTTCTTCGGCCATGTACTTGGCCATCTTCGGCACGCCCTTTTGGGAACCGAATGCGGTCCGGAAGATGTAGGGATTGTTCATCCCGGTGATCGAGGGCGCTTCCGAACCGGTGAACTGCGGGATGCCGGCTTGGCGGGCAACGAGCATGTTCACGACGGTCGAGGACGAGAAGACGGTGCCCATGATGGCGTAGACGCCGTCATCGATCGCCTTCTGCACCATGGCGCGGGACACCTGCGGATCGGTCTGGCTATCGTATTCCGTGATGGCGACCTGCTCCTTGAGGATCCCGCCTGCAGCGTTGATTTCCTCGAAGCCCATCTTGACGCCGTCGCGGAAGTTGGTGCCCGCGGCAGCGCCGGGTCCCGACAATTCCACGATCGAGCCGACCTTCAGTTCGGCCAGTGCCGGCACGACGCTAAGCGCCGTGACGAGTGCGGTTGCGGAAAGCAGTTTCTTGATCATCATTTTCCTCCCTGAATGATCATTGCGTAAACGTGCTGGCGACGTCTGTCGCCTGCCGAAGGCGTGCCCCCTGGGTTCGCCTGCGGCTGGATTGTCTTTTCTGTCGGCATCTCTCGTCCTTGCAAGACCAACACCCCTCAATCCCCAGACAGCTGCCGAAATTGGTTCTCCACCTCTCGTCCCGGATCTCGGGCCACCTGCCTGCCATCCTATTTGTCGGCGGCCAAGCGCGACTAAGCCTTTCAAGATCCTCCCTGTGGAAAGGCTGGTCCCTGCCTCTCCGCAGGTATCGTCAAAACACGGGTGCGGAATACGTGAAATGGACAATGGGCGCTAAACATTAGACAATTCGTCGCCCGCGGCCCGTTTCAGCGTGGCAATCGACTGGCGAATTCCATCCGCGATTCCCGTGACCGGCTGGGCCCCCAGGAAGGCAGGCACGGGGTCCGACGCCAAGTCCGCCGGGATCCTTAGCGGCTCTCCGCTGATGCCGATGCCGGACCAGCTCGACTGTGCACGAAGTTCGGCTACGAACGCCTCCATCTCTGCGGTCTGGCCGGCCATGGTCAGCGCGGTCGCTCCTTCGAGTGGTGCAGTCATCGCGGCCGCCAGGATGCGGGCGACGTCATCGACATAGACGAAGCCGACGCGACCCGAGAACCGGATTTCAGCCGGTTCCCGTCGAACCGATGCCGCGATCGCGATGGACGGGCCCGCCGCGATGCCGGAGCTGATGCCCGGACCGTAGACAATGTAGGGGCGAAGCCCGAGGCTGCGCACGCCGTGGTCTAGGAAGAAGGCGCGCGCCGCCCCCTCGACTGCGAGCTTCGTCGCGCCGTATATCGTCATCGGCTGCGGATGGATTGCATCGTTCGGGCCGAAGACGCCTGCGGTGCTGAGATAGGCGACCGGCAGCCCTCCTGCCTTGGCTGCCTCGAACACGTTGAGGCTGCCTATCAGGTTCACGCGCGTGGCAAGTACAGGATCTCGCGCGCAATCCACCGTCATCAGCCCTGCCAGATGGATGATGCCATTGCATCCCTCTGAGGCGGATGCGACAGCGGCAGGATCTGCGATATCGCCGGAAACGACCTCCACGGACATGCCGGCGGGAAGGCGCTCCGGCCGCGGAGCGAGATCGAAGATCCGGATTGAATGACCGGCCGCATGCAAGGCGGTCGCGGTCCGCAGCCCCACGAACCCTGTACCTCCGGTGAGGAGAACCAGCTTCATAGATTGGATCTCATGGGCCTGAGGGTCCGCAGGGCAGCAATAACCCGCACGCGCTCTCCTCTGCTCCTGCCTACCGGAACTCCCACTGTCACGCTCCTCCTCAGGCCACTATTCTCGTCCTTGGGCGCAATCCTCGCAAAAAATGGAATTCCATTCAAGAATAAACTTTAATTCCGTTTCTGTTTTTGTATCGTTGCATCCGGCGTAATAGGAGGATTGACGTTGGACAACATTGGTATCGCGGTTATCGGAGCAGGCGCGATCGGCCGCACCCACATAGACACCCTGGTCAGCATGGAAAGGGCAAGAGCAGGAGGTTTGCGATTGGCCGCAGTTGTGGATCCCGCGCCGCCGGGGAAAACGACCGCCGAGGCTCGGGAGGTTCCCTGTCTCCCTGACGTTGCCTCGCTGATCCAGTCGGGCCTTGCTCGAGCCGCCATTGTCGCGACTCCCAACGAAACACATCTGCCGATCTCGGCAGCGCTGTTGAAGTCAGGAGTGCCGGTGCTCCTAGAAAAGCCAGTTGCCGAGAGCCTGGAATCGGCGCTTCAACTGATCAAACTTGCAGAGGAAACCTTGGTGCCGCTGCTGGTCGGCCATCACCGGCGGCACAATCCAATCATCAAAGCCGCGCACGAGGCGATCCACGAAGGGCGGATTGGCGACCTGGTGATGGCGACGGTGACCTGTTCCCTTGCCAAGACCCCTTCCTATTTCGAGGCTGCGTGGCGCCGGACGCCCGGAGCAGGTGGGCCGCTGCTTATCAATCTCGTGCATGAGATCGATCTTTTACGCCATTTCTTCGGGGAAGTGGCTAGTGTACAGGCGATCACCAGCAATGCCCGGCGCAGTTTCCCGGTGGAGGATACGGCGGCTGTCGCCCTGTCCTTCGTGAAGGGCGGCCTTGCAACCCTTTGCATTTCCGACGCCGCCACCGGCCCCTGGGCGTGGGATCTCTCCGCGGGCGAAAACCCGATGCGTTTCCCTGCTCACGATGTCACCGCACATCACTATGCCGGCAGCAGGGCCGGGCTCTCGCTACCTGATCTGACGCTGTGGGAACCGGAAGGCGAACCGGACTGGACGCGCAAGCTGAAGCTGTCAAAACTGTCCATCCAGCCGGCGGACCCCTATACCGAGCAGTTGCTGCACTTTGCCGAGCTCGTCCGGCACGGTGGCTCGCCGCTCGTCAGTGCCCGCGATGCAACGGCCAACTTAATGGTCCTGGACGCAATCCGCTCGGCCGCGGAAAAGCGCCAAGCGGTTGATGTCGACCTCTCCCTACTCCAATGAGACGGCATCGTCTCACTCGCGACGCGTGGAGCATGTGGTGTTGATTTCCACTGAGAGCTGACCCGGCGCAGAGAGCTCCGCAGGCAAATACATGTTGCGCAACTCGAAGGTCACGATACCTGTGAGGTGTTGGCATCTCCTCGAAGGCAAAAATTCTCCCAAGCTAACATCACCGGGCGTCGCTGTTCCAGAAGATCGGTTCGGTGGTAGGCAGCCTCCACGGCACTCTTCACTGTGTGGGCCAACGCCCTTTCGGCCAGGTCCCGCGGATATCCGTTCTCGGATGCCCAGTCGCGAAAGCTCGATCGAAAGCCATGCGCTGTCGCATTTCGTCCTTGGGTATCGCTTTCGACGTCATGATCGTGCAGGAACTTCGTCAGTGCCATGTCGGTGACTGGGTTGTTCGTCCGCGACAGAAAGACGAGACCTTCTCTGCGTTCCGATTGCTCAAGTCGGTTTTCTAGGATCTCGATAGATCGTGGGCCCAGCGGGACGCGGTGGGCAGCCTTCGCCTTCATCCTGCGTGCCGGCACAGTCCAGATAGCTTGCGAGAAGTTGATCTCCTGCCATTCCATGTGCCGAAGCTCGCCGGAGCGGCAGGCGGTCAGGATGACGAGCTCCAGCATTTGACGGGTGATATTTGCTTCGCCGGCGTGCAAAACCTCCCTGAAGAAGCTCGGCACCGATCTCCAAGGCAGGGCAGGTTGGTGTTGAACCCTCTCCCGCTTCCCAGGTTGTCTGGGCAATAGCTTGTCTACTACACCGACTGGGCTTGCGACGATGAAGCCGTTTGCAGCAGCCCAGTTCATGACAGCGTCACAACGTTGCTTCACCCGAGAGGCTGTCTCCGGCTTCTCGAGCCAGATTGGCTTGAGGCAGGCGGCAAAATCGGCCGGGCCGAGTTGGTTGACCCGTGTCTTGCCAATCTTCGGAAAAATAAACCTCTCTAGTGTAGTGATCCACTGGTCTCGATGTTTCTTGTTGCGGAACCCCCCGGCCTTGTCCGCGTGGTGTTGGCATGCGGCCTCTGCGAAAGTGGGGACGGTAGCGAGCCTTGCCGCCTCCCGCTCCTCCTCGCGGCGGACTTCCAGCGGGTCATTGCCTTTGTCGATGACGCCACGCGCCTCAAAGCCCCTGACCCGTGCATCTCGAATAGATGTTGTCGGATAGCTTCCAAGTCCCATTTCCCGACGTTTGCCAGTGGCAGGTGAGAGAAAACGCAAGATCCACTTTCCCGTGCCGGGACTTCCGCCGGGCACTAGGTAAAGGCCGACAATGGTGCCGTCCGATACAGGCTTATCGGTTGGTTTCAGCTTCCGAGCCTTTGCGTCGCTGAGCATGTGGCGGCATCCTTTATGAACTTAGTTAAGGCTTGCTAGCCCGCCACAAGTGGCGAGATTTGCTGTTGCGAGATGGTACGGAATGTTACGTGGAAAAAGGGAGGTCGTGGAAAAATCAAGTGTAATTACAGTACGATATGAGATATCCTGAGTTCAGATGGGTCGGTCGCGAAAGCAGTCACCCTCTCCGCCATTGGGAACGCTTGGCAGTAAGGCTTTCCGGACGATTTGCTGATCTCCTTGTGTTTCGAGGCGGTGCCGGGCGGCGTCGGCTTTCGAACGCGGTCTGAACATGTGAGCAGCATCTCGCCTTACAAGGAGCTGAGGATCCTCGATCGCGATCCATCTGAGGGGCGATGACTTCGGCGCGCGCCTCAGATGGCGCGATCGCCCGACAGCTTCCTGTTGCGGTCGCGTCATCCGCCATTCTGGTCTGCCTCCCGATCGCCACGCAGCCAGTTCCCTCGTCGAGGGTCGATTACTCAATCGCTCAAACGAAGACGAGGGAGGTTTACCGGTTCGGTGCCAGCGGGAGCGCCAGTCTTGCAATCAGGCCCGTGGGTTGGCGATCCAGTAGTTGAAAGCTACCCCGATGCGTCTCGACGATCTCGGACACGATGGACAATCCGAGACCAAAACCGGAAACGTCGCCCCCTCGTGCTGGGTCCAGCTTGAAGAATGGCTCTCGAACACGTCCTTTGTATTCTTCGGGAATTCCCGGGCCGTCATCGGTCACGTCGATTATCGCACTTCCATCAACCTCAGAAAGTGACACGTCGACTTTGGTGCCGAACTTGACCGCGTTCTGACAGAGGTTGGTAATGGCTCGGGTCAAGGCGAGCGGCTTGAACTCCGCGATGAGACGAAGTGGACCGCTGTACGTCACGTCATGCCCCATGTCGGCGAACTCGTCGCAGATTGTCTTCAGAATGGACGCCAGATCGGCGCGCTGGAAAGCCTCGCGAGTGTGATTGTCTCGCAGATATCCAAGGCTTTCCTGCAGAAGGTGGTCAATCCGCCGGATATCGACCAGCAATGCGTCACGGAGCTCTTCTGGCTGCGCGCGCTCTGCGCGCAGCCGCAGCCGCGTCAAGGGTGTGCGCAGGTCGTGGCTGATGCCGCGCAGCATTCGGGTGCGGGCTTCAACCATGGTTGAGATCCGGCTCTGCATCGCATTCAGCGCGCGCGCCAAGGCTATGATTTCGCCGCTGCCACGTTCTTCGAATGGCGCCGCTTGAACGGAAATGTCCGCCTCCATCGCCGCCGCCGCGATCCGGCGCAACGGGCGGGTGATTGCCCAGACCGCAAACGAGGAAAACAATATGATCAGCGTTACCAGGGCCACGAGGTAGTTCGAGCCAAAGCTCAATGCGTCGCTGCGGAGAAAGCTGCTCGGAAGGGGTTCCATGACGATAATGGTCTCGGCATCCACCTTGGCGGCAAGGACACGCTCCGTCCCGACAAAGGTGCGCCAACCTCCGATCGGCACGGCGACGTTGTCCGGCGGGAACAGCCAGTCGATCGCCGCATGCAGGAACGGCTCTTGTCGTGACGAGGTCACGAAACGTTCGGCGTAGGAGGCGGGCCTCAAGGAAAGGTCCCAGCCACTACGATTTGCCGCCGAGACAATGGTGGCTCTCTCTGCAGGCGTCGCAGCAGAAAGGACAGACGCCATCGCAGAGAGCCGGTCGGAGTAGCTCTCGATGTCGGGGAAGCCGTAATCCGCCTCGACCCAACGCTCCAGCGACGAGCCGGCAATGATAACGATCATCAGGCAGACCAGAATGATGGCGGTGATCTGACCATGGATCGTCCCGGTCGGCAGGCGGATGCGAGGTCGCAATTTATCTCCACGGGCTCATCGGCTGATGCATGTCGGGAACGCGAGCGTCACTTGGGCACCTCGCGCCGGTCAGCTTAGATACTTCCGGCTGAGAAGCCACATTAAGTTTTGTGTCCGTACGCCAACGCCCCCATTGGAAACAAAGCGCAATAAAAATACATGCGCCGGCAGATCCGGCCATGTCAGGAAGACGGGCGTTGCAACACGGTCCCAGACGAGGTTGGGGTCCCCGTGTGAGATCACTGGAGCACCCATGTTTTACACTCAACGGACAGTCCGACATTGCCTTTCTAAGGCCATATCCGGCGTTGTCGTCGTCAACCTTGCCTACAGTATTTCTATGACGTGTGCCGAAGCGGCTGATGGCGGGACGACCGGTCAGCCACCAGAACCACTGTTTGACGAAGGTCGTTTCGAAGGCGAACCAGAACGTAACTGGAGCCTGATCGTTGGCGTCGGTGGTTCTTATCAGCCGGAATATGAAGGCAGTGACGAATACAAGCTCAGCCCCATACCGGTCGTGTTATTCACGTACGGGGAGTGGCTGGAGATCGATCCCCGCGGCGTAACAGTCGCGGCGCTTCGGCATGATGGTTTCGCGCTCGCAGGCAGGGTCGGCTACGAGAGCGGACGCGACAAGGACGATGGCGACCGGCTTCGCGGCCTGGGTGAGATCGATTTCGCGGCAACCGTCGGCGCCAGGGCATCCTACACCTGGAATGCACTCGAACTCTATGCGGCGATCGACCAGACAATCGACGGGAGCGAAAGCCTGATCGGCACGTTCGGCGCCGAGTACAAGGCACCGGTTACGGAACGACTGATCCTCGGTGCCAACATCGCGGCTACTGTTGCCAACGACAAGCATATGGAAGCCTATTTCGGCGTGAACGCCAGCCAGTCGGCGCGGTCGGGCCTGCCGGAGTACAAGGCGGAGGCCGGCCTCAAGCGCGTCGATCTCTCAGCTTCCGCAACCTATATTTTGACCGACAACTGGCTGCTACGGGGTGAAGCCGGGGTCGGGGTTCTCACCGGCGATGCGGCCGATAGCCCGATCGTCGAGCAGGACGTTCAGCCGTCCGTCTCCCTGTTCGTCGGCTATAGATTCTAGATCTAGCGATCGTGTGGCGAGAATAGGAAAGCCGGGCGTTGCCCGGCTTTCCTGTCTAAACCTGCTCGACCATGGCGGTGAACACGTAGCCGCCGAGCCTGACGGTCTGTAACAGGACCGGATTGCGTGGATCCGTTTCGATCTTCTGGCGCAGACGGCTGATGTGGACGTCGATGCTCCGCTCGATGGGGCCGGCGAGACCGGTATGCGTCAGCGAGAGCAGTTCCTCCCGGGTTATGATCCGGCCGGGATTGCGGCAGAAAGCCAGAAGAAGGTCGAACTCCGTCGTTGTCACAGCCACTCGAGCGCTGCTCGCATCGTGCAATTGTCGGCGGAGCGGATCGATCTGCCATCCCTCGAAGCGCAGTTTTCGCTGGCCGGCCGTATTGACGAGACCATAGGAGGATCGCCGCAGAAGGCTTCGAATACGAGCAACGACCTCTCTCGGACTGAAGGGCTTGGTGACATAATCGTCCGCGCCGACCTCCAACCCCACGATACGATCTACCTCCTCTCCGAGTGCCGTCAACAGGATGATGGGCGTGGTCTTCTCCGAGCGTATTCGGCGACAGATGCTCAGGCCATCCTCTCCAGGTAGCATGACATCAAGGATGATGAGGTCGAACTCGTTGCTGCGGAGAAGAGCATTCATCACATGACTGTCTTCGGCGACGGTCGGTGTCATGCCGTTCTCATGAACGGTCAGGGCAAGAAGCTTGCCGATTTCCGGATCGTCCTCGACAATCAGGATCTTTGCGTTAGCGCTGGTCACATGCACGCGGTTCGTCTCCTGCCTGAACGCAGACACTATCGTTGCCGCAGGCCGCAGATGTTTCCGATTATTAAATTTTGTTGCGACGCTTGGGAAGGTTGCCGGGTTTGTAGATCGGCAGCATCCAGGAACGGCGACGAGGCGGCGGACTGGGCAAGCTTGATCATATCGCCTGCAGGCGAGACCAATGACCGCGTCAGCGATCTTCAGGCGCCCGGTTAGGCAGACCGGAGGAGGGGCGTGACGCTGCGGTTTAGGCGATCGCTGACGTCGCCGAGAATCAGATGCAGAGAGGGAATTACGATCAGCGACAACACCGTGGACACGAGCAATCCGCCAATTACGGCGATTGCCATAGGAGCGCGGAACTCGCCGCCATCCCCGGCCCCGAAGGCTGACGGAAGCATACCTCCTGCCATCGCAAGCGTGGTCATGATAATGGGACGGACGCGCTCCAGGCACGCCTCGACCACTGCTTCGATGCGGGACTGACCCTGCGCCTCCCGTTCGATGGCGAAATCGACGAGCATGATCGCGTTTTTGGTGACGATGCCCATCAGCATCAGGATGCCGATCACAACCGGCAGGGAGATGGCGTGACCGCTTGGGAGTAGAGCTGCCGCCACGCCACCTAGGGAAAGCGGTAGGGACGCCAGAATGGTGAAGGGCGACAGGACACTTTTGAACAGCAGGATCAAGACGATCATGACGAGCAGGATACCCGCTCCCATGGCAACCGCGAAGCTCTCAAAAACCTCCCCTTCCGTGTCGGAATCGCCGGTCGCCTGAACGCGGACGCCATCAGGCAGATCTTTGACACTCGGTAGCTGCAGCAGCCGTTCCATCCCCTGCCCAGAGGTCAACCCTACCGCTACATCTGCGCCGATCTCAATGCTGCGCTGGCGGTCGAGACGGTCGATGGCAGCCACGGTTTCGTCGAAGCTGATCTCCGCCACGGCCGATAGGGGAACATCGGCGCCATTCGACCGGGGCACGCGAAGCGTTTCGAATATTGCCATGTCGCTTCGGGCAGTACGATCGAGGAGCACCCGGATCGGGATCTGTCGAGACCCGTCGATATAACTCGCCAGCTGCGAATCGACGTCGCCGACGGTCGATATGCGGATCGTCCTGGCAATCGCCGCAGCGGACACCCCCAATGTTGCGGCCTCGTCCGGGAATACGGTCACCTTCAGTTCCGGGCGCGTGGCGAGGGTGTCGCTGGCTGGAGCGACGAAATTTGGCTCGCTCGCCATCTCCTGCAGAATTCTGTCGGCCGCCTCCTGCACCATGTCGCCATCGGTGCCCAACACGGACACAGAGACGTCGCGGCCGCCACGGCTGTTGAGGAAGCGGAGGCGAGCATCGGGAATGACGGCCAGAAGTTCTTCGATTTCGGCTTCGACATCGAAGGACGAGCGGGTCCGTTCCGATTTGTGTTTCAGATCGATCGAAACGACCGCATGACGCACATCCTCGCGACCACCGATGCTCCATCCGGCACGAACAAGAACGCCCTCCACTTCCTCCAGCTTGCCGATTTGCGCCGATATCGCATCCGTCGTGATGCGAGTGTCGGCAAGCGTCGCGCCCGGCGGCATCTCGACCGTCAGCATCAACCGCCCGGTATCCTCGGCCGGCAAGAACGTCGTGGGCATCGAAAGTAGGGACGTCACGGCCAGCCCGAATAACGCGAAGGCCAGGCTGGCTGTTATCCATCGCCCGCGCAGACTAAGGCGCAGCATTGCTTCGTAAGCCGATGACATTCGGCCTTTGCCGCCCTCGGCGGTCGGCGTACCGGTCATTACGTAGGCAGCCATGATCGGAGTGATCAGGCGAGCAACCACGAGAGAGAAAAACACCGCAACGGCGACAGTGAGGCCGAATTCGCGGAAGTAGAGGCCGACGACACCGCTCATCAATCCTACCGGCGCGAAGACCGCGATGATGGTGGCCGAAATCGCGATGACTGCGAGGCCGATCTCTCCGGACGCGTCGAGCGCCGCGCGATAGGCAGTCTTTCCCATGTTGCGATGACGTACGACGTTCTCGATCTCGACGATTGCATCATCGACGAGAATGCCGGTCACCAGCGTGATAGCCAGCAGACTGAGAATGTTGAGTGAGAAGCCAAACAGGTCGAGCGCGAAGAACGTCGGTATGATCGACAGCGGCAAGGCCACGGCCGCAACCAGTGTCGCGCGCCAGTCGCGCAGGAAGAGAAACACGACAACGATCGAGAGAGCGGCGCCCTCGAGCAGCGTGTCCATCGCGGAGTGATAGTTGCCTGCGGTATAGGAAACGTTGTCGTCGACGAGGGTGAAGCGCAGGTCGGGCTGCGACTTGCGAAGCTCGTCAACGGACCCGGCAACGTCGGCCGCGACAACCACGTCACTTGCTCCTTGAGCTCGATAAACGGCAAAGCCGACGATCTCGGCGCCATTCAAGGTCGCAAAGCTTCTTTGTTCTGAGACTGTATCGCGAACCGTCGCCAGGTCTGCCAGGCGCAACGAATTTTCACCGGAAAGGGCGAGGCGCTGGTTTTCGAGATCCGCCACCGTACGGGCGGCCGCTGCGGTCGTCAGGATCTGTTCGCCGCCGTCCATCTCGCTGCGCCCACCTGACCGCTCAAGCTGGCTCTCCCGAATGGCCTCGTTGATCGTACTGACGGACAGCGACAGTGACTGCAGCCGATCAGGATCCACTTGGACCTGAATTTCCCGGTCGGCCCCGCCGACCCGCTCAACCCGCCCGACGTCCGGAAGCCCCTGCAGTTCGCGGGAAACGGCGTCGTCGACGAACCATGAGAGTTCCGCCACCGTCATGTTCTGACTTGTGACGGCATAGGTGACGACGGACTGGGCCTCCTCCTCGACCCGCTCGATCACCGGCTCGTCAATGGTAGTCGGAAGGTCCCCTCTGATGCGGGCAATCACGTCGCGGACGTCGGCCATCGCCCGGTCTGGTGAAACCGTCCCGAGTTCAAATTCGACGGTCGTGACGGTTTGACCCTCCCCGATCGATGATGACAGTTCCTTGATGGCCGGCAGCGAAGCGATGGCATTTTCGATCAGGCGGGTCACCTCGGTCTCGAGTTCAACCGGTGAAGCGCCCGATCGCACGACAGTCACCTGCACTCCTGGCGTAACGATTGTAGGGAAGTGGGTGATCGGCAATCTGGCAAAGCTGTAGAGCCCAAGCATTGTAAGTACGACGAACAGCAGAACGGATGGCAGCGGATGGCGGATCGCCCAGGCAGAGATGTCGCCGTTCATCGCACTGCTCCGGTCTCTGCCGTTGCCGCAAGCGAGGCTGCAAGATCATGTGGCGGTGACCGATCGGCAATAATGACCGGCAATACCCGATCCGCCACCTTCAGGAAGCCTCCCGATTTCAGGACGACCATGTCTCCGTCATTGACGCCTTCGACGATCTCAACGAACCCGTCCTGGCGCGTCCCGACAGCGACCTTACGCGTCGCCACGACATCGCCCTCGACGACCATCACGGAGCTTGAGCCGCCTGCGGTCTTCACCGCGCTGCCGGGAAGAAGGATATTCCGGCGAACGGACGCGTTGATGCTGGCTCGCGCGAACATACCGGGTTTCAGGCCCTGCGTCGCGTCTAGCTCGATCCGCACTTCTCCGCTCCGCGTCGTCGGATCGAGTTCGGCCGCATTCAGCCTCACGGTGCCGCCGACAGGACGTGCGCCCCCAGGCAAGGCAATATCCGCGCGCATGCCTTCGCTCAGATGGAGGAAAGCTGTCTCCGTGACCTTCGCGACGAACTCAATAGCAGCATCCTTGGCGATGACAAAAAGCGGCGTGTCTGCAACGGATGTCATGGCACCGACCCGGGTTGAGCGCCTCAAGACAAGTCCCGCCTCAGGCGCACGCACGGTACTGCGCTCGATCGTGAGTTCGATCTCTTCACGCTCACGTGCCGTGATCTCTGCGTCCGCTTCGGCGAGCACCAGCGACTGGCGCGCCAGGTTCAACTCCGCCAGTGCGCGGGCATGCGCGTTTTGATGTTCATCCAGCAACTGCTGAGAAACGGCTCCCTTCGGGTGCAATGCGCGGCTGCGCTCGAGTGTCTTCCTGGTCTCCAGTTCGGTGACGCGAGCGACGTCTACCCTGCTGGCCTCCACCGATACTGCGGCCTTCGCCCGCCGAATGCGCACCGAGATTTTCTGGAGCAGCATACGGGCATCAGTCGTATCGAGCACCGCCAACGCTTGGCCCCTTTCGACACGTGCTCCGCTCTCGATCAGGATTTTCTCGATCACCGATCCCTGAACGAGGGCGTGGACCTGGATCTCTTCCCTTGCCGCCAGCGAACCGACGATCGGAATCCGTTCCGTCACCTCGCCTTGCCGGGCAACGACGACCGTGACCGGTGTCTGCTCCCGTGCTTGCGGAGCCGAGACGGCGGCAAGGGAGAATAATATCAGGCCAACGTGGCGCGAATGTACAGCGAGCGACTTCGAGACCCTAACCATAAGAACGTCCTTACATTCGATCCGAAAGCGCTCCGGATGACACCAGTGGAACTTTAACGGCACGTGGGTCCGACAGTGTTTTGTGGTGTTACGAAACGTTGCCGCTGGCCGGTTTCAATGGGGACGTGAATGGTTTCCGGAGCTGCGTCGGCTCGACCGATCTCGAAGACCGCACTTGGATCGCCGGCGACTACGACACGATGGCCGACATCCTGCTCGACGCGTTCCTAGCGCGATACTGCTGCAGCTTGCCTCGCTCAAACCCGCCCAAACCCGAACGTCGTGACCGGTTCGAACGAATGCCCGAGCGGAGGCCGCAACGAGGATGTTCGAACCCCCGCCGCATCTTGGCGAGAGACGGGTGAAGGTGGGTGGCAAAACTAATGGAGCCATCGATAGCCAGCAGTGCGTTTGACCGACCGTTTAGGCTCGTGTAAGGCCTGCCTGCGAGGGTCTGAAGAAAGTCCGACTTCCTTCAGGGACGATTTCATGGGTGGGACAAGTAGCCAATGACGATAGTCGTGACGGGAGGCGCAGGTTTCATCGGCAGCAACTTTGTGCTGGAATGGCTGCAGTGCCGTGACGAACCAGTCGTCAATGTCGACAAGCTCACCTATGCAGGAAACCTGAGGAACCTTGAGTCGCTGACGGACGATCCGCGACACATCTTCGTCCGGTCCGATATCGCTGACAAAGCCCTCGTTTCCTCCCTGCTTTCCGAGCATAGGCCGAGAGCCATTCTCAATTTTGCGGCGGAGTCGCATGTCGATCGATCCATCCACGGGCCCGAGGCTTTCATAGAGACGAACGTGGTCGGAACGTTCCGGCTGCTTGAGGCCGCGAGGGCCTACTGGAGCGCCTTGCCTGATCCTGAGAGGAGCCAGTTTCGGTTCCTGCATGTCTCTACCGACGAGGTCTACGGCTCGCTGAGCCATGGTGCTGCTCCCTTCAGCGAGGTGAGCCGTTACGAGCCCAACAGCCCGTATTCAGCCAGCAAGGCAGCTTCCGATCATCTGGTGCGGGCGTATCACCATACGTACGGTCTGCCGGTGCTGACCACCAACTGCTCGAACAATTACGGCCCGTATCATTTTCCTGAAAAGCTTATTCCCTTGTGCATCCACAACGCGCTGTCGGGAAAGCCGCTGCCGGTCTATGGTGACGGGCAGCAAGTTCGCGATTGGCTGTATGTGAAGGATCACTGTTCGGCAATCAGGAGCGTCGTTGACGGTGGATCGGTTGGGGAGACTTATAACATCGGCGGATGGAACGAGATGGCCAATCTCGACGTCGTCAGAGCACTCTGCGCAATTCTCGATGAATTGAAGCCTCGTGCCGATGGAGTGTCTTATGCGGAGCAGATTACCTTCGTGAAGGACCGGCCGGGCCATGATCGCCGTTATGCGATCGATGCCAGCAAGATAGAGAGTGAACTGGGCTGGCGTCCAGCGGAGACATTCGAGACCGGCCTTCGCAAGACGGTAGAGTGGTTTCTGGACAATCAGGCCTGGGTCGAGGACGTCACAAGTGGCGCATATCTCACCTGGGTCGGAAAACAGTATGACGGAGCAGGCCGTTGACTCGTAAGGGTATCATTCTTGCCGGAGGTTCCGGGACGAGACTCTACCCGATCACTGAGGGGATCTCAAAGCAACTGCTACCGGTCTATGACAAGCCTATGATTTACTATCCGCTTTCGGTCCTCATGCTGGCGGATATTCGGGACATCCTGATCATCACCACGCCCGAGGACCAGCCGGCTTTCCAGCGGTTGCTCAAAGACGGGAGCCAATTTGGCATCAACCTCGAATACGCCATGCAGCCAAGCCCCGATGGGCTCGCGCAGGCATTCATTATAGGAGAATCCTTTATCGGCGGCGATGAGGTTTGCCTCGTCCTCGGCGACAATATCTTCTACGGTCAAGGCTTCAGCCCGCTCCTGCAACGCGCCACCGCAACGGACCGCGGCGCAACTGTATTCGGCTATCCAGTCAAGGACCCGGAGCGCTTCGGAGTGGTGGAGTTTGATTCCGAGATGCGGGCAATTTCCATTGAAGAAAAACCCGAAAATCCAAGAAGCCACTATGCCGTGACCGGACTTTATTTCTACGACAACGACGTGGTGGAAATTGCAAAGGCGGTGAAGCCGTCTGCTCGCGGCGAATTGGAAATCACCAGCATCAATCAGCATTACATGCAGAACGGGCTGCTGAACGTCGAGGTGCTGGGTCGAGGCTTTGCATGGCTTGACACGGGCACTTTTGAAAGCCTGCTGGAAGCATCTCACTTCGTGGAGATCATCGAGAAGCGCCAAGGATACAAGATCGCCTGCCTGGAGGAAATTTCCCTTCGCAATGGCTGGATGACCGCAGACGCCCTGGCCGCAAGGGCGCATGCCTTGCGCAAGAACAGCTACGGTGTGTACCTTGGCGAAATAGCTCGTCAGGTTGGAGGCAGCTAGCTTTCATGCGGCTTGTGCCATGATCATTGGCCGAGGACTGGTTGCGTCGGCGTTCCGTCCTTATTTCGGGGAAGATCCCGAGATAACGGTCTTTGCGTCCGGCGTGTCGAATTCGAGGGAGACTCGTGTCGAAGAGTTTCTCAGAGAGGAGATGTTGCTTCGGGCGTCGCTGGAGACGGCAGAGCGAATTCTCTATTTCGGCAGTTGCAGCGTGCTCGATCCGGACATGTCGGATACCCCTTACGTCCGCCACAAGCTGAAGATGGAAGCTCTAGTACAGAGTGCTCGCCGGCCAGCCATATTCCGCCTGCCGCAGGTCGTTGGGGCGTCATCCAATCCCAATCTTCTCACGAATTTTCTGTTCAGCAAGATCCGGACGGGGGAGCATTTCAACGTCTGGAGGAATGCGCGGCGTAATCTTATCGATGTTGACGACATTGCTGCCATCGTGGCCCATCTCGTTCGCCACGATCGCCCCGGGCGGGGGGGCTACAATATTGCGTGCCCATTTTCGGTCTCGGTCATCGATGTCGTCGAAACCTTCGAGTTGGTTCTGGCTCGGAAAGCCGACTATTCAGTGGTTGATGAAGGCGGAGACTATGTTATCGACGTTCCCGAAGTAAGGCGGGCAGCCGCGGAATTGGGGCTGTCGTTCGACGAGGGATATCTCGAACGGACGATCAGAAAATATTACAGAGGGTGAAAAGGTCTTGAAGCTTTCGGTCGTCATTCCCGCCTATGGAAGCGAGCTTACGATTGCCGAGCTGGTGCGGCAGCTGGAGGTCGTGCTGAGCGAAGCACCGACCGTGATGGGCGATTACGAGATCATTCTCGTCTGTGATCATTCGCCGGACGGTACCTGGGACGTCATAAAACAGCTGGCGGCCACTCGCCCCAAAGTGTCGGGGGTCCTGCTCCGCATGAATGCCGGCCAGCACAATGCCCTGATGGCGGGTTTTGCCCGCGCCGCCGGGGATATCGTGGTGACCATGGACGATGATCTTCAACATTCGCCCGGTGACATCCCCAAGCTCCTTGAAAAGATCGCCGAAGGGCATGACGTGGTTTACGCCCGTTTCAAGAATCGGAGCCACGCGGCCTGGAAGATTGCAGGCAGCAAATTCAACAACAGAATTGCCGCCTATCTCATGCAGAAGCCGACGGATCTTTATCTTTCACCCTTCCGGGCGATCAAGTCAGCGATCTGCAAGGACATCCTGACCTACTCGGGGCCATATGTTTACGTGGACGGGTTGATCCTGTCGTTTACCAGGAATATTGCTTCCGTAGATGTCGACCATTTCGAACGCTTTGCAGGAAGCAGCCGGTACGGGCTCAGGAAGTCCATTTCTCTCTGGCTGAAAATGGCAACCAGCTTTTCGCTGGTGCCGTTGCGCCTAACCTCCCTGCTGGGCATCGTCGTGTCCTGCCTTGGATTTCTTTTCGCATTTTTGCTGGTCATCCAGAAATTGACGACAGACGTGATGCCTGCGGGCTGGGCGTCTCTTATTGTCGCCGTTCTCGTGATCGGCGGCGTGCAGCTTCTTGCTCTCGGCGTCCTGGGAGAGTACCTGGGCCGCGTGCTTCTCACCATCAACTCTCGGCCGCAATATGTGGTTGGCGAGACGGTGGGTTCGTCGAACCCAGAAAAATGCGAGGAAAAATAGCTGCCGCCTAGGTGCGTTTAGAATCTTGCCTTGCAAAGACATAGAAGCGCGAGCCGATGTACCCACAGAACGTATAGGTGCACATGCCGAAGAGCTGGGCGAAGTAGCTGTTAATGAGAAAAACGTCTCGAGCGAATGTCATTGCCGCGAGGTTGGCTACATAACAAGTTCCTACGAGGCAAAGATACTTAATTACGCTATTTTTTGTTGCCTTTGCGCGGAACGTCCAAATGCTGTTCATTACGTAACTGATTACGATTCCTATAGAATAGCCTAGAAGGTTAGCTAATACGTCTCCGACACCTAAATACATCGAAGCGTATATCAGTGTTAGGCTGACGGAGGTGTTGAAAACGCCAACCGACAGATAGCGGAAAAGTTCAACGGTCAATGTGTTTTTCTTTCTGGGCGGTCACAGAATACTGTGCGCCAAGTGGCATCCAACTCAGGTATCTCTCCATTGGACGAAGAGATGCAAGCTTACGCGGGAAAAAGATTCTGTAGTGGTGTCGCACTGCCTCAAACCGCACGTCGCCAAGAGTTTTGCGGAGATGGTGGGCCGTCATTAGGCGGGCATTTTTGTCGAATTCGCAAGTGTTCACCGCGTGGACAGTCAGAGGATTCCAGGGATTGTGCTCGAATATTGCGACCAAGCCGCCTCGTCTCAGTACCCGGTGGATCTCGCTAAGCCATTTCCTGTGCTCCTCCCACGGGATGTGGTGGAACACGCATGCTGCAAATGCCACGTCGAAACTATTCTCCGGGTAATCGATAACTTCGTCTAGTAGTGAGTACGTTACCTCCTCGCCGTACCGGGATCTTGCGATCTCCAAACTCTTGCCTGAAACGTCTATCCCAACGATTTCAGCGTCTGGAAAGCAATTCAAGAAGTATCGGCTTGATGTTCCAACCCCACAGCCGAAGTCCAATATACGTTTCACTGAAACCGACCTGGCTGCCGCATGATTGACCAAGTCCGCTACCTTGTACTCGGCAAAATATTCTGGAGCTTCTCCTGATGCGGTGATTACATTGGCGTGCAGTTGGCGATACTCGTCCGCGAACCGATCAAATTCACTCTCATCCAACTTCACCACTCCCCTTGACCTTCGTTATCTTCAGATTCGAAAATAGGAAACAGCTGCTATGTCTGATGGCGGAACGGAAGGATCGTATTCTTTGGTGATGCTTTCTAAAGAGGCTGAGGCCTGCGCGATAAACGTCTGAAATTTCCGTATCTAATTCTCATTCCAAGAATTCTCGCGTGCTTGGGTGAAAATCGTCGGTAGCAGCATAGAGCCTCTCTGTTTCGCAGGCGAGGATGTGCGTATCACGTACCAAGAAGATGTGGGTTTTTTTACGTCATCGGATGTCCGGGGCACCTTAACCCCGTGGCTACCTCATTAGCGACCTCCACCACACGGCGTAAGGCTGCGCGAGCCACCACTTAAGGGGCACCCGACCGTGATGCCTGCGCACCAGGTCGATGGCTTCGCGGTAGTGCAGTCGGCGGTTGTTGCCCGTCTTCGTGGCGTCGTGGACGCGATTGACGGCGACGAAGTCGTCGATGAAATGGGGGGCGCCTGTCGTCTTGTAGAGACGCCACCAGAGATCGTAGTCCATCGTCATGTGCAGGGCAGGGTCCACGCCGCCGACGTGTTCCCAGGCGGTGCGGCGGATCAGCGTCGCGGGCTGGGAGATGATGCAGCGCAGGGCGAGCCTCCGCTCCGCGAAGGGCTCCACCCATACCGGCCGGCGTGCGCCCGTATCTTCCAGGTGGTTCCAGCAACGGCCGTAGACCATGGGTGCGTCCGGCATCGCCTCGGACGCCTCGATCAGGCGCGACAGCGCGCCCGGCAGGAACCAGTCGTCGCTGTTCAGCCAGCAGACGTATTTCGCCCGTCCTCGTGCGATCCCCTCGTTGATTGCCGCTGCCTGTCCGTCGTCGCCATGGCTCCGGTAGCCTGCGAGGCGATCTTTCCAACGGGAGATTACTTCAAGGGAATTGTCCGTGGAGCCGCCGTCCATGACGAAAACTTCGACAGGAACGTCCTGTTCGAAGATGGAGGCCAGCGCCTGATCCAGGAAGCGTCCCTGATTGTAGGATGGCACTGCGACGGTAACGAGTGGATCTGCCAGCTTAGTCTCCGGCATGTTTGGACAGGAAGTCGGCATAGGCGAGCGCAATGCCCTCGCGCAGCCCGATCTTTGCCGTCCAGCCTCGTTCCTTCAGGCGGCTCACGTCGAGAAGCTTGCGCGGAGTACCGTCCGGCTTGCTGGCATCGAAGACGATGTCTCCCTTGAACCCGACGACGTCCATGACCGTTTCGGCGAGCTCGCGGATGGTGACATCCGTTCCGGTACCGACATTGAAGAGCCCGTCGGTGATCGTCTCGTCTTCCATCAGGAAGAGGCAGGCGTGCGCCATGTCGTCGACATGGAGGAATTCGCGCATCGGACGGCCGGATCCCCAGACCGTATAGGTGCTGTCCCCGCGAAGTTTCGCCTCATGAGCCTTCCGGATCAGCGCAGGCAGGACGTGGCTATTGGCTAGGTCGTAATTGTCGTTGGGCCCGTACAGGTTTGTCGGCATCGCGGAGACGTAGCTCGTTCCGTACTGCCGGTTATAGCTTTCGCAGAGCTTCACGCCGGCGATCTTGGCGATTGCGTAGGGTTCGTTGGTCTGCTCCAGCGGGCCGGTCAGCAGATAGTCCTCGCGGATCGGCTGCGGGCAATCGCGAGGATAGATGCAACTGGAGCCGAGGAAAAGCATGCGCTTTATCCCGGCCTGCCAGGCGGCGTGCACGATGTTCGCCTCGATCATCAGGTTCTGGTAGAGGAACTCGGCGCGATATATGTTGTTGGCCTGTATCCCCCCGACCTTGGCGGCCGCCATGAAGATGTAGTCCGGCCGCTCGGTCGACAGGAAATCAGTCACCGCCTGCTGGTTCGTGAGGTCCAGCTCCGCGTGCGACCGGGTCACGACATTCGCGTAACCCAGGTCGGTCAGTCGGCGTACGATCGCCGATCCGACCATGCCGCGATGCCCGGCAACATATATCTTGGCGTTCTTGTCCATGGTCTACTCGTGGTAATCGTAGGCGGAAAAGCCGTGCCGCTTGACCAGCTCATCGCGCTCGGCGGACTTCAGATCCTCGCGCATCATCTCCGCGACCAGTTCCTTGAAGGTGATCTTCGGCTCCCAGCCGAGTTTCTGCTTGGCCTTCGCAGGGTCGCCGAGCAGCGTTTCCACTTCGGTGGGACGGAAATAGCGCGGATCGACCGCGACGATGCAACGACCCTTGTCGTCATAGCCCTTCTCGTCGACGCCTTCACCCTTCCAGGTGATGCCCAGCCCGATTTCCTGGGCGGCGGCATCGACGAATTCACGCACGCTGTACTGCACGCCGGTGGCGATGACGAAGTCTTCCGGTTCGTCCTGCTGCAGCATGAGCCACTGCATCTCCACGTAGTCCTTCGCGTGGCCCCAGTCTCGCTTGGCGTCCATGTTGCCGAGATAGAGGCAATCCTGCAGGCCGAGCTTGATGCGCGCCAGGGCACGAGTAATCTTGCGCGTCACGAAGGTTTCGCCGCGCACCGGGCTTTCGTGGTTGAAGAGAATGCCGTTGCAGGCGTACATGCCGTAGGCTTCCCGGTAGTTTACCGTGATCCAGTAGGCATAGAGCTTTGCCACCGCGTAAGGCGAGCGGGGATAGAAGGGGGTCGTCTCCCGCTGCGGAATCTCCTGCACCAGTCCGTACAGTTCCGACGTCGAAGCCTGATAGAAGCGGGTTTTCTTCTCCAGCCCGAGAATACGGATTGCCTCGAGGATGCGGAGTGCACCAAGGGCATCCGAGTTGGCCGTATATTCCGGCTCCTCGAAGGAGACAGCTACGTGGGACTGGGCCGCCAGATTGTAGATCTCGTCCGGCTGCACGTGCTGAATGATCCTGACGAGGCTCGACGAATCCGTCATGTCGCCATAGTGCAGGACCAGCCGCTTATTTTTCTCGTGCGGATCCTGATACAGATGATCGATCCGGTCGGTATTGAAGAGTGACGTGCGCCGCTTGATCCCGTGGACCTCATAGCCCTTCTTCAGAAGAAACTCTGCAAGATATGACCCATCCTGGCCAGTAATCCCGGTGATAAGTGCCTTTTTCACGATGTCCTCGACTAAGTTAATTGTCTTAAACGCGCCAGTTGCGCTTCAACCATTCGCCGGACCATCTCTTCAAAAGTGACGGTCGGCGACCACCCAAGAATTTCTTCGGCCTTGGCCGGATCTGCCAAGATCTGACCCGGTTCCAGCGGCCGCACCAGTGCCGGGTCGCTGAATACACATTTTTGCCAGTCACGGCCAACCGTTTGATAGGCGATCTCGCATAATTCCGTCAGTGTATGCAGGCTGCCCGTGCCAATGACGAAATCGGTCGGCTTTTCCTGCTGAAGAATCATCCACATAGCGCGCACGAAATCCGGCGCATAGCCCCAATCGCGCGCAATGTTCAGGTTGCCGAGGGCGAGCCGCCCGCCTTCAACGATCGGGCGGCCTCTTTCGTTCATGTCCGGGGAGTTTTCGATTCCCAGAGCCGCGCAGGCGGCGCCGTAGGCAACCTTCTGGGTCAGGAAGTGCAGCGGCCGTCGTTCACTCTCGTGATTGAAGAGGATGCCGCTGGCGATATAGAGGCTGTAGCTGTCGCGGTAGATCGCGGCCATGTGGTGGGCGTAGACCTTGGCCGCGGCATAGGGATTGACCGGATGAAAGGAAGTCTCCTCATTCTGCCGCGGGTCCTGGGACTGACCGAACATCTCGGAAGAGGAGGCGTGGTATACGCGTGCTTCCGGTCGATGAATGCGAACCGCTTCGAAAAGCTTGATCGCAGCCAGGCCATTCACCTCAAGCGTCTCCGGCGCCCGCGCCCATGATTCTCCAGGGCGAGACTGGGATGCGAGATTGTAGATTTCATCCGGCTTCGTTTCATGGAGGACATGGGCGAGTTCCAGGTCCTCGATCAGGTCACCGAAGAGAATGTTTACCTGTCCGGCCAAGTGGCTTGCGCAGTTCGGCGCAGCCCAGCTTGCAGGCCGCGCCAGTCCATAGACCTCATAACCCTTCCCGAGAAGAAACTCCGCGAGGTAGGAGCCGTCCTGCCCCGTTATTCCTGTGATCAGCGCTCGTTTCATTCGGCCCCTGGTACGTCTAATCTTTACTGGAAACGTCGGCGCAGCGCGGCCGAGCGGAACCATGCCCCCCGGATCAGGTTTCCCGCCCACGGCAGTTGGCGGTCGATCAGGTTGAACATCGTTCGCGCCACGAGCTTGGTTCTCGCCCTGTCCCCTCCAATGTCCCGCGCCTGCGCCAGGAAGCCCAATACGGCCGGGATTCTGTGCACATGTGGTAGAACTCGTTTAAGGCCGCGCCCCCCAGCCCACGCCTCATAGAAGCGGTACGCCCAAAGGCCGTTGTAGTAGCTCAGGCTGACATACCCACCATGTTTCTCGCAGATCTGGAAGACCTCCCGATAGATTATCCCGCGCATTGCCAGTGTCTTTGCATCCTCGTGCAGCCGGGACTGCGCGAGTTTTTTCGGCGTATGCCGGATGATTGCCCCGGATGTCGCCATGCGAAGCCAGTATTCGTAGTCCATCGCGGTCTGCATCGAGACGTCGAACGGTCCGATCCTCTCTGCAATGCGTCGGCGCCAGAAGGCCGCCGGCTGGCAGACGCAGCAGTCATGCATCAGGCGCCCCAAGGAATAATCGGCGGTGTTGTACTTGCCGATGACGGCGCCGTCCGCGTCGATGTAATCGGCATTGCCGTACACCATGTCGCATTCCGGATGGTCATTGAAAAACCGGACTGCAGTTTGCAGCGCACCGGGAAGCAGGATGTCATCCGAATTCAGGTAGGCCAGGATTTCTCCGTTCAGTAGCTTCATGCCCTTGTTGATGGCATCTGCCTGGCCCTCGTCCGGCTCCGAAATCCACCGGATGCGGTCGCCATAGCTCTTGAGGATCTCGACGGTCTCGTCGGTGGAAGCTCCATCCATGACAAGGAGTTCGACATTGTCGTAGCTCTGGCTGAGCACGCTGTCGATCGACTCGCGGATAAACTGGGCTTGATTGCGGGTCGGCATGACAATGCTGACGAGCGGCCTTCGCTGCTTGTGTTCGACCGGGTTCTGAGAGACCCGTTGCAATGCCGCGCGGAGCGAATGAGCGGGCTTTGCCCAGTCATAGGCCGCCACCCGCAGTTTCGCCTTTTCGGAGAGGCTTTCTCTCAAGCCCTCTTCAGTGGTGATGCGGCGCATCAGGTTCGCCATCGTCGGTATGTCGGTCGGATCGCAGGACAGCACGGCATCGCCTCCGACCTCGGGAAGGGACGTCGTGTTGCTGCAGAGAACGGGCGTCCCGTGATGGAATGCTTCCAGCAGGGGCATGCCGAAGCCTTCGAAAAGGGAAAAGTAGACAAGCGCTGTCGCATTGGCAAAGAGAGCGGCAACCTGCCTGTGCGGAAGAAAGCCAAGGTGGACGACCGGAAGGTCTTCAAAACCCTTGATGCTCTGCTCCAGGCCATCGGGGCTTCCCGTCAGGACGAGACCGGTATTCGGAGGAAGGTCCGGGAGGGCGAGCTTGAACGCCTCGAACAGGCGGCGGTGGTTCTTATGCGGCCAGAGGTTCGCCGGCATGTAGAAGTAGTGATCGAAGGCCGCAGCTTCCGCAGGCAGGTCGCTCTTGCTCGGGGTTTCCCGCAATTCTTCGGGAAGAGCCGCAGGCATGAGGAACACGTCATCCGTCATGGTCCAGCCGTTGCTGACCATTGTCTCGCGGGAATGATCGGTCATCGTGGCGATCGCGCCGGCGCGGGAGAGAGCAGCTCCAAAGGCGCGGCGCCGCGCCGCCAACACGGCAGGCTGAAAGAAGTCCGGAAAGAATTCGTGCTGGATGTCCGGAATTACGAATACTTGCCGGGGAAATGGAAACTCCGGATCATTCTCTTGCGGGTAGGTTCGCAGGAGTGCGTCAGGACGCATGCTGTGGCAGTGACGGGTCATCTCCGCGTAGAAGGCCGTCGGGTGATCGTCCAGCGCCACGAATTCCACATTCGGGGCGACAATCTTCAGCGGTGGAGCGCCGGGACGATGGAAGAAGACAAACCTGTCTTCCGGGTAGAGGCGCACCATTTCCCTGACGACGCCGTGAACCCAGGGGACAATGCCTCCGGATACGCCCGGCACCAGCGGGTACAAATCTATCGCGACCGTCAAGGGGCCGCCCTGCGCAGGAATGATGCTCATGCTAGAACCTCTTCTGCAAGCTGCGCCGAAGTTCTCGTCCAATCCGGTGGTAAAATTTGGGCCGGGTTTGCTTTCTGCCCGAGACGAGAGGGGTCGCACCGGTACTGATGGGCATACCAGAGGCATTCACACCTAACCGCTGCATATCCTCCTGCACTTCCTTCCACAGATTGAGCAAAGCCGTATGGGTTTGCTGGCTGAACAGGTCGTCGCTCGATTGGACGAGTGAATTCATGTTGTCCAGCCAGTAGCAGAGGGCCCCCGGTGACATCGGGCGTCCGCTGTGGCGCTCCGCCAGAAGGCGGATCTCTTCGACCCGCCGGAAGCCGCCCGTCGCCGTCAACGTCTCGCCCCACTCGCGGGAAGCCGCGATAACCGCCTCGACCGGGTGAGGTTGCGACAGCTTCGCGAGCCGGATCCAGAGGTCCCAGTCGAAGCTCCAGCGCAAGTTCTCATCGAGCCCGCCCAATTGCCGGAGCACCGGCCCGTTCATGAAGGTCGAAGGCTGGAGAATGTAATCCAATCCGCCCAGCAGGGCTTCGTGATTGTAGAGCATGGGACCGTCGTTGAAGACGGCGGTCCTGCGGCCTTCCTTGTCTGCGCGTATCCCGTTGCCGAACCAGAAGCTCGCCTCGGGTGCGGCCCGATACGCTTCAGCGATCGCTTCGAATGCGCCAGGCAGATAGAAATCGTCCGCATTCAACCAGGCTACGATGTCGCCCGTGCACTTTAGCAAGCCCTTGTTGATCGCGTCGGCGGCACCTCTGTCAGGTTCGCTGACATGCCCCGTCAGCCACCCGTCGTTCTTGCGGATGACATCGAGCGTATTGTCGGTAGAGCCGCCATCGATGATGAAATGCTCCACCTCGGGCCAATTCTGCGCTCGAATGGAATCGATGCATTCCTGCAGAAACCGCCCCTGGTTGAGGGAGGGCGTCACGATCGAAATCCTGGGCTTCTTTTCGCTTGAGGTCATCTCGGCCTGAACTTTGCGAGTGGCATACCCTGCTTCTCTTGGATCATTTTCGTCAGCGTATGAATCTGCTCGAGCCTGGCCTCCCGGTCGGCGTCTATCAGCTTTACGTGTTCATTGAGGCGCTTGATTTCCTCGTCCTGATCGAGAAGTGCCTGAACAAATCGGCCCTTTGGAGTCTCAAGTGCCTTCGTGGCCTCCTCCGCGGAGACCGCGGCGATCGGCTGCCTGCTGACGACGAAGAACATGTCATACTGGTAGAAAATGGGCGGCTCGAACTGAACGAAGCTTGCTCCGAGCCGTTCAAAGAGGGTGGTCGCCGAGCTTTGAGTGAAAAGGTAGAGATGTTCGTCGGACTTGAACTGCTCGAGGAAGGGAGCGTTGCTCTCTACCAGGGCAGGGTAGGTCATCTCATCTTTCGCCTGCGGAGTCTGGATGAGAAGGATTCCGTCCGGCTTAAGCAATCTGAGGGCGTGAGACATCGTCCCAACGGGATCGGGGAGATGTTCCAGCACGTCCATCAAGGCGACTACGTCGAATGTTCCCGCTTCCAGTTCGGTGTTTTCGACGGGCCCGACCAGCATGGGTATGTCGAACGTTTCCTGTGCGAATTCGACTACCCACGGGCTCATCTCCATGCCGGAGGCGTCGTAGCCCGCCTGCCGTAGTAGCGCCACGAAACTTCCGTGCGAACATCCCATCTCAAGCACTTTGCTTGGAGGGGCCTTATAACGGAGTAGCGTTTTGAGCCAGTGCAGGTTTCGATCAGTCAAATCCCTCTTGGCTCTTTGGAAGATGTTCGGGAAGCCAAGATCTTGGTTTTGATGCTCAAGCCAGTATTTCTTGCCGTAGAAATCGGCGTCGTCGTCTGCAACTTTTAGTTCGTCATCTGACAGGCCTACGCAGGATACCAGCGTGCCGCAGGCAGCGCACCTTACATACTCTGGGCTAAATTCATGATGTTCTGTGCTCCCGCACCAGCACGTTCTAGGTATCATGGCTTGACTTTCCTCACGCTGAACACTGCTCCCGTACAATCATGCCAGTCCTGCTCCATTTCCAGGAGGCCGTTCATGATCTTGCGAAACGCTGAAGGGAATTTGGGGTTGGAGGCGAGCATGGGGTGTACGATTTCGCCGAACTCTCCTCCGGCTTTCCGTTCGAGATGCCACAAACTATCCATTAGGGCCCACAGGCTGCCACTATAGCGAGGAAGGATGGGTATGTGGCTTTCGACGACCATTCCTGCCTTGTTGAAGGCCTCCGTCCATTCTTTCACTTTCAACGGGTTGGCCAGATGGTGATACTCCATGAACTTCGCTTGAAGCCCTTCAGCGACCTGATCGAACCCGGCTTCGGATACCATCGCAGGCAATAGCGACCATTCTACAAATCTGTTCGTAACCACGCTGCATGAGAGGGTGCCACCGGGAGACAGACATCTCGCGATCTCGGTCAACACTCCATCAAGGTTATCCATATGTTCCAGTGAACAATTGGCGAAGGCGTGATCAAAGCTCGAATCCTGCTCAGGAATCTGATGTGCCACGGTCGTGTGGACCGAACGGTAGACGCCGCTTTGTCTACCTCTTTCGGCTGTCTCCGGATCCATATCCACGCCAACGACGTTCTTGGCTCCGGGCCAGATCAACTGGAAATATCGACCGTCCCCGCAGCCGATATCAAGGATGCGGCCCTTGATCTTATGGTGCTGATAGGCTGCATATTCCCAAGCCCGCCAGTGGCTGAGTGGTGGGATGTAGGGATAGAGTGCCGCTACCGCGTCGTAGCCGCGAAGCACTTCATCAATGGGCAGGATCTTCGTTCGGATTTCAGTTTGTGCTGTTTCGGGCAAAGCCATATTCAAACGTTCCTGGTAGATCCGCTATTCCGTGGTGGGTAAGGGGAGGGCCATGGTGGACGGGGCGCCAGCCGACGGCAAGTACCCCCGCGTGAGGAAGGTGACACAGGCGGACAATCCGCGAGAATATCCGCTCGTGATTGAGGTTGCTCATCTCCCTATAGGTGTCGCCGTCGATCGTTGCTAGTCCAAGTTCGAACGTGTATTCGCCGAGTTCTAGCTTGAGTTCAACCGTTTGACGACATTGTATGACGACGCCTGCCGGGAGGTGATCCGGTGCTTTGGCATAATGCTCCAACGAGCCTTTCCCGTGAACGTTAACGCCGCGCTCATTCTGGAGAACGACCCCGGCCAGCGGGACCGAAATGGGTTCCAACGTGAGGAATTCGGAGTAGAACACGGCTGTCTCGCCCTGGGCGAAGCTCGCACATCGATTTCCCTGGGTATCGCAGACTGCGTAGCGCAGGCACTTCGCCCAGCCGTTCCCGACCTGGGTCTTGCCACTCGCGTCAATAAAGCTGCTGTCGCCGGGCCAGAAATCAAAGCTTGATGCTTCACCGACGCTGATTTCCGGCGGCGCCTTACTGGCCCCTCCATCCACTGCCGCCGCCGGCAGGGCTCTTTCCTGATGCAATTGATAGTATCGCTTTGCCGCCTCGGTGGCATTGCCGATGAAGTTCATCCTGCCGTGGTCGAGCAGGATTGCGCGATCGCAGAACTGCTCGATGTCGGTCATGGCGTGGGAGACCAGAAGCACCGCCGCGCCGGAAGCCCTGATTTCCTCAAGGCGCGCATAGCACTTCTGGCGAAAGAAGACGTCGCCGACAGCCAGTGCTTCGTCGATGATGACGATGGAGGCGTCGATATGGGCCTGCACTGCGAAGGCCAGGCGAACGAACATTCCGCTGGAATAGGTCTTGACGGGCTGGTTGATAAAGTCGCCGATATCCGCAAAGGCGACGATCTGCTCGTATTTCTCTTCGATCTCGCTGCGGCTCAGGCCCAGGATGCGGGCATTGAGAAGAACGTTCTCGCGCCCGGTGAAATCGGGATTGAAACCGCTGCCCAACTCCAGAAGGGCGGCAACGCGGCCTTTCACAGTGACGTCGCCGACCGTGGGGGCCAGCGTGCCCGCCAGGATCTGCAGCAGAGTGCTCTTGCCGCCACCATTGCGCCCGATGATGCCCAGCGTTTCGCCCGGACGCACCTCGAACGAGATGTCCTGCAACGCCCAGAACTCCCGATGATAGCTAGGCAAGGCATCTCGCCGCCCGACCAAGTGGGCCAGTCTGGGCAAGACGAGTTGCTTCAGGCGGTCACGCGGGCTGTCGTAGATGTCGTAGCGCTTGCCGAGGCCGCGAACTTCGATGACTGGTTCGTTAGAGGACATCTGCGAAGCCTCGTCTGGTCTTCTGGAACCATGCGAAACCGAGGTAGAAGATGGCTGATCCAATGACCAGGCTGGTGCCCCACGCCGCCCAGTTCAGGGGTTGTCCCCAAAGGAGTGCGTCTCGCAACTGGATGACGGGGAGGGTGATCGGGTTCAAGATCAGAAGGGACTGGTAGATCGGCGGCAAGGCGGTGATGGGATAGAAGACGGGCGCCAGGAAAAGCGCAACCGTCGTCAGCATGCCGATCACCTGGGCAAAGTCGCGAAGATAGACGCCCAGTGAGGCGAGGAACCAGCTCAGGCCCAGCACCATCAGAAGCATGGGCAGCAGAATTACGGGAATAAGCAGGCCCGCAGGATGCAGGGGGGTGCCGGACAGTAGGCAGAAGAGCAGGAGGACGAGGAGGCTGACGACGAAATTGCCGAGCGCCGTCCCCATGGTCATGAGAGGCAGTATCTCCAGCGGGAACACGACCTTCTTGACGTAGTTCGCGTTCGAAAGGATCAGGCTGGGCGCGCGGACCAGGCATTCTGCAAACAGCGCGTGAACGATCAGCCCGGAGAAGAGGATGATGGCGAAGTTTACATTGTCCTCGCCTGCGACGTTCCACCGTGCCCTGAAGGCGACGCTGAAGACGAACGTGTAGATGGCAAGCATCAGCAGCGGGTTGAAGAGCGACCACGCTAGGCCGAGCAGGGAACCCTTGTAGCGCGCCACGAAGTCACGCTTCGTCAGCTCCCAAAGAAGGCCCCTGTTGAGGATCAGCGTTCGGGCGGGCGCTAGCGGGTCGACCGGGTGATTTTTCATAGAAGCAGAAAAGTCCATCGCTATGGTCAAAAATGCCGTGGCCGCCCGTTGTCACCGCCATCGAGAGGGTTCAGTGACGGATCGTGAGTAGCGCGGCAATAAACGTTCCGTCTCTCCAAGACAACCCCGTCAGGCCGCCCGGCCCGGTGGGAGCCGGTCGTATACCCATTCTCCGCGGCGGGGAGCCTTGCCATGCCAGGAGAAATCGGTTCTTGATCTGCGCCGCTCCAAACCGACCCTCAGGCTTTGCCCGCATGAAAATTCTGCATTTCTTCAAGACATATTGGCCGGATACCTTCGGGGGTGTCGAAAGGACAATCGCGGCGATCTGCCAGGGTGTGGAGCGGCATGGCATCCAGTCAGACGTCCTTTCCCTGAGTCCCGAGCCAGAGAAGAACTCGCGCCAGTTCGGCGGGCACTTTGCGCACAAGGCCCAGCTCGATTTCGAGGTCGCTTCCACGGGCTTTTCTCGCGCCGCGTTTCGCCGGTTCCGGCAGCTCGGTCGGCAGGCGGACATCATTCACTTCCATTTTCCATGGCCGTTAATGGATGTCATCCACCTGACCAGCCACCTGCAAAAACCGGCGGTCGTCACCTATCACTCGGATATCGTGAAGCAAAAGACGCTGCTCCGTCTGTACGAGCCGCTGATGTCGCGCTTCCTGGGCAGCATGGATGCTATCGTCGCGACTTCGCCGAATTATCTCCGGTCCAGCCCCGTCCTTCATAAGTTCAGCTCCAAGGTGGAGGTCATTCCTCTCGGCCTTGACGAAGCCAGCTATCCTGTCGTCGACGCGGAGCGCCGGGACGTCTGGAGGGCGAAGCTTCCGGCACGCTTCTTCGTGTTCATTGGCGTGTTCCGCTATTACAAGGGGATACACGTGCTGATGGAGGCGGCGGAAAAGACCGGCATTCCGATCGTTCTGATCGGCGGCGCCGAGACCGATGAGTTTCGTCAGGAGGCGCAGCGTCGCGGGATTGACAATATGTACTTCGTCGGAAGTCTTCCGGACGAGGACAAGATGGCCGTTCTGGACCTCAGTGTCGGCCTCGTTTTCCCGTCTCACCTACGCTCGGAGGCCTTTGGGTTGTCCCTTGTGGAGGCTTCAATGCGGGGGAAGCCGATGATCTCTTGCGAGATCGGGACCGGTACCAGCTACGTGAACCGGGACGGGGTGACCGGCCTGGTCATCGATCCGGACAACAGCGACGCGTTGGCCGCGGCCATGAGGCGACTGTTGGACGATCAGAAAATGGCGGACGAATTCGGCGCGAACGCCCGGCAGCGATATCTGGACAACTTCACGGCCGAGCGAATGGCCGATTCCTATGCGCGTCTATATGAGCGGGTGGGCCGCCCTTCCTGATGCCTCGGCAATCTGTCTCATGCGGTCTTCGAGTTCATAGATCGCACAGACTATGTGATAGAAGGAACTGCCGGGAGCAGGCTCTTCCTCGAAGCGGCCTGTCTTGTCCAGTTTGTCTCGCCAACCACCTGCCAGCGGCACGTCCAGGAAAAGGTCGAGCGCTCTGACTGCGTTCCGTGCGGAAGCCAGATAATATTCGCGTTCCTCCCCCTTCGAAATGGTGGCTAAGCGGACCGCCGACTTAAGCCATTCGGTTTGAGGCCAGAGCCGCGCGAGTGGGTCATGAACGGAGAAGTCATCCAGAAGCGACATGACTGCCACGCCGCGCTCAGGACAGATTCCATGGGTCACGCCGATCTGAAACAAGCGTTTGGCCACCGACAGGGCATCGCTTATCCTGCGACGCTCGGCCCAAATCGCCAACAACCATGACCACTCGAACTGGTGACCTGGTTCCACAATACGGCCCTTGATGCCGAGAGCCGGTCGCCAGTCCCCGTCGAAGAACTCACGGAGTGCGCCTGACCTGCCGTCGATGAAGCGGCTCATGCAGAGCTCCGCAATCTCATCGGCTAGTGCCCCCCATATTTCGCTATCGAATCCCGCCTGTTCTTCGCAGGCGAGCGCCGCCTCGAACAGGTGCATGTGCGGGTTGGAACAGAGCGGGAGGCGTTCCGGGCGCGCTTCATGGAAGCCTGCCTTCTGGTGAGCGTAATCACATCTCAAGGCTTCGAGGAGGCGCAGCGCTCGGCCGGACATCTCCGGTGCTAATCCCGGTATCGCTTTTGCGGTGTAGCAGAATGCCAATATCGCGAAGGCCTGATTATAGAGATCGAAGCTCTCGTCGATCAGGCGGCCCTCGAAGGTCGCGAGCGCGCCATAGAAGCCGTTAGGTAAGCGATACACCTGGTCGAAGTAAGCGAGACCCGATTGAACCGGGTTAGACCAATCTCCGGACCAACCCCGGACGCCAGCTTCGGCGAAGCAATATATCTGCCGAGGTTGAACGCGGCTACGCCGATGGACCCGGGTCGCTTCGCCGTTCAAATCCAACGATTCCGCGAAGCCGCGCTCCGCATCGAATGCGTTTGAACGCCACAGGGGAAGCGCGGTGAGGTGCAGCCAGCCCTTTAGCCGGGAAGATGCCTGAAGGAGCGGCGGAAGGTGAGGAGAATCAAGCATCATGACCCCAAAGTTCTACCGCGTCGCTCAAGAGAATTCCTGTCGGCAAGAGGTCGTGCTTTCTTCACGCCCGCGCTCGTTACTTTGTAATTGGGAAGCGCTCCCCCGGGCAACCTCTTTCCAGTCAGCGGGATGGTCTTGCTCATCTTCAATCCTTCGGCGGGCATCACTCAACCGGCGATGAGGGAAGATGATGAGCCGCGGGACTTCCGGTTACAGCGAGCGCGGGACCTTCCGTATATGGCGGTCTCCAGGATAAACACTGGCGAGTGGTTCGGTCGTCAACTTCCAGATTGTCCAACAGGCGTCTGAAGGCCTCCTTCCGGCCGATCAGGGCACTTGCGACGCGAAGCACGCCTGCGCGAACTCGCACGCTTCTCGCCTTCTTCCCGAAGGCTGCGGCAAGGCTCACGAGCAGTTCGTGGGTCGAGAGCGCCGGTCCGTCACCGGCAAGCAGCACGCGACCTGCGGCGTTCGGGTGTGAGAGGGTCGTGATGATCAGGTCGCAGAGGTTGCCTACGAAGACCAGCGAGCGCCGGTTCTTCACATCCTCGAATATCGAAGGCAGGCCGAATGAAGCCCATTTCATGAGGCTCTTGAAGTTTCCTCCCACACCCGGTCCGTAGACGAGGGGCGGGCGGATGATGACGATCTCCATTCCGGTCTCGTGACCCAGGGTCGTGAGCGCCGCCTCAGCCTCGGCTTTGGAAACCGCATAGGGGTCCTGGGGGTTCGGCTGGTCGTCGGCGGTGAAGGGTTTCCCGGGTTCGGTGCGCTCGCCGTTCACCTTGATCGTGCTGACAAAGACGAAGCGCCGGACGCCTGCCGCGGCCGACTGCCGTGCAAGATGGAGCGTGGCATCGACATTCGCTCTCCGGAACTCCGCGAGCGGATCCGTGGCCGTCTCCCGCATGACATGCACCCTGGCCGCCAGGTGAACGATGGTATCGACGTCCTCGAGATACGGCCTCCAGTCCAATTCGGGACCATAGGAGGGAATGGTGAGCGTCCCCGCCGCCTTACTGCGACTGACGCCTCGCACGGCAAGACCGCGCTCGCGCATCTCCTTCAGAAGATGCGTCCCGACGAAACCCGATGCACCGGTGACGAGCGTCACTCCCATCGCCGTGCCTCCTCAGCGTCCGAGGCTGGCGGCAACCTGGTCTGCCTCGGTTATGTCTTCAGTGATCATCCCGAATAGGACTTTTCGGGCCATCGCCTCGTCCTCATCCGCCAATGTCTGCTGCAGGTCGTGGAGTGCGCCGACCATGTCGTAGCCGAGGATGGTGGCGGAATCGGCCCGGAGGATCTTCGGGTGGCGGGTGGGCTTGGCATTGTTGCGGTCGTAGAAGAGTTCCTCGTACAGCTTCTCGCCCGGGCGCCGGCCGATCACCTCGATGGCGATGCCGGTGTCAGTCTCGCTTTGCGGATCGCGTACCTTGAAGCCGGCGAGACGGATCATGTTGGCGGCCAGATCGCCGATGCGGACGGGCTCCCCCATGTCGAGAAGGAAGACGTCACCGCCAGCAGAAAGCGTTCCCGCCTGAACGATAAGCTCGGCGGCCTCGGGGATCGACATGAAGTAACGGGTCATGTCGGGATCGGTCACGGTCACGGGACCGCCATTGGCGATCTGCTGCTTGAAGCGGGGGACGACCGAGCCATTGGAACCGATCACATTCCCGAAGCGAACCGCGCAGAAGGTCTGGCATCCGGCCTTGGTTTCCACCTCCGTCGCCTTCAGGCGAACGATAAGCTCCGCCCATCGCTTGGTGGCGCCCATCACATTCGTGGGTCGCACGGCCTTGTCCGACGAAATCAGCACGAAGCTTTCCACCCCTTCGTCCGCGGCTGCCGTCGCAACGGTCAGGGTCCCGAAGACGTTGTTGCGGATGCCTTCCAGCACATTCGCCTCAACGAGAGGGACATGCTTGTGGGCGGCGGCGTGGTAGAGCACCTGTGGAGCGTAGGTACGCAGAGCGCGCCTTACGGTCTTGTCGTCGGTGACCGACCCCAGCACCGGGACGATGTTCACGTCCCCCTTGCCCAGCAGTTCCTGCTCGATCTGGTAGAGCGCGTATTCACTGGCTTCCAGCAATACGAGCTTGCTTGGTTTCCAGCGAACGATGAGCCTGCAGAGCTCGGATCCGATGGAGCCGCCGGCTCCCGTCACCATGACGACTTTGCCGCTGATCGCTTCCGCCAGCAATTCCTTGTCCGCCGGAACGAACGAGCGGCCGAGCAACTCATCCAGCTCGATCTCCCGGATCTGGTTGACGATATAACGGCCATCCACGATGTCGGATATGTCCGGCAAGGTGCGGACCCTGACATTCAGCCCCGTAACGCGTGCAATCACCTTCTGGCGCGTGTCAGCCGGGATGGCAGACATGCTGAGGACGATTTCCTTGATGCCGTACCGGTCGATCAGGCCAGGCAGGTCGCTGGAAGGGAAGACCCTGTAGCCGGCGATCTCGGTGCCGTGGTTGCGAGGGTCGTCATCCACCAGTCCCATGACGAAGCGATTGCCGTGGCCCCGCAAGGCACGGGCCAGTTGCGCCGCGCTCGGGCCTGCCCCGTAGATCAGGATCGGCTCCTCGTCACGTCGAAGACCGGTCCCTGTCGTGACGATCCATTTGAGGCCGAAGCGGATCGCGCCGATCAGCAGCGTGCCGAGAATGAAATAGAGAAATGGAATGGAGCGGGGGACGATCCCCTGTCCCGCCATCTCCATCAGGAAGATGACGATGACCCATCCGGCGGTCGCGATGACCATGGCCTTCAATATCGTCCAGATCGCAGCTTCCGGAAGATAGCGGATGACGGAACGGTAGAGGCCGAGACGGATGAATACCGGAATGGCGATCGCCGGAGCGAGGGCGGCAAGAACAAGTCGCTCGGTCGTGATCGTGGGTGTCCAGACAGCAAGACGGATCGCATAGCTCGCCCACAGGGTGAACATCAGCGTTGCGATGTCGAGGCCGATCATGATCACCCGCTTCCAGACGCGCGGTGTCCCGATGATCCTTTCCCTGAGCTTCTGGACCATGCGGGTTTCGGAGAGCGCAGGGATCATTGCGATCTCCTGCCCGCCGGCGCAGATAGTCTCGCGCGTGTCTGAAATGCCATCCCGATAACCATCTAGTGCTTTACGCCCGCTGCACCCAGCACCTTCAGGGCAGTAATGCCAAGAATGCGAAGGTCAAACCAGAAGCTCTGCCTATGCAGGTACTCAGCGTCAAGCTTTACCTTTTCAGGGATGGCGAGTTCGTCCCGGCCATTGACCTGCGCCCAGCCGGTCAGGCCCGGGGGAAGCCTGTGAACATTCTTCTCCGTGCGAGCTGCCACCAGATCTTCCTGATTGAAAAGGGCCGGTCGTGGCCCGACGAAGCTCATGTCGCCCTTCAGGATGGACCACAATTGCGGCAACTCGTCGAGACTGGTTTTCCGCAGGAAGCTGCCCACCGGCGTAAGATGCTGCGCGGGGTTTTCCAAGAGGTGGGTCGCAACGACGGGCGCATCTATCTTCATGGTCCGGAACTTAGGCATCCAGAAGAGCTTGTTGTCTCGGCCGACGCGCTGGGACCAGTATAGGGCAGGTCCGGGAGATGTCGCTCTCACGATTATCCAGATGAAAAGCATGGGAACGGCGAAAACGGCCAGCGCCAGGGCAGCAACGGCAAAATCGAAAATGCGCTTCATCGGGAAAATTCCAGGTCGGATGCACGCGTCGGGGGAGTTTTGCAACGCCCACCTCGCGGTCTCATCACGGCTGCGGGGAGATTGGTCAAGGATGAATCGCTCGGCCGGCGCGTCTGCTCACTTGTTTCGATCTTGCACTGCCGCGAATGAGGGGCGGGCGCACCAGCCGCGCCGATCCCCGGTCACCGCGAACCCCGGATGCGCCGCTTGACGCTGCTCGGCCGGAGACCCCTCAGGAACTCGTCGCCCGCCCGGATGAAATTGGTCAGGGAGATCAGCTTGTCGATCTCGCCATCGCTGTGGGACAGGCGTTCTGACAGGACCTCGGTGGCCGCGAGTTCGATGTCGGACGGCGGTATTTCGGGGAACCGCTCGGCCAGCGCGGCATAGGGATTTTTCGGAACCCCGCCCTCGATCGTGACCTTGCCGAGGCGGGCGAATACGCGGAGGAAAGTCTGCTCGAAGCTCCAGTCATGGATTGAGACCACCCGCCATTTCGCCGTGCGCTTTGCCGAGAAACCGGCAAGAACGATTTTTGCCGGGAGCCTCAACTCGCTGAGCCAGAGGGCGATCGCGAACCCGCTCGTCGGCGTCTTGCCGCTCGTGTAGAAACTGTCGCAATAACCGAGGAGATCGAGATGGCCGGTCGGCGCGTTCTGGTAATCCGCGGAGGTATTGAGTTTCTCGCTGGCTGCCAGGCGGATGTTCAGGATGCCGAGAAAATGTGCCTGGGCAAAATAGGAAAGAACATCGGAGACCTCGTTGCGGTACACGATGTTCGCCCCCTTCGGCTGCGCCCGCGATACCAGCAGCGCATGCCCGTCGAAAGGCTTGTCCAGGCTCTTGTAGACCCTGTTGAAGAACACGAAGAGTGTGGTGGCGGGATACTGCGGCTGAATATCCGCGACGTTCAGCGCGCCGCTGTTGGCGACCAGCACAATGTGCGAATAGGGCGCGAGGATCTCCCGCCAGTTCGAGCTTTCGGACAGGCCCGAAACTGCCCCCGGCCGGGGTAGCCGGGCGGCCTCAACGCCGACTGGGGGAACTCCCGTGTTCATCTCTACTTCTGATGCACGGAGACGACCTTGTCGCGCATGGCGAACCATTCCTCCGCGTAATCATCGTCCTTGTAGTCCTCGAAATAGGGACCGCCGTCTGTGAAGTGGACCAGCTTCGCATCCTCGCGATAGTCATACTCGTTCACGAGATAGTTCCACGTCACGGGCACCTCGCCGATCTGGTCGTCGCTGTCGAGCCACTTGAACTGATGCAGTTGCAGGCCGGTTGCCGTGTTGACGTAGTCCCGGGTCAGGGCGCCGCATTTCGCGTTGTTGAACAGGATCATGCTCGACCAGTTCTTTTTCTCGTACTTGGTCTGCGTCTGGCCGAGGAACTTCGTCTCGACCTTCGGAACATAGTCGTGTTTGACGCACATCGCCGACCATTTGTCGTCGCGCAGGGCCCAAAGCTCCGCGATGTCGGCGCGGGCGAGCATGTCGCAATCCATGAAGATCGACCAGCCTCGGTAGTCGCTGAGATACGGGACCAGGAAGCGGGAAAAGGAGAATTCCGTCGATTGCAGCGGATTGCGCTCGCGAGTGAAAACGCCCTGGAGGTTGTCAAGGACGATCGGAGAGAAGACCACCGGTATGGAAGATCGTTCGATGATGCTTTGGCAAAGGACGTGATAGGCAACCACTTCCTTCGAATCGAAACCGACAAAGATCTGCGCTACGTCGTCTCTCATGCATCACCCTTTGCTTGATGGAAGGAGCGATCAGCGCCGCGCCTTTTTGTGTGAACATTCGAAAATGAGTAAATTAACAGAGGCGCAGACAAGCACGATAAAAGGAAGAGTGTCAACGCGGTCGCCACTTCCCATGCCGTTCATTGAGAAGTAGACGATCCGTCAGGAAACTGGTGGCGAGCGATAGCGTTCCGTAAGTCGGAGATATCCTGGCCGGTTGCCGGCGGGATGCTTCCGCTATCAATTCTACGAGGGAGACGAGGCTCGATGGGCTGGTTCAGGCGGTCGCAATCTTCAATAAAGAACCTCTCGATAGAGCCGCCGGCGCCCCGTCCGGATCGCGCCGGCGTCGCCATCGCCGTCTGCGTGAAGAACGAGGCAGCCTATATAGCCGAATGGGCGTGCTTCCATCGAGCGGTCGGCGTGAAGCATTTCATCGTCTATGACAACGGCTCGACCGATGAGACCTGCAGCGTCCTCGCAAGCACCTTGGATGCGAGCGAACTGACGATCGTTCCCTGGGCGGGTCGCGTGGCTGCCGCCAAGACCGGTCAGCCGATCGATGGACAGGTGGTGGCCTTCGCCCATGCGATCCTGAATTTTGGCGGCCGGTTCCGGCGCATGGCGTTCATCGATGTCGACGAATTCCTGCTGCCGATGACCGGAAAGACAATCGAGGAGGCGCTGGCCGCTACCGGAGATTTCCCCAATGTATCGCTGCCATGGCACATGTTCGGCACCAGCGGGCACAAGCAGAAACCCGCGGGCGGCATATTGACGAACTATACGCGGCGCGCCGCAAAGCCGATCGGCGGGGGAGAGCCGGCCTCGAACTTCAAGTGCATCGTCGATCCTTGCGAAGTGACGGAAGTGGCGGTCCACCATTTCACGACCCGCCATTTTGGTGACCTTACGTGCAATGACGTTGGTCAACGTGCCGATCGGAGGGGGCGCAAGCAGCAGGGCTTCTATTCCAACAAGGCGCTGCAGCTCAACCACTACTACAGCAAGTCGGAAGAGGAGATGCTGGCGAAGATGGCGAGAGGCTCGACCTACGCGGCCTCGGCGGCGCGGGTGGAAGACAAGATGCGGACCACCATGCGCATCATCCAGGAGAACGAGGTCGAGGATCTCGCCATGGTGAACTTCCTGAGCGAAAACCGCATCGACATCGGGAGCTGACCGCCTGCGCTTGTCAGTCGCCACGGCCTGCCCACAGGGGCAGTCCGGTCAATGAAGAGACCTCGGGATCGGCCGTGAAGACCGGGTGGTTTGCGGCGAGCAGCTTTTGCAGGACCTTCAGATCCATGCTCTGATGCAGGCGAGGCAAGTCCTCGCGATTATAGGCGTGTCCCGCGCTTGCCGGGTTTATGCCGGTCAGGATCACGGCCGGGGCCTTGTGGTATAAAGCGAACAGCACCGCATTGATGCCGTTGGAGCACTTATCTTCGGCCTCGATCTCCAGGCTCTGGAATCCGCACATTCGGCCCAGAAGAGCCATGCGCTGGTAACGGTTGACGAGGTGCAGCTTGTCATGCCGGTAGTTGAACGCGGCAAGGCCCTGTTCCAGCGCAGGGCGTCCCTCTCGCCAGAGAAAGACATAGAGGTGGCCTGTGCGCTTGCCGTTCAGAACCCGCCGCACCTCGAGAGCGTTGGTATTGGTCCCTCGGACCTGGTTGAACTGCATGAAGGTGATGTCGGGCACGTCGATGCCCCACTGCTTGAGCACGGATTGTGAACCGTTCACCGTGATGGTTGTGAACCCCTCATGCAGACCTTGAGGCTTGTTCGAAAGGGGTGCGGACCCAACCACGACCACAGGCGCTGTGAAGGCAAACGGCGCCTTCGGGGGCTTTGGTCGGACGAGCGAATATTTGAGCTGACGGTAGAACCGAGTCTTTACCTCCTGAAATGCCATTCCACGAACCTTCGACTTCAGTTGACAGGACTTAACTCGCCAGGCCGGCTTTTCGCTGCAACATTTGTTCGGTAAACCCTGTCGTGGTCAACTCAGGCTGGCCTTCCGCAGATGGCCGCGCTCTCGAAACAAGGTTTGTCCTGCCTATGAGATCAAGATCTGAACGGCCCTTGCGGCGATCCATCATCAAGATCCTCGCCCAGGTCATGCTCGGCAAGTCGCGCGCGCACGCCCAGAATGCCTGGCCGGGCCTGAAACTCGACATTCCGCTCGCAGAGGGCGCCTCAGGGGAGGTGACGTACCGTGGGGCAAGGATTGCCCCGCTGTTGCACCCGGCGCATCTGAGGGCCGCGGCCGGAAGCGAGATCAACATAATCGGCTCCGGACCATCAATCCGCGATAATGACGTCTCCGGAATCGCTTCCGGCTCGGCCATTCTGCTCAACGGCGCGATCAGCCTGCTTGGTGGAGACGTTGAAAAAGCCCTCGCGGTCGCTATCGAGGACGAGCGCTTTGTCTGGCGTCACTTCTCGCTGATGCGGGAGAAGATCAGGGCAGGCACGATCTGCCTGTTCTCGCCGAGCGTGATGCGGGCCATCTGCGAACTGGACAGCGGCTGGCTATCGGACAAGCACATCATTCTGATCGACGATATCCGAAAGCCATATGGCGGCGCACGGCGTCATAACCCGGCCCTTGCCGAACTGCCGTTTGCGCGGCTGAGCGATGACGGGGCGAGCGGGTTTTCCGATGATCCCGCGCGCGGTGTCTTCCAGGGCGGCTCGGTCGCGATCAGCGCGTTGCAATTCGCGATCTTCTGCAGGCCGCAGCGCATCGGGCTCTTCGGAATAGACATCTCCAATGCAGACACGCCCCGTTTCTACGAAACGGCAGGAGACACCGCACGCTCAGGGGTGGCGAGGGCAAAAGAACGCATCCTGGGTCATGTCGCGCTTGCGAAAACCGTGTGCGCGGAACGCGGGATCGACCTTCTGAACTTCTCCGCCGTGTCCGCCCTGGGAGAGATCGGGCTTCCCTATGATGGCCGGTTCGCGGCGCCCAAGGGCGGAAATTGATACCGCGATGACCGTGCGTTCGCCCGACCGGTCAACGGGTAAGAACGAGGGCCGCCAGCCCGAAAGCCCCTATGAGGAGCGCGTCGGCGACCCGCGCGAGTCGTAGCGCGCGGCGGATGTCGGACGCGTCAAGGTCCTTGCGGCCGCCTTCGCCCATGAAGCGGGCCTCGACCATCCGGCCGCCATAGCTGCGCGGGCCCGCCAGGGCAATTCCCAGGGCGCCTGCCATCGCAGCCTCCGGCCAGCCCGCGTTCGGCGAGCGGTGAAGTCGGGCGTCGCGCATGACGGCTGCGATGGCGCTGCGGGGTGAGGCGCCGGGGACCAGGCAGGCCGCGGTGATGAATAGCAGAGCGCTCAAGCGCGATGCCGGCAGGTTCACCAGGTCGTCGAGACGGGCCGACGCCCAGCCGAATGCCTCGTGGCGTGGTGAACGATGTCCAATCATGCTGTCGGCGGTGTTGATCGCCTTGTAGGCGGCCCCCCCTGCAAGGCCGCCGAGGCCGAGCCAGAATACCGGAGCAACGATACCGTCCGAGAAATTCTCCGCAAGGCTTTCGATCGCCGCACGACAGACGGCGGGTTCATCCAGATTGTCGGGGTCGCGCCCGACGATCATCGAGACCGCGATGCGCGCGGCCGGCAGGCCACCGGTTTCGAGGGCCGAAGCGACGGCCTCGACATGCTGCTCGAGGCTCTTCTGCGCGGGGAGGCTTGCCGCCACCAGCACGAGAACGAAAAAGCCCAGGGGGACGGCCAGAAGCAGGCTCTCGAGGATCACTGACAGTGAAGCAACCACGGAGATGATGACGGCAAGCGCGGCGATGCCGGCCCATCTGCGGCGGCCAGCTGGATCACCATCCCGGTTCCAGCGCGTATCCAGAGCCGAAATCAGGCTTCCAATCCAAGTGACGGGATGCCCGATCAGACGATATACCCAGCCTGGATAACCGATGACGCGCTCTGTCAGCAGCGCGAGGAATGCGAGAAGGAGGTACATTGGGCCGATGGCGTCTGGAAATTCTATTGGCGGTGCAATTGAACACGGCGGCAATCTCGCACGGGCCCGCGCGCTCTTCCCCGATGCGCCCGAGCCCTGGATCGATCTCTCCACCGGCGTCAACCCGAATCCCTATCCGTATTCACCCTTGCCGACCAATGTTTTCTCTCGACTGCCTGACCCTGGGGAACTGGAAAGGCTGAAGGACGTCGCTGCCCGCGCCTATGGCACCCCCTCGGCTTCGCATGTGGTCGCGGGACCGGGAACGCAGATTCTTTTGCCGATCGTTGCCAGGAGGCTTGTGAAAGGATCGGCCGCGGCCGTCCTGTCGCCGACCTATGCGGAGCACGCGCGAGCCGCGCACCTGGCGGGCTACGCAGTGACGGAAACAGAGGACGTGGCCGCGCTGGCCGGGGCGGATCTTGCCGTGATCGTCAACCCGAACAATCCGACGGGCAGGATCGTCCAGCGAGCACATCTTCTCGACCTCGCCGCACGCATGCGTGACAAGGGCGGGCTTCTCGTCGTCGACGAGGCCTTCCAGGATGCTTCTGGGCGGGAGAGTGTCGCGGACGCGGTCGATGGCGGAGGACTGCTGGTCCTGCGATCCTTCGGCAAGTTCTACGGCATGGCGGGGCTGCGGCTCGGCTTTGCGATCTCTCGTCCCGATATCATCGCGCAGATCGAAGGTGAGCTAGGACCCTGGGCGGTATCCGGCCCGGCGCTCCACATCGGCAGCGAGGCGCTTGCGGACGAGGCGTGGAGGTTGGAGATGGGCGAGCGGCTTGAGGCGTGCGCGGGACGTCTCGATGCGTTGCTCGCGGGCCATGGAATAAACGTGGCGGGCGGGACGTCGCTCTTTCGTTTCATCCGTCAGGCGGATGCGCAGCGCATCTTCGACGTACTCGGGAGGCAAGGCATCTTCGCTCGGCGGTTTGTGGGACGCCCGGACGAGCTGCGGATCGGCCTTCCCTCCGAAGATCAATGGGAGCGGCTGGAAACGGCCTTGGACAAGCTCAGCCGCTAGCGCTGCCGCCAAAGCGGTCGTGCCACGCGGGCTGCGCACCCGCGACCGGCAATGGGGTTGCCTCGAAGACACCGCGCGCGATGGCTCGCGACAAGACCAGGGCGGCGAGATGGAATATCTCCATCAGGACCGGCATGTCGCCCACCGCCTTCTCCCCGGTTGCCGCGGAAAACACGGTGTCGCCGTCGGAGGGAAGGTGGGCCGGGAGGATAGCCCGGGCAAGACCGTCATGGGCAGCGATGGACAGGCGGTGCGCCTGCGTCTTGGTCAGGATCGCATCTGTCACCACCACCCCGATCGTGGTCGCCGTGACATTCACGCCCTTGAGGCGCATCCGGGTATCGACCGGGGAGGGAAGGCCCAAGCCGCCGAACTCGTCGTCGATCTCATACGGTGCAGCCCAGAAATGCGGCCCGTCCCCCACGGTAGCGGAGCCCATGGCATTGGTCGCAACCAGCGCTGCAACCACATGGCCGCCGGAGGTCACTGCGCTCGCCGATCCCACGCCGCCCTTGACCGTCGCGGTGGTCGCTCCGGTGCCGGCGCCCACGCTGCCCAGGGAGAAGGCTCCGCCCTCTGCCGCCTGGAATGCGGCGTAGCCCAGGTCGCGATAGGGGGAGTGGAGGCCCCAGTCCTTGTTGCCACCGTTCAGGAGGTCCATCAGGATCGCCTGGGGAACGATCGGGACACGGGTATCGCCGACGGGAAAGCCGCGACCGGCTTGCCGAAGGCCAGACTGGACACCGCCTGCCGCGTCGAGGCCGAAGGCCGAACCTCCGGAGAGGACGAAGGCATCGACCGTCTCGACCGTCATCGCGGGATCGAGGAGCGCGGTTTCCCGTCCTCCCGGAGCCCCGCCCAGGACCGTTCCTGAAGCAACAGCCGGCTTGTCGAAGATGACCGCTGTCACGCCTGAGCCGAGCGCCAGATCAGTGGCGTGGCCGACAGCCACGCCCTTGATGTCGGTCAGGAGATTGAGCGGCCCGCGCATGGCTCAGATTACGTCGAACCTGACGCCCTGGGCAAGCGGCAGGGTACGCCCGTAGTTCAGGGTGTTGGTCGCGCGACGCATATAGGCTTTCCATGCGTCGGAGCCGGATTCGCGTCCGCCACCCGTTTCCTTCTCGCCGCCGAAGGCACCGCCGATCTCGGCACCCGAGGGCCCGATGTTGACGTTGGCGATACCGCAGTCCGAGCCGCGATCGGACAGGAATGTTTCCGCCTCGCGCATGTCGTTCGTGAAAATGGACGAGGAGAGGCCCTGCGGCACATCGTTATGGAGCCGCAGCGCGTCCTCGAAGTCGCTGTACTTCATGACGTAGAGGATCGGTGCGAAGGTCTCTTCCCGCACGGGGCCGGTCTGCGCAGGCATCTCGACGATGGCGGGGCGGACATAATAGGCGTCCGGGGCGCCGTCCTGCTCCAGCCTTTCGCCGCCCGTGACCTTGCCGCCGGCAGCCTTTGCGGCTTCCAGCGACTTCTGCATCTTGTCATAGGCGGCCTTGTCGATCAGCGGTCCGACCAGCTTGCCTGCTTCAAGCGGGCTGCCGATGGTGACGGACTGATAGGCTTTCACCAGACGCGGAACGAGCGTTTCGTAGACGCTGTCATGGACGAACAGGCGTCGCAGCGTCGTGCAACGCTGTCCGGCGGTTCCCATGGCCGCGAAGGCAACCCCGCGAAGGGTGAGGTCGAGATCGGCGGTCGGAGCGACGATCGCGGCATTGTTGCCGCCGAGTTCAAGCAGCGAGCGCGCGAAGCGCTGTGCCAGGCGCGGACCGACTGCGCGGCCCATGGCGGTCGAGCCTGTCGCCGAGACGAGCGGCACCTTCTCGTGGTCGACTAGCACTTCGCCGATCTCACGCCCGCCGATCAGCAGGGTGGATAGGTTGCCGGGAGCCGTATTGCCCTCGGCGATGTAGCGAGACAGCGCCCGCTCGAAGATCGCCTGCGTGGCAAGTGCGGTCAGCGGGGTCTTCTCGGAGGGCTTCCAGACCGTCGCGTTGCCGCAGACGATAGCCAGGGCCGCGTTCCACGACCATACCGCAACCGGGAAGTTGAAGGCGGAGATGATCCCGATGACACCCAGCGGATGCCAGGTTTCCATCATACGGTGCTCGGCGCGCTCGGTTGCAATCGTCAGGCCGTAGAGCTGGCGGGAGAGACCCACCGCAAAATCGCAGATGTCGATCATTTCCTGGACTTCGCCCAGGCCTTCGGAGGTGATCTTGCCAACCTCGATGGAGACCAGGCGACCGAGGGCCTCCTTGGACGCCCTCAGCTCCTCGCCGAGGAGGCGAACGAGTTCGCCCCGCTTGGGAGCTGGCACGAGGCGCCACGCGAGGAACGCCTCATGGGCCTTTTCGATTGCCGTCGCTGCATCCGCCGTCGTGATCTCGGGAAGCCTGCCGATCTCCCGCCCGGTAATCGGCGAGCGGACGGCAAGGGTACCACCGGTATAGCTCTCGGGCTTGATGCCGAGATCGTTGAAGATGTCTTTCACGTCCTGGGCGAGATCGAGATTGGCAAGCGTCATGTCAGTCCTTCCGGATATCGAATTGGGGTCAATGTACTGATCGGCGGCGGTTCTGCAATCAGAAGCGCTCGCCGGTAAAGTGCGCAATCTGCGCGCCGAGTTCGTAATATGCTTCCTTGAGCGGTCGCATCGACGGGATCGCCGGTTCGGTGATCGGCAGCGGCAGATCCTTTTCGGCAACACGGCCGAGGATGTGATCGGCGAGCACCTTGCCGAAGGTCGTCCCAGGGGAAATTCCGCGACCATTGTAGCCGCAGAAACCGAGCACATTGGGCGCGAACTTGTGGAGACGGGGCAGGGCGTTGTCCGTCATGCCGATCATCCCGTACCATTCAGCCTCGAAGGGGATGTCGGCGATCTGCGGGAATATCCGGCGAATTGACCGGCGTGCCCAGGCCTTGTGGATTCCCGCTCCCGTGCCGCGCAATGCACCGACGCTGCCGAATACCAGCCGGCCGGCCTTATCCATGCGGAAGGAGGAGAGCACTTCCCGCGTGTCCCAGCAACCTTCGCGTCCATGCAGAATGGCGCGCTGCTCTTCCTGGGGAAGTGGCACGGTGGCGAGATTGAAATAGGGGAGATAGACCTGTTCCTTGCGGATGACCTCCCATGGACCGGAACTGTAGGCCTCGCTTGCGACGATGACCCATTCCGCCTTCACCTCGCCCTTTGCCGTTCGCAGGACGTGGCTGCCATCGCACTGCTCGTGAGCGAGGACGGCACTGTCGCGGTAGAGCCTTGCGCCCGCGCCGATCGCAGCCTTGGCAAGCCCGCGCGCATAGGCGAGGGGTTGCAGCGTGCCCGCGCGCATGTCGAGCATGGAGCCGGCATAGACAGGAGATCCGACACGGCGAGCGGTTTCGGCGGCGTCCAGCAGGGTGACCGGTGCGCCCCGCTTCTGCCACTGCGCGGCGCGTTCGGCGAGTTCCTTCAGCCCTTCCTTGCCGACGGCGAGATGCAGCGTGCCGTTACGCTCCAGTTCGCAGGCGATATCGTGGCGATCGATGAGGTCCCGAACCAGGTAGGGTCCGTTGCCGAGCAGGTCGAGGAGACGTTCTCCGTAGTGCGGGCCAAGCTCCCTCGGGAAGTCGTCGGGCATGACCCACATGCCGGCGTTGATGAGACCCACGTTTCGCCCGGCTCCGCCGAAGCCGAACTCGTGTGCTTCCAGCAGAACGACGTCGGTGCCGGCTTCCGCCAGATGCAGCGCCGCGGACAATCCAGTATATCCGCCGCCGACGATCACGACCTGTGCGGAGATGCTCTCCTGCAATCGATGCGTGGAGGGCGGCGGCGGGGCGGTCATTTCCCACAATCCGTGGGAGCGTGGGTTATCGAGCATGTCCGAGGGTTCCGGGTGAATTCCGGAACGGACTTTACAGAGGCGGTGCCAACGTGAATATCGACAGTTTCTCAACAGGTCATTCAACGGAGGAATGACGTGCTGCCACCCAGGCGCTTCCTGCCCTCGTTCTCGCTTCTGGCCGCCTTCGAGGCGGCCGCCCGCACCGGCAGCATCACCGCGGCCGCAAACGAGCTCGGGCTGACCCAGAGCGCCGTCAGCCGCCAGATTTCCGCCCTCGAGAAGCAGCTCGGCGCGCCGCTCTTCCGGCGCGAGCGGCAGACGATAAGGCTGACACTTGCCGGCGACGGTTATGCCCGGGAGATCCGCGAGGCGCTGCGGCGGATTTCCACGGCATCCCTCAATCTGCGGGCCCATCCGAAGGGAGGGGTGATCAATATCGCGGTGCTGCCGTTGTTCGGGGCTCGCTGGCTCGCGCCGCGGCTCGGCCGGTTCCTGGAGCGGAATCCCGAGGTGTCCGTCAATCTGATCAGTCGTCTCGAACCATTCGATTTCCGTTTCGACTCGATAGATGCGGCCATTCATTTCGGTGAGGAGCGATGGCCGGGGGCGGAACTTGCCTTCCTGATGAAGGAGCAGACGGTGGCCGTGTGCAGCCCCGAGTTCCGGGCCCGCTTCGGGTTGCAGCGACCGGCGGACCTCCTGGAGGTTCCGCTGCTGCACCTGAGCAGTCGTCCCGACGCCTGGGAGAACTGGTTCCGGACCGAGGACGTTGCCTTCGATCAGCTTCACGGGATGCTGATGGATCAATACATGACGATCGTGGAGGCGACGGCGGCCGGGATGGGGGCGGCGCTACTTCCCGAGTTTCTCATAACGCCCGAACTGCAGACGGGCCGGCTGGTGATCGCCGCACAAACGGTGCAAAACGAGACTGGAAGCTATTTTCTCGCCCATCCCGCCGAGAGGGTGGATTTCCAGCCCTTTGCCGCGTTCAAGGAATGGCTGGTGAACGAGGCGCGCGCGCCGGAGGGGCCGGGCCGGCTTGCAGTGGGCGAACGCATGGGCCAATAGTTCATCGAACACCCTTGCCCATGCGGCGACCGATAAGGACAGACCCAACATGAAGCCGATCTTCGTTCAGCTCAGATGCCAGCCAGGAAAGACCTATGAGGTGGCGGACGCAATCTACAAGACGGAACTGGTGTCGGAACTCTACTCGACCAGCGGCGACTGGGACTTGCTGCTCAAGATCTACATCAAGGACGGTGATGAGGTCGGGCATTTCGTAAACGAAAAGATCGCCTCCATTCCCGGGATCGAGCGCTCCCTGACGACGCTGACCTTCACGGCATTCTAGAGCGCGAAGGCCGACCCGCTTTCAGGTCGGCCGCCGTTGCAGCCATCAAGCATGAGCTGCGGCCTCGGTGTTGCGCGCACGCACGAGATCCCGGATGGCCAGCCGCACCTCGTCGGCCGAGGTGAAGCGGTGCTCGTCCAGGTCTATGACGTGGAACTTGACGGCAATGAACTTCAGCCGGTCTTCGTCCGGTACGACGATGCCGACCGGCTCTCCGCCGTATTCTATGACTTGCTTCTGCATGAGCAGACTCTCCTGTGGCTGTCGGCGACAGCTCTGACGAATGAATTTTCTGGAACGGATGATCCGGATCGTTACATTCGACAGCACATGAGAGCGACAAGCTCCGTGCCGTTCACTTTGAACGCTCCCCGACAAAAGGCGGCGACGCGCGTCATATCAAACATGTCACTCTCCTTTGGCGGTTGCACTTTTGCGGGCGACCGAAATCGCCAGCAGAACGGACCTTAGCCCGAATTGGATTCATCGGCAACGAAATTTACCTTATCTAGGATATTTTTCTTTCCGATGACAGAATTACGGCTGAAATGAGAAATTCTATTGCGTCTCTGCCGTGGTTGCTGCGACATTTAGATAAGGCTGCGAGAGCCATGCGCAAGGCCCGCGAGCGCAAAACCGCTCTGCGCCCGCCCAAAATCTCATCGGGATCTCCGTGGAGGGTCCTGGCTTGGCCGTGCGCCAGCTTAGCCCATGCGTTCCGACGCGTAGCTTCCAGGGCTCGGCGGGAAGACGATGGTGCGGTTGCCGTTGAGGAAAACCCGACGGTGGATATGCGCATGGATGGCGCGGGCCAGGACCTGGCTTTCCACGTCGCGGCCCAGCGAGACGTAGTCTTCCGGGCTCTGCGCATGGGTGACGCGCACCGTGTCCTGTTCGATGATCGGGCCTTCGTCGAGATCCGCGGTGACGTAATGGGCGGTGGCGCCGATCAGCTTGACGCCGCGCTGATACGCCTGCTTGTAGGGGTTCGCTCCCTTGAAACTCGGCAGGAAGGAGTGGTGGATGTTGATGATCCTTCCCGACATCTTCGAGCACAGCTGATCGGAGAGAACCTGCATATAGCGGGCGAGGACGATCAGGTCGGTGCCGGTCTGCTCGACCAGTTCCAGAAGCTGCGCCTCGGCCTGCGGCTTGTTCTCCTTCGTGACCTTGATGTGATGGAAGGGGATGTCGTGGTTCACCACCACCTTCTGGTATTCGAAGTGGTTGGAGACGACCCCCACAATGTCGATCGGCAGTGCGCCGATCTTCCACCGATAGAGCAGGTCGTTGAGGCAGTGCCCGAACCGCGACACCATCAGAAGGACCTTCATCCGGTCGGAGGCATCATGGATTTCCCAGGCCATTCCGAACCGGCTCGCGACGGGCGCGAAGCTCTCGACCAACTCCGGCCGGCTTGCGCCCTCCTCGGAGATGAAGGAGACGCGCATGAAGAACTTGTTCGTGTCGAGGTCGTCGAACTGCGAGGAATCGATGATGTTGCAGCCCTTGTCCGCAAGGAAGCCCGAAATCGCGGCCACGACGCCGCGCGTCGAGTTGCAGGTTACGGTAAGGACGTAGTTCGTCATCGGGATTTCCTCTATTCACGGAACGATTTGTATACATGGGTGAGGCGCAGGATCAATTCCCGCCCATCGAATCATTCCTGACTGGGTGTTGTCGGATCTGACTCATATTAAGGACAGCCTTCATCGGGGTGAAGTGCGCCATTTGACACCACGATAGCGGCGACCTGAATTCATTGTCTTTATTCCCTGGAAAAGCGCCACCCTCTCCGACATGGAGACAATCCAATCCGCCAGCGCGGCAGGATGTCCACGGCTCACAATGATCGGGCCTTCGGCAAGAATAACCGGGATACCTCTGCGCCAGTGCCGGCTTGTATGCAGGGTCGGCGTCCGGACCCGCTCACGCCTCCGGTGGGTAACGGTGTTCGGTTCCGGAAAAGTCCCGCACGAGAGAGTGGCAGTCGTCGGTGCGGACAGCGCAGTCGCCGATAGGTGCCTTGCCATGGCCACCGGGGATATCGAGTACGTAAGTGGGCTGGCAAAGACCCGATATGCGGCCACGCAGGGCGGCGACGATCCTTTGCCCCTCGGCGATATCGAGGCGAAAATGGCTGGTGCCGGGGGCGAGGTCCGGGTGATGCAGGTAATAGGGCTTCACGCGCGTCTCGACGAACGCCCTCATCAGGTCCGCCAGAACCGCGGGGTCGTCGTTCACCCCCTTGAGGAGAACGGTCTGGCTGACCATCGCAATTCCCGCATCGACCAGGCGCGCGCAGGCGGCTCGCGCCGCCTCAGTCATTTCGCTGGGGTGGTTTGCATGAAGGGCCACATACGTGGTCTTGCCGCTGGACTTCAGGGCGGTGATGAGGTCCGCGATGATCGATCCGGGGTCGACGACGGGCACCCGGGTATGAAAGCGTACGATCTTCACGTGCCCGATGGCGGAGAGGCCCTGCATGATCTCGCCAAGGCGGCGCGGGGACAGGACGAGCGGGTCGCCGCCGGTCAGAATGACCTCCCAGATTTCCTCGCGAGACCGGATATAGTCGAGAGCAGCCTCCAGTTCCTCCGCCGTCATCATGCCGTCACCCTGGGGCCCGACCATTTCCCTTCGGAAGCAGAAGCGGCAATAGACGGGGCAGACGTGCACGGCCTTGAGCAGGACGCGATCCGGATAACGGTGCACCACGCCCTTCACGGGCGTGTGGGCGTGATCGCCAATGGGATCGGCGCGTTCTTCCGGCGTGGTTTCGAGTTCGCCCGCGCTGGGAATGAACTGCCGGGCAATGGGATCGTCAGGATCGGCGGGATTGATCAAGTTCGCCATCTCGGGCGTGATCGCCAGGGCGTATCGCTTCGAGACCTCCTCGATCGGTTCGATCTGAGCATGATCGACGAGCCCTGCCGCGGCAAGGTCCCGGGCGGTCTTGAGCGCGACGGGGCGGGTCATGGCAGCGTCTCCGCAACCGGCGCCCACATCACGTCGTCGATACGGCCCGCGCCGGTGGCGAGCATGACCAGGCGGTCAAATCCCAGCGCTGCGCCACTCGCTTCCGGCATGGCCTCAAGAGCCCGGAGAAAATCCTCGTCGATAGGGTAGGTCTCTCCATAGATGCGCGTCTTCTCGGCCATCTCATGCTCGAAGCGCCGGCGCTGCTCGCCGGCATCGGTGAGTTCGCCGAACGCGTTCGCAAGTTCGACGCCGCAGGCATAGAGTTCGAACCGCTCCGCCACCCTTGGGTCGTCGGCGGAAGGACGCGCGAGTGCTGCCTCGGCCACGGGGTATTCGCAGAGGATCGTTGCCCGTTCCATGCCGAGTTTCGGCTCGATCTTCTCCACCAGCACGCGGCTGAAGAGATCGGACCAGGTATCGTCATGGGCATGGCGTATGCCTGCCTGCGTCAATCCGGCGGCAAGACCCTCGCGGTCGGTCCGGCCGTCGCCAGTGATCGACGAGAGAAGGTCAATTCCGGCAAACCGGCGGAAAGCCTCGGCAACGGTGATGCGTTCAATTTCGGCGAAGGGATCGATGCTGGTGCCACGATAGGTGAGGCGGGTCGTGCCGGCAGCCTCGGCGGCGAGTGCGAGAAGGTCGCCGCAATCCTTCATCAGTTGCCTGTAGTCCTCCCCCACGCGGTACCATTCGAGCATGGTGAATTCCGGGTGGTGGAGCGGGCCGCGCTCGCGGTTGCGATAGACATGCGCAAAGGAGAAGATCCGCCGCTCTCCCGCAGTGAGCAGCTTCTTGCATGCAAACTCCGGAGACGTGTGCAGATAAAGCGGGGACGGGCGCCCGTCGATCGTCAGCGCTTCTGTCGTGAAGGCATGAAGATGCGTTTCGTTTCCGGGCGAAACCTGGAGCGTAGCGGTGTCGACTTCCACGAAATCCTCGTCGTGGAAGTGCCGGCGCAGGCTTGCCTGTAGCCGGTTGCGGGCAAGAAGAAGCGGGCGGCGGTCAGCATGCACCTGCGGCTCCCACCAGGGAGAGCGACCGGATGTGGAACCTGAGCGCTGCATATGATGGTCCTGCTCGTAAGCTTTTGTGGCGTGCTTGCCCGGCGAGGCTTCCTATTTGCCGGTTTTTAGGCTAGTTGCGCCGAGAAATACTTATCCGTCCGCCGGATCGGCCTGTCGGTCCTCTACGACGCATCTCCGGCGGTTACAAGCCGGCAGCTACAAGGGAATACTCATGGTCAAGGTCATCGCTTCCTCCGTTCGCAAGGGCAACGTCCTGGATGTGGACGGCAAGCTTTATGTGGTGCTTACGGCGCAGAACTTCCATCCGGGCAAGGGTACGCCCGTCACCCAGGTGGACATGCGCAGGATCGTCGATGGGGTCAAGGTTTCCGAACGCTGGCGCACGACCGAGCAGGTCGAACGGGCTTTCGTGGAAGACGTGAACTTCCAGTACCTCTATGAGGACGGCGAAGGCTTCCATTTCATGAACCCGGAAAGCTATGACCAGGTGGTCGTCGACGTCGACACGATGGGCGACCAGAAGGCCTACCTCCAGGAAGGCATGACCTGCATCCTGTCCATGCACGAAGGCGTGCCGCTTGCCGTTGAACTGCCGCGTCACGTGACACTGGAGATCACCGAGACGGAACCGGTCGTGAAGGGTCAGACCGCCTCCTCGTCCTACAAGCCCGCCATGCTCTCGAACGGCCTTCGCACCATGGTGCCGCCCCACATCAACGCCGGCACCCGCGTCGTGATCGCCACCGAAGACAACTCCTACGTCGAGCGCGCCAAGGACTGACGCAAGCCGTCATCCACTGAACAAAAAAACCTCCGGGGCTTCGCCACCGGAGGTTTTTTGTTGTCTCTTGTGCTTCGGTTACTTGGTCGGCAGCGCCGCCGCCGATGCGACGAGCGGACCGCCACCGGTGGCGTAGCCGTATCCGCCGCCGATGGCGACGTTCAGCGCGACGAAATCCTGGGCCATCTGCTGGACCGCCGCAGCGAGGTTTGCCTGGGCCGTGGAAACCTGGCGCTGTGCATCCAGGACGTCGAGCAGCGACGAGGCGCCGTCGCGATAGCTTGCGGTCGCAAGATCGAGCGCTTCTTCGTAGGAGCGAACGGTATTGCGAAGAGCTTCCACCGTCCTGGCGTCGCGTGCGACAGCGGCCAGGGCGTTCTCGACCTCCTCGACCGCGTTGAGCACGGTTTCCTTCCAGGAAAGATAGGATTCCCGCGCGGAGGATTCCGCGCTGCTCAGGTTAGCCTTGAGGGCGCCGCCGTCGAAGATCGGCAGGGACAGGCCCGGACCGAACGACCAGTTCAAGAGCCCGCCTTCGGAGCCGCCGACGACACGGGTATAGGAGGGCTGGATCGCGCCGCTCAGGGTAATTGCCGGATAGAGTTGAGCCTCGGCCACGCCGATCTCGGCGACCGCCGATGCCAGTTGCCGCTCCGCAGCGCGGATGTCCGGGCGGTTGCGGATCAGGTCGGCGGGCACGCCGGCGCTGGCCTTGAAGCGGGCTACCGGTTGGCGCGCACCTTTTTGAAGTTCCGGAAGCAAGGACGAGGCGGGCAGGCCCAGCAAGGTCGCAACCCGGTGTGCGGCCTGACGGAACTGCGTTTCAAGGCCCGGAATCTCCGCCAACGTGCTATTGACCAGACCTTCCGCCTGGACGACGTCGAGACGCGATGCCGCTCCGGCTTCCAGCTGCAGGCGTGTCAGCTCAAGCGTTTCTCGGCGGGAAGAGAGGTTCTCGCGCGCGATGGCGATCCGTTCCTGATAATAGCGCACGTCGATATACGCGGCGACGAGCTGCGACAGGAGGGTCAGGCGGGCCACGTCGACGCTCGCATATGCTGCGCCCAGCTGGGCAAGCGCACTCTCTCTGGAACGCTTGTAGAGGCCGAAGAGATCGAGGAACCAGGATGCGCTCAGGGAGGCACTCGCCGAGGTCCGCGTCTCCAAGGACGTCGGGTTTACCGTTCCGCCCAGCCTCTCAGCTCCGGCTCGATCCCCATCAGCGGTCAGATCCAGCGACGGCAGGCCACCGGCGCCGGCCGTGATGACGGCCGCCTCAGCCTGATTGATTCGCTCCAGGGCCTGCAGAACGCTCAGGTTCTGAGCAAGGCCCTGGTCGACATAGCCGTTCAAGCGGCTGTCGCGGAAGGCTGTCCACCAGGCCGTGTCTGCGATGTTGCCATTGGTGGTATTGGGGCCTTCCGCGAATTTCGCGGGAAGGGTGATCTCCGGCGAGACATGCTCGGGGCCGACAACGCAGCCGGACAGGAGAAGCAAGGCGAGTGGAGCCGCTACGTTGATAGATTTCATATCTTTGTCCCAAATGCCCTATCGGAAATTCAAATGCGCCGGCATGGCTTAAGCACGTCCCCGCCTGAATCGAATGATTTCGGCGGGGACACGCTACTCATCCTTTATCGGATGCCACGATGTCTGGATTTTTACGATTTGATAACCGCCTGACCACAACAAAGAAGGAAGGAACGAAGAAAATTCCCAGCAGTGTTGCAGAAAGCATACCCCCCAGAACCCCGATGCCGATCGCATTCTGAGCTGCCGAGCCGGCCCCGGTGGCGATGGCCAGCGGTACGACCCCGAGGATGAAGGCAAGCGATGTCATGACGATCGGCCGGAGGCGAAGGCGGGCGGCTTCGAGGGCAGCCTCGATCACGCCCATACCCTGTTCCTGCCTGTCCTTGGCGAATTCCACGATCAGAATCGCGTTCTTGGCGGCCAGTCCAATCGTGGTGAGAAGTCCCACCTTGAAGTAGACGTCGTTCGACTGGCCGAAGAGATAGGCAGCACCCAGTGCTCCGAGCACGCCGACCGGAACGGCCAGGATGACGGAGAAGGGTACGGACCAGCTCTCGTAGAGCGCGGCAAGGCAAAGGAAGACGATCAGCACCGACAGGGCATAGAGAAGCGGCGCCTGCGAACCCGAGAGCCGCTCCTGGTAGGAAATGCCCTGCCATGCCACGGAATAGCCGCCCGGCAGTTCAGCCGTCAGCCGCTGCATTTCGTCCATCGCCTGACCGGTGCTCACGCCGGGGCCGGCCGCGCCTTCGAGGGAAATGGCGCTGGTGCCGTTGTAGCGGGCCAGCTGCGGCGTTCCTCCAACCCACTCGACGGTGCTGAAGGCGGAGAAGGGCACCATCTCGCCGGCATTGTTGCGAGCATACCAGTATTTGAGATCGTCCGGCTGCATCCTGAAGGGTGCGTCCGCCTGGACATAGACCGGCTTCAACTCGTTGTTCAGCGTGAAATCGTTGACGTCACGCCCGGCAAAGATGGTTGCGAGCATGGAGTTGACGGTTGCGAGGTCCACGCCCATCGCGCCCAGCTTCTCCTGGTCGAGAAGAATCCTGAGCTGGGTTTCCTCACGCTGGCTGTTGGTGCGCAGCGAACTGATGTTGGGGTTCGCCGCTGCCGTCTGCATCAACTGCCGGGAGGCGGTGGTGAGCGCGTCATTGCCGTTGCCGCCGCTATCCACGAGGTACATGGAAAAGCCGCTGGACGTGCCGAGGCCCTGGATCGCAGGCGGAAGGAGCGCGAAGACCTGGGCGTCACGCAATGTGAAGAAGTATCCGCTTGCTCGCTGGACGATTTCTGCAGCCGACTGGCCAGGGCCGGTTCGCTCGCCGAAGTCGGTCAGTTTCGTGAACACGATGGCATTGTTCTGGCCGCTGCCGCCGAAGCTGAAGCCGAGCACGCCGAATACGTCGGCGACATTCTCCTTCTCCTGCTCGAGGAAGTACTTCTCGACGTGCTTCACGACGGCGTCGGTTCTGGCCGTCGTCGAGCCGGCTGGCGTCTGGATGATCGTCAGCAGCACGCCCTGGTCTTCCTGCGGAAGGAAGGAGCTTGGCAGGCGGGTGAAGATCAGTGCGCAGCCCGCAATGATTACGGCGAAGACGACGAAGACGCGCAACGGGCGCTTCAGCAGGTAGCCGATGGACGAAACATAGGCGTTCGTGGAGCGATCGAAGCCGCGATTGAACCATGCACCGATGCCGCGGCCCTTCTTCTGGTGATCGATAGGCTTCAGCATCGTCGCGCAGAGCGCGGGTGTCAGGACAATCGCAACGACCGCGGAAAGGAGCATCGCAGATACGATCGTCACCGAGAACTGGCGGTAGATGATGCCGGTGGAGCCGCCGAAGAAGGCCATCGGAATGAAGACGGCCGTCAGCACCAGTGCGATACCGATGATCGCACCGGTGATCTCGCCCATCGACTTTTCCGTCGCCTCGAGCGGGCCGAGGCCCTCTTCGTCCATGATGCGCTCGACATTCTCGACGACGACGATCGCATCATCGACCAAAAGACCGATCGCCAGCACCATGGCGAACATGGTGAGGGTGTTGATGGAGTATCCTGTCAGCGCAAGAATTCCGAACGTGCCGAGAAGAACGACGGGAACGGCGATCATCGGGATCAGCGTCGCGCGAAGGTTCTGGAGGAAGATAAGAAGGACGACGAAGACGAGAATGATCGCCTCGATCAGCGTATGGACGACCTTCTCGATCGAAAGCTCGACGAATGGCGTTGTGTCATAGGGATAGGTAATCTCGACGCCTTCGGGCAGGGTAGGGGCGAGCTCCGTCAATGCGGTCTTGACACGATCGGCGGTATCCAGCGCGTTCGCGCCCGTCGCGAGATTGACGGCAAAACCGGTGGAGGGAAGGCCGTTCTGCCGCGAGCTCGAGCCATAGCTCTCCTGCCCGATCTCGACCCTTGCCACGTCGCTCAATCGCACCGTCGCGCCGTCCTGCTCGACCTTAAGGATGATCGATTCGAAATCGTCGACGGTGGTGAGCTGGCTCTGGGCGGTCATGGTGACCGTCAGCTGCTGGCCCTCGACGGAGGGAAGTCCGCCGAGTGAACCGACTGAGACCTGGGTGTTCTGCGCCTGGATGGCGGATGTCACGTCCGTGGGCGTGAGCTGGTATTTCTGAAGCTTCAGAGGATCGAGCCAGATGCGCATCGCATAGCCGGAGCCGAAGATGTCGATGCTGCCGACCCCTTCCAAGCGCTTGATCTGGTCTTCGATGGCGGTCGAAAATACGTCGCCGAGATCCACGGAGCTCCGTTTGCCGTCGGTGGAGACGAGCGCACCGACCATCAGGATGCTCGATGTGGAGCGCGTTACCGAAATGCCGGCCTGCTGAACCACGTCGGGAAGCTGGGACTGGACGAGCTGCAGCTTGTTCTGCACCTGAACCTGGGCGATCTCGGGATCGACCGCAGTGCCGAACGTCAGCGTGATCGAGGCGCTTCCCGTGCTCGACGACGAGGTCATGTAGGTCAGGTCGTCGAGGCCGGTCATGCCGTCCTCTATGATGCTGGTCACCGACTTCTCGACGGTCTCCGCGCTCGCGCCGGTGTAGGATGCGTTGATGCGCACGGTCGTGGGAGCAATGTCGGGGTATTGCGAGATCGACAGCGTCGAGATCGCGAGGGCGCCACCAAGCATGATGACGATTGCGATGACCCAGGCGAACACGGGCCGCCGGATGAAGTACTTGGCCATTTGAAAATCCCTTGGCGCTGGGCTTACAGCATGTCTTGACGGATGAGGGCTGTCACTGGGCTGCCGGTTCGGTCTGCGCGGCCGGCTCGGTTGGAACAACCAGGCCGCTGTCGTCGACAGTCGATTCGACCGGTGCGACCGTCGCTCCGTCGCCGATCCACTGGAAACCGTCCACGATCAGGCGATCGCCATCGGCGATGCCCTCCGCCACCAGCCAATTGTTGCCGGAGACCTGGCTGACCGGGAAGATGCGCGTCTCGACCTTGTTGTCGGCAGATACGAACTTCGCGGAGAGCTCGCCGCGCGCGTTGCGCGTGGCCGCCCTTTGCGGGATCAGGTAGCCGGCTTCGACGCCCAGCGTGACCTCGGCTCGGACATACATGCCCGGCAGGATGATCTCGTCTTCGTTCGGGAACACGGCGCGGATCTGGTAGGTGCCCGTGGTCTCGCTGACGGCCATTTCCGACATGTCGAGCTTTCCGGTGTGCGGATAGACGGTGCCGTCCTCGAGCGTCAGCTGCAGTTCGGCCTGGCTGGGTCCGCCGGTCAGCCGTCCCGATGCCATGGCATTGCGAAGCTCGAGAAGATTGGTGCTCGACTCGGTCAGGTCTATGTAGATCGGATCGATCTGGCGAAGCGTCGTCAGTGCGTCAGCCTGATTGGCGGTAACGATATTGCCGATGCTCACATTGGATATGCTCGTCACGCCATCGAAGGGTGCCCGGATCTTGGTGAGGTCGAGATTGATTTCGGCCGTGCGCAAGGCCGCCTTGGCCTGGGCAACGTCCGCTTCGGCCTGGAGGAGGGTGACGCGGGCATTTTCATACTCGATCTGCGTCGCGCCACTGTTCACCAGGCGCTCGTAACGCGCGAGGTTCGCCTGCGCGCTCGGGATCGACGCTTCTGCCTTGGCAACGGTGGCTCGCGCCTCTGCGAGCGCTGCGCTGTAGGTATCGTCCTCGATCTGGAAGAGCAGGTCACCGGTCTTTACCTCGCTACCTTCCTTGAAGGAGATCTCGCGGATCGCACCCGTTACGCGAGGTCGAATGCCGGCTTCGTGGAAGGCGGAAGCGCGGCCCGGCAGGATGCGGGTGATGGGAAACTCGCCCTTCGTCATGGTGACGACGCTCACGGGGGACGGTGGTCGCTCCTGGGCCGCGCCACCGGCCGCGGTCTCCGGGCTTGAATCGCTGCAGGCCGTCAAGGCGAGCGAGAGGAAAAGGGGAAGGAAGAGAGCACGTCTGTTCATCAGCGTCATCCAAAGATTGCGGCTATGTATGTGGGCAAACCCAGGCAGTAGCGTACAGCGACCAAGGCTCGAATACGATTGGCGTCCAAGGCCCGGGAAATCCAGAGCCGGTTAAAAGTGACGTAAAAGAGAAATCGTCACTTTGCAAGCGGACTTTGCAGTGCAGCATTGACCAGTCTCGCTATCCCAGCACAGCGGTCCTGCAACTCGTCTTCGGTTGCTTCGGCAAGGAATACCGGGTGCAGAACGCTTGCAAATGCGGAACTGACGAAGCCTGCGACGGCCACCGGATCGTCACAATGATAGACGCCGCTCCTGATCCCGTCCGTGATGAGATCACGAAAAAGTTCTTCGATCAGATCGCGGTAGTGCTGGCCGCTTTCGAGTTCGGCCTTCGGCATCAGGAACACGAGTTCCAGGAAGAAGGGGTTCTCGCGGATGTCCTGAAGATGCGCTTCCATCAGCTTTTGGACCACCAGGTGCAGGCGTTCGGGCGCCGGCGCCGGATCGTCGAAGCTGCTGAATCGCTCGACCATCCGGCGTACGTGACGGTCGCAGATCGCATCCACGAGGACGCTCTTCGAATGGAAGTGCTTGAAGACGTTGGCCGGAGACATGTTGAGCTGCTGGGCGATGTCGGCAATCGACGACTTGGCGATGCCCTGCGTCCTGAACAGCGTCTCAGCCGTCGCGAGGATATCCTCTCGTGTCTCTTCCGCTTTGCGTCGGGGTCTGCGCAATCCGTCCTCTCTTCTTTTGATGCCGGTGTCCTTCGGGATGATCAGAAATAGGGCTGCAGGTTCTGCCGAATACGGTCGAGGATTGTCGCGCCGCTTCGGTCCGGCTGGAAGGCCTGTCCGGTGATCTTTTCGTAGGCGGTCCGATAAACGTCGGCGGTCGCCTCGATAAGGGAGGCGGGAATCTCCGGAATCTCGTCCTTATAGGGATCGCACCGTTCCGCGACCCAGGAGCGTACGAAATCCTTGTCGAAGCTTTCGGGACGCTCTCCCGTGGTGAACCTCTCATTATATGTCGAGGCTATCCAGTAGCGGCTGCTGTCGGGGGTGTGGATTTCGTCGGCGAGGATGATCGTGCCGTCGCCGTCCACGCCGAACTCGTATTTGGTGTCGGCAAGGATCAGTCCCCGCCGTGCCGCAAGGTCCTGCCCGCGCTTGAAAAGCGCCAGCGCGTACCGGGACAATGTCTCCCACTGGGATTGCGTCAGCAGTTTCTGCTCGACGATCTCCGCGGGCGTCAGCGGCTCGTCATGGCCGCCGTCGAAAGCCTTGCTCGTCGGCGTGATGACCGGGGCAGGGAGCACTTCGTTGTCGCGAAGGCCGTCGGGAAGGTCGAGACCGTACATGTCTCGCCGGCCCTGCTTATAGAGTGTCAGGAGCGAGGTCCCCGTCGTGCCCGCGAGATAGCCCCGCACGACGATCTCCACCGGCAGAATGTCGAGACGCTTGCCGACCACGACATTGGGATCCGGATAGGCGAGCACATGATTGGGGCAGATGTCGCGGGTTGCGTCGAACCAGTAGCGGGCTGTCTGCGTGAGGACCTGTCCCTTGTCTGGAATGGAGGTCAGGATGCGGTCGAAGGCACTCAGCCTGTCGGTGGCTATAATGATGCGGCGCCCGTCGGGCAGGTCGTAATTCTCCCGCACCTTTCCGTGGTAATGGTTCGGGAGTTCGGGGATGAAGGCTTCGGATAGGACGCGCACGGGGTCACCTTGATATGCGGGGGAAGTCTTCATCTTCATGCACGAGGGGGGCAGGCAAGACAAGACGAGGGATCCCGCCCTGGCAGGTTTGGCCGGTCTTCGCGCCGGAATCCCGACCGGACGCGACCGGTTGGCACCAATCCCTCCGCAGGCCTCTCCCCAATAGGGACGCTCTGACCCTTGCCTTGTGTCGATTTACCGGCGTTTTGGCCGTTGGTTTTGGAATTTGTGTTTTATATCAGATGCTTGGATGAAAGTTTGGATGATTTTGAAAATCCGTGTTGACTTGTTTTGGGGGTTGGGACTATAAACCGCTCACCAACGAGGGCGGCGGCGCTGCT
>NZ_JBSHHW010000006.1:0-294856 GCF_053618655.1 Pseudorhizobium sp. NPDC055634 | reverse complement strand
CGAAATCTCTTTCCACGGCATCAACACCTCCCGCAAAACGGAAAGTGTTACCCATGTATCCGGTACGTTTCGTCACCTATCTCTCAGGTCGGGCAGGAAGCGCAAGCGGATTTGTCAGGCCTCGATCGGCTCCTGCCGCTCTATCGATCGGATGGTTACGACCTGGCCGGAGATCGCCGCCTCCTGTGCGGCCTGGCCCATGAAGGCAGCCCAGAGGCCGTCGTTGAGCGTCACCTCGACCGGCGCCTGGCCTGCGACCGCCCGTTGGAAGCGCTGGTGCTGGTAGAAGGTGGAGCCGTTGTGATCCCCGGCCTCCAGAAGCCGCGGGTCGACCGGGATCTCGAGCTTTCGGGGACCTTTAGGCTCGCGCGGCGAGATGATGACCTGGGCTACCGGAGGAGCTCCGAGATCCTGCGGCCAGAATCTCCCGGGTCCCGGCACCTTGCACTCGATCTTGCCGTTCGGTCCGATGGCCGAGATTTCCTCCTGGTAGCGCGCTCCCTCGGCGAACATGCAGAGTTCCAGCATGGCCCGGGCACCGGACATGAAATCGACGAGCACATAGGCGTGATCCCAGACGTCCGGCCGCCGGCCGCCATGCACCTCGTCGAGGTGATTGACCGCCTGCCCGCCGGATGCCGTGATCCGGATCGGATCTGATCTCAGGATGTGCCGCATCAGGTCGAAGAAATGGCAGCATTTTTCCACCAGTGTGCCGCCGGTCTGGTCGTTGAACCGGTTCCAGTTGTCGACCTTGGTCAGGAAGGGGAAGCGATGCTCCCGGATGGTCAGCATCCGTATTCCGCCGGTCGCCTCTTCCGCCTCATCGATCAACCGCGCCACGGGGGGCATGTAGCGGTATTCCATCGCGACCCAGATCGGCGCCGGATACCCCTCGCGGAGCGCCTTTACCCTTGGGATCTCGTCCACCCGGGTAAACAGAGGCTTCTCGACGAGAACCGGCAGGGGGCGGCGTTCGGCCACCTCCTCCAACTGGGACAGATGCACGTGGTTCGGGCTGGCGATCAGCAGGCAGTTGATGTCGTTGATCTGCAGCAGTTCGCCAATCGAATTCACGAAAATCGCGCGGGGCGCTATCTCCGCCGCCCGCTGCCGCATCGTGGCATCGGGCTCGAAGATCGCGATGACATCAGCTTCGGGAAGCAGCGCGATATTGCGCAGATGTTCCTGTCCCATCATTCCGCAACCGATAACGCCATAGAGCAGTTTCATGCGTGAGCTTTCCTATTTGAGGCGCGAGACGTAGCGGGCGATGTCATGATCGAGCCAGGTGCGGGAGACTTCCGCGCGGGAGCCGTCCTGGTCGTCGCTCGTCCTGAGGATGTGAACGACGGGAGCGCCGGGCGGAGGTCCGAAGAGCCCGGGCGACCAGTCGGGCACGACGTCCAGTCCGATCCGGTCCTCCGCACGAACGATCCGGAGACCGATCCGCGTCCGGTAGTAGAGATAAAGAGATTCCGAAAGGTCTTCCGGTTCGATCTGGTCCACATAAGAGCCGTCAAGCCAGATCTCCTCGATCGCAGCCGGTTTTCCTGACAGGCGACGAATGCGGCGAATCCGGTGACCATCCGGGCTTTTCCCGAACCGTGGCAGGCTGTCCGGTTTCGGCAGGCGTGCCACGTCGAGGACTTCCGCAGTCGGCAAACCGCCGCCCTCGAGAAGTTCGAGCCTGAACATTGCATAGACGCTCTTCGGATCGCTCACCGCACGGACGTAGTTTCCCGACCCCTGGACGCGCTCGAGCATCCCGTGCGCCTGAAGTTCGGAGAGCGCCTTTCGCAACGTGCCGACCGCGATCCCGAGATTTTCCGCCATCTCACGCTCCGGCGGAAGCTTTTCGCCGTCGATCAGGCGCCCGGCCGCGATGTCCCGGATGAGGAGTTCCGTGATCTGGAGGTAGATCGGAAGGCTGCCTGTCGTCTGCTGCATGGGGCGTGTGGGTCGGCCGAGTCGGGTGTGAAATTGATACACTATTGATTTACATCAACCCGAATGGTACGCAAGGGCAAAATTGTCGGGAGGAATTCGATGACTGCCGTGCCCGTCCGCTCTCACGACCTTGACGGCTCAGAAGTATCCTGGTTCGCCGCCCTGTGCTCCGACGACTATGAGTATCTCGGGGTGCCCGACGGGCGACTGAGGTCGAGCTGGGACCATTGTTCGCGCATCGTGAAGCAGGCCGAGACGCTCGGCTTTCGCAATATCCTTTGCCCGTCGTCCTATCAGGTGGGGCAGGATACGCTGAGTTTCGTTGCCGCCTGCGCGCCGCTCACCAGCCGCATCAACATGCTGGCCGCGATACGCTGCGGAGAAATGCAGCCCATCATGCTGGCCCGCACCCTTGCCACGCTCGACCATATGCTGGAGGGCCGGCTGACGCTCAACGTCATCAGTTCCGATTTTCCGGGTGAAGTGGCTGACAGTGCCTACCGCTACAGGCGGAGCCACGAGGTCGTGCAGATACTGAGACAGGCGTGGACCCGTGACAGGATCGATCACGAGGGGGAGATCTACCAGTTCAGGAACGTGTCGACGGATCCGGCCAGGCCTTATCAGCAGAACGGTGGGCCGCTCCTTTATTTCGGCGGCTACTCTCCCGATGCGCTGGAACTCTGCGGTGCCCAGTGCGATGTCTACCTCATGTGGCCGGAGCCGAAGGAGCAACTGGCGGAGCGGATGCGCGCCGTCCACGCGCGCGCCGAAGTGCATGGCCGGGTTCTGGACTACGGGCTGCGGGTGCATGTGATCGTACGCGATACGGAAAAGGAAGCGCGCGACTATGCCGAGCATCTGGTGTCGAGGCTGGACGACGAGTACGGGACGCTGATCCGCTCGCGCGCCCATGACAGCATCTCGCTCGGGGTTGCCCATCAGGCGCGGGCGCGTGAACTCGCCGACCAGTTCGGCTATGTCGAGCCGCATCTGTGGACGGGGATCGGGCGTGCCCGGTCCGGCTGCGGCGCCGCTCTGGTGGGGTCCGTGGACCAGGTCCTGTCGGAGATCGAGGCCTATCGGAAGATGGGCATCCGCGCCTTCATCTTCTCGGGCTACCCCCACATGGATGAAGCCCTGCACTTCGGCTCGAAAGTGCTTCCCCATCTGAAGACATGTTCGCTGCCCCATGCCTATGGCAGGGTCCCGAGCCAGGTCCCGGCCACGCCGCTGGGCACAGGAGCACGCCACTGATGGAACGCATATCCCTTTCGCCCGAACTCGAGCTCAGCCGTATCGTCTACGGGATGTGGCGGCTGGCGGACGATACCGATCTGTCGCCCGCCCATGTCCAGGCGAAAGTGGAAGCCTGCCTCGAGCAAGGGATCACGACCATGGACCAGGCTGACATCTATGGCGGATATCGAGCCGAGGCGATCCTCGGGGCCGCGTTGAAGTCGGCGCCGGGGCTCAGGGACAGGATCGAGATCGTCAGCAAATGCGGGATCGTGGCGCCGTTCGGACGCCATTCGACGGTGCGTATAAAGCACTATGACACGAGTGCGGACCACATCCACACCTCGGTGGAGATCTCGCTCCGCGACCTGGGTACGGACTACCTGGACCTGCTGCTCATCCACCGCCCCGATCCGCTTCTGGACCCCGACGAAACGGGTGCAGCGCTCGATGCGCTGGTCCAGTCCGGCAAGGTTCGGGCTGTCGGGGTGTCGAATTTCCGGCCCTGGGATTTTTCTTTGCTGCAGTCATCCATGGAATCGACGCTGGTCACCAATCAGATCGAGATAAGCCTGCTTGCCGCCACAGCCTTCACCGATGGCGACCTCGCCTTCCTTCAGGAGCGCGTGATCCCGCCCATGGGCTGGTCGCCGCTTGGCGGCGGCGCGCTGCTTTCAGGTCGACATCCGGAGCTTCTCGCCGCTTTGCAGCGGATCGGTGCGGAGCATGGCGTCGAGCCCGGAGCGGTCGCCGTGGCCTGGCTCCTCCGTCACCCCGCGAAGATCCTGCCCATCCTCGGCACAAACGACCTGCAGCGGATACGGAGCCTCGCTGCCGCAAGCGAGGTGGTGCTCGACCGCCAGACATGGTTCGAACTCTACACCCTGGCGCTCGGCCAGGAGGTGGCGTGATGGAGGCGATCCTATCATCCGGCAGTCCCGAAACGATGTTCGTGCCGGAAGGTGGCAACGAGCGAGCCTACCGCGATGCACTTGGCAGCTTCACCACTGGCGTTACGGTCGTCACTGCCATGAGCGAACAGGGACCGATCGGGATGACGGTAAACAGCTTCACTTCCGTATCGCTGGAGCCTCCACTGATCCTGTGGTCGCCCGCGAAAGGTTCATCGAAGCACGCTTCTTTCGAGAAGGCGCTTCATTTCGCAGTTCACGTCCTGAGCGCCGAGCAGGATCACATGTGCCGGGCGTTTTCACGCGGCGGGAGGGGGTTTGCCGGGCTGAGATGGACATTGAGCGACGAAGGTGTTCCAATACTGCATGATACATTGGCGCGGTTTGAATGCCGACGCTCAGCCGCCCATGACGCCGGCGACCATACACTGATCCTGGGCCGAGTTCTGAAGGTCGCTCTGCGGGAGGGAGAACCCCTTTGCGTCTCCCGCGGTATGCTGGGCCGTTTCGCGGGAGGAATATGACCGTGATTTCGATGGTGAACCGAACTCGGGAAGTCTGGCACAGATATTTTCGCGGCCTTGCTATTTCGGCCCTCGTCGCACTGGCGGCTGCGTTTATTTCGGAGCATTATGGTGCACCGGCGATGTTGCTGGCAATCCTGATCGGCCTTGCGCTGCACTTCCTGTCAGACGATCCTCGCACGGCCGCCGGGCTCGACTTCGCGTCGCGCAATCTTCTTCGGGTTGGAGTGGCTCTGCTTGGCGTGCGGATCAGCGCCGCGATGATAGGGGAACTGGGAATCGGGCTGATCCTCGTCGTGATTGCGGCGGTCCTGGCAACACTTGCCTTCGGCGTACTTTCGTCGCGACTTTTCGGACAGGATGCCCGGTTCGGAACCCTCACGGGAGGCGCCGTTGCCATCTGCGGCGCATCGGCGGCCATGGCGATCGCGGCGGTCCTTGGACGGCCGCGCGCAGAAGAGGCGGAGAGGGAGATGGCCTTCGTCGTGATCGTCGTAACCCTATTGTCGACGATCGCCATGATCCTCTACCCGATCGTTGCCGGGATGTTCAGCCTTTCCGATCTCGCGACGGGCATATTTCTCGGAGCGACCATCCACGACGTCGCTCAGGTCGCCGGCGCCGGGTTCTCGGTCAGTCCGGAGGCAGGCGAAATTGCCATTTTCGTGAAACTCATCCGCGTGAGCATGCTTGCCCCGATCGTCTTTCTGGCGGCCCTGGCATTTCGGGGAAATCAGGCTCGCGTTGCCTCTACCCAGAGCCTTTTTCCCGGCTTTCTGGCGGCCTTCATCGCGCTGGCGGCCATAAATTCGCTGATCGGGTTTCCGCCTGCCGTAGGCGAGATAGCAGGGGTGCTCTCCCAATGGACGCTGCTGATGGCGATTGCAGCCGTCGGCGTAAAGACGGCTCTGGGCTCGATATTCGCCGTCGGAAGACGCGCCATCGGCATACTCGTCGCCGAGACGCTGTTCCTTGTCGGGTTCGTCCTGGTGGCACTGATCCTGCTGCATCCCGCCGGCAGCTAAATGTCTCCTCAGGCTGCCGCGCCATTCCTCTCGCTTGGGTCCGTCGATAACAGTCGCAGACCCTGCTCATCGAAAAGATGCAGGGGAGCGGCACCGAGATCGAGCGGAACATTGTCGCCAGCGCGATAGGATTGCTGACCGGGCAAGACCACCAGAAGCCTCTCGCCCTGGATATCGCCGTGGATCACTGTCTCTGAACCAAGAGCCTCGACGAGCCTTACCGTTATTATCGGATTGGCCGCATCCCGGCTCAGCGCGATGTGCTGGGGCCGCACGCCCACTGTCACGCTTTGGCCTTTTGGCAGCCCAGCGGCATCTGCAGGCAGGGCGATGCGATGGCCGTCGGCGAGGGAAAGGACCGGAGCGCCTCCGGCCGTTTCCAGGATTTCGCCGCGCAGGAAGTTCATGTGTGGCGCGCCGATGAATCCGGCGACGAAGCGGTTGGCAGGCCTGTTGTAGAGCTCCAGCGGCGTGCCCACCTGCTCGATCCTGCCGGCACGCATCACGACGATCCGGTCGGCAAGCGTCATCGCCTCGACCTGATCGTGGGTCACGTAGATCATCGTCGCCGACAGCCGGGCGTGCAGGGCCGCCAGTTCGGCGCGCGTCGATACCCGCAGTTCCGCGTCGAGGTTGGAGAGGGGTTCGTCAAGGAGGAATGCAACCGGGCGGCGGACGATCGCGCGGCCGATCGCGACGCGCTGGCGCTGGCCACCGGAAAGCTGGCCCGGCCGCCGCTCCATATAGGCTTCGATTTCCAGCATGCGGGCTGCTTCCGTGATCCGCTCGGAGATCTCCCCCTTCGGCATCTTCGAGTTCTCAAGCCCGAACGCCAAGTTCTGCCGTACCGTCATGTGCGGGTAGAGCGCATAGGACTGGAAGACCATGGCGAGACCCCGCTCGGCGGCCGTGACCTCGTTGACCCGGCGACCGTCGATCTCGAGTGTTCCACCGCTCACCTGCTCCAGTCCGGCAATGACCCGCAGCAGCGTGGACTTCCCGCAGCCGGACGGCCCGACGAAGACCACCAGTTCTCCATTGTCGATGTGAAGATTGATGTCGTGCAGGACATCGACGGCGCCGAAGGACTTCTTGACGTTGGTGAGATTGATCTGGCCCATTTACGCATCCCTATTTCAGTCCGGCACCGGCGATGCCGGTGGTGATGAAGCGCTGCAGGAAGATGAACACCAGGACGACCGGGATCATCGTCACGACCGTCATGGCCAGGATGAAGTGCCACTGCACGTTCAGTTCGCCGGCATAGATGCTGAGGCCAACCTGCAGCGTGTAGAGTTCCCGACGGGAGAGGACGATCAGCGGCCAGAGGAAGTCGTTCCATCTCCAGACCACGGAGAATATGGCCAGTACCGCGAGCGCCGGCGCGGCAAGCGGCAGGACGATCCGCCAGTAGATCTGCCACTCCGAGGCCTTGTCCATGCGGGCCGCGTCGATCAGTTCGTCGGGGATCGTCAGCATGTACTGCCGCAGGATGAAGACGCCCGTCGGGGTCGCGACAGTCGGGAGGATGACGCCCCAGAGATTGTTGAACAACCCCATCGTCGAGATGATGGAATAGAGCGGCACCATGATAACCGACAGCGGCACCATGAGTGTCGCGAGGATCACCAGCATGGCGAAGGTGCGACCTCGGAACTCGTATTTCGAAAGCGCGAAGGCCGCCATGGAATTCACCACGAGGGTAATCATGGTGGCCATGACCGTGACGAAGACAGAGTTCCAGAGATACTGGACGAAGTCGAACTGCACGAAGGGCTGGGTGTAGTTCTCCGTTGCGAAGGACATGGTGCGCACCGGCTCCCGGTCCGCGATGTTGACCTTGATGATCTCGCCGGGCGCCTGCGGGTCGACCATCTGGCCGACGATGCCGATGCGGCGGACCTCCGCGAGCTCACGGGTGGTGCCGTCGGGCATGGTCGCCTTATAGAGCGCCAGCGGCTTGTCGTAGCCTTCGACGGTTACCTGTTGCGTGACATAGGGCAGGATCGTCGGCGGAAATTCGGCCAGTCCGGCGGGCGTCTTGAAGGAAGAGAAGGCGAGCCACACCGCGGGACCGAACATGACCAGCAGCCCGCCGACGAGCCAGATCCAGGTAACGATGTCGGTCCAGTGCCAGCCCTTGCCGGTTCCGCTGGCGCCCCTGCGCCGGAAGATGAAGCGTGCAACCGATCCCATCATCGTTTCTCCTTCGCCTCCGAACGGCGGCCTATCCCAAGCTGAACCAGCGTCAGAACGACCAGAACAAGGCCCATCAATATGGATGCCGCCGCTGCGAGGCCTGGATTGCGCAACTGTGAGGCGAAGCCGGTCTCGTAGATATACTGGGTGAGGTAGAGGGTGCTCGTCCCCGGTCCGCCGCCCGTCAATACGTAGACCTCATCGAACACCTGGACCGCCTTGATCAGCGCCAACACGACGACGACCAGGAGATTGGGCGCGAGAAGCGGCAAGGTGATGCGCCAGAAGACACGCGCGGGCTTCGTCCCGTCCATTTCCGCAGCTTCGTAAAGATCCTTCGGGATCGCCTGAAGCCCGGCCAGCAGGATCAGGGCATAGAAGCCCATATGGGCCCAGATCGAAACGCCGACCGCCGCAGCGAAGGCCCACGTGCGGTCGGTCAGCCAGTTGTGCGGTTCCATACCGAGTTCGAAGAGGGCAAAGTTCAGCAGGCCCTGGCGCTGGAGTATCCATTTCCAGATCAAACCGACGACGACGGGCGACAGGAGGACCGGGAAGAAGAAGACCGCCCGCCAGAAGGAGCGGGCACGCAGGTCGCGGTTGAGGATGAGGGCCGTCGCCAGAGCCACCAGGATCATCAGCGTGACCTGAAGCAGGACGAACCAGGCCGTATTTCCGACCGCTGTCCAGAATGCGTCCTCCTGGCAGGACATCGGGTCCAGATAGGATTCGCACCGGAACAGCCTCTGATACTGGTCCAGCCCGACGAAGCTGCGTTCCGACAGGAAAAGGGCCGTGCCGCCGCTCAGGGAATAAACGAAGTTGATCGCAAGCGGCAGGAGCACGAAGATCCCGAAGATCAGCATGTTCGGCATCAGGAAGAAGGGGGCCATGCCGTTTATGCCGGTCAGCCTCTGCAGCGCCCTCAGCGGAACGTCGACAAGAGCCATTATGCCGTTGACCGGCGCCATCAGGAGAGCACCGAGACGCGGCGCGGGCGATCGTTTCCGCATGTCCATGTCTTGCCGTCTCCCTATTGCCCAGTCCCGGTCGTGAAGTTTCCTCCTCTCCGCGGGGAGAGGAGGAGCGATAACATCGTGCCCCGCCGGATCGCTCAAACGGCGATAGCGTGGGTAACGGAGGTGGAGGTGGACACGGGTCTCAGAGACCGGTGTCCTTTACCTTCTGGGCGACATCGGCGTCGATGCGGGCGAACGTCTCCTCGAGGGCAAGTTCTCCCGCAAGGGTCTGACCGATACGGGTGACGATGGCGGCGTAGACGGTATCGGCCCAACGCCAGGCGGGAAGCTTCAAGGCCGTTTCCGAGGTCGCCTTCGAGGCCTCGACAAACGTGCCGAGCGCGGCCTTTGCCTGCTCGTTGTCCGTCTGGAAGTTCAGGCCACCTTTTTCAACGACAGCCTTGTGGGCGGGAAGGAAGAGCGTCCGTTCGGAGAATTCCTTGACGATCTCCTCACGGGCCATCCAGTCCATGAAGATCGCGACCTCCTGCGGGTTCTTCGTGTACTTCACGGCGACCAGTGCCGCGCCTCCGGGCATGCCGGTGCATGCCGCAGGCCCGCAGGGACTTCCCGTCGCAACCCAGTCGAAGTTGTCGCTAATCTTGGTTGCGAGGTTCGCCACCTGCCAGGAGCCCGAATAGTAGAAGGCAAGCTGGCCATTGATGAAGTCATCAGCTGCGGCGCGGTAGGTATTGCCGGCGGCCGATACCCATACGTCCTTGGCAAAGGTGCCGTCTTCCGTCCAGCCGACGAAGCTGCTCAGGAAGTCCTTGCCGCCCTGGTCCAGCGGCGCGGGCTTGCCGTCCGATCCGATGTAATTTGCGCCATAGGAAAGCATGGGCGCGGTGATGCGGTGTCCCGAGCGGTCGATCGCCATGGGGAAGGGGACCTGCTGGCTTTCGGCGACCTTCCTGGCGGCTTCCGCCCACTCCTGCCAGGTCGCCTGGGGGCCTGGGAGTTCCACACCCGCCTGATCGAACAGCGTCTTGTTGGCAAAGCCACCGGTCAGCGTCAACTGCGTCATGAAGCCCGAGATCTGGTCGGAGCCGTCAGGCCGCATCCAGTCGGCCTTGTCGCCGAAGTTCTCGTCCCAGTAGGCCGGGTCCTTCACCAGCGGACGCAGGTCGAGCCAGTGGCTGGCGAGATCCTTGATCGCCGTGACGCGTGCGATGTCGGGGCCGTTCCCGGCCTCCAGCTGGACCGGCAGCTGTTCCTTGATGACGCTGTAGGCGACGTTGTCGAGGATGACGTTGATCCCCGGATTTTCCGTCATGAACCGGGTGACGAGGTCCTTCATCACCTCGCCTTCCACCCCGTCGGAATACCACATGACCCGAACATCGCCGGCGACCGCCGCCGTCGATGTCAGGAGCGCGAGAGCAAGGCCCGCGATCGTCGATCTTGTCTTCATTGCATTTCCTCCCATTGTGGACGGGGCCTCCTCCCGTCCGGTTAGCACGCGTTAGATCATAGTGACGTCGCCGGCGACGGTATAATCGCTTCGTTGGATGCGGCGACCCTCGGCTTCCACGGAGCCGTCTGCGAGGAAGCGGATGGGCCCGTATTCAGGATCGACAACCGTCCAGGCGCCGTCCGTCTCTTCCGTCACCGTCAGGTCGGAGAAACGATCTTCCACCGACTGTACATCCCCTGCTTCGCAGATACGCACGATCCAGCGGCTTTTCTCGCCGTACTGGCGCAGCTCGCATCCGGCAGACGGGCCTTCCCCGACAGGTACCAGATCGGCGCTGCCCTTGAGGAGTACGGCTCCTGTCCCGCTTCTCGCCACCGCGACGTGGCGCCCGATGCGCGCCTGGTCAAACTCAGCCTGCGGGAACCAGGCGTGGGTGAAGTCCGGCTGCTCCGGCTTGAGCCGGAATTCGAGGACTGCGAGACCGCGATACTGCTGGACCCTTGGGACCGTACCGCAACCGCCCCAATAGGAAGGGCGGCCGTAGCCGAACTGGATCGTCTCGCCGGGATGGTTGATCCAGATCGCCGCCTCCGGTCTTTCGCCCAGGCGCAGATGCAGGATCGTTTCCTGGTAGCCCCAGTCGTCCCAGCGATAGTTTACCGCCGAGCCCATGGCGAAGTGCGCGCCCTTGTAGTGGTAGAGAGCCGCAAAGCGGTTGTCTCCCTGCGCGAACCGCCATTCCTGATGTGTCGCGTTGCGGTGGTCGGCGATAGCGGCCAGGGCCGGCGGAATGGTCAGTCCGTGATCGCGCAGGCAGACCGCCAGTTGCGGCAGGGCATGCACGCGCCGGCCATACCAGCCCCTGCCCCAGAGAAGGCGCGCCACGCCGGAAAGCTCAAGCGAACGTCCGGCACAGAGCGTGTGCTCATAGGAGCGCCCCTGGGCCGCCGTGACCATCCCGTGATGTGCAGACCGGGCGATGATCTCGCAAAGCCTGACTATCCCGGCCTTTGCCCTCGCGGCGATGTCCGCGTCCGGGGAAAGGGCCGCCAGCGCCGTCAGCCCCTTCAGGTCGATCGGGAAATAGGGAGCGGAGTTATACTCGGCCATCTCCCATTTCTCGAAGTGGTCCAGCCAGGCCCGCACCCGTTCGGCACCTACCCGGCTCTGCTCGCGACCTGATCGACCGGATCGGACGAAGGTCGCGTCCGATAGCAGGTGACCGGCCAGATAGGCGGAGGTGTGAAAGAGCAGGGCGTGGTTCTCCGAGAAATACCACTGAACGTCGTTGCCGGGCTCATCCATCCAGTAGCGATAGTTGAGTATCGCGCTGTCGATCCGGGCCCGGGTCGCTTCGCCAATGTCTGCGCCCCAGACCGCGCGCGACCAGATCAACGGCACGAGCGAGAAATCGGCGCAGTCGTGGCAGTCTTCGATCGAGGGAAGGATTTCCTCGATCATCGCGTCCGTATCGGCGCCGCCGCGGCCGCTAGCCAGGCGAGCGAAAGCGCGCACGGTATCGCGCTCCGAGTGCTCCGAAACCTCGTCCAGAGCTTCGGCAATGCGGTCGGAAAGCGCCGCCGGCGCCGTTCCCTGACGCTCGACATGGCAGACCTCGACGCCCAGGGATCGCGAGGCGACGAAGCCTCCGGCATCGAGCGTGATCCGGAAATGACGGAAGTCGGCGGGAGCGTCCTCCGATGGCCCGATCGTCAGTTCGGTGGCGCCGGACGGGAGGACAAAATCGTAGTCGAACCGCTCCGTCGACATGAAGTCGCCTTCGATGGCTACATTCACGCCAACCTCTACGGGTAGCGGCGCGGCGAGGCGAAGAGCTATGTCGCCGCCAAAATAATGGGGGCGGTCGAAGTGCATCCGGTCGAGAGCCGCCTCGAGGCTCTCCGCTACCGAACCCGGTACCGGGCATGGCAGTGAAAGGCGCGCTTTGGGACCTGAGACATAGTCCATCTGGAAGAAGTACCGGGCGTCGCGCTCGGCGAGATCGTCGAAGAAGATGGTAATCTCGTTCAGCCCCTCGGAGAGCGGCAGTTCGAATTCCTGCTTGGCTTCCAGGTTGCGGCTGTAGGGCGCCATCCAACCGATCTCGCGGCCGTTCAACCAGACGACGGCGCCGCCGCAGGTCCCAAGCCGGATCGTCGCCTTTTCTGCAGAATCCACCTCGATATATGTCCTCGCCCAAGCCGCCAGCCGCGTCGGGCGGAACCAGAAGCCGGAAAGGTCGAGTCGAGGCGAGCCGAACGGAAGCCACCAGCGGGTCGCCTGGAAATCCCCGCGCACGTCGGGGCGCTTTCCCCGATAGGTTTCGGCGAACAGGGTGCGGCAGGGATATTCGTGGGGGATGAAGTTCTTCACCTTGGTCAGGAAGAAGAATGGATCCATTTCCCCCTTCATCGGTGCATCCGGCACATCGAAGCGCTCCTCGGAAAGGGCGCCGAGCTGCCAGTAGCGGATCGGATCTTCCGGGTTGAGCGCCTTCTGCATCCAGTGTGTCTGTGCGTTCATGGAATCTACGCTCATTTAAGTTCGGAAACGGCAACTGGTGCCACATCATTGTATTCCTGGTTTTCGCCGGTCATGCCCCAGACGAAGGCGTAGGGCCCGGTTCCCGCGCCCATGTGGATCGACCAGGCCGGCGAGAGAACGACATCTCCGTCGGCAACGACAAGGTGTCGCGTCTCATCCGGGCGGCCCATCAGGTGGATTACCCGGTCGTCCGCCGACAGGTCGAAGTAGCAGTAGGCTTCCATGCGGCGTTCATGAAGATGCGGGGGCATCGTATTCCAGACGCTGCCTTCGTCGAGGTCCGTGATCCCCATCAGCAGCAGGCAGGACGGTGACACCTCGGGGTGGATGTACATGCGCAGCCTGCGTCTGTTCGAGCGCCTTGCTTCGCCCAGATCAACGGGCCTGGACTCCGCCTGCCGGATCAGCCGGTGGGGGATGTCGACCCCGGCCGGCACGGAGTTCATGTAGAAGCGTGCCGGATGGTCGCCCGACAGGCTCGATGCGGTCAGAACGCGGGCACCCCGGCCGACATAGAGCACGTCGCGATTATCCAGGTCGAAGCTCTTGCCGTCGACGGTGATGGTACCCGGGCCGCCGAGATTGGCGATACCCATCTCGCGGGCAGAGAGAAGGTACGGCGTCCCGATCTCCTCGCCGCTTCCGAATTCGAGCGTCGTCGAGACCGGGACCGCCCCGCCGAGGGTCAGGCGATCGACATGGGTGTAGGTGAGGGTGACCGCGTCCGGACGAAACAGGTCCTCGACGAGGAACTCGGAGCGCAGCCGGTTCGTGTCGTAGGTTTTGATGTCCTGCGGGCCTGCACCATAGAGGATCTTCATCGTCATGCCGCCTGTGCTCCCGCATCGACGTGACGGAGAGCTTCCGACAGGCAGAGGATGGACAGCGCCTGCCCGTATCCGGTCGGCTGGATGGGGATATCCCTGTAGAACTGCAGGTCGTGACCCATTCGGGTCCCGTAGGAGACGTTGAGCACGGTCCCGGTCTCGTCGATATTATTGAGCACCGCGTCCACTGCCTTAAGCCCCGCGGTCCGCCAGGCGGGGGTGCCCAGGCCAAGGCGATGACCTTTCAGGAGTCCGTAGCCGATCCCCGCAGTCGCCGAGATTTCCTCGTAGGAGCTTGGGTCGTCCAGTAGCGTCCGCCACGCCCCGGAGGACGTCTGAAGCGGCAGCAGCGCGTTTACCTGGGCCGCAAGCACGCCGAGAAGGAAATCCCTGACCGGCCTGGCGATCTGGGCCAGGTCGAAGAGGTCAAGAATGCCCGCAGTGATCCAGGCGTTGCCGCGCGCCCAGCGGGCTTGCGCAAAGTTGTGCCGGCCGTCGAAGGTCCAGCCGTGGAACCAGAGGCCGGACTTGCGGTCGGACAGGTAGCGGGCGTGAACGAGGAACTGCCGCGACGCTTCATCAACGAGTTCCCGGCGATCGCTCGCCTGCCCGTAGGAGGCCAGGAACAGGGCGACCATGTAGAGCGTGTCGTCCCAGAGTTCGTGGTGGTTGATCCTGTCGGAGACGTGGTGCTCGAAGGCGCCCTCTTCCGTGCGCCCCATCTCGGTCATCACCCGGTCCGCCCAGGCATCGAGCGGCTTCTTCCAGCGGGGATCTCCCGTTTCGCGCCACAGCACGGACAGGCCCAGCATGGGAGCGGTTGTGTTGACGTTGAGGGAGGGCAGACCGGCATCCAGTCGCTCGGCGTACCAGTTTTCGATGAGCTGCCTTAAGTCGTCGCGGCCGGTGAAGAGCCAGAGGCGGATGAGGCCGTAGAGACCCACTCCCTGAGGCCATTCCCAGCTGTCGAAGGAAATGTAGTCGCCTGCGGTACCGTCCAGATTGGGTTCGTCGAAACGGCCGTCGTGGCGCAGCCCCGTCATCCCGGCGACCAGCAGGTCGAGCTTGCGGCGGATTTCTCCAGCCGATCCTTGCATATGTATCCTCCCATTCCGTCCGCTCCGGACAGGCGCCTCCTCCGGCGCAGGCGGATGTAAGCATCGGAGAAAATCTTGCGCAATCTGAAAATTTTTTGCAAAGTGCCGAAGCGGAGGGAAAACCATGAATGGCGGCACTGGCAAACGCGGCAAGAAACCGAGACGGGTACGTCTTGAGGATATTGCCACGCAGGTCGGCGTGTCGCTGAGCACCGTGTCACGGGCCCTTTCGGGAGAAAAGGGTGTCCGGGAGGACGTCCGGCTGCGCATCATGGATGCCGCACGGGATGCGAACTATGTCGTCCCGAAGCCGCTTTCCGGAACCAAGTTCATTCTCGCTGCATCGAGCGCGGCGATGATTGATTACGTTCGAAATCAGTTCACCATGTATGTTCTCGAGGGCATTCGCGAACGGGCCGGAGCAATCGGCATCGAGATAATCACCAGGCCGGTTGCCGACGCCGCCGAGGAGCAGAAGGTCCTCGAGGAAGCGAGACTTGATGACGGGGTCGCCGGCCTGCTGTTCCTGACGGTGGATGACGAGCGCATGCTCGCGGCTACCCGAGACGTCGGCAAACCGGTCGTTCTGATCAACGGCGACGACCCGCTCATGCGGCTTTCGAGCGTTACCCCGTGCAACAGGTCGGCCGCCCAGTTGGCGACGGAATATCTGATCGACCGGGGCCACGACCGCATCCTGTTTCTCATGCGTCCGGGACGCAGAACGATCGTCAGACGACTGGAAGGGTGGAGAGACGCGCTGGCGCAACATGGCCTTCCGCACCCGGACGAGCTTGTGGTGTCGGTCGACGACTGGCTGCCGGAACTCGCGGACAAGGTTGTGTCCGATCGCATCGGCGCACGCGGGCTGGATTTCACGGCCATACTCGCAGCCGGCGAAAGCCTTGCGGTGGGCAGCATGCGGGCGCTCGAACGCGCGGGCTACCGCATCCCCACCGACGTTTCGGTGATGGGCATGGACGATCTTCCCCAAGCCGCGTTTCTCAGTCCCCCGCTGACGACGGTTCACATCCCGGCGCGCGAGATCGGAGCGACCGGGGTCGACCTGCTCCGCGAGATATGTTCGGGGTCCCGCGCACTGCCACGCCGGGTCGAACTCGCCTGTCACATCGTCGAACGGCAGTCTGTCGCAAGTCGCAACCGCGACGCGCCGTGAACCGCCGGACGCGGCGTATCAACTCGCTCGCGCGGATGGTTGCCGCGAATGATCATCGCCCTACCTTTTTCCGATCGTGTATCGGCTTTAGGGGGCGCAGTTGGTCAAGGCACGTGAGAACCCGGAGGACATTTCGGATCAGCCAACCGTCGCGAGGGTCATTGCTGAGCGGTCGGGAGGAACGTACGCGGGCGACGATCTGCAACTGGCAGCCCTGCTGGAAGTCCTGCAACGCGTCCGCGGAGGGGACTTCAGCGCAAGACTGAATTCCGACTACACGGGCCTGTCGGGCCGGGTGGCCGATGCATTCAACGATATCATCGCCGCCAACGAGCGCATGGCGGCGCAGCTCGAGCACGTGGGCCAGCTTGTCGGCCGTGACGGCCGGACGAAGAACCGTGTGCGGCTCAGCCTTTCGGGCGGTGCCTGGAGCGACATGGAAGGGTCCGTCAACACCCTCATCGACGATCTTGTATGGCCGACGCATGCCATGACGCGGACGATCTCCGCGGTCGCTAAGGGAGACCTGCTCCACACGGTTCCCCTCGATGTCGATGGTCGGCCCTTGAAGGGCGAGTTCCTGCGCTCGGCCGAGATCGTCAACACGATGATCCGGCAGCTGAGCGTCTTTACCTCCGAGGTGACGCGCGTCGCCCGCGAGGTGGGCACGGACGGCAAGCTCGGCGGCCAGGCTCACGTCCCGGAAGTGACCGGCGTGTGGAAAGACCTGACCGAGAGCGTCAATTCCATGGCGTCCAACCTGACGGCGCAGGTTCGCAACATTTCCGACGTGACGATCGCGGTTGCCAACGGCGACCTCTCCAAGAAGATCACGGTCGATGTTCGCGGCGAAATCCTGCAGTTGAAGGAAGCGATCAACACGATGGTGGACCAGCTGCGCTCCTTCGCGTCGGAAGTGACGCGCGTCGCCCGCGAAGTGGGCACGGAGGGCAAGCTTGGCGGCCAGGCGATCGTACCCGGCGTCGCCGGCACTTGGAAGGACCTTACCGATTCCGTCAATGCCATGTGCGGCAACCTGACCGACCAGGTCCGCAACATTGCACAGGTTACGACCGCGGTGGCGCGCGGCGACCTATCGCGCAAGATCACGGTCGACGTTTCGGGAGAAATCCTGGAGCTGAAGGAAACCATCAACACGATGGTGGACCAGCTGAACGGGTTTGCAGGCGAGGTGACGCGCGTTGCGCGCGAGGTGGGCACCGAAGGCCGTCTCGGCGGGCAGGCGAAAGTGCCGGGCGTGGCCGGGACCTGGAAAGATCTCACCGACAACGTCAACTCGATGGCGTCGAACCTGACGGCACAGGTGCGCAATATCGCCGAGGTCTCGACGGCCATTGCCAGCGGCGACCTCTCGAAGAAGATCACGGTGACCGTCTCGGGCGAAATCCTCGAACTTAAGGAAACCATCAACACGATGGTGGACCAGCTGAATTCGTTCGCCGGCGAAGTCACCCGCGTGGCGCGCGAAGTCGGCACCGAGGGCCGGCTGGGAGGCCAGGCGAACGTGCGGGGCGTTGCCGGCACCTGGAAGGACCTCACCGAGAACGTCAACTCGATGGCCGGCAACCTGACGGCGCAGGTGCGCAATATCGCCGAGGTCTCGACCGCGATCGCGAACGGTGACCTGTCGAAGAAGATCACCGTCGACGTGAAGGGCGAAATCCTGGAGCTGAAGGAAACCATCAACACGATGGTGGACCAGTTGAACGGTTTCGCCGGCGAGGTGACGCGTGTCGCCCGAGAGGTGGGCACGGAGGGTCAGCTCGGTGGCCAAGCCAATGTGCGCGGCGTTGCCGGCACCTGGAAGGACCTGACGGACAGCGTCAACTCCATGGCGTCGAACCTGACGGCCCAGGTGCGCAACATTGCCGAAGTGGCCACCGCCGTCGCGCAGGGTGACCTTTCGAAGAAGATCACGGTTTCAGTTTCGGGCGAGATTCTCGAGCTGAAGGAAACCATCAACACGATGGTGGACCAGCTGAACGGGTTCGCGTCGGAAGTGACGCGCGTTGCCCGCGAGGTGGGTACCGAGGGGCAGCTCGGCGGCCAGGCCAACGTACGCGGCGTTGCCGGCACCTGGAAGGACCTCACGGACAGCGTCAACTCCATGGCATCGAACCTGACCGCGCAGGTGCGCAATATCGCCGAGGTGTCGACGGCGATCGCCAACGGCGACCTTTCTAAGAAGATCACGGTCGACGTGAAAGGCGAGATCCTTCAGCTGAAGGAAACGCTGAACACGATGGTGGACCAGCTGAACCGCTTCGCCTCGGAAGTGACGCGCGTCGCCCGCGAGGTGGGCACGGAAGGGAAGCTTGGCGGCCAGGCCCAGGTGCCGGGCGTTGCCGGTACGTGGCAGGACCTCACCGAAAACGTCAACTCCATGGCCTCGAACCTCACCGGCCAGGTCCGCAATATCGCCGAAGTCACCACTGCCGTGGCGCGCGGCGACCTGTCGCGAAAGATCACGGTGGACGTCAAGGGCGAGATCCTGGAGCTGAAGGACACCATCAACACGATGGTGGACCAGTTGAATGCGTTTGCCGGCGAAGTAACGCGCGTGGCGCGCGAAGTGGGTACGGAGGGCAATCTCGGGGGACAGGCCCAGGTGCCCGGCGTCGCCGGTACCTGGAAGGACCTGACCGACAACGTCAATTCCATGGCGGGCAACCTGACCGCGCAGGTGCGAAACATCGCGGAGGTGGCCACCGCTATTGCCGGCGGCGACCTGTCCCGAAAGATCACGGTCGACGTTCGCGGCGAGATGCTTCTTCTGAAGGATACGCTGAACACGATGGTGGACCAGCTGCGCTCCTTTGCCGGCGAAGTCACACGCGTTGCCCGAGAGGTGGGCACGGATGGACGCCTCGGGGGACAGGCGGTGGTTCCCGGGGTGGCGGGCACATGGAAGGACCTGACCGACAACGTCAACCTTCTCGCGGCCAACCTCACGACGCAGGTTCGCAATATCGCGGAGGTGACGACTGCGGTTGCCCGCGGCGACCTGTCCCGCAAGATCACGGTGGAGGTGAAGGGAGAAATCCTGGAGCTGAAGAACACCATCAACACGATGGTCGATCAGCTGAACGCGTTCGCCGGCGAGGTGACGCGTGTGGCGCGAGAGGTGGGAACGGAAGGCAAACTCGGAGGCCAGGCGCAGGTGCCCGGCGTTGCGGGGACGTGGAAGGATCTCACCGACACCGTCAACGTCATGGCGACGAACCTCACCGAGCAGGTGCGCGGCCTGGTCAAGGTGGTGACCGCGGTCGCCAACGGCGATCTCACGCAGAACCTAACGGTCGCCTCCAAGGGAGAAGTCGCGGCCCTTGCCGATACCATCAACAACATGACCCACACCCTCGCCACCTTTGCCGACCAGGTGACGACGGTTGCCCGCGAAGTCGGGGTCGAAGGTCGCCTCGGCGGACAGGCGAGAGTTCCCGGAACGGCCGGTATCTGGAAGAACCTGACCGGCAACGTGAACCTCCTCGCCGCCAACCTGACGACCCAGGTGCGCGCCATTGCCGAGGTTGCCACCGCCGTGACCCAGGGCGACCTGACGCGGTCCATCCAGGTGGAGGCCCGTGGAGAGGTGGCCGAACTGAAGGACAACATTAACACGATGATCGGTAATCTTCGACTTACCACCGAGCAGAATACCGACCAGGACTGGCTGAAGACCAACCTTGCCCGGCTTACCACGACGCTGCAGGGGCAGCGGGAACTTGGCCTCGTGGGACAGACATTGCTGCGGGAGCTGGCGCCGCTCGTGGGCGCCCACCAGGGTGTCGTCTATCAGTTCAGGGAGGAAGTCGAGGAGCCGGTCTTGGTGCTGCTTGCGACCTATGCGGATGGCGTCGGCCAGTCGCATCCGCGCAGGCTACGCCTCGGCGAGGGGCTGATCGGGCAGTGCGCACGTGACGGGAGGCAGATCCTGATCAGCGACATGCCGGGCAATGTCGTCCCGATCGGCTCGGGAACGTTTTCCGCGCTGCCCCGGAGCGCCATCGTCCTGCCGATCCTTTTCGAGGGACAGGTCAAGGCAGTGGTCGAGCTGACCTCGATCGCAAACTTCACCGAGTTACAGCTGTCCTTCCTGGAACAGCTCACCTCGTCCATGGGGATCCTGCTCAACTCGATTGAAGCGACGATGCAGACCGAAGCCCTGCTGCAGCAGTCACAGCAGCTTGCAGCCGAACTTCAGGCCCAGCAGAGCGAACTCCAGCAGACCAACGAGCAACTGGAGCAGAAGGCCCAGCAGCTCGAAGAACGCAATGTCGAGGTGGAGGCGAAGAACCAGGAGATCGAGCAGGCAAGACGGGCCCTGGAAGAGAAGGCGACCGAACTGGCGCTTACCTCGAAATACAAGTCCGAATTCCTGGCCAACATGTCGCATGAGCTGCGCACGCCGCTGAATTCGATCCTGATCCTTGGGCAGCAGCTAGGGGATAATCCGGACGGGAACCTGTCGTCGAAGCAGGTCGAATTCGCCAAGACGATCCACGGTGCGGGCACCGACCTTCTCAACCTCATCAGCGATATCCTGGACCTTTCCAAGATCGAGTCCGGCACAGTTTCGGTCGAAGCCGAAGAGATCGTGCTCGGCAATCTTCTCGAGGTGATGGCGCGCCCCTTCCGGCACGAGGCGGATTCGCGCGGCCTCGAATTCGAGGTCGATGCGGATGTCGGCCTGCCCCGCACGCTGGTCACCGACGCGAAGCGACTGCAGCAGATTCTCAAGAACCTTCTGTCCAACGCGTTCAAGTTCACCTCCGAGGGCGGGGTTCAGCTGAGGGTGGAGACAGCCGCAAGCGGCTGGAGCGACAGCCGCCCGTCGCTGAAGAACGCCCCGGCGGTCATCGCATTCCATGTTTCCGATACCGGCATCGGCATACCGCCCGAGAAGCAGAAGATCATCTTCGAGGCGTTTCAGCAGGCCGATGCCTCAACCAGCCGGAACTACGGCGGGACAGGCCTCGGCCTGGCTATCAGTCGTGAACTGGCAAACCTTCTCGGTGGCGAAATCCAGCTTTCCAGCACGCCGGGCAAGGGAAGCACGTTCACGCTCTATCTCCCGCTGGCTTTCGTGGGAGCGGCGGTGCAACGGTCCCACCGCGTCACGACCGAGCTGTGGAGCGAAAGTCATGGCCTTGCCCGCCGTGTGACGGGCACCGGCGAAGTTCCCGAGGATGACCGCTACGAGATCAGCGGTCGCGACGCGATACTCCTGGTCGTCGAGGATGACCCCGGATACGCGGCGCTGCTGCGCGATGCGGCGCGGGAGAAGGGCTTCAAGGTGCTGATCGCCGGCCGCGGGACGGATGCCCTTTCGCTTGCCCGCGACTATCGTCCGACGGCGATCTCGCTCGACATCTGCCTCCCGGACATGCTCGGCTGGACGGTCCTCAATCAACTGAAGCAAAGCCCGGAGACGCGGCACATTCCCGTGCAGATCATCAGCGTGGACGAAGACCGCCAGCATGGCCTAACGCGGGGAGCGTTCGCGTTCACGCACAAGCCGGCGACAAGCGACGGGCTGGGAGAGGTCTTCTCTAAGTTGAAGAACTTCTCCGAAACGAGCCGGAAGCGTCTCCTGCTGGTGGAGGACGACGAAAACGAGCGCGTCAGCATTACGGCGCTGCTGGGCCACAGCGACATAGACATCATCAGCGTCGGTACTGGTTCGGAGGCTCTCGAGATACTGGAAAACGAGCCGGTCGATTGCGTGGTTCTCGACCTTTCACTGCCCGATATGTCCGGCTTCGAGGTTCTGGAGATTATTTCCGAGGACTTCAGGATGACGGACGTGCCCGTGGTGGTGTTCACGGGACGCGATCTGTCGCCCGCCGAAAGTGCACGTTTGCAGGCGATGGCGCGCAGCGTCGTGGTGAAGGGCGTGGAATCGCCGGAACGCCTGCTCGACGAAACGTCGCTCTTCCTGCACCGGGTGATCGCCGACATGCCCCCCGCCAAGCAGGACATGCTTGAGAAGCTGCACAGCTCCGATGAGGATCTCATCGGCAAGATGGTGCTGCTGGTCGACGACGACGCCCGAAACATCTTTGCGCTCAGCAGCGTGCTGGAGCGTCGCGGCATGAAGGTCCTGACCGCGACGACGGGAAGCGAGGCGATCGAGATCATCGACGCGGTGGCCGGTATCTCGCTCGTTCTCATGGATATCATGATGCCGGGCATGGACGGATACGAGACGATGCAGACGATCAGGAAAGACGACCGCCACAGCCGGCTGCCGATCATTGCGCTGACCGCCAAGGCGATGAAGGGCGATCGGGAGAAGTGCCTGGAGGCCGGAGCCTCCGATTACCTGGCCAAGCCCGTGAATACGCAGGAGCTGCTGGCAGCACTGCGTATGTGGCTTCACGAGTGAGATGACCATGCCCGATCCCGTGAACATCCTTCTCGTGGACGACCAGCCGGCGAAGCTGTTGAGCTACGAGGTTATCCTCCAGGACCTTGAAGAGAACCTGCTCGTGGCCCAGTCGGCGAGGGAGGCGCTGGAGCATCTCCTGCGCACCGACGTCGCGGTTATCCTGGTCGATGTCTGCATGCCGGAGCAGGACGGTTTCGAGCTTGTGGAACTGATCCGCAGCCACCCCCGGTTCGAAAAGACGCCGGTCATCTTCGTGTCGGCGGTGATGATGACCGAGCCCGACCGCCTGCGCGGCTATGCGGCGGGCGCTGTCGATTACGTCTCCGTCCCGATCGTTCCCGAGGTCCTGCGCGCCAAGGTGCGGGTCTTCGTGGAGCTCTATCGGAAGACGCGGGAACTGGAGCGACTGAATGCCGACCTCGAACGCAGGGTTCAGGAGCGGACAGCGGAGCTCGAGACCTCCAACCAGCAGCTCCAGACGCTGAACGAGGAACTGGAAAGCCGGATCGAGCTTCGCACCCGGGAGCGGGAGGATGCGATGGCGCAACTCTTCGAAGCCCAGAAACTGGATACGATCGGCCAGCTCACCGGCGGTGTCGCCCATGACTTCAACAATCTTCTCATGGCGGCGCTCGGGAGCCTCGGCCTCCTTCGCAAGCGGATCCCTTACGACGAGAAGAACCTCCGGCTCCTCGACAATGCCGTGCAGGCCGCCGAGCGCGGCGCGGCCCTGACCCAGCGGCTCCTTGCCTTTGCACGCCGGCAGGAACTCAAGCCCCAGGCGGTCGATCTCGTCCAGCTCCTGGGCAGTATCGAAGGGCTCCTGCAGCGGGCTGTCGGGCCGGCGATCCAGCTGGAGAACCGGCTTCCATGCGAACTTCCCCCGGCGCTGGTGGATGCCAACCAGCTTGAACTGGCAATCCTCAATCTTGCGGTCAATGCCCGCGACGCGATCCAGCAGGAAGGCGCCATCGCAATCGACGCCGAGGAGATCGTTCCCGGCAGTAAAGAACTCCTCCCCGGGCTGTCACCCGGCCGGTATCTGCGGATGCGGGTCTCCGATACCGGTTCGGGGATGGACGAAGAAACGCTTGCGCGTGCGGCCGAGCCATTCTTCACCACCAAGGGGCTGGGCAAGGGAACGGGCCTGGGCCTCTCCATGGTCCACGGACTGGCCGCCCAGTCCGGCGGGGTCCTGCAGCTCTACAGCACGCCAGGCGAAGGGACGATTGCCGAGCTTTGGCTACCGGTCGCCGACGTCGACGTTTCCGAGCGGCCCGTGGTGGAACGCGCAGGCAAGGCCGGCGCCGATATCGAGGCGGCCGCCTCCCTGCGAATACTGGTGGTGGATGACGACGTGCTGGTCTGCATGGGGACGGTCGACATGCTGGAAGACCTCGGCCATTCGGTCACCGAGGCCAACTCCGGCCAAGCTGCGCTGGAGATCATAAATTCGGGCCAGGACTTTGACCTCGTGATCACCGATCATGCCATGCCCGGCATGTCGGGCGCCGATCTTGCCCGTTCGCTGCTCAGCGCCAATCCGGCTCAGCCAATCATTTTGGCATCGGGATATGCGGAGCTTCCGGATGGAGCCGTGATCGGGAGCCTGTCGCGGCTCGTCAAGCCTTTCACCCAGGAGCAATTGGGGCTGGCCATCTCCACGGTGATCAGCCGGGACAACGCGGCCGGCAGCAAGGTTCCCCTCCAGCGTCGCGGGACGATGTGACGGAGGGGCGGATCGCGGGGCGGGCTCCTCGGCGCAAGTATCTGCTGCCGCGCTCATCAATTGACATTTCGCAAAGACGACCCGAATGGGCGCCGCTACTTCCTTGTACTGAGATGCTAGAAGGAAGGGTCCCATGTCGCAGTCCATCGTCGAGAAATACGGCGAGGCGCGCCTGCCGCGCTACACGAGTTATCCGACGGCTCCGAATTTCTCGGCGGACGTTGTTCCCGGCACCTATGCGGGCTGGTTGAAGTCCATCCCTGCCGGCGGCGCGACGTCGCTTTACCTCCATATTCCCTTCTGCCGGTCCATGTGCTGGTATTGCGGCTGTCACACAAGCATCACCGAGAGGGACGGACCGATCCTCGACTATCTCGACGTGCTGCATCGGGAGATAGACCTGATCGCCGCTCAACGGGACGGCGGCTTCAATGTCAGCGAGATCCATTTCGGCGGCGGCACTCCCACGATCATCCGGCCGGAGGACTTCATCGCGCTGATGGATGCGTTGCGCGCAAAGCTTGGCTTCGCAGCGGAGGTCAATACGGCGATCGAAATCGATCCACGCCGCCTGCAACCGGAAATGATGGATGCGCTGGGCGCCTCGGGCGTCACCCGCGCAAGCCTCGGGGTCCAGAGCTTCGATCCGACGGTTCAGGAAGCCATCAACCGCATCCAGACTGCCGAAACGACCTGGGCCGCCGTCGAGGGGCTGCGTCAGAACGGTATTACCGCCATCAATTTCGACCTGATCTACGGCCTGCCCCATCAGTCCGTCCAATCTTGCATCGAAACGGTGGACATCGCCGTCGACATGCGGCCGGCGCGCTTTGCGGTCTTCGGCTACGCCCACGTTCCGAGCTTCAAGAAGCACCAGCGGCTGATCGAGGAGCTGGCACTGCCGGACGCCCGGGAACGCCACGCACAGGCCGAGGCGATTGCCACGAGGCTGGTGGAGGCAGGATATACGCAGATAGGCCTCGACCACTTCGCTCTGCCCGATGACGAGCTTGCGGTCGCCCAGCGGGAAGGCCGCCTTCATCGCAATTTTCAGGGTTACACGACGGATGCCTGCGAAACGCTCATCGGGCTGGGAGCATCCGCGATCGGCAAGCTCGGGCCGGGCTACCACCAGAACGAGGTTCCCATCAATCGCTACGCCAGTCGTGTGCGCTCCGGCGAACTGCCGACGGCCAAGACCTACGCCCTCACCGCGGAGGATCGCCTCCGCGCGGATGTGATCGAGCGGCTGATGTGCGATTTCTCTGCCGATGTCGCAGCCATCTGTCGCTCGCACGGTTTTAACCCGGACGTTCTGCTCGAGGACAACAGTGCCCTCCAGGCACTGGAAGCCGATGGCCTGGTCAGGCGTACTGGCTCTGTGGTGGATGTCGATGACGCGCACCGCTTCGTCATCCGCGCTGTCGCTGCCGCCTTTGACGCCTACCTCGGTGCTTCTCAGCGAACCTACAGCAAGGCTGCCTGAGAGGCCCGCCTCGGTCGAGGCATCCCGGACGCATGGCGGGAAAACCTGGGGATCCGTTCGTTCCGTCAGGCGATCCCGCAGAGGGTATGGTCGTCCTCGGCCTTAGCGCTCCTTTACCGATTGCATGGCGACGGAGGTCGACGTGCTCGCCACATGGGGCAGGCTGGAAATCTTCTCGCCGAGTATTTCTCGGTAGCGGCGGATGTTCGGCGTGCGGACCTTCAGCAGATAGTCGAAGCGGCCCGCGATCATGTGGCATTCTTCAACTTCGCGGATCTTACGGACGGCCTGGTTGAATTCCGACAAGGCCTTTTCCCGAGTGTCGGACAGGGTCACTTCCGCGAATGCCACGTGTTCAAGACCAAGCTTCTGCGGATCGACGGTGGCACGGAAGCCGAGAATATAGCCTTCCTCGGTGAGGCGCTTGAGACGGGCCGCGCAGGGCGTCTTGGAGAGACCGATGCGGTTCGCAAGCTCCGTCACGGGGATACGCCCATCCTCCGAGAGGATCTCCAGGATCTTCCGGTCGAAGACGTCAAGCTGGCTATCCTTTGGGACCTGCATAGGAATTTTTCTTCCAGAAGTTAGAATAAAAAGACGATTACCCCAAATTTCAGTCGGTGAAAAGTCTGTCGCTGGTCCCGGCGAGGAGTATCATTGAGCATTACACTCCCTTCCGGAAGAACCCGATGCCAAGCCAGCCCCAGCTTCGTTCAGACGCACTCTCAAGCAAAACTCCTTTCGACGACTTTGCGCCGCCCATTCGCCCGCAGGGTCCATTGCGGCAGGCGATCACCGCCGCATATTGTCGCCCGGAACCGGAATGCCTCAAACCGTTGCTCGAAAGCGCGTCGCTGCCGGAAACCATGCGTCTCGATATCAGGGACACGGCCCGCAAGCTGATTACCCTCCTTCGTGCGAAGCATACGGGCTCGGGCGTCGAGGGACTGGTGCATGAATATTCGCTCTCGAGCCAGGAAGGCGTGGCGCTGATGTGCCTTGCGGAGGCATTGCTCAGGATACCCGATACGGCGACGCGCGATGCGCTAATCCGCGACAAGATCTCCACCGGCGACTGGAAGTCGCATGTCGGCGGCGGCCGGTCGCTCTTCGTCAATGCGGCCAGCTGGGGTCTCGTGGTGACCGGCAAGCTGACGGCCACGGTCAACGACCGCAGCCTTTCGGCGGCCCTGACACGGCTCATCGCCCGTTGCGGCGAGCCGGTCATTCGCCGCGGCGTCGACATGGCGATGCGCATGATGGGCGAGCAGTTCGTCACCGGCGAGACGATCGACGAGGCGCTGAAGCGGTCACGGAAGATGGAGGAACAGGGGTTCCGCTATTCCTATGACATGCTGGGGGAAGCCGCCACGACGGCGGCGGATGCCGAGCGCTATTTCCGCGACTACGAAACGGCGATCCACGCGATCGGCAAGGCTTCCGACGGGCGCGGCATTTACGAGGGGCCGGGTATCTCCATCAAGCTGTCGGCGCTGCATCCCCGATATGCGCGTTCGCAGGCGGCCCGCGTCATGACGGAACTTCTTCCAAGGGTGAAGGCACTGGCGCTTCTCGCCAAAGGCTATGACATCGGCCTCAACATCGATGCTGAGGAGGCGGACCGACTGGAGCTTTCGCTCGACCTGCTCGAGGAACTGTGTCTCGATCCTGATCTTTCCGGCTGGGATGGCATCGGCTTCGTCGTCCAGGGCTATGGCAAGCGCTGCCCATTCGTGCTCGACTACATCATCGACCTCGCGCGCCGTTCCGGGCATCGCATCATGGTGCGGCTTGTGAAGGGGGCCTACTGGGATGCCGAGATCAAGCGTGCCCAGCTCGACGGGCTCGACGATTTCCCGGTTTTCACCCGCAAGGTCCACACGGACGTCTCCTACATCGCCTGCGCAAGAAAGCTGCTCGGCGCGACCGAGTTCGTCTTCCCGCAGTTTGCCACCCATAACGCGCAAACGCTCGCCACGATCTACCACCTGGCGGGACCGGATTTCCGGGTCGGCAAATACGAGTTCCAGTGCCTGCATGGGATGGGCGAGCCCCTCTACGAAGAGGTCGTCGGTCCCAGCAAGCTTGACCGGCCATGCCGCATCTACGCGCCTGTCGGCACACATGAGACGCTGCTCGCCTATCTCGTCCGGCGGCTGCTGGAGAACGGCGCGAACTCCTCCTTCGTCAACCGTATCGCCGATGAAGCGGTTTCAGTCGACGAACTGATCGCCGATCCGGTGTCCGTGGTTCGCGCTATGGCAAATCCCGGCGCCCGCCACGGCGAGATCCCGTTGCCGCGCGATATTTTCGGGAAGGGGCGCCCGAACTCCTCCGGCCTCGATCTTTCGAACGAGGACACGCTTTCCTCGGTGAGCGGCGAACTGCAACGAAGCGCCAGCATGGAATGGATGGCGGCGCCGATGATCGACGGCGTGCGTCCCGGGGGAGCGGAGCGTGCCGTCCTGAACCCCGGCGATCATTCGGATGTGGTCGGTCGGGTGATCGAGGCGAGCGCTGAGGAAGCGCAGACAGCGGTCCGGGCGGCGGCCGAGATGGCACCGGAATGGGCGGCCCTCGCGCCGGCTGAGCGGGCCGGTCAACTGGAGCGGGCAGCCGACCTGATGCAGGAGCGTATGCCGATCCTGCTGGGGCTGATCATGCGCGAGGCGGGCAAGTCGCTTCCCAACGCAATTGCCGAGGTGCGGGAAGCGGTCGACTTCCTCCGCTACTACGCGGCACAGGCACGGCGCACGCTGGGACCGGCGCACAAGCCGCTCGGCCCCGTCGTCTGCATCAGCCCATGGAACTTTCCTCTGGCGATCTTCACCGGCCAGGTAGCGGCGGCCCTCGTTGCCGGAAACCCGGTTCTGGCGAAACCCGCCGAAGAGACGCCGCTGATCGCGGCGGAAGCCGTTCGCCTGCTGCACGAGGCCGGGGTACCTGAGCGTGCCTTGCAGTTCGTGCCGGGCGACGGAGGCGTCGGCGCCGCGCTGGTGGGCGCTCCGGAAACATGTGGTGTGATGTTCACCGGATCGACGGAGGTGGCGCGACTGATCCAGCGACAGCTCTCGGACCGCCTGCTGGCAAACGGGAAGCCGATCCCACTGATTGCCGAGACGGGCGGGCAGAATGCCATGATCGTCGATTCCTCGGCTCTTGCCGAGCAGGTTGTCGGCGATGTCATCGCCTCGGCATTCGACAGCGCCGGCCAGCGTTGCTCGGCGTTGCGCGTCCTTTGCCTCCAGGAGGAAATCGCGGAGCGGACGCTCGCCATGCTCAAGGGAGCGTTGAAGGAACTGTCGATCGGCCGAACCGATCGCCTCAGCATCGACATCGGCCCGGTCATAACCGAAGAGGCCAGAGAGACCATCGAAGCCCATATCGAAAAGATGCGCGGCCTCGGGCGCAAGGTCGAACAGGTTGATTTGCCTGCGGAAACGACGGCCGGCACTTTCGTGTCGCCGACGATCATCGAATTGCAGTCGCTGAGGGACCTCGAACGCGAGGTCTTCGGGCCGGTGCTGCATGTGATCCGCTATCGTCGCAACGAACTCGATCGCCTCATCGACGATATCAACGCGACGGGCTATGGGCTCACCTTCGGACTGCATACGCGTCTTGACGAGACGATAGCCCATGTGACGAGCCGCATCCGGGCGGGCAACCTCTACGTCAATCGCAACATCATCGGCGCGGTCGTGGGCGTGCAGCCGTTTGGCGGACGCGGTCTTTCGGGGACGGGGCCGAAGGCCGGCGGCCCGCTTTATCTCGGTCGGCTGGTGGATAATCCGCCCGTTCCGCCCCAGCACAGTTCCGTCCACACGGATCCCGCGCTTCTCGACTACGTGCGCTGGCTGCAGTCCAGGGGCGAGGCCCAGATGGCCGAGACCGCTGCCGCCATGGGCAGCACGTCGACGCTCTGGCTGGACATCGTCCTTGCCGGTCCAGTCGGTGAAAACAATCTCTACGCTCTCCATCCCCGGGGACGCATCCTGCTTTCACCGGAGACGGAAGAGGGAATGCTCCACCAACTGGGGGCGGTTCTGGCGACAGGAAACCATGCGGTGATCGATGAGGCGACCGGGCTCAAGCCCTTTGCCGCGTCGCTTCCGGCATCGGTGTCTGCACGTATCGCCTGGAGTGACGACTGGTCGCTCAATGGCCCCTTTGCGGGCGCCCTGGTGGAAGGGGAACCGCAGCGTATCCGGGCCGTGACGCAACGGATTGCGCAACTCGACGGACCGCTGGTGCTCGTGCAGGCAGCGCGAACGCAAGACCTGGGCGACAAGGCGGATGCCTATTGCCTCAACTGGCTCCTGGAGGAAGTGTCGACCTCCGTCAACACTGCCGCGGCTGGCGGCAATGCCAGCCTCATGGCGATCGGCTGACGATCCGCGCATCCGCCTTCCTTCAACAGGGAAGGCGGACCTCCCGTGCGATGCCGGTTCGACCCCCCGGGCTGGTCTTCCGGCCCCGAAGCTAGAAAAGCCCACGCGTCGCGCCGGCAAGCACGAGATAGCGGGCGGTCTTGCCGATGAAGACCAGAAGCAGGAAGGTCGGCAGCGGCTCCCGAAGAACGCCGGCAATTACCGTGAGTGCGTCGCCGCCGATCGGCAGCCAGCTCAGGAGGAGCGACCATTTTCCGTAGCGCCGGTACCAGACATGGGCCTTCTCAAGCCTTTGAGGGGATGCGGGAAACCAGCGGCGGTCGCGGAAGCGCTCGATCCCCCGGCCAAGACCCCAGTTCACGACAGCGCCCAAAGTATTTCCGATCGACGCCACGGCGATAAGCGCAGTCGTGGAATAGTCGCCCGACAGGATCAGTCCGACGAGAATGGTTTCCGACTGCAGCGGAAGGATGGTCGCGGCTAAAAATGCGGCGGCGAACAGCGCGGCATAGGCGGCCAGTGGCGTCTCCTCAAGGTTGTGGGCTCACAAAAAAAGGGACGGATGCATGCACCCGCCCCCCAAACGCTCTCGTGCAGGCCTCAGGCTTCCTTCGGCCGGTCGCCTTCCTCCAGCATCGCCTCTTCCGTGGTCGCCTTGGCGCGGCGGGTGCGCCAGTCGCCAAGGAAGAGCAGGATGGGAGCGGCGATGAAGACGGACGAGGACGCGGCGATCACGATGCCGAAGACCATGGGTATGGCAAAACTCTCCACCGCGCTTCCGCCCCATATGGCCATCGGAAGCATGGCGAGGAAGGCCGTCACGGAGGTGTAGAGGCTTCGCGCCAGGGTCTCGTTGATCGACCGGTCGATCAGTTCGCGAAGCGGCATCTTCTTGTAGAGGCGCATGTTCTCGCGCATCCGGTCATAGACCACGACCTTGTCGTTCACCGAGTAACCGACCAGGGTCAACAGCGCAGCGATGGCGGTCAGGTTGAAGTCAAGGCCGGTGATGGCAAAGAAGCCGACCGTCTTCGTAACGTCGAGAATGAGCGTCACGATAGCGCCGACCGCGAAGGGCCATTCGAAGCGGACCCAGATGTAGACGAGCATCGCCAGCGAGGCGAGGACGACGGAGAGGATACCGGCAGTCGCCAGCTCACCGCTGACCTTCGGTCCGACGACCTCGGTCCGCTGGACCTTGGATGTCGGATCGATCTCCACCACCTCCGCCCGCAGGCGCTCGACGGCTTCGGTCTGGGCTTCTTCGCCGCCCGGCTGACGTTCGATCCGCACCAGCAGGTGATTGGGGCTGCCGAACTCCTGCAGCGCAACCTCGCCAAGCCCAAGCTCGCCGAGCTGGCTTCTGAAGGCGGCGAGATCTGCTTCGCCTTCCGTCACGACTTCCATCTGGATGCCGCCGCGGAAATCCACGCCGTAATTGAGACCTGGCGTGAAGAACAGGATGATCGAGGCGAAGGAAAGCACCAGCGACACGCCGATCCCGATGAAGCGCGCCTTCATGAAGTTGATCCTGGTTCCGTCCGGAATCAGGTTGATCGGAAGCAATGGCTTGATGACGATCTTCTTCAGCTTGTAGCGGTTGGCAATGAACACCATGGCCACGCGCACGACGGAAACCGCGGTGAACATAGAGATCGCAATGCCGATACCCATCGTGACGGCGAAGCCGCGGACGGGACCGGAGCCGAACCAGAAAAGCAGGACCGTCGCGATAAGCGCGGTCACGTTACTGTCGACGATGGTGGAATAGGCGCGCGCGAAGCCCGCATCGATCGCGGCGAAGGCGCTCTTGCCCTTGCGCGCCTCTTCCTTGATGCGCTCGTTGATCAGCACGTTCGCATCAACGGCCAGTCCGATACCAAGCACGATACCCGCGATACCCGGTAGCGTCAGCGTCGCTCCGAGCAAGGTAAGACCGGCGAAGGTCAGGATGATGTTCAGGGTCAGCGCGATGTTGGCGAGAATGCCCCACGAGCCGTAGAGGACGAACATGAAGGCGACGACGAGGGCGAAGCCGATCAGACCGGTATAGATGCCCATCTCGATCGCATCGGAGCCGAGGTCGGCGCCGACGGTCCGTTCCTCGATGACCGTGAGCTTTGCCGGCAGCGCTCCTGCACGCAGCAGTGCCGCCAGGGTATTCGCCTCCTCGACGCTGAAGCCGCCGGAGATCTGCCCCGAACCGCCGGTAATCGGCTGGCGGATGACGGGTGCGCTCAGGACCTTGTCATCCAGAACGATTGCGAAGGGCCGGCCGACATTGGCCTGGGTGATCTGGGCGAAGCGGCTCGCGCCGGCCGTGTCGAAGCGGAAGTTGACGACGGGCTCATTGGTCTGCTGGTCGAACGCAGCGCGTGCGTCCGTCAGGCGGTCGCCGGAGAGTTCGACGCGGTCGAGGACGGGGAACTGCTGGCCCTGTTCGTCGGCAAGCATGGTGACGCCCGGCTCGCCCTGGTTGCCGAGCAGGTGAAAGCTCATCTTGGCGGTGGAGCCCAGCAGCTGCCGCAGGCGCGAGGGATCCTGTTCGCCGGGAAGCTGGACCAGGACGCGGTCATCGCCGACGCGCTGGATGGTCGGCTCGGCGACCCCTACCTGGTCAACACGCTGGCGGATGATCTCAAGGCTTTGCTCCACCGCAGCACTGCCGTGGGCGGTAATGCCAGCGTCGGTGTAGGCCAGGGTAATCGTGTTGTCGGTCGGCGTCGTTATGCGCAGGTCCGACTGTCCCACCGTGGTCCCGAAACCGACCGGATTGGAAAGCGTTTCCAGCTGGGTCACGGCGGCGCCGCGTTGGGCCGGGTCGCGCAGTGTCACGGTAATCGTGTCGCCGCTGCGACGAATGCCGGCCGTCTCGATGCCGTTTTCACGGAGAATGCGCCGCCCGTCCTGCATCAGGTTCTGGAGACGCTCGTTGACCAGATCGGCGCGGTCCACTTCGAGAACGAGGTGCGAGCCCCCCCTCAGGTCCAGTCCGAGCGATACCCGCTCGTGAGGCAGCCATGACGGCATCCGGTCGAGTACCGACTGCGGAAGCACGTTCGGCAAGGCAATCAGGGTGCCTATAAAAATGATGAAGGCGTAAGTCGCCACCACCCACGGAGAATTTCTCATGTCATTATTCCTGCTCGGCCTCTCGGCGCGTCACGCGGCCGGGGCGCTGAATTCTGCCCTGCGGATGATCCTTCATCCACGCGTCAGGCAGCGGACGGCGGCGCTCGCGGGTCGAATGAAGATGCGCTCGCTCCGGCAGCCCGGCTCGGTGTCGGGGCGCGGAGGCCGCCGGACGTATCGCGGAGGAGCAACCGGAGCGTCGAGGGCGGCAGGAAGCCGCCGCCATCATCGAACGTGGAAACCGGTACTCCATCGCGTCTGATGTCGGCGACAACGAAGCGCGAGGGCTCTCTTTTGGAAAGGTGTGCGATCTCCGAACTGCTTGCGCCGGTGGACGCAGCGGTATCAGGGCGAGCGTGGTTCGTCGGACTGGCGATCAGTCCCGCGAAGGCGGCGAGAAATACGCCGAGCACCATGCGGAGCCACCAGGCATCCGCTGGACTGCGCATATTTCGGGATGATGTCCGCGATCGTGGCGGAAGTCGTGCCATCCGCTTCACTCCGGAGCGTTCGCACCCTGCCATGCGAGGGCTTGTCGCGGCGTTCTAATGGAGAGGCAGGACACGGTCAATGTTCCTGCGCCAACGTGGTTCCTGGGCTGGCCAGGTCGGACGTGACCAGGGGGCTTTCTGGGTAGCACCGTATCGACTGGCGCTCGCGCCCGCTTATATCCTCTATACGCGAGAGGCCGGAGATCATCGGGCCGATCCGTTAGGAGGAGAAGCAAAATGACGACCGCGCAGATCGTTGGCTGGGCACATTCCAAGTTCGGTAAATCCGAGGCTTCCACCACGAGGGAGCTCATGGCGGAAGTGATCAACCCGGCGCTGGCGCATGCGGGCATCGAGGCGAGGGAGGTCGACGGCATCTTCGTCGGCGTATTCAACAACGGCTTCACGAAGCAGGATTTCCAGGGCGCTCTGGTCGCGATGGCGGCTGACGGCTTTACCAATACGCCGGCCGTCAGGATGGAGAACGCCTGTGCGACGGGATCGGCGGCGATCTATTCTGCGCTGGATTTCATTGCATCGGGGCGAGGGCGGGTCGCGCTGGTTGTCGGAGCCGAGAAGATGACGTCGCTGTCGACGGAGGAGACCGGGGACGTGCTTCTGGGCGCGTCGTTCAGGGAGGAAGAGGCCGATATCCAGGGAGGATTTGCCGGCCTCTTCGGACGGATCGCCAATACCTATTTCCAGCGATATGGAGACCGGTCGGAGGAACTGGCGATGATCGCCGCCAAGAACCATGCAAACGGCATGGGGAACCCTTACGCTCACATGCAGCGGGAGTTCTCCGTCGATTTCTGCAACACCGTTTCGGACAAGAACCCTTACGTGGCGGCACCGCTTCGCCGGACTGATTGCTCGCTCGTGTCGGACGGAGCGGCGGCACTGGTGCTTGCCCATCCCGATGTGGCGGCGCAGATGCAGCGGGCGGTCGCCTTCCGTGCCCGAGCGCATGTCAACGACATCCTCGCCCTTTCGCGCCGCGACCCGATTACCTTCGACGGTGCTCGCCTTGCCTGGCAGAAAGCTCTTTCGGACGCGGGACTTGCGCTGGATGACCTCGATCTCGTCGAGACCCACGATTGCTTCACGATCGCCGAACTGATCGAATACGAGGCGATGGGTCTGGCAAAGTCCGGCGAGGGCTACAGGGTCGTTCGCGAGGGACTGGCCGCCAAGGACGGGAAGCTGCCGATCAATCCATCCGGAGGGTTGAAGTCGAAGGGGCACCCGGTCGGAGCCACCGGGGTTTCCATGCATGTCATGGCCGCCATGCAGGTCTGCGGCGAGGCTGGCGACATGCAGGTGCCGGATGCCGCAAAGGCCGGCATCTTCAACATGGGAGGCGCCGCCGTTGCCAACTATGTCTCCATCCTCGAGCGGGTGAAGTAGTCAGGGGCGGTGCGTGGCGTCCGCCAGGCTTACGTGTAAACCGACGCTGACGGGCGAGCCGCCAGCGTCGTTTTTTTACGGAATGATCAGGCTGCGTTCGCCGCCTTCTTGCGCGCGACACGCTCACGAATGGAGTCCACATCAGCCCGCGGCGTCGCTGCAAACAGCGTCCTGGTGTACTCGTGCTTGGGGTCGGAGAACACGTCCTCACGGGTGCCGTATTCCACGGCCTCGCCGAAATACATCACCATGACTTCGTCGGCGATGTAGCGCACGACGGAGAGGTCGTGGCTGATGAAGACGTAGGTAAGGTCGAACTCCTCCTGCAGATCCGCCAGAAGGTTGAGAACCTGGGCCTGGACGGAAAGGTCGAGGGCCGAGACGGGCTCGTCGAGCACCAGGAGCTTCGGGTTGAGCATCAGCGCGCGGGCAATCGCGATGCGCTGGCGCTGGCCGCCGGAAAACATGTGCGGATAGCGATTGTAGTGCTCGGGTCCGAGCCCGACCTTCACCAGCATCTCGGTGGCGCGCTCACGCCGCTCCTTGGCCGACATGTCGGTGTTGATCAAGAGCGGTTCGCCCAGAACGTCGCCTATCTTCTGGCGCGGGTTCAGCGACCCGTAGGGGTTCTGGAAGACGATCTGGACCTTCTGCCGCATCTCGGTGGTCAGGTGGCCGGGGCGTGTGTCGATCGTCTTGCCGTCGATGATCAGTTCGCCGGACGTCGGTTCGTCGATGAAGGTCAGCATGCGGGCAAGCGTCGACTTGCCGCAGCCGGATTCGCCGACGATCGCGAGTGTCTTTCCACGCTCCAGGCTGAACGAGACGCCCTTGACGGCGTGAACGATCTTCTTCGGCTTGAAGGGGCCGCCCGGCAGTTCGTAGTCACGCTTGATGTCGCGGACTTCGAGCATGATGTTGTTGGATGCATCGGTCATGCGCGTGTCTCCACGGGTTCCGGCTTGCCATCGAAGAATTCCGATACCGTGGTCAGACGGTCGCCGGTGGCGTTCTCCGGAAGGGCGGCCAGGAGCGCCCGGGTGTAGTTGCTCTTGGGGTTCTCGAACAGGGACAAGACGTCGGCCTCCTCCATCTTCTTGCCCTTGTACTGCACGACCACGCGGTCGGCGGTCTCGGCGACCACGCCCATGTCATGGGTGATCATGATGAGGCCCATGCCGTTCTTCTGCTGGAGCGACATCAGGAGATCGAGGATCTGCTTCTGGATCGTCACGTCGAGCGCCGTCGTAGGTTCGTCGGCAATCAGCAGCTTGGGATCGCAGGCGATGGCCATCGCGATCATGACGCGCTGGCACTGGCCGCCGGACATCTGATGCGGGAAGTGCTTCAGCCGCTCTTCCGGATTGGGCAGGCCCACCTGCCGGAAGAGTTCGATTGCGCGGGCGCGCCGGGCCTTCTTGTCCAGCCCGAGATGGATGCGCAGCACTTCCTCGATCTGGAAGCCGACCGTGAAGCAGGGGTTGAGGCTCGCGATCGGTTCCTGGAAGATCATCGAGATGTCCTTGCCGATCAGCTTGCGACGCTCGGCCGCACCGATGTTCCGCAGGTCACGTCCCTCGAAGAGCATCCGATCCGCCGTGATCTTCGCCGTCCAGGGAAGGAGGCCCATGACGGCCAGCATGGCGACGGATTTTCCGGACCCGGATTCCCCGACGATAGCCAGGACCTCTCCCTTCTCCACGGAGAGGGAGACGCCATCGACGGCCCGAAACCAGCCGGATGCGGTCTCGAATTCAACGGTGAGGTTGTCGATTTGCAGCAGCGCCATGGTCAGGACCTCTTCAGTTTGGGGTCGAGCGCATCGCGCAGTCCGTCACCCATAAGGTTGATCGCAAGAACCGTGATGAGGATCGCGAGGCCCGGGAAGGTCACCACCCACCAGGCGCGCAGGATGAATTCGCGCGCTTCCGCGAGCATGGTGCCCCATTCCGGCGCAGGCGGCTGTGCGCCCATGCCGAGGAAGCCGAGAGCTGCGGCGTCGAGGATGGCATTGGAGAAGGAGAGCGTCGCCTGGACGATGAGCGGCGCGGTGCAGTTCGGCAGGATGGTGCGGAACATCAGACGCAGCGGACCGGCGCCGGCGAGACGCGACGCGGTGACGTAGTCACGCGTCTTTTCGGTCATGACGGCCGCACGCGTCAGGCGCACGAAATGCGGCTGAATAACGAGCGCAATGGCGATCATGCCGTTGATCAGGCCAGGACCCAGGATCGCGACCAGCACGAGTGCCAGAAGCAGCGACGGAAAGGCCAGGATGATGTCCATCAATCGCATGATCGCGGTGTCGATCCAGCCGCGGTAGTAACCGGCGATGAGGCCGATCAGGATGCCGCTGGTGAGTGACAGCGTGGTCACGAAAACGCCGATGAACAGCGAGTACTGCGAGCCGTAGATCAGGCGCGAAAGGATATCCCGGCCGACTGGGTCGGTGCCGAGAAGGTAGCTCATGTTACCTCCCTCCAGCCAGGCTGGGGGAAGCAGGATGGCGTCGCGATATTGCTGGAACGGCGAATGCGGGGCGATCACCGGCGCGAAGATGGCGACCAGCACGAGCGCAACGAAGACGATGAGGCCGGCGACGGCGCCGCGGTTTTCGGAAAAGTAGAACCAGAATTCCTTGAACATCTGGCGACGCAGCGCCGCGCTCGAGAGGACTTCCGGCGAGTTTTCGATATCGGTGAGGGTATCGGCCATGGGGATTTCTCCTTCTAGTGCCGGATACGAGGGTTGATCAGGCCGTAGAGCAGATCAACGATCAGATTGACGAACATGATGACGGCGGCGATCAGCAGCAGGCCACCCTGGATGACCGGGTAGTCGCGCCGGAAGACGCTGTCGACCATCCACTTGCCAATTCCAGGCCAGGAAAAGATCGTCTCCGTCAGGATGGCGCCTGCCAACATGACGCCGATCTGCAGGCCGATCGTCGTGATGACGGGGATCATCGCATTGCGCAGTGCATGGATCCCGACGACTCGGAACGGCGACAGGCCCTTGGCGCGGGCCGTGCGTACGTAGTCCTCCGAGAGCACTTCGAGCATTGCCGAGCGGGTCTGGCGGGCGATGACGGCGAGCGGGATGGTCGCCAGCACGATCGAGGGAAGCGCCAGATGGCTGACCGCCGACATGAAGGCGCCCTTCTGACCGGACAGCAGCGAGTCGATCAGCATGAAGCCGGTTACCTGCGGGAAGAAGTACATCAGCGAGATGCGGCCCGAGACCGGCGTCCATTGCAGGGTGCCGGAGAACAGGATGATCAGCAGAAGGCCCCACCAGAAGATCGGCATGGAATAGCCGATGAGGGCGACGCCCATCAGCGAATGGTCGAAGAACGAGCCACGCTTGATGGCGGCGATGACGCCCGCCGGAATTCCGATGATGATGGCGAGAAAGATCGCGCAGAGCGACAGTTCGACCGTGGCCGGGAAAAGCGCCAGGAACTGGTCGAGAATAGGCGTCTTCGAGACGATCGAATATCCGAAGTCACCCGTGACGATGCCCCCGAGATAATCGAAATATTGTACGATCAGCGGCCTGTCGAGCCCGAGCTGGGCGCTGATCTGCGCATGTCGCTCCGGAGACATGACGCGCTCGCCGGAAAGGAGCGCGACAGGATCGCCCGGCAGAAGCCGGATGAACGAGAACGAGATGATCGAGACCCCGATAAACGTCGGGATCAGAACGGCGAAGCGCCGCAGGAGAAAGCCGAACATAGGAAACCTTCTGTGTCTTGAACCGCGGCAGGTGTTGGACCCCGCTCGTGGCGCTTGAAGTGGTTTCACTTCATTTTTATTTTTTCTGGCGCTCATAAAGCAAATGCCGCGGGAAACGCAACGCATCCCGCGGCAGATTCATCAATTACGCGCGATTACTCAGCAATATCGACGTTCTCGAAGGTGAAGTCGCCAAGCGGGCTCTGGACGAAGCCGGTCACTTCCTTGCGCATCGGAACGATCGACAGGGAGTGATCCAGGGTCGCCCAGGGCGCTTCGCGCTTGAAGACGACCTGAGCCTCCTCGTAGAGCTTGGTGCGCTCGGCGGGATCGGAGGTTTCCTTGGCCTTCTTCACCAGGGCGTCGAACTCCTCGTTGCACCACTGGGCACGATTGTTGCCGCCTACGGCGTTGCAGCCGAGCAGCGTGTCGAGGAAGTTGTCCGGGTCGCCGTTGTCACCGGTCCAGCCGAGGATAACCGCGCCGTCGCGGTCCTTTGCCTTGGAGCGGTCAAGGTATTCGGCCCACTCGTAGGAAACGATTTCGGCGTTGACGCCGATCTTGGCGAGGTCGTCCTGGATGATTTCAGCGGCGCGACGTGCGTTCAGCATGTAGGGGCGCGAAACAGGCATTGCCCAGATCTTCATCGAAAGGTTCTCGACGCCGGCGTCCTGCAGCATCTTCTTTGCTGCTTCGAGATCGTAGGTATCGTCTTCGATGGCGTCGTTATAGGACCACATGGTCGGCGGGATCGGGTTCTTGGCGGGGGTCGCCATGCCCTGGAAGACGGCATCGACGATCGCCTGCTTGTTGATCGCCTTGTTCAGCGCCTTGCGGACTTCGGGCTTGTCGAACGGAGCCTGCGTGGTGTTGTAGGCGAGGTAGGCGACGTTGAGGCCTTCCTGCTCGAGGACCGTCAGGTTCTCGTCGGCGCGCATCGACTCAACGTCGGCGGCGTTCGGGAACGGCATCAAGTGGCATTCGCCGGCCTTGAGCTTCTGGTAGCGGACGGCGGCGTCGGTGGTGATTGCGAAGACCAGATCGTCGATCTTCGGCGCACCGCCCCAGTAATCGGGGTTCTTCTTGTAGCGGATGACCGCGTCCTGCTGGTAGCCGACGAAGGAGAACGGACCGGTGCCGACCGGCATCTGGTTCAGCTGTTCCTTCTTGCCTTCGGCTTCAAGCTTGTCGGCATATTCCTTGGAAACGATCGAGGCGAACGGCATTGCCAGATTCGCGAGGAACGGTGCTTCGGGACGATTGAGGGTGATCTTCACCGTCATGTCGTCGACCTTTTCGATCGACTTGATCAGCTCGGGGAAGCCCATGCCGGCTGCATATTCCCAGGACGTGCCGGGAACGTACTGGTTCCAGGGATGCTCCGGGTTGATCTGGCGCTCGAGCGAGAAGACGACGTCGTCGGCATTCATGTCGCGGGTGGGCGTGAAGAACTCGGTCGTGTGGAACTTGACGCCCGGCCGCAGCTTGAAGGTGTAGACGGTGCCGTCGTCGCTGACTTCGTCGCTCTCTGCGAGACCCGGCTGAGCCTCGGTCGTGCCGGGCTTGAACTCCATCAGGCGGCTGTAGATCGGGTGCGCCGAGGCATCGAATGTCGTGCCGGCGGTATACATGCCGGGGTCGAAGCCTTCCGGCGAGCCTTCCGAGCAGTAGACGAAGGTCTTGGCGCTGGCGGCGCTGGCAAAGAACGTTGCAGACAGCAGGGCTGCCGCGATTGCAATCGTACGTTTCATCGGGATTCTCCGAGTTCTGGTGACCGGCCTTGGCCGGGTTCGATTGAGATATTGTGGTCGTGCGCCTTCGCGCATCTTTTCAGTTCTTGTCACACCTCCTGGCGAACGGCTTGAGCCATTCGACAATCAAGCTTTACCCCTTGGAACCGCCACCGCATTTGCGGCCCTGGTTCCTACGTCCGGCCCATATCCTCCGGCACTCATCTGGTCAAACTCGAGGATTATTATCCCTCGATTGGGCCGCAGAGAGCCAAGTTGTACCCAATTCGGGCAATTTCTTGGTGAATTACGGCCGGTCCGTGGCGCGGGAGCATAGCGAATAAGACGTGCTTGTCGAGATGGTTTAAACTTGTGGTAAAGCTGGTGCGCGGGAAGCAACTCGCTTGGCACGACAGGCGTTTGCACGCCTTTGGAAATCTCGTTAGGTTCGGCCCCGTGTGCGTTGCAACAGGGCGTTGGAGATGACTGAAGCCAAAGGCAATCATCCGGAAGTCTGGGACTTCGTCGATACGAGAAGACAGCAGTTCATCGAGCTCAGCGATAGGGTCTGGGCAACACCGGAGACCTGCTACATGGAGACGCAGTCGGCTGCGGCCCATCGCGAAATGCTCGAAGCGCAGGGCTTCCGGGTCACGGATGAGGTCGCCGGCATACCCACGGCTATGATCGGCGAGGCAGGAGAAGGCGGCCCGGTCATCGCGTTTCTCGGCGAATACGATGCCCTGGCCGGTCTCAGCCAGAAGGCGGGCGTCACCTCCCAGGATCCCCTGGTTGCCGGTGGGAACGGTCATGGCTGCGGCCATAACCTGCTGGGTTCCGGTTCGCTGCTGGCGGCTACGGCGGTTAAGGACTGGCTGGAGCGCACAGGCACCCCCGGACGGGTCCGCTACTATGGCTGTCCCGCCGAAGAGGGTGGCGCCGCAAAAGCGTTCATGGTTCGCTCCGGCGCATTCGATGACGTCGACATCGCCATCAGCTGGCACCCCAGCAATTTTGCCGGCGTGCAGAGGGAGACTTCGCTCGCAAACTGCCGGATAGACTTCGAATTCTTCGGTCGCGCAGCCCACGCCGCGGCGGTACCCGAGCTCGGGCGCAGCGCCCTCGACGCCGTGGAGCTGATGAATGTCGGCATCAACTACATGCGCGAGCACATGCCGTCCGACTACCGGATCCATTACGCCATCCTGGACGCGGGCGGTATCTCTCCCAATGTCGTCCAGGCCTACGCGAAGGTCCGCTATGTGGTGCGGGCGACGGAACTCGGCGGCCTGCTCGCCCTCATCGAGCGAGTGAAAAAGGTTGCCGAAGGAGCGGCACTCATGACCGAGACGAGGATGCAGAGCACCATCCTTTCCGGCGTTTCCAACGTCATCGTCAACACGCCGCTGATGGACGCGATGCAGGGTATCTGGGAAGGCCTGGGCGCCCCGGAGTTCGACGCGGACGACATCCGGTTTGCGAACGAGATCCGCGCCACGCTGACGGCCGGGGATATTGCCGCCAGCTGGGCGCAGGAGCGGCTCGAGGAGCGAGACATCCCGCTCGCCGATTTCATTCTCCCGGCCCATGGCGAGGTCCGGCAGATGGGCGGCTCGACGGATGTGGGTGATGTGAGTTGGGTCGTGCCCACGGTCCAGGCCTACGGGCCGACGCTTGCCGTCGGAACGCAGTTGCACACATGGCAGGTCGTGGCCCAGGGAAAGAGCCCGTTGGCATACAAGGGCATGGTCGCGGCCGCAAAGGTAATGGCGGCGACGGGCGTCGCGGCATTGTCGCGACCGGAATTGCGGGAGGCGGCCTGGGCTGACCTGAGGCGGCGACGAAAGGGACAGGACTATACCAGTCCGATCCCGGCGGGAGCCGAGCCCCCCGTTGCGGCGATGGCGGCGAAATAAGCCCTGGCGCTTTGTTGCCGCTTTCGATTGCTGACGGCGGGCGGGCTTCGCGATAAGACGTCGTCACCGATTTGTGAAGGAGACCATCGTGACCGTTCAGCCGAATTCCGTCGAGGCCCGCGACCAGGCCTACCAGCTGCATTCCTACACCAATGCCCGGGCCCTGGAACGGGACGGGGCGCTCGTCATCGATCGGGGCGAGGGTGTCTACGTGTTCGACAATAACGGCAAGCGGTATATCGAAGCGATGTCGGGCCTCTGGAGCGTGGCTGTCGGTTTCGGGGAACGGCGACTGGTGGATGCCGCCGCGCGGCAGATGTCGATCCTGCCCTATTATCACACCTTCACGGGCCGGACCCACGGGCCTTCCGTCGACCTGGCGGAGAAGCTGATCCAGATGGCGCCGGTTCCGATGTCAAAGGTCTACTTCACCAACTCCGGTTCGGAAGCCAACGACACGGCGATCAAGATGGTGTGGTATCGGTCGAACGCGCTGGGCAAGCCTGAGAAGAAGAAGATCATCTCCCGGGTGAAGGGCTATCACGGCGTCACGATCGCCAGCGCGAGCCTGACCGGCCTGCCCAACAATCACCGATCCTTCGACCTGCCGCTCGCCAACATCTTCCACACCACCTGCCCGCATTACCGCGTGTTCGCGAATGAGGGCGAGACCGAGCAAGAATTCGTGGCGCGTTGCGCGAAGGATCTCGAAGATCTCATCATGAAGGAAGGTTCGGAAACCGTGGCGGCATTCATCGGCGAGCCGGTGATGGGCGCCGGCGGCGTGATCGTCCCGCCTGCGGGCTATTGGGAGGCGATCCAGACCGTCCTCAGGAAATACGACATCCTGCTGATCGCAGACGAAGTGATCTGCGGTTTCGGACGGACCGGCGAGATGTTCGGCACGACCACCTATAGCATGCAGCCGGACATCATGACCCTCTCCAAGCAGCTGTCGTCGTCCTACCAGCCGATTTCCGCGCTGCTGATCAACGAGCGGGTCTATGGCCCCCTTGCCGACGAGTCGGAGAAGATCGGGACCTTCGGCCACGGCTTCACAGCCAGCGGCCACCCCGTGGCAGCCGCCGTCGCGCTGGAAAACCTCGCGATCATCGAAGAACGCGACCTGGTCGGCAATGCCCGCGGGCTCAGCCCGACCTTCCTCAAGCGGCTGAAGGACCTCGAAGGCCATCCGCTGGCGATCGAGGCGCGGGGCGTCGGCCTGATCGGCGCGCTGGAGTTGAAGCCGAGGGAAGGCGTTCCCGCGGGTCAGCTCGGGCCGAAGTTCGCAAGCCTGATGCTCGAGAAGGGCGTCATCGGCCGCGCGATCGGGGACAGTATCGCACTTTGCCCGCCGCTGATCGTCTCCAACGAGCAGATCAACACGATCTTCGATACGTTCGAAGCATCGCTCGATGCATTTTCGGCGCAACTGGCAGCCGCCTGACGCCTAACAGACCGGCCGCGAGGAGACCGTCTCGCGGCCGATTGCCTCGCACGGGGCCGCACCTATATCTTCGGGTCATGCTGACATTGATCGAGTCCTACTGGCCCCACGTGCTTTTCCTGCTTTCGCTCGTGCTCGGGGTGTCGGCGGCCGTTCATGCGGCGATGACGAAGGAGGAAGTGAGATCGGCGATCGGCTGGGTCGGCGTCATCATCCTCTCGCCGCTCGTCGGCGCCCTTCTCTATTTCATCGCCGGCATCAACCGCATTCGCAGAAGTGCGATCAGCGAGCAACGCGTGTTGCTGGGCCATGCGCGCGATCACTTCGATGCCTTCGACGTGACGGGCGAGATGATCGCCGAGAGGTTCGGCGACCGCTTCGCCGCCATGAAGGTTCTGGGCGACCGCGTAACCCAGCACGACATCACTTCCGGTAACTCGATTGAAGCGCTGACCACCGGCGATGACGCCTATCAGGCCATGCTGCGGGCGATCGCCGAGGCCGAGAGGTCAATCCTCCTTGAGACCTACATTTTCGACCGGGACCGGGTGGGGCGGCGCTTCGTCGAGGCCCTGAGCGCTGCCACTGCCCGGGGTGTGACGGTGCGGGTTCTCATCGACGCGGTCGGTGCGCGATATTCGGTGCCGAGCGTGCTGGGAATGCTACGCGAGGGCGGCGTCACGGTCGACGTCTTCAACGGCAACGTGATCTCCGGCCTGAGGCTCCCCTATGCCAACCTGCGTACGCACCGCAAGATTCTCGTCGTCGATGGTCGCATCGCATTCACCGGCGGCATGAATATCCGCGAAGCCTTTTCCGGTCAGTTCTTCGGGGCAAACAGTGCGCTGGACACGCATTTCAGGGTCACCGGCCCCGTCGTCGCGGACCTTTTTGCCATTGCCGCTTCGGATTGGCGCTTCACGAGCGGCGAGGTTCTGAACGACGAGGCGTGGCAGATCGCTCCGCCGACGAGCGAGCCGGGCCAGCCGGTGGCGATCCGCGCCGTGGCATCCGGTCCCGACAGAAGCATCGAAACCAACCACAAGATGCTGATGGGCGCCTTTTCTGTTGCCGGGCGCTCGATCCGAATAGCCTCGCCCTACTTCCTGCCCGACCGGGAACTGATCACCTCCCTGGTCACGGCGGCCCGGCGCGGCGTGCAGGTCGATATCGTGGTGCCAGAAGCCAACAATCTCAAACTCGTCGACCGCGCAATGACGGCGCAGTTCGACCAGTTGCTGAAGAACTATTGCCGGATATGGCGTGCTCCGGGCGCGTTCAATCATTCGAAGCTGATGGCGATCGATGGCCGCTGGGCTTTCGTCGGGTCGTCGAACCTCGATCCCCGCTCGCTTCGCCTCAACTTCGAGGTCGATCTCGAAGTAATGGACACTGCTTTCGCGCAAGGATTGGAACGAAGGATCGATGTTACGATTTCCTCCGCAAGACAGGTTACACTGGAGGGGCTGAAGAACATGTCATTCCCTTCCCGGCTGCTCGACCGCCTCCTGTGGCTGGGTTCGCCTTACCTGTAGGCCCGATCCATCAAGCTCGTGTCGGGCAAAATTGACCGGCTCACCGCCCGGAGGACCATGCGGACAAAACGACAGACGCTTCCAGCCAGTATCCTCGCGTCCCTCCGCAACCGGAAGGGCCGCAAGGGTCCCCCGTTTGCGCCCCCGGATGATGGCGAGGGCGTACTCATCGCATCCTACAACGTCCACAAATGCGTTGGAGTGGACGGCAAGTTCGATCCCTATCGGATCAAGGAGGTCATCAAGGAAATAGGAGCCGATGTCATCGCCCTCCAGGAGGCCGATACCCGGTTCGGCGAACGGCGCGGGCTGCTGGATCTCGACTGGCTGGAGCGGGAGACGGGTCTCCTGCCCGTTCCCCTTTCGAGGGCATCCAAGGCGCACGGGTGGCATGGCAATGTCATCTTCTTTCGGGAGGGCCTGGTGCGCGACGTTCATCCGGTCAAGCTCCCCGGGCTCGAGCCGCGCGGGGCCCTGATCACGGAACTCGAGTTCAAGGGGGGTAGTGCCCTGCGCGTCATCGCCGCCCATCTCGGGCTTCTGCACCGGTCGCGCCACCAGCAGACGCGCATGATCATCGATCTCCTCAACTCGCGAGAAGACCAGCCGACCGTCCTGCTGGGGGACCTCAACGAATGGCGGCTCGGCGACCGGTCATCCCTCAATACATTGACCTCGGTCTTTGGCCTGCCGGCCGCGGTGCCGAGCTTTCCCTCCCGACTGCCGGTGCTGGCACTTGACCGCATCATGGCGAACCGGCCGGAGATCCTCGGCCCGGTAATCGCTCACGATACCCCGCTCGCACGCCTTGCTTCGGACCACCTTCCCATCAAAGCTCGAATTCGCCTGCCGAATTCAGAGGGCGACGGCGGTCCGCAAACATTTAGTCATACTATTGAACCGGGCGGCTCGACGTCGTAAGGCAGCAGCCGATCGACGAAACAAGGAGCTGACCATGACCATCTATCAAAACCTCATCGCTGGCGAGTGGGTGGGCAGCGACGCCTCCAGCAACATCAGCCCCTCCGATACCAACGACGTCGTGGGTTCCTACGCCCAGGGCTCGGCCGAGGATGCAAAGCAAGCGATCGCCGCCGCCAAGGCAGCCTTCCCCAAGTGGTCCCAGTCGGGAATCCTCGAGCGTCACGGCATCCTGAAGAAGGCAGCCGACGAGATCCTGGCGCGCAAGGAAGAACTCGGCAAGCTTCTCGCCCGCGAAGAAGGCAAGACGCTTCCGGAAGCCATCGGCGAAACCATTCGTGCCGCCCAGATCTTCGACTACTTCGCCGGCGAAGCCCTTCGGCTGACGGGTGAAGTCCTGCCCTCCGCGCGGCCCGGGATCGGCGTCGAGATCACCCGCGAGCCGGTCGGCGTCATCGGCATCATCACGCCCTGGAACTTCCCGATCGCCATCCCGGCTTGGAAGATCGCCCCGGCGCTCTGCTACGGCAATACGGTCGTCTTCAAGCCGGCGGACCTCGTTCCGGGATGCGCCTGGGCAATCGTCGACATCCTGCATCGGGCCGGCCTGCCCAAGGGCGTCCTCAACCTCGTCATGGGCCGCGGCTCGGTCGTCGGCCAGGCCATGCTCGACAGCCCGGATCTCGCGGGCATCACCTTCACCGGTTCGACCGGCACCGGCAAGCGCGTTGCCCTTTCGTCCATCGAGCATAACCGCAAGTTCCAGCTGGAAATGGGCGGCAAGAACCCGATGGTGGTTCTGGACGACGCCGATCTCAACGTCGCCGTCGAAGCGGCAGCCAATTCCGGCTTCTTCTCTACCGGGCAGCGCTGCACTGCATCCTCCCGCCTCATCGTGACCGAGGGCATTCATGACAAGTTCGTCGCGGCGCTGACCGAAAGGCTCAAGACCCTGGTGGTCGACAATGCCCTGAAGCAGGGAACCCATATCGGACCGGTCGTCGACGAAAAGCAGCTTCAGCAGGACATGGAGTATATCGACATCGGCAAGAAGGAAGGCGCCAAGCTCGCCTTCGGGGGCGAGCGCATCGAGCGCGACACGCCCGGCTTCTACCTGCAGCCGACGCTCTTCACGGAAGCGACCAACCAGATGCGTATTTCCCGGGAGGAAATCTTCGGACCGGTTGCGAGCGTAATCCGCGTGAAGGATTACGACGAGGCGCTGGCTGTCGCCAACGACACTCCGTTCGGCCTGGCCGCCGGCATTGCCACGACCAGCCTCAAGTACGCAACGCACTTCAAGCGCAATGCCGAAGCCGGGATGGTCATGGTCAACCTGCCGACGGCAGGTGTCGATTTCCACGTACCCTTCGGCGGTCGCAAGGCGTCCTCCTTCGGTCCTCGCGAGCAGGGGAAATACGCGGCCGAGTTCTTCACTGTGGTGAAGACTGCCTATACGTTGCCCTGATCAACGGTGCCGGTTGTCGGCGCCTCAACAGGGCCCGACATGACCAGCATCCAGATGATCGAAGCCGCACGCGACCGCCTTTCCGGTCGGGTGCGGCGCACTCCCCTACTTTCCTCTCCTTTTCTCGACGAGATTGCCGGACGCCGGGTCTTCGTGAAGCCGGAGTGCCTCCAGCATACCGGTTCGTTCAAGTTCCGGGGCGCATGGTCTGCCATCTCTGGCCTGGAGCCCGCGGTCAGGGACAGGGGCGTGATCGCCTTCTCTTCAGGCAATCACGCCCAGGGCGTGGCGCTCGCGGCTAGGCTCCACAATATCCCCAGCCTCATCGTCATGCCGTCGGACGCCCCGCGCATCAAGATCTCCAATACCCGGGCCTTCGGCGCCGAGGTGGTTCTCTACGATCGCGCAACCGAGGACAGGGACGCGATCGGCGCCAGGATTTCGCAGGAGCGGGGCCTCACCCTCATTCGTCCCTTCGATGAACCGCTGGTCATTGCAGGCCAAGGAACCACAGGCCTGGAGATCGCCGAGCAGGCAAGGGAAGAAGGTATCGAGACGGCGGACGTGCTCGTCCCCGCAGGCGGAGGCGGCCTGGCATCAGGCGTTGCGCTCGCTCTAGAAGCAAAGGCACCCGGGCTAAGGGTCCGGACATGCGAGCCGGTCGGCTTCGACGACTTTGCCCGTTCGCTCGAGGCGGGAAGCATCCAGCGGAATGCCAGCCAGACGGGTTCGATCTGTGACGCCATCGTCACGCCGCAGCCCGGCAACCTGACATTCCCCATCCTCTCGCGCCTCGCCGGATCGGGGATTGCCGTCAGCGACGACGAGGCGCTCCAGGCGGCCGTGCTTGCCTTCACCCGGTTGAAGATCGCCGTCGAGCCGGGCGGCGCGGTTGCTCTGGCCGCCGCACTGTTCCACGGCGAGAGCCTCGGCGACACGGTGGTGGTGATCGCGTCGGGCGGCAACATTGACAGCGACGTGCTGGCCGAGGCCATCAGGCGATTCGGTTGAGCCGAGCCGCCTGACGGGTTGCTTCAGCTACTTTGCCGGAAGCCAGCTCTCGGCAAGTTCGACCCATAGGGCCGCGCCGATCGGAAGGACGTCGTCGTTGAAATCGAACCGCGGATGATGAAGCGGCGGATCCTTTTCCGTCCGCTTCGTTCCCAGGAAGAAGTAGCTTCCAGGCGTTTCGGCCAGCATGTAGCCAAAGTCCTCGCTTCCCATCATCGGGCGCTGGACGTCGTGTACCTTGTCCGCGCCGACTACCCGCCTCGCCACCTGGCGGGCGAACTCTGTCTCCGCCGCATGGTTGACGGTCGGCTCGTAGCCGCGCTCGTACTCAATGGTCACCGACATTCCGTAGCTTGCCGCCTGGCCTTCGGCCACCGAGCGGATGCGCTCTTCCAGCAGGTCGCGAACCTTCGGGTCAAAGGACCGGATCGTCAGCAGCATTTCCGCCCGTTCCGGAATGACATTGCTCGCCTGGCCGGCATGGAAGGCGCCGACCGTCACGACGGCGGGGTCAAGCGGATGCAGGTTGCGCGACACCACGGTCTGAAGCGCCATGATAATGCTCGCACCCGCAATGATGGGGTCGGCCGTCTCCTGGGGCTCGGCGCCGTGGCCACCCCGGCCGTTGACGACGATGCGGCATTCGTCGACCGCCGCCATGATCGGGCCGTCGCGCAGGTAGACTTCGCCGAAGGCAAGGCTCGGATCATTGTGAAGGGCAAACACGGCATCACAGGGAAAGCGCTCGAAAAGCCCGTCCTCGATCATCAGCCGGGCGCCGCCGAAGTTTTCTTCGGCCGGCTGGAAGATCAGGTGGATGGTGCCGTCGAAGTTGCGCCTCTCGGCCAGCAGCCGGGCTGCGCCGAGGAGCATGGTCATGTGGCCATCGTGGCCGCAGGCGTGCATCAAGCCCTCGGTCTTACTGGCATGGGCCGCGCCCGTTTCCTCGAGGATCGGCAAGGCGTCGATATCAGAACGGATGCCCACCGAGCGGTTGCTCGTGCCGTTTCGCAGCGTCGCCACGAGCCCGGTCTTCGACAACCCCCTGGTGACTTCATATCCGAGGGTCGTCAGCATTTCCGCGAGGTAATCGGAGGTTCCATATTCCGACAGTCCGAGTTCCGGATGCTGATGGAGATGATGCCGGATCGCCACCAGCTCCGGCATGTCGTTAGGGATATGGATCGTCATACTTCTCTTGCCTTCGTGAAACGATTACGCCCCTGCCGGGGTCACCGAGACCCCATACCACGGCCATCCGCCAAGGTAAGCCCTTGGGCATGCGGCGCACTGACCATTCACGCTGCGTTCAGCCATTGCCTCCTAGAGAGCAAACAGCACAAATCCCTCTTCAGGCAGCCGCTGTTTGCAAAATCCATACTCCCCCCTATTTTCCCCGGTCTCGGAGACTTTCTGGTCCTCTGGGTGCCATGATCGGCACGAAGACGAACGAACTTTCCGGCAGGCATGCGCCCCGCGGCTCCAGATCGAAGCATAGACAGAAGAACCATGTCTTTTCACAGTACTCCGTCGACCTCCGTCCGCGACCCCGACGTCAAGCAGATCGATCACAATGATACGATCCGCGCGGCCTACATGAAGAACGAGGAACTGCGGGATCTGGGCCAGGCCTTCGGACGCGACGAACTGCAGCGCCTTCCCGAGTTCGCGCCCTTCGAGTTCTACGGGCGCCACCGCTCGAACGAAAAGGACATCCTTCGGGTTTACCGGACGATCGCCGCCGACGTCGATGCGGGCGCGGCCATTACCCCGGCCGCCGAGTGGCTGATCGACAATCACTATATCGTCGAGGAGGCCATCCAGGAGGTCCGGCGCGATTTTCCGCGCCGGTTCTATCGCCAGCTTCCCAGGGTGACGATCGGCGGCCACGCCATGCCGAGGGTGATGGCGCTGGCCTGGCTCTATGTCGCCCATACCCACAGCACCGTCTCCAAGGAAGCGCTGGCGGCGCTCGTCGAGGGGTTCCAGGAGACCGAGCCGCTTCAGATCGGGGAATTGTGGGCGCTGCCGTCCATCCTCCGCTTCGTGCTGATCGAGAACTTGCGCCGGATCGCCGTGCGGGTGGACAAGTCGCGACGCATGCGGATCAGGGCAAACGAACTGGCGGACCGGATCATCCGGCTGAACGACGAAGATGCAAGCGCCGGCGTCCTGAAGGACATGGAACCCTTCGCGGCGGACCACACCTTCGCGACACAGTTCTTCTACCGGCTTCGCAATGCCTCCCAGACATCCAGCTTTGCGGTGTCCTGGCTGGACGAACGGCTGCAGAAGGCCGGCACGGATGCCGAAGAGGTCATGATGGCGGAGCACAACCGCCTTGCCTCCGGCAACGTGACCATGGGCAATATCATCAAGAGCCTGCGCGAGATCGACGACACGGAATGGAGCGTCTGGTTCGAGGACGTGTCGCATGTCGACCGGATCTTCCGCGAAAGGTCGGACTACGAGGAGCTCGATTTCGGTTCCCGAAACAGCTACCGCAACCGCGTGGAGCAGTTGGCCCGCCGCTCGGAGAAGACCGAGATCGAGGTGGCCCGGACGGCCATCGAGCTTGCCGCCGACGAAGACCGTGGCGGTGCAGGCGAGGGTGAAAACAATATCGGCGCCTTCCTCGTCGGACGCCGCCGGAAGCAGCTAGAGGCCGTCGTCGGCTACAGGCCGCCCCTCCTGCAGCGCAGTGTCCGCCAGATCAGGCGCCTCCATTGGCTGGCCGTGGCCATTCCGGTTATCGCGCTGACGCTTCTCGCCATGGCCGTGGTCGGCTGGTTCCTCTCCGATGCCGGAATGCCTGGACCGCTGATCGCGCTGTTCCTCGTGATGTTCGCGCTGCCGGCTTCGGAGGGAGCGACCGGGCTCTTCAACACTCTTGTCACCTATTTCGTGAAGCCTGCCCGGCTTGTCGGCTACGAGTTCAAGGATGGCATCCCCGAGGATGCCAGGACGCTCCTCGCCGTGCCGTGCATGCTCACCAACCGTGACACCGTCGACGAACTCGTCCGCAACCTCGAAGTGCACTATCTGGCAAACCCGCGCGGCGAAATCTGTTTCGCGCTGGTCAGCGACTGGAAGGACAGCCAGGTCGAGGAAGCCCCGGAGGATATCGAGATCCTCGAATATGCGAAGCGGGAGATTGCCGGTCTCGCGCGCAAATATGCCTTCGACGGCCGCACGCGCTTCTTCCTTCTCCACCGGCGGCGGCTGTTCAATCCCGGCGAAGGCGTGTGGATGGGCTGGGAGCGCAAGCGCGGCAAGCTGCATGAACTCAACCTGCTTCTGCGCGGCGACAAGGACACGAGCTTCCTGCCGGGCGCGAACACGGTTCCCGACGGCATCCAGTATGTGATGACGCTGGATTCCGATACCAGGCTGATGCGCGACGCAGTCACCAAGCTGGTCGGCAAGTTGCACCATCCGATCAACCGCCCGGTTCACGACCCGCAAACCGGGCGCGTTGTCGAGGGCTACGGCATCCTTCAGCCGCGGGTCACGCCGTCGCTGACCACGGGCAAGGACGCCTCGGTGTTCCAGCGGGTGTTCTCCGTGGGCCGGGGTCTCGATCCCTACGTCTTCACCGTATCCGACGTTTACCAGGACCTCACCGGCGAGGGGACCTTCACCGGCAAGGGGCTCTATCACATCGATGCGTTCGAGCGGGCCATCAAAGGCCGCATCGACGAGAATTCGGTTCTCAGCCACGACCTGCTGGAAGGCTCCTTCGCGCGATGCGCGCTCGTCACGGATGTGGAACTGGTCGAGGACTTTCCGACGCGCTACGAGGTCGAGGTTTCCCGCCAGCATCGCTGGGCGCGAGGCGACTGGCAGTTGCTGCCCTATATCCTCGATCCGGCCCGTGGCGTCACGGCGCTCGGCCGCTGGAAGATGGTCGATAACCTGCGCCGGTCGCTGACCCCGATCGCCTGGTTCTTCGCCTCCGTCCTCGGCTGGTACTTCTTCGAGCCGCTCGGTGCGCTGGTCTGGCAGATCTTCCTGATCTTCCTGCTCTTCGTCGCGCCGACGCTGTCGCTGGTCACCGGCCTTCTCCCGCGAAGCCGGGACATCGTTCCCCGGGCCCACTTCTATTCCGTCTGGTCGGAAATCCGCTCCGCCAATGCCCAGGTCGCGTTGCGCGTCGTCTTCATCGCAGACATGGCCTGCCTGATGACGGACGCGATAGGCCGTTCGCTCTACCGCCTCTTCGTCAGCCGGAAGCTGATGCTGGAGTGGAAGACCGCCGCCAGCATCCAGTCGAGCGCCCAGGGCAGTCCCGCCGACTACTACAAGCAGATGTGGCATGCGCCGACAATTGCCGTCTTCAGCCTTGTCCTGGCGGCGATCCCAGGCGACAACGCCTTCCTGGTCGGCTTGCCGTTCGCGGTCTTGTGGATACTGTCGCCGCTGGTCGCCTGGTATGTCAGCCAGTCCGCCGAGACCGAAGATCAGCTGTTCGTTCCCGACGACGTCGCCACCGAACTCCGGCAGATCTCCCGCCGCACCTGGCGGTATTTCGACACTTTCGTCACGGCGGAGGAAAACTACCTGCCGCCGGACAATTTCCAGGAGCGACCGGAGCCCGTCGTGGCCCGCCGGACGTCGCCGACGAATATCGGCGTCTATCTGCTGTCGACGGTTTCGGCCCGCCAGTTCGGCTGGATCAGCTTCGCCGAGACGATCGAGCGGCTCGAGCAGACGATCGGTACGGTCTCGAAGATGGAAAAGTACCGCGGCCACCTGGTCAACTGGTACCACACGGACACGCTTGCACCGCTCGGACCGAAGTACATATCCTCCGTCGACAGCGGTAACCTTGCCGGCCACCTGATAGCAATCTCATCGGCCTGCAGGACATGGGGCGAAGCGCCCTCCGCGCACCTGCAATCGAGCCTCGACGGCGTCGGCGACGTCGCGGGCATCCTGTCCCTGGCACTGAAGGCTCTCCCGGACGACCGCAAGACGGTCCGCCCGCTTCGGAGACGGTTAGAGGAGCGGGTCAACGGCTTCGGGAATGCCTTGGCGGCCGTCAAGCGCGAGCACGAGTTCGCGTCGATCCGGATCATCAATCTTGCCGTTCTGGCCCGCGACATCCAGAAACTCGCGGTTAATCTCCATCATGAAACGCAGTCTGCGCAGAGCGAGGAGCTGCTCTACTGGTCGAACGAACTGGTGGAGGTCTGCGAGGCGCACATCTCCGACAGCGTTTTCGATCACGCCACGATCGAGCCGCTTCGCAGGCGGCTTATCACTCTCGCGGACACGGCCCGCGACATCGCCTTCAGCATGGACTTCACCTTCCTGTTCCGGAAGGACCGCCGGCTTCTCTCCATCGGATACCGGCTCGACGGCAACGAACTGGACGAGGCCTGCTACGACCTCCTTGCGTCCGAATGCCGCCTGACCAGCCTCTTTGCGATCGCCAAGGGCGACCTGCCCAACGAGCACTGGTACCGGCTGGGACGACAGGTAGTGCCGATCGGCGCCCAGGGCGCCCTCGTATCCTGGTCGGGTTCGATGTTCGAATACCTGATGCCGCCGCTCGTGATGCAGGAGCGGCAGGGCGGTATCCTGAACCAGACCAACAACCTCGTCGTCAGGGAGCAGATCGCGCACGGGCGCCGTCTGGGCACGCCCTGGGGCATATCCGAAGCGGCCTTCAACGCCCGCGATCATCTCCTGAACTATCAGTATACCAACTTCGGCGTGCCGACGCTTGGTCTCAAGCGCGGCCTTGGCCAGAACGCGGTCATTGCGCCCTATGCGTCCATCCTCGCCAGCCAGTACGACCCGCTGGCGGCGCTCAGCAACCTTCAAAATCTTCAGAAGCTCGGAGCGCTGGGACGTTACGGCTTCCACGACTCGGTCGATTTCACGCCGACCCGCGTGCCCGCGGGGTCGCGGTGCGCTGTCGTCTACAATTATTATGCGCACCACCACGGGATGTCGATCGCGGCGATCGCCAACGTCGTCTTCAACGGCTATCTCCGCGAACTCTTCCATGCGGATCCCGTCATCGAGGCTGCCGAACTCCTGCTGCAGGAAAAGGCGCCGCGTGACGTTCCGGTGATGAGTGCCAAGTACGAGGAGACGCCCGGCAGAGGCCGTTCCGAACTGCTGCGGCCGGAAATCCGGACCCTTGAAAACCCGGCCTTCCGTGATCGCGAGATCGCGCTCCTTTCAAACGGCCACTACTCCGTCATGCTGACGGCGACCGGGTCCGGAACCTCCCGGTGGAACGGGCAGGTCGTCTCCCGGTGGAAGGCGGATCCTACGGAAGACCGGTGGGGCCAGTTCATCTTCCTCCGTGACACGGCGAAGGGCGAATGGTGGTCGACGACCGCCGAACCGCGGCGCGCCGAAGGCGAAGTCGCCAGGACCATGTTCGGCGACGACAAGGTCGAGTTCCACAAGACCGTGGGCAGTCTGACCAGTGTCGTTGAATGCATTGTCGCTAGCGAGCACGACGCGGAAGGGCGGCGCGTCACCTTGATGAATACCGGCGACGAGGATCGCTTCATCGAGGTCACCTCCTATCTCGAACCGGTTCTGGCCATGGAGGACGACGACAACGCTCATCCCGTTTTCTCGCGGATGTTCGTACGCACCGAGATCGGCAAGCGCGGCGACGTCATCCGTGCCTGGCGAAACAAGCGAACCCCGAACGATCCGGACATGATGGTCGCCCATCTGGCGGCCGACAATGCCGGCTCCTCGCGGCCGACAGAGTTCGAGACGGATCGACGCAAGTTCCTCGGGCGGGGCCGAAGCCTGGCGGAAGCCGCAGCCTTCGACAGGGATGCAGCCCTCTCGGGCAGCGATGGCTTCACGCTCGATCCGATCATGTCGCTTCGGCGTGTGGTCCGCGTTCCCGCGGGCAAGAAGATCGCCATGATCTTCTGGACCATCGCCGCACCGAAGCGCGAGGAGCTCGACCAGGCGATAGAACGCTACCGCCATCCGGATGCCTTCGCTCACGAGCTTGTCCAGGCGTGGACCAGGACCCAGGTCCAGATGCGGCACCTGGGGGTAACCTCGCAGCAGGCAGCCAGCTTCCAGCATCTGGCGCGCTACCTGATCTATCCGGACATGCATCTCCGGTCGGACCAGGAAACACTGCTTTCGGGCCTGCAGCCGCAGTCGGCGCTTTGGCCGATGGCGGTCTCCGGCGATTATCCGATGTTCGTGCTGCGCATCAACGATGACATGGACGTGGGCGTCGCCAAGGAAGCCGTGAGCGCCCAGGAATACCTCCGCTCGCGCGGCGTGATCGCCGACCTCGTCATCATCAACGAGCAGGCCTCCTCCTATGCGCAGGAAATGCAGCATGCGCTGGAGAGCATCACCGAAGCCCTGCGCCGCGCAGGCCAGGCGGAATCCGGACGCGCGCATGTGTTCGTGCTGCGCCGTGACCTGATGGACGACGAGACGTTCGGCGCGATCCTCTCGGCCGCGCGGGTTGTCCTTCACGCCCGAAACGGCAAGCTGATCGACCAGATCAACCGCGCCGTCTCGCTGTTCTCGACTCCCGTCGATGCGGCGATCCACCAGCCGTCGCTGGTGGCCCTGGCGGAACGGGATATGGCTGCCCCGCAGGCGGAAGGCCCGGAGCTTGAGTTCTGGAACGGGTTCGGCGGGTTCGACAAGGGCGGAAGCGAGTATGTGGTCCGCCTCCGGGGTGCCAGCAAAACTCCGCAACCCTGGATCAATGTCATCGCCAACGAGCGGTTCGGCTTCCATGTGGCGGCAGAGGGCGGCAGCTATACCTGGGCGCAGAATTCGCGCGACTACCAACTGACACCATGGACGAACGATCCGGTCGTGAACCGGCCGAGCGAAGCGTTCTACATCCTCGACCGTGACAGCCGCGCCGTGGTCACGCCCTTCTCCGCGCTTACAAGACAACCGGACGCGCTGTTCGAGGCACGTCACGGACTTGGCTATTCCAGCTTTTCCACGGATCAGGAGGATCTCGAGGTTACGCTGACGCAGACGGTCGACCAACAACGTCCGGTCAAGCTTTCGTCGCTGCGGGTGCGCAACCAGGGTTCGACACCGCGGGAACTTCGGGTGTTTGCCTATGCGGAATGGCTGCTCGGCAACAATCCGGCCCGCAGCCGTCCCTATATCGTGACGAGCCATGATGAAGAGACAGGCGCGGTGCTGGCGACGAACAGGTTCAACACCTCCTATCGCCGCCACGCTTTCCTTGGTGCGAACACCGAAGTCTCCAGCTTCACCGGGAGCCGTCGCGATTTCATCGGACGCTTCGGGTCGATCGTATACCCGTCCGCGCTGTCCTCCGACGACAATCTGAGCGGTTCGGTGGGAGTGGACGGCGATCCCTGCGGTGCGATCGCCTGCGACATACGGCTTGCACCCGGTGAGGAGAAGGAGATCGTCTTTGTCCTCGGGGATGCCGAAACATCGGAGGAGGCCGTCGCGCTGTTGCGCGAACTACAGGCCGAGGACTTTGCGAAGATACTCGACGAAACGAGGGGCCATTGGCGGGGCTTCACGGGCAGGCTGTCCGTCAAGACACCCGACCGCGCTTTCGACACCATGGTCAACCACTGGCTCCCATACCAGGCGTTCGGATGCCGGATCACGGCACGCAGCGCCTTCTATCAGGCCAGTGGGGCCTACGGTTTCCGTGACCAGTTGCAGGATACGCTGGCCTTCCTCGCCCAGCAGCCATCGCTCGCGCGCCAGCAGATACTCTCGGCCGGGTCGCGACAGTTTCCCGAGGGAGACGTGCAGCATTGGTGGCTGCCGCAAGGGGGCGCCGGCGTGCGCACCCGGATCGCCGACGACGTGGTGTGGCTCGCTTACGCGGCAAACGAATATATCCGGGCGACGGGCGACGTCGGTATTCTCGACGAGGAGCTTCCCTTCATCGAGGGGCCCATGCTGGAGGAAAACCAGCACGACCTGTTCTTCGAACCGACGGTGACGCCGCAGACGGCCAGTCTCTACGAACACGCGGCCCGTGCTTTGGACCTGGCGGTAAGCCGGACCGGCGAACACGGATTGCCGCTGATGCTCGGCGGGGACTGGAACGACGGTATGAACCGTGTGGGCATCGGCGGAAAGGGGCAAAGCGTCTGGCTCGGCTGGTTCCTTCTCGGCACGCTTGCGGAATTCGAAACTCATGCGCGCAAGCGGGGAGACGTCTCCCGCGCCGAACACTGGTCGCAGCATGCCGCGCGCCTCAAGGAGGCGCTGGAAAGCGCCGGCTGGGACGGCGCGCACTACCGGAGGGGTTACTTCGACGACGGCTCGCCGCTCGGCTCGTCGCAGAGCGATGAGTGCCGTATCGACTCGATTTCGCAGTCATGGAGCGTTCTCTCCGGCGCCGGAGACCCAGCCCGTTCGGCTCAGGCGATGGACGCCGTCCTCTCCGAGCTTGTCGACGAGAACGGCATCATCCGGCTGTTCACGCCTCCCTTCTCGCAGGCCGCGGTCGATCCCGGCTACATCAAAGCCTATCCGCCGGGCGTCAGGGAAAACGGCGGCCAGTATACCCATGCGGCGACATGGGTCGTGCTGGCCCTGATCCGTCTCGGACGCACGGAGGATGCATGGCGTTGCTTCAACCTCCTCAACCCGATCCATCATGCGCGGGACCCGGAAGCCGCGGAGCGTTATCGCGTCGAACCCTATGTGGTGGCAGCCGATGTCTATGGCGCCGGCGATCTTGCCGGACGGGGCGGATGGACCTGGTACACCGGCTCGGCGGGGTGGCTCTACCGCGTGGCGGTGGAAGGTATCCTCGGCATCCGTCGGGAGGCGGGGCGCCTTCTCGTCCAGCCGGCGATACCCGCGGAGTGGCCGGGGTATTCGGCGCAGGTTCTGATCGACGACGTCCGTTGCGACGTCCTCGTCGAGAGGCGGGAAGGGGCGCTTTCGATTTCCGTCAACGGCAAGGTCGTGGACGGCCAGGAGGGGATACTCCTGTCGGAGATTTCCGGGGCGAAGGTTCGCCGGCCGGTCACCGCATGACGTAAAAAGATAAGGCCCCGCGAAGGGGCCTTATCTGACAGTTTCTCAGGCCTGAACCGCGGGCTTGTGGTAACTCGATTCGTCCTCGGTCAGGATGCCGCTGGTGCGAAGCAGCGCGGTGAAGCGACCTCCGCTGCGGCTCAGTTCATCGAACGTACCGATTTCCGCGATGCGGCCATTGTCGAGGAAGATCACCTTGTCGGCATCCCTCACCGTCGAGAGACGGTGGGCGATGATGAAGGTGGTGCGGTTTTCCCGAAGGCGGTCGATTGCAGCCTTGACCCGCGCCTCGGTCTCGACGTCGAGGGCGCTGGTAGCTTCATCGAGGACCAGGATGGGTGCGTTCTTGAGGATGGCGCGCGCGATGGCAATTCGCTGGCGCTCCCCGCCCGAAAGGCGATTACCGCGCTCTCCGACCGACGTGTCGTAGCCGGTGAGCCGGCTCTCGATAAAGTCCGTTGCGGCGGCTGCTTCCGCCGCCCGGGTGATCTCTTCCTCGGTGGCGCCTTCGCGGCCGAGCCGGATGTTCTCGCTGATGGAGCGGTTGAGAAGGCCGGCATCCTGGAAAACGGTGGCGATCGAGTGGCGAAGCGAGCGCCGCGTCACGGTCGAAATATCGACCCCGTCGATCAGAATCTTTCCCTCCTTCGGATCGTAGACCCGCTGCAAAAGATTGACGAGCGTGGTCTTGCCCGCTCCGGTGGGCCCGACGATCGCGACCGTTTCTCCGGCCTTGGCCTGGAACGAAACGTCGTGAATACCCTGCGCGGTGCTGGCGAAGTCGAAGGAGACGTTGCGGAATTCGACGGTGCCGCGGACATTCGTCAGTTCGGCCATGCCCGCCGGTTCCTCGCGCTCCTGGACCGAATCCTCCAGGATGAAGAATTCCTCGAGCTTTGCGCGCGCTTCGAAGATCTGGGTCGCGAACTGCCGCATCTGATCCAGACGACCGATCAGCAGATTGGCGAAGCCGATGAAGGCGATCACGTCGCCGACCCGCAATTCTCCCTGCTGGACGAGGATGGTACCGATGATCAGGATCACCATCATCGAGACGGTGGAGGCCGTCCGGTTGAGGGCACTCGCAAGCGCCCACCAGTCGAGGACCGGATATTGTGCGGCAAGAAGGTTCTTGGTGTAGTCCTGCAGGGCCCGGGTCTCGGCCTCTATCCGGTTGTAGCTGTGAAGGACGGAGACGTTGCTGATCGAATCGCTCACATGCGAAAAGACGTTGTGGTAGTGCCCTTCGACTGAAGCCTGCCCTTCCTTGGTGCGGTTCATCACCATCTTGCCGATCATCCAGTAGCTGATGCTGAGCAGCACCAGGACGATGCTCATCCGGACATCCATCGAGAAGGCAGTCGGGATGAGGAGGAGCAGGGCCACCGCGGTGGCAAGATGGGTCCGCATGAATTCCAGCCAGAGGCCGAAGAGGGTCTCGCTTGCTCTCAGCAAGGTATGCAGGGCATTGGAAGTGCCTCGCTGGTGATGCCATGCGAGAGGCATCGACACGATGCGCCCGAAGGCCTCGCTGAGGAGGGAGGCACGGCGTCCGTGCGCCAAGCGGTCGGCCTCACGAGCCACGAGAACATAGGCGACAGTGTTGAAGACGCCGAAACCGGCCCAGAGCATCAGGATGCCGGTGACCTCGCCTCCCGAGGAGATTGCATCGATGATCCGGCCGAACAACACCGGTTCGGCAATCGTGATTACCGCAAGCACGATGTTGGCTATTACCACCACGGCAACGCGGAAGCGATTCTCCGCTAGATATTTCAGCGCTCTTGTGTAGACTTGGAACAGCGTCACTTGCCGCTATCCTTTCCTGATATTGTCTTCATCTTCGGTTCGAAGCCGAAATTGTCGCCAAGCCTTAACTGCAGCAGCATGAAGGCCGGCTGAACAAGCGATGAAAAATTGAAAAAAGTTCTTCTTTGGTGGCCGGGGAACCGAAGGCCGTTGATCCGGTTGTCTAGTCGTCAGCACTTTGTAACAGGCGAAATCTAACGGTTGGAATTCAACCGTTGATAACTATAACCTTATGAAGATCAACACCTGCGGGAGATTCGCAACCTTAAGCAGGTAATCGCATTGAGCTGGGGGCAGCTTTGAGTGTTCATCTGATTGTGCAACTTCTGGTCCTTGCAGGCGAAGCCAAGTCTGCAGGAGAATTGGTAGACCAGTTCGAGACCCTTCTGGGGTCGTACAAGTTCAACTTCTACGAACTGTCACTCCGCGCGAAGCCGGAAACGGGCGAGTCCGAGCATATACTTGCCGCCCGGATGCCGGAGAACTGGCGCCAGGTTTATGCCGCGAAGCGATACGGGCTCGTCGATCCCGTCGCTCGAACGCTGCTTGTCGCCCAGCGTCCCTTCCGCATGCGGGACGCCGTCTCCCTTATGCGCAACGATCCGCGTCGCGCCCGCCTTCAGCGACTGGCACAGGATGCCGCGCGCCACGGTATGGTCGACGGTTATGTCTTCCCCATACACGGGCGAAACGGTCTGATGGGGAGCATGTCGATCAGTGGCCAGCCGGTTGACCTTTCGCCGGTGGAGATCAGCCTTTTCGACACGGCGGCAAAGCGGATGATGTGGCGGCTCCTCGAATTGCGTGGCGCGGCATCCGAGCACGAAGTGCAGGAACCCAATAACGTCCCGCTCACCCGCCGCGAGATGGAGGTCATCTCCCATCTGACGCAGGGACTGACCTCGCCCGAGATCGCCCGGACGCTGCAGATTTCCAGCCATACCGTCGACTGGTATATCAACGGCCTGCAAGACAAGATGAAGGCGCGCAACCGCCAGCACGTGGTGGCGCTCGCCCTTCGCAAAGGCATTGTCATCTAATTTCAGATGTTCCCGGCGACGGGCAAATTGAACTTCTTCGCTTAAGCCGCTATTGCTCTCTTCGCAGTGCAGCAACGGCCGCGGTGATGGAGGAGATCTACCTTGCCCATATCCAAGATACTTGTCGCCAATCGTTCCGAGATTGCCATTCGCGTGTTTCGCGCGGCGAATGAGCTGGGCATCAAAACGGTTGCGATATGGGCCGAGGAAGACAAGCTGTCGCTCCACCGGTTCAAGGCGGACGAAAGCTACCAGGTTGGCCGCGGTCCACATCTGGAGCGGGACCTCGGTCCGATCGAGAGTTACCTTTCCATCCCCGAAATCATCCGCGTCGCCAAGCTGTCGGGCGCCGATGCCATCCATCCCGGCTACGGGCTGCTTTCGGAAAGCCCGGAATTCGTCGAGGCCTGCAACGAGGCAGGGATCATCTTCATAGGCCCGACGGCCGATACGATGCGCAAGCTCGGCAACAAGGTAGCCGCCCGCAATCTTGCGGTATCCGTCGGAGTGCCGGTGGTGCCGGCGACGGAACCGCTTCCCGATGACATGGCCGAGGTCGCGCGGATGGCGGCTGCGGTCGGCTACCCGGTCATGCTCAAGGCATCGTGGGGCGGCGGCGGTCGCGGCATGCGGATCATCCGCTCCGAGGCGGACCTCGCCAAGGAGGTGATGGAAGCGAAGCGCGAGGCAAAGGCTGCCTTCGGCAAGGACGAGGTCTATCTCGAGAAACTGGTCGAGCGGGCGCGGCACGTGGAAAGCCAGATCCTCGGCGACACGCACGGCAACGTCGTGCACCTCTTCGAGCGCGACTGCTCCATCCAGCGCCGCAATCAGAAGGTCGTGGAGCGCGCACCGGCTCCCTATCTCACCGAGGCGCAACGGCAGGAACTCGCCGACTATTCGCTGAGGATCGCCCGCGCCACCAACTATATCGGGGCCGGCACGGTCGAGTACCTGATGGATGCCGATACCGGCAAGTTCTACTTCATCGAGGTCAATCCGCGGATCCAGGTGGAGCACACGGTCACGGAAGTGGTGACCGGCATCGATATCGTGAAGGCGCAGATCCACATCCTGGAGGGTGCCACGATCGGAACGGCGGAGTCCGGCGTACCGCGGCAGGAGGACATCCGCCTCCACGGGCACGCGCTGCAGTGCCGGATCACGACCGAGGACCCGGAGCAGAATTTCATTCCCGATTACGGGCGGATCACGGCCTACCGCTCGGCTGCCGGCTTCGGCATCCGTCTGGACGGCGGAACGGCCTACAGCGGCGCGATCATCACCCGGTACTACGATCCCCTGCTGGTCAAGGTGACGGCTTCGGGCAGTACGCCGGAGGAGGCCATCAGCCGCATGGACCGCGCCCTGCGCGAGTTCCGTATCCGGGGCGTCGCGACAAACCTCACCTTCCTCGAGGCCATCATCGGCCATCCGAGCTTCCGCGACAATTCCTACACGACGAAGTTCATCGACACGACGCCGGAACTGTTCACCCAGGTAAAGCGGCAGGATCGCGCGACGAAGCTTCTCACCTATCTGGCGGACGTGAGCGTCAACGGCCATCCTGACGTCAAGGGTCGGCCGGTTCCTGCGCCGCAGGCTGCCAAACCCGTGGTCCCCTATACCGACGGTCCCGTTCCGGACGGGACGAAGCAGATGCTCGACCGGCTGGGGCCGCAGAAATTTGCCGAGTGGATACGCGGTGAAAGCCGTGTCCTGATGACCGATACCACGATGCGCGACGGCCACCAGTCGCTGCTGGCGACCCGCGTCCGTACCCATGACATTGCGCGCATTGCCGATGTCTATGCGCGGACACTTCCCGATCTCTTCTCGCTGGAATGCTGGGGCGGCGCCACCTTCGACGTTTCGATGCGCTTCCTGACCGAGGATCCGTGGGAACGCCTGTCGCTGGTTCGCGAAGGCGCTCCGAACCTTCTCCTGCAGATGCTGCTGCGCGGCGCCAATGGCGTGGGATACAAGAACTATCCCGACAATGTCGTGAAGTATTTCGTCCGTCAGGCAGCCCGCGGCGGGATTGACGTCTTCCGCGTCTTCGACTGCCTCAACTGGGTCGAGAACATGCGGGTCGCGATGGATGCGGTTCAGGAGGAGAACCGGATCTGCGAGGCAGCCATATGCTACACGGGCGACATCCTCGATGCCGCGCGTCCGAAGTACGATCTCAAATACTACACGTCCCTTGCGGAGGAACTGGAGAAGGCCGGCGCCCACATCATCGCCGTCAAGGACATGGCAGGGCTCCTGAAGCCGGCTGCCGCACGCGTCCTTTTCAAGGCGCTGCGGGAGACGACCGATCTGCCGATCCACTTCCACACGCATGATACCTCCGGCATTTCCGCCGCAACCGTGCTCGCAGCCGTCGAAGCGGGCGTGGACATCGTCGATGCCGCCATGGACGCATTCTCCGGCACCACGTCCCAGCCCTGTCTCGGTTCGATTGTCGAGGCGCTTTCGGGCACCGCGCGTGACCCGGGCCTCGATCCGGAATGGATCCGCCGCATCTCCTTCTACTGGGAGGCGGTTCGCAACCAGTACGCGGCATTCGAGAGCGATCTCAAGGGGCCGGCATCGGAAGTCTATCTGCACGAAATGCCCGGCGGGCAGTTCACCAACCTGAAGGAGCAGGCGCGCTCGCTCGGGCTTGACGCGCGCTGGCATCGCGTCGCGCAGACCTATGCGGATGCAAACCGGATGTTCGGCGATATCGTCAAGGTGACGCCGTCCTCCAAGGTGGTCGGCGACATGGCGCTGATGATGGTGAGCCAGGACCTGACGGTCGCGGATGTCGAGAACCCGGAAAAGGACATCGCCTTCCCCGATTCGGTCGTTTCAATGCTCAAGGGCGATCTCGGGCAACCCCCGGGCGGCTGGCCGGAGAACCTGCAGAAGAAGGCGCTCAAGGGCGAAAAGGCATATACGGAGCGACCCGGTGCGCTGCTTGCCGATGCCGATCTTGACGGGGAGCGGGCAGATATCGAGGCCAGGCTCGAGCGTTCGGTCACGGATTTCGAGTTTGCCTCCTACCTCATGTATCCCAAGGTGTTCACGGAGTTTGCCCAGGCGCTCGAAACCTACGGCCCCGTCTCCGTCCTGCCCACGCACGCCTATTTCTACGGTCTCGCGGACGGCGAGGAACTGTTCGCGGAAATCGAACGGGGCAAGACACTGGTGATCGTAAACCAGGCGACCAGCGGCACAGACGAGAAGGGGATGGTCACCGTCTTCTTCGAACTGAATGGCCAGCCCCGCCGCATCAAGGTGCCGGACCGGATGCACGGTGCCTCCGGATCGGCGACCCGGCGGAAAGCCGATGCCGCCGATCCCAATCAACTGGGTGCGCCGATGCCAGGCGTCATCTCCACGGTGGCGATCTCGGCGGGGCAGTCGGTGAAGGCCGGCGACGTGCTGCTGTCGATCGAGGCGATGAAGATGGAAACGGCGCTTCACGCGGAGCGGGACGGCGTCGTGTCGGAACTCCTGGTCAAGGCTGGGGACCAGATCGACGCCAAGGACCTTCTCATCGTCTATGGTGGGTAGGCTTCTCACGGGCATCGTTTCTCCAAAACAAAATGTGTGACGCCGCAGGCAAGGTCGCGGCTTGCTATTTCAATCGATTGAAATACATCTCGCGTAACAACGGGGTTGAATGAATGGATATGGACCAAGGCAAGGCGGCGGGGACGCGGCGGGTATACATCACGCGGGAACGTGCAGGCGTCGCGCTTCTTTTCCTGATGAACGGCTTCCTGGTCGGGGCCTGGGCGCCGAAGATACCGGAGTTCGCCAGCCGGCTCGGACTGTCGGAAGGCGCACTGGGGATGATGATCCTCGTCTTCGGCCTCGGCTCGCTGGTCATGATGCCGATCGCCGGTGCCCAGATTGCACGCTACGGGTCCAGCACCGTGTCCCGCGTTACGGCACTGCTCGTCGTGCCGACGCTTCTGTTTCTCACCTGGGTGGGGCAGATCTGGTCGGGTGCCATCGCCATATTCATTTTCGGCGGGCTTATCGGCGCCATGGACGTCGCGATGAACGCCAATGCCGTCGCCGTCGAAAAGCACATGCGGCGCGCGATCATGTCCTCCTGCCACGCCTTCTGGAGCCTTGGCGGGCTTCTCGGTGCGGCGAGCGGCGGTTTCCTGATCGAGCGAATGGGCGTCTCCAGCCACGCGGTCCTCGTCACCATCGCGGCCGCCCTGATGCTTGCCGTCGCATGGCCCTTGGTGCTTCGCGATACTCCGCATCCGGAAGAGGTCCATGAACGGTTGCGGCTGCCGCGCAATGCGCTGCCGTGGCTTCTCGGGCTGATGGCCCTGTTCTGCATGATCCCCGAGGGAGCGATCATCGACTGGAGCGCACTCTACCTTCGCCAGGAACTCGGTTCGTCGGTCACCGCATCAGGATTCGCGTTTGCGGCCTTCTCGCTGACAATGGCAATCATGCGCTTTGCGGGTGACCTCGTCCGCGATCGTTTCGGGGCCGTGAGAACGCTTCGCGTCTGCGCCGTCATATCCGTTACGGGCCTGCTGGTCGCCGGGATGGCCCCGGACGAAAGCGTGGCGATCCTCGGCTTCGCGCTTGCCGGCATCGGCATCTCGAACCTCGTGCCGATCGTTTTCTCGGCGGCCGGAAACCTGCCCGGCCTGCGGCCGGGCGTCGGGCTCTCCGTGGTCACGACCATGGGCTATTCGGGCATCCTTCTTGCACCTTCCGCAATCGGCTTCATTGCCGAATACAGCGGACTGGCCGTAATCTTCGCCGCACTTTCGGTCCTGCACCTCGTGGTGCTGGTGCTGTCGCCGCTTGCTCGCCATGCCGACGGGGTGCGCCACGACTGAAATCGCGCGGCCGACCTCGGCAGAGGTCTGCGCGAGGTTGACATTGGCCGGGGCATCCTCCACCTGAATGACAGGTTTTCAGACGCGAGAGCTCCATGTCCACACCGCTTGAATATGATCCGAAGCCACGCCGTGCGACCGTGGCCGTCGATGTGGGCGGTGTGATCGTGGGCGGCGGCGCACCGGTCGTCGTCCAGTCCATGACCAATACCGATACGGCAGACATCGACGCAACCGTGGCGCAGGTCGCGGCTCTTCACAGGGCGGGATCGGAAATCGTGCGCATCACCGTCGATCGCGACGAAAGCGCCGCTGCGGTGCCGAAGATCCGCGAACGTCTCCTGCGCCTCGGCCTGGACGTGCCGCTGGTGGGGGATTTCCACTATATCGGCCACAAGCTCCTCGCGGATCATCCCGCCTGCGCGGAAGCGCTTGCCAAGTATCGCATCAATCCGGGCAATGTCGGGTTCAAGGACAAGAAGGACAAGCAGTTCGGCGACATCATCGAGATGGCGATCCGCTACGACAAGCCGGTTCGCATCGGCGTCAACTGGGGTTCGCTCGACCAGGACCTGCTGACGACGCTGATGGACCGCAACGCGGTCGAGGGCTCGCCGCTTTCGGCCCGACAGGTCATGCACGAGGCGATCGTCCAGTCGGCACTCATCTCGGCCGAACTCGCGGAAAGCATCGGCCTGCCGCGCAACCGCATCATCCTGTCGGCGAAGGTCAGCCAGGTGCAGGATCTGATCGCCGTCTATTCCATGCTGGCGGAGCGCTCGAACCATGCGCTCCATCTTGGCCTTACCGAGGCAGGCATGGGCTCCAAGGGCATCGTCGCCTCATCGGCGGCCATGGGATATGTGCTGCAGCACGGGATCGGCGACACGATCCGCGTATCGCTGACGCCCGAGCCGAACGGCGACCGGACCCGCGAGGTGCAGGTTGCCCAGGAACTCCTTCAGGTCATGGGCTTTCGCCAGTTCATCCCCGTCGTGGCGGCCTGCCCGGGATGCGGCCGCACCACGTCGACCGTCTTCCAGGAGCTTGCCCAGCGCATCCAGGAAGACATCCGCAAGAACATGCCGCTCTGGCGGGAGAAATACCCCGGTGTGGAAGCGCTCAATGTCGCGGTGATGGGCTGCATCGTCAACGGGCCGGGCGAAAGCAAGCATGCCGACATCGGCATTTCGCTGCCGGGCACCGGCGAGAGCCCAGCGGCACCGGTTTTCATCGATGGCCAAAAGGCGCTGACCCTGCGCGGTCTCGATATCGCGGCGGACTTCGAAAAGCTGGTGATCGAATATATCGAACGACGCTTCGGGCACCGTTCCGCTGCCGAATGAAGCACTCTGTCCCGTTATCGCCGTAATCTGTGGTAAATGACCCCCTACCACAGAAGACGGGGACATCGATTCGGATGATCAAGAAACTTGCATTTGTCGCGCTTGCGGCCACCTATCTTTCCGCCTGCACCACGACCGATCCCTATACGGGCCAACAGAAGGTCTCCAACACCACCGGTGGAGCCGCCATCGGTGCGGGTCTCGGTGCACTCACCGGGCTTGCCATCGGCGGTGACGGCAAAGGTGCGCTGATCGGCGCCGCGGTCGGCGGTCTCGCCGGCGGCGCGATCGGCAACTACATGGACCAGCAGGAAGCGGAACTGCGTGCGCAGCTGCAGGGAACCGGGGTTTCGGTGACCCGCATGGGAGACCGGATCGTGCTCAACATGCCGTCCAACGTCACTTTCGCGACGGACCAGGACCAGGTGATCCCGCCCTTCTATCCGACGCTGGATTCGGTCGCCATTGTGCTGAACAAGTTCAATCGCACGCTGATCGACGTCAACGGCCATACGGATTCGACCGGCAGCCTTGCGCACAACCAGGGCCTGTCCGAGCGGCGTGCCGCATCGGTCGCGAACTACCTGGCAAGCCGAGGTGTCGACCAGCGGCGCGTGTCCACGCTCGGCTTCGGGCCTTCGCAGCCGGTCGCTTCGAACGCGACGCCGGAAGGCCGGGCGCAGAACCGGCGCGTGGAAGTGTTGATAGCTCCGATCACCCGATAAAGTGTTACGCCTGCCGGCCTCTTGCGGGAGGGCGGCAGGCGTTTCTCATCCTTCAGGCAGGGTCGGTCGCTGAGCCGTCTTCAGCTCTTGCGATCTGCTATGAACCGGGCCGTCTGCTGCAACATGGCCGCCCGCGGACCGAAGGGCGCCAGGAGGCTGATCGCCTCCTCCGTCAGGGCCGCCAGCCGTTCTTCCGCCCATTCAGGACCTTTCAGCGCCACCAGCGTGGCCTTGCCCCTTGCGGCGTCCTTGCCGGTCGCCTTGCCCATCGTGGCCGCATCGGCCGTGACGTCGAGGAGGTCGTCTGCCAGCTGGAAGGCAAGTCCGATCTTCTGTCCGAAGGTCCTGAGGCGCTGGCGGTCTTCGGTGTCCGAACCGGCAATGATGGCGCCCGCCTCGCATGCGAAGCGCAGCAGGGCGCCCGTCTTCATGGCCTGCAGCGTCTGGATCGCATCTTCATCGGGAACCGATTTTTCCGCGGCAAGATCGAGCGACTGGCCGCCGGCCATGCCGCCGACGCCCGATGCGCGCGACAGCGCCAGCACGAGCTGGACCTTCTGCTGGTCCGCAAGCCGTGTCTCCGGCGCCGCAATGATGTCGAAGGCATAGGTCAGCAGGCTGTCCCCTGCCAGGATTGCCGTAGCCTCGTCGAAAGCCCGGTGGACGGTCGGCTTGCCGCGGCGGGTGTCGTCATTGTCCATGGACGGAAGGTCGTCGTGGATCAGCGAGTAGCAATGCACGCATTCCAGCGCGCAGCCCACTCGCGCCGCCACCTGCGGATCGCCTCCAAGAAGCGCCGAACTCTCCTGTACGAGGAAGGGCCGCAGCCGCTTGCCCCCGTCGAGAGTGCCATGCCGCATGGCCGCGAGCAGCGGCGTGGGGCGGGCGATTTCGTCGGGCAGGCAGTTGCCGGAAAGCAGAGAGACCAGAAGCGCTTCCGTCCGCTTGGCGCTCTCGCCCAGATGCTGTTCGAAGTCAGAGGTCGATATCGTCATCCCGGCTGTTTGGCACGGGTCGTGGGCAACTTCAACGCCGCCGCCTTGCTCGCCCGCAACTTTCGGTCAATCCGCCTCGGTCAATCACTGGCCTTTGGCAGCGCCAAACGTTAAGAAGCGACTGACCCGAGAGGCTAAATTGGACGTCAGGCCGGAGCAACAGGCAGGAGAGGGAGGGGAAGGCTTGCATCGCAGCCGACGGATGCCGTTTGCCGGCCTCCTGCGCCGAGTGATCCTCATTGCGCTGGCGGTACTGGCAGTCCCCTACGTGCTCATCCTGGCATATGCGCCCCCGGTCGTGCATCCCGTATCGACCCTCATGTTGTCGGACCTGGTCACGCTGAAGGGCTATGATCGCCGGTGGGTCAGCCTCGATGACATTTCTCCCAACCTCGTCCGCTCGGTGATGATGTCGGAGGACGGACAGTTCTGTCGCCATGGCGGCATCGACTGGGGGGAGATGAAGGCGGTCGTGGAGGGGGCGCTCGATGGGGAGAGCACACGTGGCGCGAGCACCATCCCCATGCAGACCGTCAAGAACCTGTTCCTCTGGAACGGCCGCTCCTTCGTTCGCAAGGCGCTGGAGATGCCGCTGGCGATCGTCGCGGACTTCGTGTGGTCGAAGCGGCGGATGATGGAGGTCTATCTCAACGTGGCGGAATGGGCTCCGGGCGTCTACGGGGCGGAGGCCGCCGCCCAGCATCATTTCGGTGTGCCAGCGAGCGACCTTACGCGGCGTCAGGCGGCGCTGCTGGCCGCGGCGCTTCCCAACCCCGCGACCCGCGTCGCCGGAAAGCCGGGCCCGGGCATGCGACGCATTGCCGGCGTCGTCGAGCGACGGGCGCGGAATGCGGGCGAATACGCGACCTGCATCTATCAGTAGGGCCCGGCGGAAATTTTGCGCCGGGGACTGGTCAAGGGGGTGATCAGCATGTATAAGCCGGCCGAATTTCCGAGATTAAAGGATGTCCAGTTCGGCTAAAGTTCCGGCCGGGGATCATGCCTTGCACGAAGTGGAGTAACGAGAATGGCTGTACCTAAGAGAAAAACAAGCCCTTCGAAACGCGGTATGCGCCGTTCGGCCGACGCGCTGAAGGCACCGACCTATGTCGAGGACAAGAACTCCGGCGAACTTCGCCGTCCGCATCACATCGACCTGAAGACCGGCATGTATCGCGGTCGCCAGGTGCTGACGCCGAAGGAAAGCGCATAAGCGCTTCTTGCGGATCCAAAGAAAACAGGCCGGGCAACCGGCCTTTTTTTGTGCCAGGTCGGGCGAGCACCAGGCGCCCGCCTCTACAGCTTGTCCAGCCTGTTCTGAAGGTTGCGGAGCTGTTCCTTCAGTTCCTCGATATCCTTGGATTCCGATTTCTTGGGGGCGCCGCCCGCAGCCTCGGCGCCGAATGGCGAGAACATCTGCATTGCCTGGCGGAACATATCCGTATTGCGCCGGACCTGTTCTTCCATCAACTGCATCGGGGCCTGCAGGTTCTTCGTGAGAGGGCTCTCGCCGAAGGCCCTGGTCATCTGTTCGCGCATCTGTGCCTGCTGGTCGGTGAAGGCCTGCATCGAATGCTCGAGGAAGGTCGGCACGACCATCTGCATCTGGTCTCCGTAATACGAGATCAGCTGGCGCAGGAAGGAGATCGGCAAGAGCGTGTTGCCCGTCTTGGATTCCTGCTCGAAGATGATCTGCGTCAGGACCGAGTGGGTGATGTCCTCCCCCGTCTTGGCGTCCTGAACGAGGAATTCCTCGCCTTTCTTGACCATCTTCGCGAGGTCTTCCAGCGTTACGTAGGTGCTGGTGCCGGTGTTGTAGAGACGTCGGTTGGCGTATTTCTTGATGACTGTCTCGCCTTCGGTCTTGGCCATTCTTCCTCTCCTCGCTCCGCGCAGGCTCCCGCATGAAGAGCTGTCCCGTTTCAAATGTAAGCCCAAACGAAGCAGCCTGACAATTTGTTTTTGTGCGCCGCACGGACAGCAATTTGCTGCGCAAAAAGAAGCTCCATTCTCCTTCTTTCCTTTCGGGAAAGGCTCATTCAGAGCTGTTTGACTTCACAGGGAAGCTTTGCCACTGTCTCGACAAAACAGAACGACGAGGAGACGTCCGTGACCAGCCATTCCATCGTAATTGCGTCGGCCGCCCGAACCGCCGTCGGATCCTTCAACGGCGCTTTCGCCAACGTGCCGGCGCATGAACTGGGCGCTGCGGCGATCGCCGGCGCGCTCGGTCGCGCCGGGGTCGAGGCCGCGGAAGTGGACGAAGTTATCCTTGGGCAGGTCCTGCCGGCGGGCGAAGGGCAGAACCCGGCACGTCAGGCCGCGATCAAGGCCGGCGTTCCCAAGGAAGCGACCGCCTGGGGCGTCAACCAGCTTTGTGGTTCGGGTCTTCGCGCGGTAGCGCTTGGCATGCAGCAGATCGCTCTCGGCGATGCCAGGATCGTCGTCGCCGGCGGCCAGGAATCGATGTCCATGGCCCCCCACTGCGCTCACCTGCGCAATGGCGTCAAGATGGGCGACATGAAGATGATCGACACGATGATCAAGGACGGGCTGACGGACGCCTTCTATGGTTACCACATGGGTATCACGGCCGAAAACGTGGCCCGCCAGTGGCAGCTGTCCCGCGATGAGCAGGACCAGTTCGCCGTGCAGTCGCAGAACAAGGCGGAAGCCGCCCAGGCCGCAGGACGGTTCAAGGACGAGATCGTCCCGTTCGTCGTAAAGGGTCGCAAGGGCGATGTCACTGTCGATGCCGACGAGTATATCCGCGCCGGGACCACCTTCGACAACATGGCGAAGCTTCGGCCGGCGTTCGACAAGGATGGCACCGTGACCGCCGGCAACGCGTCCGGCATCAACGATGGCGCCGCCGCGGCTGTCCTGATGACCGAGGAAGAGGCGGGTCGGCGGGGTATCCAGCCGCTCGTGCGGATCGTTTCCTGGGCAACGGCCGGGGTGGATCCTCAGATCATGGGAACCGGGCCCATTCCGGCGTCGAGGAAGGCGCTGGAAAAGGCAGGGTGGAAGGCCCAGGACCTGGATCTGGTGGAGGCGAACGAGGCGTTCGCCGCCCAGGCCTGCGCCGTCAACAAGGAACTCGGCTGGGATACGGCGATCGTCAACGTCAATGGCGGGGCGATCGCCATCGGTCATCCGATCGGAGCCTCGGGTGCCCGTATCCTCAACACACTGGTCTTCGAGATGAAGCGGCGCGGCGCGCGCAAGGGCCTCGCAACGCTCTGCATCGGCGGTGGCATGGGGGTTGCCATGTGCCTTGAGGCGATGTGACGGGCGACGGCCGCTGCAGCGGGTGCGGCAGCCGTTCTGATCGGGTCCGGCCCGGGCCCGCGATGGCCGATTGAAGGTGCAAGGGAGGAGAGCGGTGATGAGCAGGGTTGCATTGGTCACGGGGGGCACGCGCGGAATAGGCGCGGCCATCTCTATCGCACTCGGGGCTGCCGGATTTCGTGTCGCCGCAAGTTTTGCGGGAAACGAGGAGAAGGCGAAGACTTTCGGGGAAGAGACCGGCATCCCGGTCTTCAGGTGGGACGTCTCCAATTACCGGGAATGCGCCGATGGCGTCGCCCGCGTCGAGGAGGAGATCGGACCGGTGGACGTGCTCGTGAACAATGCCGGGATTACCCGTGACGGCATGTTTCACAAGATGACGCCCGAGCAATGGAACGAGGTCATTGCCACGAACCTTACCGGCCTGTTCAACATGACGCACCAGGTTTGGGGCGGGATGCGGGATCGCAGCTTCGGTCGCGTCATCAACATCTCGTCCATCAATGGGCAGAAGGGCCAGATGGGCCAGGTCAACTATTCCGCCGCCAAGGCGGGCGACCTGGGGTTTACCAAGGCGCTCGCCCAGGAGGGAGCGGCCAAGAACATCACCGTGAATGCCATCTGCCCAGGCTATATCGGCACAGACATGGTCAAGGCCGTGCCGGAAAAGGTCCTCAACGAACGAATTATTCCGCAGATCCCCGTCGGTCGGCTGGGGGAGCCGGAGGAGGTCGCTCGATGCGTCGTCTTTCTCGCGTCGGACAATGCCGGCTTCATCACCGGCTCGACGATTACCGTGAACGGCGGGCAGCATTTCGCCTGACAGACGGGACAAGGAAAAACGGCGCCGTGGGAGACGGCGCCGTTTCTTGTTGACGGAGGGTGACGATTAGCGGCAGCGCGCTTCGTAGGTCCGGCCATAACGGTCGCGATAGACGCAATAGCCTTGGCGGTCCTGAGAGGCGCCGACGAGCGCGCCAACGGCACCGCCCGCAACTGCGCCGATAGCCGCGCCACCCCAGCTGTTCGTAGCAACGCCGCCGATGACGGCACCGGTGCCGGCGCCGATGGCCGTGCCACGCTCCGTGGAGGTGCAGGATGCGAGGGAGCCGATGAGGGCAGCCGCGAGCAAGATCTTCTTCATGGTTGTTCCTTCCCGATTTAACGACGCGTTACTAGATCCTGCCCATAAGCAGGAGGATGATGACGATGACCAGGATGAGCCCTAGACCTCCTGATGGCCCATAGCCCCAGCCGCGGCTGTAACCCCAATTCGGCAGCGCGCCGATCAGAAGCAGTATCAGGATTACGAGCAACACCGTACCGAGCATGCTATTCTCCGATCCAAAGTTCAGGATGCGGGAACAAACGCATCTTCTACCGTTTTGTTCCGCCGCATCAATGCCTGGAGTGCGGAATGTTCCAGCGACCTTCCCCGGATCAGACCGCGCGTCGATAAACGGGGGCCGGTCAGCCGCCGATCGTGACCTTGCTGGTCCCCTCGCGGGTCATCCGGTCAAAAAAGCGGGACAGGCTTGCGGCTCTCTTGCCAGGAGGGGCCGCGATTGCCATCTCTGGGGCGCGGAAGGCGTGACTTCCAGCGACAGTGTGCGGATACGGATTTGAATTTCCAACCCATGATCCTGAGCGGCCGCGGCGTCACCGCCGTGCTCGGCCCGACCAATACGGGAAAGACCCATTACGCAATCGAACGGATGGTGGCGCACGGGAGCGGCGTGATCGGCCTGCCGCTGAGGCTGCTTGCCCGTGAGGTCTATACCCGCGTTGTGGAAAAGGTCGGGGCGAACGCGGTGGCCCTCATCACCGGTGAAGAGAAGATTACCCCGCCCAATGCCCGCTTCTCCGTCTGTACCGTCGAGGCGATGCCGCGTGAAACCACGGCTGCCTTCGTCGCGATCGACGAGGTCCAACTCGCGGCCGATCTCGAGCGCGGACACATATTCACGGACCGCATCCTGCATCTGCGCGGCCGCGAGGAAACCCTGCTTCTGGGGGCCGGCACCATGCGGCCGATCCTGCAGCGGATCCTTCCCGGCATCACGATCGTCGAGCGGCCGCGGATGTCGCAGCTTTTCTACGCGGGTCAGAAGAAGATCACCCGGCTTCCGCAGCGATCGGCCATCGTGGCGTTTTCGGCCGACGAGGTCTACGCGATCGCCGAGTTGATCCGCAGGCAACGCGGCGGCGCGGCGGTCGTTCTCGGCGCGCTGAGCCCGCGGACCCGCAATGCCCAGGTCGGCCTCTATCAGGAGGGCGACGTCGAGTATCTGGTCGCTACCGACGCGATCGGCATGGGCCTCAACCTCGATGTCGACCATGTTGCCTTTGCCCAGGACCGGAAGTTCGACGGCTTCCAGTTCCGCCATCTCACGCCCGGCGAGATGGGGCAGATCGCCGGTCGTGCCGGCCGTCACCTCCGCGACGGGACGTTCGGCGTGACCGGGCAGGTCGCTCCGCTCGACGATGAACTGGTGGAGCGGATCGAGAGCCATGAGTTCGACGAGGTGAAGGTGCTGCAATGGCGGTCGAAGGCACTCGACTTCTCGTCGCTGCGCGGCCTGCGCGAAAGCCTTGAAGTGGCGCCGACGATCCCTGGCCTCACGCGGGCGTTGCCCGCCACCGACAGTCAGGCGCTGGAGTATCTTTGCCGCTATCCCGAGATCGTCAACGTCTCGACCACCCCGGCACGCGTGGAAAAACTGTGGGAGGCCTGCGCGCTTCCCGACTACCGCAGAATCGCGCCGGCGCAGCATGCGGACCTTATTTCGACTCTTTTCTTCGATCTGGTGCGCCACGGTACCGTGAATGAAGATTTCATGGCCGAGCAAGTGAAGCGCGCTGACCGGACGGACGGCGAAATCGATACCTTGTCCGCTCGGATCGCCCAGATCCGCACCTGGACTTATGTCTCGAACCGCCCCGGCTGGCTGACCGATCCGACACACTGGCAAGAAAAGACCAGGGAAATTGAGGACAGGCTGTCGGACGCGCTACATGAACGGTTGACGAAACGCTTTGTTGACCGCAGGACATCTGTGCTCATGAGGCGCCTGAGAGAGAATGCGATGCTGGAAGCAGAAATCAGTGTGAATGGCGATGTCTTCGTAGAAGGACATCACGTCGGACAGTTGGCCGGATTCCGGTTTACGCCGATCTCGGGTGCGGAAGGTCCCGATGCGAAGGCTGTCCAGGCCGCCGCGCAGAAGGCCCTGACGCTCGAGTTCGAGGCGCGGGCTGCCCGGCTTTTTGCGTCCGGCAACAGCGACCTGGCGATCGGCTCGGACGGCTTCGTCCGCTGGCTCGGTGACCCGGTTGCCCGTCTCGCGGCAAGCGACCACGTCATGCGTCCGCGCGTCATCCTCCTTGCGGACGAGCAACTGGCCGGCAATGCACGCGATCATGTCATCGCCCGCATCGAGCGGTTCGTGAACCATCACATCGCCACCGTCCTGAAGCCGCTCGACGATCTTTCCCGCGCGGAGGACCTCCAGGGTCTCGCCAAGGGTCTGGCGTTCCAGCTGGTCGAAAACCTCGGCGTCCTGTTCCGCCGGGATGTGGCCGACGACGTGAAGTCGCTGGACCAGGACGCGCGCGCCTCCATGCGCCGGTACGGCATCCGTTTCGGCGCCTATCACATTTTCATGCCGGCCCTTCTGAAGCCTGCGCCTGCAGAACTCATCACGCTGCTGTGGGCGCTCAAGAACGACGGTCTCGACAAGCCGGGCTATGGCGAACTCATACCGGCGCTGGCCGCCGGCCGGACCTCTGTCGTTGCCGATCCGGGCTTCGAGCGCACGTTCTACAAGCTTGCAGGTTTCCGCTTCCTCGGGAAACGCGCGGTCCGCGTCGACATCCTGGAGCGTCTGGCGGACCTCATCCGTCCCCTCCTGCAGTGGAAGCCCGGAACGTCTCCACGTCCGGACGGCGCCTATGACGGTCGCCGCTTCATGACGACGACGTCCATGCTCTCGATCCTTGGCGCAACGCCGGACGACATGGAGGAAATTCTCAAGGGCCTCGGATATCGGGCGGACATCGTTACCGCCGAGGAGGCCTCGGCCTTCCTCTCGGCCCAGGAGCCGGCTTCCGCGTCCGACACCTCCGTGGCGGCCGAGGAGCAGGTTGAGCCGACCGCACCCGAAGGCGATCAGGCGCCGACGGAGGAGCAGGCTCCCGAAGCATCCGGCGACGATCATGGCCCCGAAGCCGAAACTTCCGTCACGGCACCAGATGCCCCGGAAGCAGAGGCCGATGCCTCTGCTGCGGACACTGCTGCCCCTGCCGCTGCCGCCGGCGAGGCGTCGGTAACAACAGAGCCCGAGGCGCCCAAGCCGGTACTCCTGTGGCGTCCGGCGGGCCGCAACGAAAACCAGCGTACCGGCCGGTCGCAGCAGCCGGACCGCCGCCATAATCGCGGCGAAGGTCGCGGCGAGGGGCGGGGACAGGGTGAACGGGACGCGAAGGGCCCGGGCCGACCGAACCGTCGGCCGGAGGGCAAGCCGGAGCGTGGACCGCGTCCTGAGAGGGGCGAACGTCCCGATCGCGGCAAAGCGTCGCAGCCTGCTCGCTTCGAGGCAAAACCGCCCCGCAAGGAGAAGCCGGTAGACCCGGATTCGCCATTCGCAAAGCTGGCCGCCCTGAAGGAGCAGATGAAGAAGTAGCCATGGACGAAGACGGCCCGGGTCAAGGTTCGCATCAGCGTATCGACAAGTGGCTCTTCTTCGCGCGCATGGTGAAGTCACGCTCGCTCGCCCAGTCGCTGATTGCGGCGGGTGCAGTGACCCTGAACGGCGAACCTGTCATCCAGTCGAGTTGCCAGGTTCGTCCCGGGGACAAGGTCAAGCTTGCGCTCGAGCGACGCGACGTCCTGCTTCTCGTTCGGGACGGCGGGTCGCGCCGCGGACCGTTCGAGGAGGCGCAACTCCTCTACTCCGACATTTCGGCCGAACTCGGCGAACAGCCCAAGCTGACGCCGTTCGAGCGCGCCCAGAGGCGCCTCAAGCCTTGAGTGGCGCCTCCTTGCCCGCGACATGCCACGCACCGCGCGGGCGGGAGAATAATGCTCTCAACGCATTGGTTTGCGAAGAAGGTTTATTCTTGCCATGCGCGGGGAAAGGTCTTACCTCACACACCGACGCGCGGGCTTTTGTGCCGGGTGGCCCCATGGCCAACGCCTTTCGTACGCGCCGGCGAGCGGCATACCTCCCGAGGCCGCCTCCGCCAGACCGCAATTCTGGAGTGCCGCATGACCTACGTAGTCACTGACAATTGTGTACGCTGCAAATATACCGATTGCGTAGAGGTCTGCCCGGTCGACTGTTTCTACGAAGGGGAGAATTTCCTCGTCATCCATCCCGACGAGTGCATCGATTGCGGTGTCTGCGAGCCGGAATGCCCGGCCGAGGCGATCAAGCCCGATACGGAGCCGGGGCTCGACAAATGGCTCAAGATCAATGCGGAATATGCCCAGATTTGGCCCAACATCACGGTGAAACGTGATCCGTTGCCGGAAGCCAAGGAGATGGATGGAGTTTCCGACAAGTTCGAGCAATACTTCTCGCCGGAACCCGGAAAGGGCGACTAAGTCCGTACGGCGTCAACCGCGGCTTGTGGTCTATGCGCTGCCTATTGATTAAGCAGGCAGAGATGATGCTGTCACGCCACGCATAAAAGCAAATAATTGATTTCCGCACTTTTTTGTGGTAGACAGACAACACTGTTCCACAAGCGGCACTGGTGTGCCCAAAAAACATCACGAAAGTAACAGGACATCCGACGCGGTTTCCGTGACATTCCAATAATGTGTTTGTCGTCGTTGATCGCGGTGGAGTTTCTTTTCGCGCACGTGGTCGGACCAGTATCGAGTGACCCGACGGTTTCCCCCGTCTCATCCGGGCCTGCCTGACCCGGCCCCGGTCGTACACCGGGTGCGTAACAGGGAGTTTGTGAAACGTATGACGACCCAGCAGAAAAAATCTTCGGCACGCCACGGCTTCAAGACCGGTGAAGCGATTGTTTATCCGGCGCACGGCGTAGGCATGATCACCGCCATCGAAGAACAGGAAGTGGCGGGCATGAAGCTCGAGCTTTTCGTGATCGACTTCGAGAAGGACAAGATGCGGCTGAAGGTGCCGGTGGCCAAGGCCGTCAGCATCGGCATGCGCAAGCTCTCCGAGACCGATTTCGTCGAGCGCGCCCTCAAGGTTGTCCAGGGCAAGGCCCGCGTGAAGCGCACGATGTGGTCGCGTCGCGCGCAGGAGTATGATGCCAAGATCAATTCCGGCGACCTGATCTCTATCGCCGAGGTTGTGCGCGATCTTTACCGTGCCGAAAATCAGCCTGAGCAGTCCTATTCCGAACGCCAGCTCTATGAAGCTGCGCTCGATCGGATGGCCCGTGAAATCGCGGCGGTCAACAAGATGTCCGATACGGAGGCCGTCCGCCTGGTCGAGGTCAATCTCGCCAAGGGACCGAAGCGGGGCAAGGTCGTAGAGGAAGAAGACTCCCAGGAAGAGGCCGCGTAAGCGCAGTCATTTCATTGCTGACCCAAAGACCCGGCCTTCGCGCCGGGTTTTTTTTGGAACTTTTTTCCGCGCAGGACGTTAATCCGCCGTAACGGCGACTGTTGTCCGTCTGCACGACGCCTCAACGGCTGTTTCCCAAACACGACATAGAGGTCGGCCTCGAGATGGCAAGACCTCGCGGGAACGAAGAGGGGATGAGGACGGCGGAAGGGGTCAATTCGTGGCAGCGGCCGCGGCATCATCCGACTGTCATTCTTGTCGAAGCCAGCCAACGTCACGGAGAAGACACGATGAAAGCCATGTCTGCGGACCGCAATATGATCAAGATCGCAATGTCGGCTCCCTATCTGGCGAGAGATGAGGAACGAAACCTTGCGGTCAGGTGGAAGGACGACCAGGATCAGGATGCCCGAAACCAGATTGCGCTCGCCCATATGCGGCTGGTAATCGCCATGGCTTCCAAGTTCCGCGGCTTCGGCCTGCCGATGAGCGACCTCGTACAGGAAGGCTATGTCGGGCTTCTTGAGGCAGCCGCCCGGTTCGAGCCCGCCCGCGACGTCCGTTTTTCCACCTATGCCAGCTGGTGGATCCGCGCCTCGATGCAAGACTATATCCTCCGCAACTGGTCGATTGTCCGCGGCGGCACGAGTTCCGCCCAGAAGGCGCTGTTCTTCAACCTGAGGCGCCTTCGCGCCAAGCTCGCGCGCGGCGACAGCAATCTTACATCGCGTGCGATCCATGAGGAGATCGCCGCCGCCCTCGGCGTCAGTGTCGCCGATGTCCAGACAATGGATGCGAGGCTTTCGGGCAACGACGCCTCTCTCCAGGCGCCTTCCATAGCCGGCGATGCAGACAGCGGCGAACGGCTGGACATGCTCGCAAGCGGAGAGCCTCTCCCCGACGAGCAGGTTTCCGGGATGATCGACGGCGAGCGGCGCATGCGATGGCTGCACGGTGCCCTCACCAAGCTCAACGATCGCGAGAAGAAGATCATCCGGGCGCGTCGGCTGACCGACGAGGGAGCGACGCTCGAAGCCCTTGGTGCGGAGCTCGGCATTTCCAAGGAACGCGTGCGCCAGATCGAGAGCCGGGCGATGGAGAAGCTCAAGTCCGCGCTCGTATCCGCCAATCCGCAGATGGCCGCCTGCTAGAGGGCGGTGCTATTCTGAAATGATCTTGAACTTCTGGCCGGGCGAAATCGCCGCGCCGGCCGGAAGCGCGTTGATCAGCTTGAAGAGGTCAAGCTTGCGGTCCGTACCCATCATGCGTCCGGCAAGGCTTGCCAGGGTGTCCTGCGGCCCGGCCGTCACGATCCGTATCCTGAGCGGCTTCAGCGAGGCTATCTCTTCGGGCGTCATCTTCCGGAAGCTCGACTTGAGCACGGTCGAAACCGAATCCACCGCCGCGCTCCCCTTGGGAACCGCCGTCAGGAAGCGAAAGATCTGGTCGTCGATCCGGATGACGGTGACGTCGAAATCCCAGCGCTCGGCCGAGGCACGGGCGGTCGCGGCCGGAAGGCCGTTGACGCTTGTCATGCGGACCGTTTCCGGCTTCAGGCCGGCAACCCAGCCGCTGGTCAGATAGTTGGTCAGGCTGGTGGTGTCGCCGGCATCGACCCCATCGAAGCGTATCGCCGTTTCACCGGGCCCGGTCGCGAGCACGGCATCCACCTTGTTGTCGATCCGGAAATCGGCCGGGACCTCGAAGCGTATGCCAAGGCTTCCGTGCAGGAATGTCTGCCCGCGCACGAAGCCTTCCTCCGGACTGTCGCCGTAGAGAAGGCCGTCAATGCCTGCCAGATAGTACTCACGCCCCCGGTCACCGACAGTCCCCTCCATGCCCTGCGCCCTCGCGTGTCGCCGCGCGAGATCGACGCGCTGCGGTGCGTTGGGATGGCTGGAGAGGAAGTCGAGGCTCTGGTCGCTGTCCGGATCCACCGAGGAGAAGCGCGCATAGGCGGCCATGGAATCGAGGAAGCGCGGAGCGGCATAGGGGTCGTAGCCGGCTTCTCCCAGCATCCGGACGCCGATCACGTCGGCCTGCAGTTCCTGCTGCCGGGAAAAGGCGGCCAGCCGCAGCTTGCCGCGTGCGAGGGCCTGCTTGCCGGCGAGGTCGCTGGAAAGGACTTCGGCGACCACCCGGCTGGCGATGACCTCCGCCTCCTCCCGCTTCTGGCGCTCGATCCCGTGGTTGGCCGTCACGTGGGCCATTTCGTGCGAGAGAACGGCCGCGACTTCCGACGCGTCGTTGGCGAGTGCAAGCAGGCCGCGCGTCACGTAAAGATAGCCGCCCGGCAGGGCGAACGCGTTGATCGCCGGCGAATTCAGGATGGTGATGCGGTAGGACTGCGAGGGATTTTCCGCGACGGCCGTCAGCGCCCCGGCGATGCGCGCGACCAGCCTTTCGGTCTTGGCATCGTGATACTCGCCGCCATAGCTCGCGACGATGCGAGGATGTTCGCGCGCGCCCATCTGGGCACGGGGGTCGTTCTTCTGAACCTGATCGACGATCTGCGGGTTCTCGGATGGGGCGACATTCGGCTGGTAAGCCTGGTCGAGGATGGACTGGCAGCTGGAGAGCGCGGCGGCGGAGGCGAACAGGAAGGCAAGATGCCTTGCCGCGCGGGCCGTACCGGTCCGGCGGGACGCCGTCCCTCCACGCTTGCTCGTCCGCAGTCTCGGCTTCGTCATTCTACAGACCCGCTTCCCATCATCCGCAGGGGACGCCCCACCCTGTACAAGGCCGGCCGCCTTTTTCTTCCGGCTTAGCGACTTTCTTTCAGCCAATATAGTGCTTCCTGTCCAGAACGCCCGTGGCAATCAAAGCAGGACCATGCTGTTGCTGCGATGCCACCGTGCCACGACTAAATTGTGGCAGGGGTCAGCCGGCGAGGAATTGCCGGACGGCGGCCAGATCATGCCGCTTCAGGAACTGCGCGACCGGGGCAGCGACCAGGATATGTCCACCGTCCATGAAAAGGACATGGTCCGCCAGGCGGCGAAGCTCCTCCCGGTCGTGGGTCACGAGGATGACGGTAATCCTGGTCTCCCGATGCAAATCGGACAGGAGCTCGGCCATCTCCAGCCTCAGCCCCGGATCCAGCGCGGCGAAGGGCTCGTCCAACAGGAGGACGGGCTTGCGGCGCACCAGCGCGCGGGCAAATGCGACGCGTTGCTGCTCGCCGCCGGACAGTGTGGGCGGGAGCCGCCGCTCCATGCCCGCCAACCCGACCCGATCAAGCGCGGTGACCACGGCTTCCCGCTCCTCGCCGCTCAGCTTGCGCAGGGACGGGTTGATCCCGAGCGAGACGTTGGTGAAGACGTCGAGGTGACCGAAGAGATTGTTGTGCTGGAAGACCAGCGATACCGGGCGCTCGGAGGGATGGCGGCCCGCCATATCCTTGCCGCCGAACAGGACGCGACCGCTGTCCGGCATCTCGAATCCGGAGACAAGGTTCAGAAGCGTGGACTTGCCCGCGCCGGATGGCCCGGCAATGGCGGTGATTATACCGGCCGGGATGGTGCAGTCGAGATGAAGGCGCGCGCTCCCCAGATTCAGGTCCAGGTTCTCGAGCCGGATTTCAGGCGCAGACTCAGCGATGGGCATGATGGCTCCCGTTCATTTGCCGACCCGACGTTCCGATCACCGTCAGCAGGAGACATACCGCCGCCAGCAACAGCGCGAGACCGTCGGCATCCTGCGTGCGGTAACTGGAGAGGCTGCCGTAGAGCAGCCAGGGCAGGGTGACGAAATCGTTGGAAGCGAAGAGCGCGACCGCCCCCAGGTCGCCGAGGGACAGCGCCATCGCGAACGATAGCGCCAGGAGCGCCGGCCTCGTCAGCACGGGGCGGTCGATCCGCCAGAAGCGGGCCCATCCCGTCACGCCAATGCTCGCGGCAAGGCGGGCGGTATCCCTGCGATGCTCGGCCATTGCCGGTTCCAGTACCCTGATGACGAAGGGGATCGACATCAGCGCGTTGATCGCAACGACGATCCAGACGATCCACGTTGACGCCGAGCCCGAGAGCCGCAGAAACAGGAACCAGCCCGTGCCCAGCACGACCGGTGGCACGAGGAGGACGAGCAGGGAGGTGGCGCCGAGAATGGAGGAGAAGCCGCCGAGCAGCATGCCGGGGTTCTTTCGGTCGGCAATCGCCAGGCGCGCGTTGACGAGGGCGACCGAGCCCGAGACTGCGAGCAGGCCGGATGCCAGCGTGATCGTCGCGCTCGTTGCCAGCGCCCGATGGAAGGTGTTGCTCTGGAGGAGACGGGAGAGGTCCGCCTGTAACCCCGCAGCGAGAACCGCGAGAACGGGCAGGAGGACAAAGGCGGTGGCGGTGGTGATGACCAGCGCGTCCCATGCACGCGCGGCAAATCCATGCCCGTCGAAACGACGCACGTGGCGCCCGCTTCTCGGAAACCGGTCATCGGTGGCAGGCAGGAGGGAGAGCGTGATCAGGAGCAGGGCCGTCAGACCGATCTGCAGCAGCGACAGCGCCACCGCGCGGGCGGGATCGAAGTCGAACCGCAGGGACTGGTAGATCGCGACTTCCAGCGTGGTCGCGGCCGGTCCTCCTCCGAGCACCAGGACGAGCGTGAAGCTCGTTGCGCAAAGCATGAAGACCAGGCCGGCGATTCCCGGCAGGACCCGGAGCAGCACAGGCCATTCGATGAACCGGAAGATAGGCGCCGGCCGCATGCCCAGTTGCGCGGCAAGCATCCAGTATTCGCCCGGCAGACGGTCGAGTGAGGCGACCATCAACCGGCAGGCGAGCGGCAGGTTGAAGAAAACATGCGCGAGCAGGATGCCGCCGAGGCCGTAGATGCTCACCGGCTCGTCGAGGCCTGCCTGCAGGAGGAGCGAGTTGAGGAGCCCCTGTCTGCCCCAGATCGTGATGAGGCCAAGCGCCGCCACAAGTGCGGGAAGCCCCATCGGCAGCGCCATCAGCCGCAGGATCCAGAGCCGTCCCGGAAGTTGCGGCCGCCGGGCGAGCGCCAGTGCGACCGGGATTGCAAGTCCGATGGAAAGCAGCGTCGAGAGCCCCGCCTGAAGCAGCGTGAACCGCAGTACGCGCACCGTATAGGCCGACCAGAAGGCGTGACCTTCACCTGCCGGCGCGGCGGCAAGAAGTGCGTAGACGGCAAGCCCTACAAAAGCGGCGATGGCGAAGAAGGCGATAATGCCTCCGCCGATCGCGGCTCTCTGCTCCCGTCCTGTCAGCATCGGAGGCTAGCGTCCGCTCATGGCGGTCAGCCATTCGTCGATCCATGCCTGACGGTTCGATGCCACTTCGGAAGGATCCATGAGGAAGGTCCTGGCCGGCTGCACGAGCCGATCGAACGCTGGTGGCAAAGGCTCGCTCGTCTTTCCCGCCGGCATCATCCAGTTGGTCGTCGGAATGATGTCCTGGAGGGCGGGCGACATCATGAAATCGAGGAACCGCCGCGCAAGTTCCTTCTCATCCGACGTCCGCGTCAGCCCTGCCACCTCGATCTGGATGTAATGGCCCTCAGCGAAGGGTGCCGCCTGGTATCGATCGCTACCCTCGGCGACCATGTGATAGGCGGGAGAGGTGGTGTAGGAGAGGACCATCGGAACCTCGCCCTTGGTGAACAAGCCATAGGCCTCCGACCAGCCCGGAGTTACGGTCAGGATGCGACGGCGAAGCTTGGTCCATGCCTCTTCGGCGTGGTCGCCGTAGACGGACTTCACCCACAAGAGCAATCCGAGCCCCGGGGTGGAGGTGCGTGGATCCTGGATCACGATCTTCTGCGACGGGTCCCCCTCCACCAGATCCTTCAGGCTCGTCGGCGGGGCGTCGATGGTCTTGGTGTCGTAGACGACTGCAAAATGTCCGTAGTCATAGGGGATGAAGATGTCGTCCCGGTAGCCGCCCGGCACCGTGATTGCGCCGGTATCGAGACCATGAGGCTCGAACAGGCTCGTCGCCTTGGCTTCTGCGGCAAGATTGGTGTCGAGACCCAGGACGATGTCGGCCTCAGTATTTTCGCCTTCGAGTTTCAGCCGGGAGAGAAGCGCGACGCCGTCGGCCACAGCCACGAAGTTCACCCTGCATCCGCAGGACTTCTCGAACTCCGCCTTTACCCGAGGGCCCGGGCCCCATTCGGCCGTGAAGCTTTCGTAGGTATAGACGGTAAGGCTGGGCTCCTGGGCAAGAGCCGGGGTCAGAGCGGTCAATCCCGCGATGAAAGCCAAAAATCCCGAGAGCCGCATCCATGCCTCCGTGCTGATCGCGAAGGAATAGGGGCCGATGGACGCCGTCTAATCCCTCCGCCGGTGTTAACCGGATCAGGTTCTGCGGGTTGGTGGATACCTCTCAGCCGCGCGCGGCACCCCGTTAGATCAGCCAGAGATTTAGCGAGGGACACGGCGCTTTGCAAGCGCCGTCCAGGTGCGGTCAGTGAGCGCGCTGGAAGACGCGAAGCTCGCGCGGCAGTTCGGCGCAGCCGCCCGTGCGGCCCGCAAGCGCATAGCCGATCGACTGCTCGATGACATGAGGCATGACCGGCTTGGTGAGAACGCCCAGAGGGCCGTTGTTGCCAGGCTCGATCTCCTCGGGATTTGCGGTCATGAAGATAACCGTAACTCCGTATTTCTCCGCCAGTTCACGGCCGATGGACGGGCCTGTCCTGCCGTCCGCCAGGTTGACGTCGACGAGGGCGATGTCCGCGGAATGCGCGAGTGCCAGGGCGGGGCTGCGACCGTTCGCCAGTCCGGCGACCTTGAGGCCCATGGCCTCGATCGTCTCTGCCACGTCGAGGGCAATCAGGAATTCGTCCTCCACGATGAGGACACGGTGTTCCTCGGAGACTGGGTTCTGCCAACCACTCGTTACGCCTGTCAGCATCGGATGCTCCTGATGGTTCGGTGCCGCTTGGTACCGATCAGGCCGTGCCACATCGATACTGCCACCCGAACGACCACTCGCCGGCATTGTTCCGCAATGCGACAGGTTGACGTGCTTCAAGTCCTTTTCATGGCTAACAGATGGTTAAGATCAGCCCTCAAGCTCCTCGCGCAGCATTTCAAGCTCAAGCCATTCCTCTTCCATCCCGGCAAGGCGCTTGCGCAGTGCCTCCAGTTCGCCAGCCAGCGCATTGAAGCCTGCCGGGTCCCTCGAGAAAAGGTTCGGATCGGCCATTCGCTCTTCCCGCGAGGCGATCTCGGCCTCGGCCCTTTCGATATCCTTCGGCAGGTTTTCCAGGGCGAACTTCTGCTTGAAGGACAGCTTGCCGCGATTCTTGGGCGCATCGCCGGCGGGCGGCGTCCCTTCCGCCTTTTCCCTGGCCTGGCGCTCGGATCGCCGTCTTTCCTCCTGCGCGCCGCGCCGTTGGGCCAGCATGTCAGAATAGCCGCCAGCATATTCGATCCAGCGCCCGTCCGGCGCCTCGGGATCGGCGGGCGCAATGGTCGAGGTCACCGTCCGGTCGAGGAAGTCGCGATCGTGGCTGACCAGGATGACGGTGCCGTTGTAGCCGGCGACGATCTCCTGCAGCAGGTCCAGCGTTTCGATGTCGAGGTCGTTGGTGGGTTCGTCGAGGATCAGCAGGTTGGAAGGCTTGGCCATGATCCGGGCAAGGATCAGGCGCGCGCGCTCGCCGCCGGAAAGGTTTTTGATCGGCGTCCGCATTTGCTCGGGCTGGAAGAGGAAATCCTTCATGTAGCCCGCGACGTGACGTTGTTCGCCATTGACGAGAAGCGTCTCGCCGCGTCCGTCCGTGAGGTAGTGGGCAAGCGTGTCCTCGGGGTCGAGGTCCTCGCGCTTCTGGTCGAGGGTGGCGATCTCGAGATTGGTTCCGAGCCGGACTGTGCCGCTATCGGGCTCGAGCTGGCCTGTCAGCATTTTCAGGAGGGTGGTCTTGCCTGCACCGTTCGGGCCGACGAGGCCTATCCTGTCGCCACGGTGCACGCGGATCGAGAAGGGAGCGACGATGACGCGTTCCCCGTAGAGCTTGGTAATGGCCTCCGCCTCGATCACCAGCTTGCCGGATTCCCGGCCTTCCGATGCGGCCGCCTGCACCGTCCCCTGCGGACCCTTGTGGCCGCGGTAGGTCGCGCGCATGGTCTGCAATTCACCAAGGCGGCGCATGTTGCGCTTGCGCCTCGCCGTCACGCCGTAGCGCAGCCAGTGCTCCTCGCGCTCGATCGCCTTGCCCAGCTTGTGCTGCTCCAGTTCCTCCGCCGCCAGCACCTCGTCGCGCCAGGCTTCGAAATGGGAAAAGCCGCGGTCGAGACGACGGGAGGTGCCGCGATCTAGCCAGACGGTCGCCGTCGAGACCTTCTCCAGGAAACGCCGGTCGTGCGAGATCAGCACGAGGGCGCTTCGCGTCTTCCGGAGCTCGTCCTCCAGCCATTCGATCGTCGGCAGGTCCAGGTGGTTGGTCGGCTCGTCGAGCATGAGGATGTCGGGCTCGGGCGCCATGACGCGGGCAAGCGCCGCGCGCCGGGCTTCGCCGCCCGAGAGGCGTGCCGGGTCCTCCTCCCCGGTGAGGCCGAGATGTTCCAGGAGGTAGGTGACGCGGTAGGGATCGTCGCCGGGCCCGAGGCCTGCTTCCGCATAAGCCTGGACCGTTCGATAGCCCTGGAAGTCCGGTGCCTGCTCGAGGTACCGGATCGTCGCCCCCGGATGGCGGAATACTTCGCCCGATTGCGGCTCGACCATGCCGGCGGCGATCTTCATCAGCGTGGACTTGCCGGATCCGTTACGTCCGACGAGGCAGATGCGGTCGCCCGGTTCCACCTGCAGGCTCGCGCCGGCCAAAAGGGGCGTGCCCCCGAAGCTCAGGAAGATATCGTCGAGTTTGAGGATGGGAGGCGCCATGGGTCAGGCTCCGCTGAGGTCATAGGGGCGGGCGAGGATCATCGCCGTGCCGCGTTGAAGGGCGAAGGTGACGGGACCCTTGGCCACATTTGAAATCGTCCGGGACGAGCCGAAGGGCAGGGAGAAACTCTCCAGCGGGTAGCGGGCGTTGACGATATCGAGACCCTCCAGGTCGGAGAGACCGATCACCGAGAACAAGGAACCAGCCGGCAGGTCGATCGCGACGCGTCCCGGAAGCAGGGGCACGGCTTCTTCGGTTCCGGAGGTCAGCAGCACGTCGATGCCCCGCTCGGCAAGGCTCAGGGCATGGACGACATGCTGCAGGGCATGGTCACTTCGCTCGCCGCCGAGGGCGCCCGCAAGCACAAGGCGTCCCGCTCCCCGCTCGATTGCCTCGGCCGTCGCGATCTCTCCGTCGGTTTCGTTCTTGGCTGACGGATACGGGTGGCGCGGGACGTCCGGGAAAGCCTTCATCAGGGCCGGCTCCGTGGAGTCGAAATCGCCGACCCAAAGTTCCGGCTCGATCCCGAGGGTCGCGGCATGGCGCATGCCCCCGTCGGCGGCGATGAAGCGGCTTCCTTCGAGCGCCCGTCGCAGCCGGTCGGTGAGCGTAAGCTCGCCTCCGAGCAGGATCGTGAACGTGGACTTGGTCATTGGTGAAGCCCATAGCCCAAACGGGCCGGCGAGGGAAAGCGACTTGCATGGCATTCGCCGAGCTTTTAGGTTGCGGCCACAATCCGAACAGGTCCATCATGCAGTTCCAGGGTACCGCCGACTATATCGCCGACACCGACCTGATGGTCGCCGTCAACGCCGCGATCCGTCTCGAACGGCCGCTCCTGGTCAAGGGCGAGCCGGGGACGGGCAAGACGGAACTGGCCAGGCAGATCGCTGCCGCTCTCGGTCTCGACCTCATCGAGTGGAACGTCAAGTCGACCACAAAGGCGCAGCAGGGCCTTTACGAATACGACGCCGTGTCGCGCCTGCGCGACAGCCAGCTCGGCGACGAGCGCGTCAACGATGTGGCCAACTACATCCGGCAGGGTAAATTGTGGCAGGCCTTTTCGGCGCCCCGGAAGACCGTCCTGCTGATCGACGAGATCGACAAGGCCGACATCGAGTTTCCGAACGACCTCCTGCAGGAACTCGACCGGATGGAATTCCACGTCTACGAGACCGGCGAGACGGTGAAGGCGAGGCAGCGTCCGATCGTCATCATCACGTCCAACAATGAAAAGGAACTTCCCGACGCCTTCCTGCGCCGGTGTTTCTTCCATTACATCCGCTTTCCCGATGCCGAGACGCTGGCCCATATCGTCGAGGTGCACTATCCGGGCATCAAGCAGGAACTTGTCCGCAACGCGCTGGCGCAGTTCTACCAGATCAGGGACGTGCCGGGCCTGCGCAAGAAGCCGTCCACCTCGGAGGCCCTCGACTGGATCCGGCTGCTGGTATCCGACGATATCGACCCGGCGGACCTGCGCGCCGACGTCAAGACGATCCTGCCGCGGCTGCACGGGGCGCTTTTGAAGAACGAGCAGGACGTCCACCTGTTCGAACGCCTGGCCTTCATGGCGCGGCGGGAGCGGTGACGCTCCGTACCCGCCGACCGGAATTGACCTGCGGGGAAGAAGAGCCTATCTAGATTTCACTTCGTGGTGATTTGGCCGGCCGGCTTGCAGCCACGTTAAACAAGTCGCTAAAGGGCCGCGCGAAGTTCACTTTGACGCGCCGGTTGCGATTTGTCGCCGCCGGCTTTTTGTTTTGTGAGTGTGCGATGCCGATCAAGATTCCCGATACGCTGCCTGCATTCGGAACCCTCGTGCAGGAGGGTGTGCGGGTGATGACCGAGACGGTCGCCGTGCGTCAGGATATCCGCCCCCTGCAGATCGGGCTGCTCAATCTCATGCCGAACAAGATCCGGACCGAGATGCAGATGGCGCGGCTCGTCGGGGCTACGCCTCTGCAGGTGGAGTTGTCGCTGGTGCGGGTCGGAGGTCACAAGGCCAAGAACACGTCCGAGGATCATCTGCTCGCCTTCTACAACACCTGGGACGAGATCAAGCATCGCAAGTTCGACGGCTTCATCATCACCGGCGCGCCCGTCGAGACGCTGCCCTTCGAGAGCGTCACCTACTGGGAGGAAATGCAGCAGATCCTCGACTGGACGACGACCAACGTGCATTCGACGATGAATGTCTGCTGGGGCGCGATGGCGGCGATCTACCATTTCCATGGCGTGCCCAAGAAAGAACTGCCGGAAAAGGCGTTCGGCGTCTATCGCCACCGCAATCTCAGTCCGTCGTCCGTCTACCTGACCGGCTTCTCGGACGACTTCCAGGTGCCGGTGTCCAGGTGGACGGAGGTTCGGCGCGAGGATATCGAGAAGGTCCCCGACCTCAGGATCCTGATGGAATCCGACGAGATGGGCGTCTGTCTCGTCGAGGAGGAAAAGGGCCGCCGCCTCTACATGTTCAATCATGTGGAGTATGATTCCACTTCGCTGGCCGAGGAGTACTTCCGCGACGTCGATGCCGGGGTGCCGATCAAGATGCCGCACAACTATTTCCCGCATAACGACGTGACCCTGCCGCCGCAGAACCGCTGGCGCAGCCACGCGCATCTCCTGTTCGGGAACTGGATCAACGAGATCTACCAGACGACCGAATACGACCTGGAGCGCATCGGGACCAAGTAGAATGCTGCTTTCCTTTTTCCTTCAGCTCAAGGCAGAAAGGGTTCCCGTCACGCTGCGGGAATATCTCACCCTCCTCGAGGGGATGAAGCAGCAGCTTGCGGATTTCGACGTCGAAGCCTTCTATTACCTCGCGCGGACATGCCTGGTGAAGGACGAGCGCCACATCGACCGGTTCGACAGGGTCTTCGGCTCGCATTTTCGCGGGCTGGAGGCGGTTTCGGGAGAGGCCGGGGCCGAGGTGGTCGAGCTTCCGGACGAGTGGCTGCGCAGGCTGGCGGAAAAGCACCTGACTGAGGAGGAAAAGCGGCTCGTCGAGGCGCTCGGCGGCTTCGAGGCATTGATGGAAACGCTCCGCAAACGCCTCGAAGAGCAGAAGGGACGCCATCAGGGAGGCTCGAAGTGGATCGGCACGGCCGGAACCTCTCCGTTCGGCGCCTACGGCTACAACCCGGCCGGAACGCCGCAATGCCGTAAAGCTGCTGATGTTCTTCGATGTCGGCGGCTCCATGGACGATCACGTACGGGACGTCGAGGAACTGTTTTCCGCCGTCCGCAGCGAATTCCGGCATCTGGAGCATTTCTACTTCCACAACTGCCTCTACGAGAGCGTATGGAAGAACAACGGCCGCCGTTCGGAAAGAGTGCCGACGGAGGCGATCATCAACGGGTTCGGCAAGGACTACCGGGTCATCTTCGTCGGCGACGCGTCGATGAGTCCCTACGAGATCACCCATCCCGGTGGTTCCGTGGAGCATTGGAACCAGGAAGCCGGGGAGGTGTGGCTTCGCCGCGTGACAGCACATTTCCAGCGCTTTGCCTGGATCAATCCGGTGCCGGACGCCCAATGGCCCTATGTCCAGTCGATCGGCATGATGCGCCAGCTCCTCTCCGACCGGATGTATCCGCTGACGCTCGGCGGGCTGGAGCAGGTGACGCGCGTCCTCGGACGCTAGGGCTTTGCAGTTGCATCATCCGCCTGAATCGATCAGGTTCTGCGGCGGATCTGGGAGGGTGCGATGGCAGGGCCGGAAGTTTTCGGGAAGACGGCGAAGGGGGAGACGGTTCATCGGGTCCGGCTCTCTGGTGGAGGGCTGACGGCCGCCGTCATGACATGGGGCGCGGTCATCCAGGATCTGCGCCTGGACGGTCACGAGCCGCCCCTGGTGCTCGGCTTCGATAAGTTCGACGACTATCCGCGGTATTCATCCTATTTCGGCGCCACGCCCGGACGCGTCGCCAACCGCATCACCGGCGGGCGCTTCCGGCTCGACGGCAGGGTCCATCAGCTCGAACTCAACGAGAAGGGCGTCACCCATCTCCATGGCGGAAGCGATGGTATGGCGAAACGGGTTTGGGAGATCGTCGACCTTGCTGCGGACCGGGTGGTGTTGCAGATCACCGACCCCGACGGGCGCGCCGGCTATCCCGGAAACTGCACCATAAAGGCTACCTACCATCTGCCGGGGAATGGCGTGCTTGGCGTCACCTACGAATCGACCGCCGACCAGTCGACGCCCTGCAACATCTGCCAGCACAGCTATTTCAACCTCGACGGGGCGGAGACCACGCTCGGCCACGACATCATGATCGCCGCCGACCATATTCTCGAGGTCGACGAGCGGCAGTGCCCCACCGGAAACCTGACCGCGGTCGAGGGCACGCCTTACGATCTTCGCGTCATGGGGCCGATGGACCGTCCTCAGGGGGAAGGACGTATCCTGTTCGATCACAATTTCTGCCTCTCTGAGGAAAGGGTGGGCAAACGCCCGGTTGCCCTCGCTCGTAGCGCACGTTCCGGCGTGTCGCTTGAGGTTCGCACGACGGAGCCAGGCCTCCAGTTCTATTCCGGCTACAAGCTCGACGTACCCGTCCCCGGCCTCGACGGCCGTCGCTATCCGGCCTTTGCCGGCTTTTGTCTGGAAACCCAGGGCTGGCCGGACGCCGTCAACCACCACGGATTCCCCGGCACGATCCTGCGCCCGGGCGAGGTGCTGCGCCAGGAGACGGATTACGTGTTCAGGAAGGAGTAGGAGGAGTATTTTGTTGCGAAAAGGCCCGTTCACCGACGTCAGATCCGGTGTGCCTAATATTCGCGATTGAGAGAAAAATGGAGCGGGTGAAGCGATTCGAACGCTCGACCCCAACCTTGGCAAGGTTGTGCTCTACCCCTGAGCTACACCCGCTCATATCCGCGATCCTGGGGTAGTCAGTGGATCGTGGGCCGCCATCGTCCGGCGACGGGCGGTATATGGCCTAAGTCGTTTTTGATTGCAACAGGGAAAAGACGATGCAGCCCAGAAATTTTTAAGGGCGGCGCGCCGACCCCGGGTGCCTCTTCAAAATGGCAATGGGCGGGCTCCGTCGAGGGCGCGTTTCGCTTGCCCGCAATCGGAGGCCACGATAATCCGATGGCCGGCGGCGGTACGCCCGCCGGACCTGAACAACGGACAATCGGCTGACATGAACGACACCGCGATCGCGCCTCCGGCGACCACACCCGAGGATCTCTATGATTTCCTCGACAAGCTCGGCATTTCCCACACGACGAAGACGCATGCCCCGGTCTTCACCGTGGCGGAATCGGTCAGCCTGCGCGACGAGATCCCGGGCGGGCATACAAAGAACCTCTTCGTGAAGGACAAGAAGGACCGTTACTTTGTCCTGACCGTTGAGGAGAACGCGACCGTCGACCTGAAGACGGTCCACAAAATCATCGGTGCCTCCAGCCGGGTGTCGTTCGGCCGGCCCGAGAAGATGATGGAATATCTCGGCGTCGTGCCGGGCTCGGTCACGGTGTTCGGTGCGATCAACGACAAGGGCGGCAATGTCACCTTCGTCCTGGACGAGGACCTGATGCAGCACGAGGTCATCAACGGCCATCCGCTTTCCAACGATGCAACCACGTCGGTCGGCCGCGCCGACCTCATCCGGTTCCTGGAAGCGACGGGCCATACACCGCTTGTCTTGAAAGTCACCGACTGACATACGATGTTTCGCGGCGTATAAAGCGGCGAAGACGATACCGGGAGAGAGCTCATGAGCGGCACAGACAATCCCTATGGCGGCTCCTATGGTGGCCAGATGACCGGCCAGGCCCAGTTCGGCGGCCCGGCCGCAACGAACGGCGGTGAAGCCGGCAACGGCGCCGGCTCCTACATCAAGGATACGACCACGGCGGCCTTCGCGACCGACGTGATGGAGGAATCGCGCCGGCAGCCGGTCCTCGTCGATTTCTGGGCGCCCTGGTGCGGCCCGTGCAAGCAGCTGACGCCGGTCCTGGAGCGCGTCGTCAACGAGGCGCAGGGGCGGGTCAGGCTCGTCAAGCTCAACATCGACGACCATCCGGCCATCCCCGGCCAGATGGGCATCCAGTCCATTCCCGCCGTCGTCGCCTTCGTGGACGGCCGGCCGGTCGACGGCTTCATGGGAGCGGTGCCGGAGACGCAGATCCGGCAGTTCATCGACAAGGTGGCCGGTCCGGCCGGTGCCGATCAGGCGGCCGAGATCGAGGCGGCACTCGTCGAGGCCGATGGCCTGCTCGCTAGCGGTGACGTCCAGTCGGCGGCGCAGCTCTACGGCGCCGTTCTCCAGGCCGATCCGGAAAACGCAAAGGCAGCCGCCGGGATGATGCGCTGCATGATCGAGCTCGGCGACCTCGCGCGCGCCTCGCAGATGCTGCAGTCCCTTCCGCCGGAAATCGCAGCCGAACCCGCCGTGCAGGCGGTCGCAAAGAAGATCGAGCAGTTCGAGGAGGCCCGCAAGCTGGGTGATCCGACCGCGCTCGAACATCAGTTGTCCCTCGATCCGGACGATCACGAAGCCCGGATGAAGCTTGCGAAGATCCGCAATGCCGAAGGCAAGCGCGAGGAGGCGGCCGATCACCTGCTGATGATCATGCGCAAGGACCGCAGCTTCGACGACGATGGCGCGCGCCGCCAGCTTCTGGAATTCTTCGAGGCGTGGGGGCCGAAGGATCCGACCACCATCGCGGCCCGCCGCCGGATGTCTTCCATCCTGTTCTCCTGAGTTCCTGCTGCCCTGGCAGGCGAAAGGCCACCTTGCGTTGCCGGTCCGCCGCCCCACATTAGCGACAATGGCGGAGAGGGCACGGTACTCGGTGGTCCTATGGAGGATTGGGCCTGATGATTGTGGGTAATGCACGATATGTGAAGCGCGAGGACCTGCCGGAAACGGCACGGGTGTTCCCGCTGACAGGGGCGCTTCTTCTGCCCGGCGGCCAGTTGCCGCTCAATGTTTTCGAGCCACGTTATCTCAGCATGTTCGATGCGGCGCTGGCCGGCGATCGGCTGATCGGCATCGTGCAGCCGGCCTTGTCGGAGCAGGGCGGAACCGACGTCGCGAGGCCGTCGCTCAGCAGCGTCGGCTGCATCGGGCGCATCACCTCCTTTGCCGAGACGGGAGACGGCCGCTACATCGTCTCGCTGAGCGGCGTCTGCCGCTTTCGGCTGCTGGACGAGGTCGGCGAGGGCCATCCCTTCCGTACCTTCAGGATCGCTCCACTGATGGCTGATCTCTCGGCCGAGGACGACGAGGCTACGGTCGATCGCGCCGAACTGCTGCGTGTGCTTCGCGCCTATCTCGACGCCAACAAGCTCGAAGCGGACTGGGAGAGCGTGGAGCGCGCCGGAAACCGCACCCTGGTGAATTCGCTTTCGATGATGTCGCCCTTCGGGCCGGCCGAGAAGCAGGCGCTGCTCGAGGCCCCCGACCTCAGGACGCGGGCGGAGACGCTGATCGCGATAACCGAAATCCTCCTCGCCCGCGGCGCGGGCGATACCGATACGGTGCTGCAGTAGTCGCCATGGATCAGATCGTCAGCAAGGTCGACCCCAAACTGCTCGAGCTCCTCGTCTGCCCGCTGTCGAAGGCAAGGCTGCGCTTCGATCGCGACGCAAACGAACTCGTCTCGGAAAAGGCGAGGCTTGCCTATCCCATCCGCGACGGCGTGCCGATCATGCTGATCTCGGAGGCACGGCGGCTGAACGAGTAGTTGCCGCCCTCAGATCGGCTGGCCGGTCAGGAGCTTCGGCTGGTTGGGTCCCTCGGTGCCGGCGGCCTCGCCGATGAAGTAGGATTTCAGGGCCGGCAGCCGCTCCACCAGCGACAGACCGAAATCGCGGGCGATCCGGATCGGCGTGATGTCGTTGGAGAAGAGGCGGTTCAGCACGTCCGTCGTCACGCCCATGCGGAAGGTGTCGAAGCGCCGCCAGGACTGGTAGCGTTCGAGCACGTTCAAGGCGCCGATGTCGAGGCCAAGGCGATCCGCCTCCACGATCGTCTCGACCAGTGCTGCGACATCCTTGAAGCCCAGGTTGAGGCCTTGTCCCGAGATCGGGTGAATGCCGTGCGCCGCGTCGCCCGCGAGTGCAAAGCGCGGCGCGACGAAGGCGCGCGCCAGGGTCAGCCCGAGCGGGAAGGCTTGCCGGCTGCCGGCGACGGTGATGGCGCCGAGCTTGTGGCCGAAGCGCCGCTGCAATTCCTCCTCGAAGACCAGTTCATCGGCCGCGACGAGATGGTTCGCGTCTTCGCGGCGCTCGGTCCATACCAGCGACGAGCGATTTCCGGTGAGCGGCAGGATCGCGAAGGGGCCGGAGGGAAGGAAGTGTTCCTCGGCCACGCCGTTGTGCGGCCTCTCGTGTTCAACCGTGGTGACGATCCCCGACTGGCCATAGTCCCAGCTCACCGTCTTGATGCCCGCCATGTCGCGCAGCTTCGATCTGACGCCGTCGCAGGCGACAAGCAGGCGGGTGTCGATCGTGCTGCCGTCCGACAGGGTGACGGTCGTCCTCGTGCTCGTGGTGGCAAAGCCGGTCGCCGACAGGCCGTGTCTGATGGCAATTCCGAGACGGTCGCAGGCGCCCCTGAGCGCCCGGACCATCGAGACGTTGGGGACCATGTGCGCGAACGGTCGGCCTTCCTCGACGGCGCCGTCGAAAGTCAGGAAAACCGGACGCACCGGATCGGAGGTGCGGGAATCGGTGACGACCATCCTGTTGATCGGTTGCGCATCCGGCAGGATCTCCTGCCATACGCCCAGCACCTCGAGCATGCGGCTTGCGGCGGCGATGATCGCGGAGGCGCGCTGGTCCTTCTGCCAGACGTGCTCGGGTGCGGCCTCGATGACCTCGATGTTCAGATGCGGGGCAGACTGCTTCACCGCGACCGCCGCGGAAAGCCCGACATAGCCCCCGCCGACCACCAGCATATCCAGCATTTTTCCATTCTCCCGAGAGACTTGAGAAGACGATATCGTCCATATAGATCATCCGGCACCAGCTTCCTACCATCGGAGTCTTCAGAATGTCGCGCCTGCCCGGATCTCACGCCGCAATGGACCAGTTGCTGTCCACTCTCGATCTGGAGAAGCTGGAGGAAAATCTCTTTCGCGGCAGCAGCCCGCAGGTCGGCTGGCAGCGCGTCTTCGGCGGCCAGGTGATCGCGCAGGCGCTGATGGCGGCGCAACGGACGGTCCCCGAGGACCGCTTCGTCCACTCCCTTCATGCCTATTTCATCCGCCCGGGAGATCCTTCGGTGCCGATCGTCTACCAGGTGGACCGGATACGCGACGGCTCAAGCTTTGCAACCCGCTGGATCGTGGCGATCCAGCACGGCCGGCCGATCTTTTCCATGTCGGCGTCTTTCCAGGTGGAGGAAGGCGGCCTCGACCATCAGGTGCCGATGCCTGCCGTCACGCCGCCAGAGGAACTGATGGGGGAGAAGGAGTTCAAGGAACTCTTCCTCGTCCAGGCGCCCGAGGTCGTGCGGAAATACTGGAGCCAGGACCGCCCGATCGAGATACGCCCGGTCTCGCTCGTGCATTATCTCACCAAGGAGAAGCTCGAGCCGCGGCAGGATATCTGGGTGCGTGCCGTCGGCGCGGTCCCGGCGGACCGGCACTACCAGGCATGCATCCTCGCCTACCTTTCCGACATGACGCTACTCGACACCTCGCTCTATCCCCACGGAACGTCGATCTTCAATCCGAAGCTGCAGGTGGCGAGCCTCGACCACGCCATGTGGTTTCACCGACCCTGCGCGATGGACGACTGGCTGCTCTATACCCAGGACAGCCCGAGCGCCTCGGGGGCCCGCGGCATGACGCGTGGCGGCCTCTACACGCGCTCCGGAACGCTCGTTGCGTCGGTCGCCCAGGAAGGTCTGATTCGTAAACGGGCAGATGAATAGATATTCGGCGTATTTTTTTCGCTGATCAGTTTTTGGGCAATAGCTGCCGAAAAATGTGCCGTCCGTAGGGGCGGAACAAGTTTTTCCTCCAGTAATCAGGTATTTAGTTAATCGTACCCCAGTCTGGCACGGCCTTTGTATCTCCTCCCTCAGTCGCCTCGGCTCGCCGTCGGCGATCAGGGTATTCGGCTCCGGCCGAACTAACAGAGGATGGGAAAGCCAGATGAAAATCGTGATGGCCATTATCAAGCCGTTCAAGCTGGACGAGGTGCGGGAAGCCCTCACAGCCGTCGGTATCCAGGGCCTGACCGTTACCGAAGTCAAAGGTTACGGGCGGCAGAAGGGGCATACCGAGATCTATCGCGGAACCGAATACGCCGTGAGTTTCCTGCCGAAGCTGAAGATCGAAGTGGCCGTGCCCACGGACCTCGTCGACAGGGCCGTGGACGCCATCGCCTCGGCTGCCAAGACGGGCCAGATCGGCGACGGCAAGATCTTTGTCTATTCGATTGAACAGGCCGTGCGCATCCGGACGGGCGAAACCAGCACAGATGCGCTTTAACGAACGGCTGATTGGGGAGCTACCAATGCAATTTTCCAGATTCACCACCTCGCTAGGCCGCCTGGGCGCCTTCATCGCGGGCCTGATGGCACCGGTCGTCGCGTTCGCGCAGGAGGCTGCCGCACCCGGCGTCGAAGCCGCCGCGACCGCTCCGGTCCCGGACAAGGGCGATACCGCCTTCATGTTCATCTGCACGCTTCTCGTGCTGTTCATGCTGATGCCGGGCCTCGGCCTGTTCTACGGCGGCCTCGTGCGCGCCAAGAACATGCTGTCGGTCCTGATGCAGTGCACCGTCGTCGGCGCCTGCATGATGCTCATCTGGGTCATCTACGGCTATTCCTTCGCCTTCGGCGGATCGGAAAGCGCCTTCTTCGGCGGCACGGCAAAGATGTTCCTGTCCGGCGTGTCGATGGATTCGACGGCTGCAACCTTCTCGGATGCGGTCATCCCCGAATACGTCTTCATGATGTTCCAGATGACGTTCGCGTCGCTGACGCCGGCCCTGATCGTCGGCGCCTTTGCCGAGCGCATCAAGTTCTCGGCCGCCGTGCTCTTCTGCATTCTGTGGGTGACCTTCGTCTACTTCCCGGTCGCGCACATGGTCTGGGATGCCAACGGCCTGCTCTTCAACATGGGCGCGCTTGACTTCGCGGGCGGCACGGTCGTGCACATCAACGCTGGCGTCGCCGGTCTCATCGGCGCGATCATGATCGGCAAGCGCATCGGCTACGGCAAGGACATGATGGCTCCGCATTCGATGACGCTCACGCTCGTCGGTGCAGCCATGCTCTGGCTCGGCTGGTTCGGCTTCAACGCGGGCTCCAACCTGGAAGCTTCGGGCGGCGCGATGCTTGCTGCGGTCAACACCTTCCTGGCGACCGCCGCGGCCATCCTATCCTGGTGCGTCGTCGAGACGTTCACCCGCGGCAAGGCCTCCATGCTCGGCGCCGCGTCCGGCATGATCTCCGGCCTCGTGGCGATCACCCCGGCCGCCGGTATCGCCGGACCCATGGGTGCCATCGTCATGGGCATCCTCGTCTCGCCGATCTGCTACTTCTTCATCGCCGTGATCAAGAACAAGTTCGGCTATGACGACACGGCGGACGTCTTCGGCGTTCACGGTGTCGGCGGGTTCTTCGGCGCCCTGGCAACGGGTATCTTCGCGTCCTCGTCGCTCGGCGGCATCGGCTATGCCGAAGGCGTCACCATGGGCGGCCAGTTCATGACCCAGCTGACGGCTTCCGTCATCACCATCGCGTGGTGCGGTATCGGCTCGGTGATCCTCTACAAGATCGTCGATGTCATCGTCGGCCTGCGGGTCAGCCCGGAAGCGGAGCGCGAAGGTCTCGATCTCGCCTCCCACGGCGAAGCGGCCTACCACTCCTGATAACCACACCTGCGGCGGTCCTCCGGGATCGCCGCAGAACATCCCGTCGCGGCGGCTACGGCTGCCGCATTTGCCCGGACCAGCGGTCCGGGCTTTTTCGTTCCGGGAAGGCGGGCTTCCCGGCGCCGGCATCGTGGTTAAAGACGCGTTAACCACCGTCGCGCTACCCTGCGACCAACGTGGTGGCGTGCGACATTCGCAACCGCCATCCTCGACGATTGTTGGCACGGCGGAAAGCGTAATGGGTAGAAGTACTTCGGCGGCAATGGGAAGCGGGACGGCCCGCGCGATGCTGATGGCCTTCGTCATACGGCAGGCGATGGCGCTGGCGGGTTTCGGGATTTTCCTCGGGCTGGGGCTTGCGATCGCGGCACTTTCCACCTGGAATGTCGCCGACCCCAGTTTCTCCTATGCAACCGACAACGAACCCACCAACCTGCTCGGCCACGCGGGTGCGGCCTTCGCCGACCTGATGATGCAGTTCCTCGGTCTGTCGAGCCTCGTGACGCTGCTGCCGATCCTGGCCGTCGCCCTGGCGCTGATCTCCGGGCGGGAGTTCAATCGCATCCCGGCAAGGCTTGCGGCATGGGGTGGCGGCACTCTGCTTGCATCCGCCTCGCTCGGCTGCTTTCCAGCGCCGCTGACCTGGCCGATCCCGAACGGCATCGGCGGCGTGATCGGGGACATGATCCTTCGCTTCCCGGCCCTGTTCGTCGGCGCCTATCCGACCGGTACGCTCGCGACCATTCTCGGTATCCTGTTCGCGGTGCCGGCCGCCTGGCTGCTGCTTTTCGCCTCGGGCCTGGTTGGAGAAGCCTTCGAGGACGACGACGAAACCCATGTGCCGCCTCAGCAGTCACGGGCGCGGGCGCGTTCGCAGATCGATGAGGACGATGACGAGGACGAGGGCGGTTTCGTCGGCTTCCTGGCGCTCGGCGCGCTGGCCCATTACTGGTACATCGCACAGGCGCGCGTCCGGCGGCTCTTCGGCGTCAGGCAGGCGAGCCGGAGCTTCGACCAGCCTTACGATTTCAACGACGACGAGTTCGGCACGCTGAACGAGCCCGTGCGCGCCAAGGTGCCTGCATCCGGTACCGGTCGCATCGAGCCGTCTCTGGATGGGGGCGCCCGCCGGTCGATCGTGACGCCGCCAATGGCTCATGACGATGACGACGACCTGGATGACGAACCCATGGTCCGGCCGGCCGGCATCCTTTCGGACGACGACGTTCCCTTCGCCGCGTCCAGCCGCCCGTCGGCTCCCGGCGGACGCGTCCAGCCCCGCGTCGCCGCACCGCCAGCCCCTCCGAAGCCCAGCGCCCGCGTCGCCCGTGAGGCGCAGGCAACCTTCATCGATTCGGAAGGCTTCCAGCTGCCTTCGGTCCACCTTCTTGCCGAACCGAAGGCCGTGGCGCGCGACGCGACCCTCTCTGCCGACGCACTCGAGCAGAACGCCCGCATGCTCGAAGGCGTCCTGGAGGATTTCGGCGTGAAGGGCGAGATCATCCATGTCCGCCCCGGCCCGGTGGTCACGCTCTACGAACTGGAGCCAGCACCCGGCATCAAGTCATCGCGCGTGATCGGCCTTGCGGACGACATTGCCCGTTCCATGAGCGCGATCGCCGCGCGCGTCGCCGTCGTGCCGGGCCGCAACGCGATCGGCATCGAACTGCCGAACCGCACCCGCGAGACCGTCTACCTGCGCGAGATGATCGGTTCGAAGGACTTCGAGGCCAGCAAGGCAAAGCTTGCCATGGCCCTCGGCAAGACGATCGGCGGGGAGCCGGTCGTCGCCGATCTCGCCAAGATGCCGCACCTCCTGGTCGCGGGTACCACCGGCTCCGGTAAGTCGGTTGCCATCAACACGATGATCCTTTCGCTGCTCTACCGCTACACGCCGGAAAAGTGCCGCCTGATCATGATCGATCCGAAGATGCTGGAGCTTTCCGTCTATGACGGCATCCCGCATCTCCTGTCGCCGGTCGTCACGGATCCGAAGAAGGCCGTGGTCGCGCTCAAGTGGACCGTCCGCGAGATGGAAGAGCGCTACAAGAAGATGTCGAAGATCGGCGTGCGGAACATCGACGGGTTCAACAGCCGCGTCGAGCAGGCGCTGGCGAAGGGCGAGGTGCTCACCCGTACCGTCCAGACCGGCTTCGACCGCCAAACGGGCGAGGCGATCTACGAGACGGAGGAATTCGACCTCCAGCCGATCCCCTATATCGTCGTCATCATCGACGAGATGGCCGACCTTATGATGGTCGCCGGCAAGGATATCGAAGGTGCCGTGCAGCGTCTTGCGCAGATGGCGCGTGCGGCCGGCATCCACGTCATCATGGCGACGCAGCGTCCCTCGGTCGACGTCATCACCGGTACCATCAAGGCCAACTTCCCGACCCGCATCTCCTTCCAGGTGACGTCGAAGATCGACAGCCGCACCATTCTCGGCGAGCAGGGTGCCGAGCAGCTCCTCGGCATGGGCGACATGCTCTACATGGCCGGCGGCGGGCGCATCCAGCGCGTCCACGGACCCTTCGTGTCCGATACCGAAGTGGAGGAAATCGTCGCCTACCTGAAGACGCAAGGGGCGCCGCAATATCTCGAGGCCGTCACGGCGGACGAGGACGAGGAGATGGACGGCATGGGGCCGGCCGGGACCGGCAACCTGTCGGACTCCGACGACCCATACGACCAGGCGGTTTCCATCGTCCTGCGTGACGGAAAGGCTTCGACTTCCTATATCCAGCGACGACTTGGCATCGGCTACAACCGCGCCGCTTCGCTGATCGAGCGAATGGAGCAGGAGGGACTGATCGGTCCCGCGAACCATGCCGGCAAACGAGAAATACTGGTGCCCACCGAAAGCGACATTCTGGAACGCTGAGGATCGGTGGCGCGTTGTCATCAAGCCGCCGCCTTTTGATCACAGAAGGCGGTGGAAGGAGAACACAAAATGAAGAAAAAGACCGCCTGCTCCCCTCTTCCAGGCGATATCAGCCGCCGGTCCTTCGCGGCCGGGTTGGTAGGGCTCGGCCTCTCGGCCATGCTGCCCTCGACGGGCGCGGCGCAGGGTGCCGGATCGGCTGCGGCACAGAGGATTGCCGACCATTTCTCGTCGGTGAAGACCATGATGGGCGAATTCGTCCAGTTCGGCCCCCGCGGCGAGCAGACAGGCGGCAAGTTCTTCATCGAGCGCCCGGGCAAGCTGCGCTTCAATTTCGAGGATCCGTCTCCCGTTCGCGTCATCGCCGACGGCAAGAACGTCGTCATCGGCAATACGAAACTGAAGACATGGGACCTCTACCCTCTCTCGAAGACGCCGCTCAGCCTGCTGCTTGCCGAACGGATCGACCTGTCGCACCAGATGGTCCGCGGCGTGCGCGAGGAGCCCGACCTCACCACCATCGTGCTGGGCAACAAGACCATCTTTGGGGATTCGACCATCACGATGATGTTCGATTCCAAGACCTATGAACTGCGCCAGTGGACCATTACCGACGCGCAGAACAAGGACACTTCGGTGATGATCTACAACGTCAAGAACGGCGTCGGCTTCGACGAGCGGGTGTTCCGCATTCCCTATGACGAGGTCCGCAAGCTCTAGGCTGGTGGCGGAATGTCGCCATCAGGCTTTTTCGCTTCACCGCCCGGCTGAAATCCCATAAACCTCCGGCATCCCGCCCGAGGTTTATGAATGACATTCTCCATCACCACCTGGAACATCAATTCGGTGCGGCTTCGCATGCCCATCGTCGAGCAGTTCATCGTCCGCCACCAGCCCGACATTCTCTGCCTGCAGGAGATCAAGTGCCAGGAGCACGAGTTCCCGCTGCAGCCGCTGAAGGACCTCGGCTACCAGCATGTCATCATCCACGGCCAGAAGGGCTATCACGGCGTGGCGATCGCCTCGCGCGTTCCGCTCGTCGAGGATCATCGGCAGAACTATTGCGGCGTGGGCGACGCCCGCCATATCTCGGCTATCTTCCAGCGCGGCTCGCGCCGCATACGGCTGCATAACTTCTACGTCCCTGCGGGAGGCGACGAGCCGGACCGGACGGTGAACCCGAAGTTCGGGCACAAGCTGGATTTCGTCGAGGAAATGAAGGGCCTGAAGGCAGACCTCACGCCGGGCATCTCCTCGATCCTTGTCGGCGATCTCAACATTGCGCCGCTCGAGCACGACGTCTGGTCGCACAAGCAGATGCTGAAGATCATCAGCCACACGCCCGTCGAGACCGAGGGTCTGCTGGAAGTAATGGCCAGGGGCAACTGGCTCGACCTCATGCGCCAGCACGTGCCGGAGACGGAAAAGCTCTATACTTGGTGGAGCTACCGCGCCAAGGACTGGGCGGCCGCCAACAAGGGCCGCAGGCTCGACCACATCTGGTCGTCACACGATCTCGGTCCCTTCCTGGACCGCATCGATGTCCTGAAGGAAGCCCGCGGCTGGAACCAGCCGTCCGACCATGTCCCGGTCACGGCGGTGTTCCGGTTCTGACGGCTAGCTGAAGCGGCCCCGAAGGCCGACTGCGGCGCTTGCCATGGCGACGATGCTGTCGCGGATGCGTGCTTCCACCATTCCCCCGACCTGCGGGTATTCCTCCAGCAGGCGGTGGAAGAGCGTGCGCGTCACGCGCAGTACCTCCGCGTCCTCCACGGCGACCGCCGTGAACTTCCGCTCCACCATTGTCACCAGCGCAAGCTCCGAGAGAAGCGTGCCGGGCACCGCCACGTCATGCAGGCGCGCGGTTCCGCGGTCCGTCGCGTAGAGTTCGAAAGTGCCGCGGGCGACGACGAAGGCGCATTCGGCAGGCGATCCCTCGCGGAACAGTTCCTGTCCAGCGGCAATCGCACGGCGCTCCGCTCCGAAGGCGAGGAGCCGCAGCTGGTCCTCGTTCAGTTCCCGGAACAGGGTCACCTGGGAAAGGAGGCGGATGTCGTCGCTGAGTGCCATCGAATTCCTTACGGGACGATCTTGTAGCCGCCGTTCTCCGTCACCAGGATCTCGGCGCTGGATGGGTCGCGCTCGATCTTCTGGCGCAGGCGGTAGACGTGGGTTTCGAGCGTGTGGGTGGTCACTCCGGAGTTGTAGCCCCAGACTTCCTCCAGCAGCACGTCGCGGGTGACGACCTTCTGGTCGGCGCGGTACAGATAGCGGATGATCGCCGCTTCCTTTTCCGTCAGCCGGATCTTCTTGCCGTCCTCGGTGGTCAGCAGCTTCTGGCTCGGCTTGAAGATATAGGGGCCGACCGTGAACGTCGCGTCCTCGCTCTGCTCGTACTGGCGCAGCTGCGCGCGGATGCGGGCGAGGAGCACGGCGAAGCGGAAGGGCTTGGTGATGTAGTCGTTGGCGCCAGCCTCGAGCCCGAGGATCGTGTCCGAATCGGTATCATGCCCGGTCAGCATGATGATCGGGGCCTTGAAGCCGTTCTTGCGCAGCAGCTTGACCGCTTCGCGCCCGTCCATGTCGGGAAGCCCGACATCCATGATGAGCAGGTCGACCTGGCTTGACTTCGCCACCTGCATCGCCCCGGTGGCGTTCGGCTCCTGCAGGAGCAGGAATTCGTCGTAAAGCGACAGCTGCTCGGAAAGCGTCTCGCGCAGGTCGTCGTCGTCATCTACCAGCAATATCGTCCGGACTGCCATGTGCATCTGCCTCTCATTCTTCGCGCCAAGGGTCCTACGGCGGTTGACGGTAATTAGATCAGGCACTTGATCTAATTCGCATCGTGCTATGATTTCAAACCAAATCATATTCAAAGCAAGAATTCGTGAGAAAGATGGCCGATTTCGACAGGCACGGGCGCTCGCAAGCGGGTATCGTCACCGTCCGGGCAGCCCCAGGCAACGGTTCCCGGGCCATTTTATCGTTCGGCGGCCTTACGATCCCGGCGGCGCTCGGCCGGTCCGGACGCACCGCCTTCAAGCGGGAAGGAGACGGCGCGACGCCGATCGCGGCGATGCGGGTTCTTTATGGCTTCACCCGCGGCGACCGGGTGAGGTCGCTCGTGACGCCCCTTGCCATGCGACGCATCAGGAAGGACATGCTCTGGTGCGATCAGCCGGATCACCCGGGCTATAACCGCCCGGTTCGGGCACCGTTTCGCCCCAGCCACGAAGAGATGATGCGCGCGGACGGTCTCTACGACATCTGCCTGGTGCTCGACTGGAACATGACCTCGCGGCGACGCAACCGGGGGTCTGCAATCTTCTTTCACCTGATCCGACCCGGTTACGAACCGACGGCGGGCTGCATCGCCGTCAGCCTGAGCGACATGCGGCGGCTGATCCCGCACCTGCGCCGGGGAACGATCGTCCGCGTCCTCTAGGTGTGACCTGCTGTCGCACAACCGTAATAGTGGGCCCCTAGTGTCCGGCGGAACGCAACAACCGCCAGCAGGAGGCAGCCATGACCGACGAACTCTGTCCGAGGATCTTTCCGACCACCCAGCTTGAGGAGGCCGATGGTGACGGTCGTAACGCCAGCGCCAATCCGACGATGGGCGAGATCGTCAGCCGGCGTTTTTCCCGCCGCAGCTTCCTTCAGGGGTCGCTTGCCGTCTCGGCCATCGCGGCAACGGTGAGCCCCGTCGCCCTGATGACCGCTGACAAGGCGCGTGCCGCCTCGGGCTCCGCCTTCTCCTTCCCGGAAGTGGAAGCCGGCGTCGATGCCCGTCATCACGTGGCGGAAGGATATGACGCCGATGTCCTGCTGCGCTGGGGAGATGCCCTGTTCCCTGATTCCCCTGACTTCGATCCGGCGAACCAGAGGGCGGAGGCCCAGGCCCGGCAGTTCGGCTACAACAACGACTATGTCGGCTTCATCCCGATCGACGGCGCCGCCGATCACGGGCTGCTCGTGGTCAATCACGAATACACCAACCCGCACCTGATGTTTCCGGGCCTCGTGACGGTCGTCGACGGCAAGGTCGAGCAGGGCCCGCTCAGCAAGGAACAGGTCGATATCGAGATGGCGGCCCATGGCGGCACCATCGTCGAGATCCGCCGCGTCGACGGCAAGTGGCAGGTGGTGCGCGACGGCGCCAGCAACCGCCGCATCACCGTCGACACCGAGATGCAGCTCACCGGGCCGGCAGCCGGCCACGACCGGCTGAAGACCTCGGCCGACAGCACCGGCACCAGGGTCATCGGAACGTTCAACAACTGCTCTGGCGGCGTTACCCCCTGGGGCACCTACATCATGGCCGAGGAGAACTTCCACGGCTACTTCATGGGCGATCTCCCGGCCGGCCATACGGAAGCCGCAAACTATGAACGCTACGGCGTCCCGGAAGGCAGCTACGAATGGGGTCGCTTCTATGACCGCTTCGACCTCTCCAAGGAGCCGAACGAACCTAACCGTTTCGGCTGGATCGTCGAGGTCGATGTCGAGGACCCGAATTCGGTGCCGAAGAGGCGCACGGCGCTTGGCCGCACCAAGCACGAGGGCGCGGAGTCGATCGTCGCGAAGAACGGCAAGGTGGTCTTCTATCTGGGCGACGACGAGCGCTTCGACTACGTCTACAAGTTCGTGACCGACGGTACCTACAATCCGGATGATCGCGCCGCCAACATGGACCTTCTCGACAACGGCACCCTCTATGTCGCCAGGTTCGAGGAGGATGGCAGCATGGAATGGCTGCCGCTCGTGCACGGCGAGGGTCCGCTGACGGTCGGGAACGGGTTTGCCAGCCAGGCCGATGTCGTCATCGAGACCCGCCGCGCCGCCGACCTGCTGGGTGCTACGAAGATGGACCGTCCGGAGGACGTCCAGCCGAACGAGGTCAACGGCAAGGTCTACGTCATGCTGACCAACAATACCAAGCGCAAGGCGGACGAGGTCGACGGTGCCAACCCGCGTGCCGAAAACGCCTTCGGACACATCATCGAGATCGCCGAAGCCGACGGTGATTTCACCGCAACCTCGGGCAAGTGGGAAGTTCTGTTGAAGTGCGGCGATCCTGCCGTCGCCGAAGTCGGCGCGACCTTCTCGACCGATACCACGAAGAACGGCTGGTTCGGCATGCCGGACAATTGCGCGGTGGATTCCGCCGGCCGCCTCTGGGTCTCGACTGACGGCAACAACAACAAGGCGACCGGACGCACCGACGGGCTGTGGGCCGTCGATACCGAAGGGGAGGCGCGGGCGACGTCGAAGCTGTTCTTCCGCGTACCGGTGGGCGCCGAACTCTGCGGGCCGCTGTTTGCGCCGGACGACGAGACCGCCTTCGTGGCCGTCCAGCATCCGGGCGACGGCGGCGAGGAATGGGATGGCCACGGCCGTCCGTCCTACTATGAGGATCTCTCCACCCGCTGGCCGGATTTCAAGGACGACATGCCGGTGCGTCCCTCGGTGCTGGCCATCACCAGGATCGGCGGCGGCAAGATCGCCGTCTGATCCTCTGCTTGCAAGGCGCGCGTCCCGCGGGAAACCCGGGGCGCGCGCGCGGCACTCTACCGTAACGAACGCGGCGTCACGAAACGCGCCAGCACGCCGGAGTCCGGTTCGACCTGCCCCCAGTCCGTCACGGCAAAGTCGATTACGACGATTGCGGCCGTCGGATATTTCTCCGCGAGCGCGTCGCGCGCTTTGGCGTCGCCCTTACCCACCAGCATCAGCGCCAGGTCCTGCAGGCCGGGATTATGGCCGATCATGAGCAGCGTAGAGGGCCGGTCGCCCACCGCGCGGATCGTGTCGAGCAGCGTAGAGGCCGAGGCCTCGTAGATTTGCGGGCTTATCCGCGTCTCGATTTCGCCGGGCAGGGCTTGCCTGACCAGATCCCAGGTCTGAATCGTGCGGCGCGCATCGGAAACGAGCACGAGGTCCGGGACGAGATGTTCCCGCGCCATGAAGGCGCCCATGGCGGGCGCTGCCTTTTCGCCGCGCTCCGCCAGCGGCCGCTCGTGGTCCGGCACCCCGTCGGGCCAGGCGGATTTCGCGTGCCGGAGCAGGAGCAGGCGGCGCGGGCTGTTCGGGAGTTCTCCGCCGGATATTTGGGACATGTTCTCACCTGCATCTTGTCACGCCCTCACGGCCATATGGAGCCCGAGACTGGACGGACCAGCCTCTGCGGGTGAACCGGGAGCGTGGACATGAAGAAGCCGCCGACACTGGCGCATCGGCGGCTTCGGTTTGAAACGATCAGGCGCGGTCGCCTAGTTCCACTCGCGGATGTCCACGAAGTGTCCGGCCACCGCTGCTGCGGCCGCCATGGCGGGCGAGACGAGATGGGTGCGGCCCTTGTAGCCCTGGCGGCCCTCGAAATTGCGGTTCGAGGTGGAGGCGCAGCGCTCTTCCGGCTTCAGGCGGTCGTCGTTCATGGCCAGGCACATGGAGCAGCCGGGTTCGCGCCACTCGAAGCCGGCGTCCTTGAAGATCCTGTCGAGACCTTCGGCTTCCGCCTGTGCCTTGACGAGACCCGATCCCGGGACGACCATCGCCGAGACGGTCGGGGCGACATGCCGGCCTTCCAGCACCTTGGCGGCGGCCCTCAGGTCCTCGATACGGCCGTTCGTGCACGAGCCGATGAAGACGCGGTCGATCGCGATGTCGGTGATCCTGGTGCCCGGCTTCAGGCCCATGTAGTCCAGCGCCCGCCACTTGGAAGTGCGCTTCGTCTCGTCCTGGATCTCGTCCGGGTTCGGAACGACGCCCTGTACGGAAATGACGTCTTCCGGGGAGGAGCCCCAGGAGACGATCGGCGGCAGGTTGGCCGCGTCGAGCACGACGACCTTGTCGAAATGCGCGCCTTCGTCCGTGTGCAGCGTCTTCCAGTAGTCCAGCGCCATGTCCCAGGCCTTGCCCTTGGGTGCGCGGGGCTTGTCCTGGATATAGGCGAAGGTCGTTTCGTCCGGCGCGATCAGTCCGGCGCGCGCGCCGCCCTCGATCGTCATGTTGCAGATCGTCATGCGGCCTTCCATCGACAGCGAGCGGATTGCCTCGCCGGCGAATTCGATGACATGGCCGGTGCCGCCGGCGGTGCCGATCTCGCCGATGATGGCGAGAATGATGTCCTTGGCCGTCACGCCCTCGGGAAGCTTCCCGTCGACGCGCACCAGCATGTTCTTCGCCTTCTTCTGCACCAGCGTCTGGGTGGCGAGCACATGCTCCACCTCGGACGTGCCGATGCCGTGCGCCAGCGCCCCGAAGGCCCCGTGGGTCGACGTATGGCTGTCGCCGCAGACGATCGTCATGCCCGGCAGGGTGAAGCCCTGCTCGGGACCGACGATATGGACGATGCCCTGACGCTTGTCCTTTTCCGAATAGTATTCCACGCCGAAGTCGCGGGCGTTCTGCGCCAGCGCTTCGACCTGGATGCGGCTTTCCTCGTTCTTGATGCCGATATGGCGGTCAGGCGTGGTCGGAACGTTATGGTCGACGACCGCGAGCGTCTTTTCCGGGGCGCGCACCTTGCGGCCGGCCAGGCGCAGTCCCTCGAAGGCCTGCGGGCTCGTCACCTCGTGCACGAGGTGGCGGTCGATGTAGAGAAGACAGGTTCCGGTCTCGTCCTGGCTGACGACGTGGTCGTCCCAGATCTTGTCATAGAGGGTACGGGGTGCGCTCATGGCTGCCATCCATTGCAGGGAATATGCGAATTAGGGAATCCGGCACGTATCGCTGCCGGGGACGAGCATGGATCGGCTCAGCGAAGTCGGCTGGTCAGAGCGCCATGGATGCGCGCGAAAAACCGTGCCGGCAGACGCTTGTGGTCCTGCAGCACGATGAACTGGTTCGCGAGGCATCCGAATTTCGATCCCATGGCGCCCTATTAGCAGTTTTGCGGCGGCCGTTCAATATGACCGGTTTTTGCCGGGGGGAGCGCGGGCAACAAAAAAGGCGACCCGTGGGCCGCCTTCTCGATGTCCGGTGGGACGAAGCTTATTCTGCAGAAGCCTCTGCAGCCTTTGCTTCTTCCGCTGCCTTTGCCTCGGCGGCTTCCGCTGCTGCCTTCTCGGCTGCAAGCGCCTGGGCGGCTGCTACCTTCTCGGCCTCGATGCGTGCCTTTTCCTCGATGATCGCAGCGCGCTCGGCTTCGTTCAGCTTGCGGGCGCGGGTGCCGGTGTTCTCGACGATACGGGCCGACTTACCGCGACGATCGCGCAGGTAGTAGAGCTTGGCGCGACGGACCTTACCGCGGCGGACGACTTCGACGCTTTCGACGAGCGGCGAGTAGACCGGGAATACGCGCTCGACGCCTTCGCCGTAGGAAATCTTGCGGACGGTGAAGCTCTCGTTGATGCCGCCGCCGGAACGGGCGATGCAGACGCCTTCATAGGCCTGTACGCGGGTACGGTTGCCTTCGCGAACGCGGACGTTCACGCGCAGGGTGTCGCCGGCGGAAAATTCCGGCAGCTTGCGCTGGGCTTCGATCTTGGCGGCCTGTTCGGCTTCCAGTTCCTGGATGATGTTCATTGTCAAACCTTTCCGTTCTTCTGAAACAGCCAGAGCGCTCGATGATCGTCCTTCGGCCGGGCCTCCGGAGTGTGTCCCTTGCGGGACAAGAGCGGGTTCGCCATTCTTTCTTGCTGGTCGACGGGGAGATCGCGCGCAGGCGCGGAGCCCCATGTCCGGGTGCGCCAATACACCAAAGAAACCGGTTTGTCATCATCTGCGGCCTAGATTCTGGCGGCGTAACGCTTCGCCTGCCACTTGCCTTGTCGTCGCAGCTGCTGCCCGCTATGTGCTGTCGCCAGGCCAAGGGGGAATTCCATGACAATCCTAACGATGCTGCTGCTGTTCGTCTCGGCGTTTTTCGCGGGCGTGGTCAATGCCATCGCCGGCGGCGGCACCTTCCTGACCTTCGGCGCGCTCACGGTTGCCGGCATGCCGCCGATCACCGCCAATGCCACGTCGTCGATCACTCAGTTTCCGGGCTACATCACCTCGACGCTCGCCTACCGGGACGAGATCGCAAAAAGCTGGAAAAGCGCCATCGCGCTGTCGATCGTCTCCGTTATCGGCGCCACTGGGGGATCGCTGCTCCTCCTGTCGCTGGACAATCCCTCTTTCCGCCAGATCGTTCCCTGGCTGCTGGCCGCGGCGACGATCATCTTTGCCGCCGGACCGTGGCTTAAGCCGAAGGCCAGTGCCGGAAAGCCGGTCAATTCCAAGACGAGCGTCGTCGCCCAGTTCTTCACCTCGATCTATGGCGGCTTCTTCGGGGCGGGAATGGGCATCATGATGCTCGCCATGCTCGGCATCACGTCGGGCGGCACCTATCACCACCTCAACGCCCTGAAGAACCTCCTGTCGATCCTGATCGCCGCCGTGGCGATCGTCATCTTCGTCGGCGGCGGCGTCGTCGCCTGGCCGCAGGCGCTGGTGATGATCCCGGGCGTCGCGCTCGGCGGCTATTCGGGCGTCTGGATGGCGCGGCGCGTGTCACAGACGGCCATGCGCGTCATCGTCGTCGCGGTGGGCATCGCGCTCACCACCTATTATTTCGTGACCGGCTGACCGATCCGCCCGAGATGGGTGTCCTGGAAGCCGGTCCGGTACTTCAGGCCGTAGCCCAGCGCCCGGTCGAGGAAGATGTGGAAGGCCCAGATCAGGGCTACCGGAACGGCCAGTTCCCACGCGGCCAGGTAGCCGATGAGAAGCAGCAGCCCCACACCGATGAGGCTGTGCACCGCGTTGTAGGAGATGGCGCCAATCCTGGGTCCGAAGATGTAGCCCAGCATGGACAGGTCGGGCACGAGGACGAGGATCAGGAAAAGCCACCATCCGGCGTCCCAGTGCCAGTAGGCCGCCAATGCAGCCAGTGCGAGGCAGGCGTTTTCCAGGCGCAGGAACATCGTCATCGGTCAGTCCTTGCTTTGGGACCTCAACAGGTCGGGCCGGCGCTCACCGGTCAGCTTCAGAGCCTGCTCGCGGCGCCACTTGTCGATTTCGGCATGGTTTCCGGAGGTCAGCACGGGTGGGATCTCGCGGCCCTCGAAGACCTGCGGACGGGTATAATGCGGATGTTCGAGCAGTCCGTCCTCGAAGCTCTCGTGGGTGCCGGAAAGGGCATTGCCCATCACGCCGGGCAGGATGCGCACCACGGCGTCGAGGAGCGTCAGTGCGGCCGGTTCGCCGCCGGAGAGGATGTAGTCGCCGATCGAGACTTCCTCGAGCCCGCGCGCATCGATGACCCGCTGGTCGACGCCCTCGAAACGACCGCAGACGATCACGACGCCGTCGCCGGCGGCCAGTTCCCGGACGCGCTTCTGCGTCAGCGGCCGACCGCGGGGGCTCATCAGCAGGCGCGGGCGGCTGTCGTCCGCCGACAACTGGTCGATGGCCTTGGCGAGGATATCGGGCTTGAGCACCATGCCCGCCCCGCCGCCTGCCGGGGTGTCGTCCACGGTTCGATGGCGGTCCTCGGCAAAGTCGCGGATCTGCACCGGCTCGATCGACCATTGCCCGCGCTCCAGCGCCTTTCCGGCGAGCGAGAATGCAAGGTGGCCGGGAAACATTTCCGGATAGAGGGTCAGGACCGTTGCGCGGAAGGTCATGGCGCTTCGCCGGGGCCTCCGCCGCGCCGGCCCTTGCCGGGCTGGCGATCCTCTGGGTCCTCGATGAGGCCTGCCGCCCGCGGATCGATCAGGATGCGTCCACCCTCGAGATCGATCTCCAGCACGGCTGTCTCGGAAAAGGGGATGAGGACGGGTCGGCGGCCGGGGCCCTTCAGTTCCAGCAGGTCGCCGGCGCCGAAATCGAAGACGCCGGTCACCGTGCCGTAGCTGGTGCCGTCTCCGTCGACGGCCTCCAGGCCTTCAAGGTCAGCGTAATAGAATTCGTCGTCTTCGAGCTCTTCGTCGGGCAGGTTCTCCCGCTCGATGTAGAGTTCAAGGCCGCCGAGCGCCTCGGCCGCATTGCGGTCGTTGATGCCCCGGAAACGGACGATCACGACGTTCTTGGCTTCACGAATCTCGAGGATTTCGAAGACCCGGCCATCCTTGCTGTGCAGGCTCCCGTAATCGCCGAGTGCCATGGGATCGGCCGTGTAGGCGCGCACCCGCACTTCGCCGCGCAGGCCCTGGGCCGCGCCGATCGTCGCCATGAGGATGGGGTTCTGGAGCTTCGTCATGCGCATATTCCGGTGGTTCAGGCGCTTTTACCGGCAGCCGGGGCAAATGGAAACAGAAAACGGGCGGCACGTCCCCGTGCCGCCCGTTCTTCCGCGAGATGCGGATCGGCCTTATTCGGCGGCAGCTTCGGCAGCGGCAGCCTTGGCGTCTTCGGCCTTCTGGGCCTTCTCGGCGGCGCGTTCCTGGGCCTTCTTGCCCGGCTTTGCCTTTTCCGGGTTGCTGCGGGTGTCGCGCTGGGCAACGCCGGCTTCGGCCAGGAAGCGCAGGACGCGGTCGGTCGGCTGGGCGCCCTTGGCGATCCATTCCTGGATGCGCTCGACGTTCAGTTCGACGCGCTTGTCGTTGTCCTTCGGCAGCATCGGGTTCCAGGAGCCGAGCTTCTCGAGGAAGCGGCCGTCGCGCGGAGCGCGGGCGTCGGCAACGACGACGTGGTAGTAGGGGCGCTTCTTGGAGCCGCCGCGGGCGAGACGAATCTTCAGGGTCATGTTCTTACTCCTTGGTCTTTCTTGAGGCCGCCGTCCGGCGGGCTGTATGGTTCAAGCGGGTTGTTTCGTGCCGCCGTGCTCGGCGGCGATGGCTTCATGGTGCCGGATCACTTCCCTGATCACGAAGTTCAGGAATTTTTCCGCGAAATCCGGGTCCAGATGAGCGTCGTTCGCCAGGCGGCGAAGGCGTTCGATCTGGTATTCCTCGCGCGCCGGGTCGGCCGGCGGCAAATCGTACTGGGCCTTCAGGAGGCCCACTTCCTTGGTGCAGCGAAAGCGCTCGGCGAGTATGTGCACGAGCGCGGCGTCGATGTTGTCGATCGACTGGCGCAAACTTGCGAGCTTCTGCTTTACGTCTTCGGCCATGGTCTCCCTCACTTCTTCTTCGGCAGGCCCGGAAGCCCCGGGAACCCGCCGCCAAGGCCGGGCAGTCCGCCCATGCCCGGCAGTCCTGCGCCCGGCATCGAGCCCGGCTTGAAGCCGGCGGCTTCGGCCTGCTTCTGCAGCGCCTCGAGCTGCTTGGGGTCGAGCTTCGAGAGGTCCGGCATGCCACCCAGACCGCCCATTCCACCCATGCCGCCAAGGCCCATCTTTCCGGCAAGCCCACCCATCATCTGCTTCATCATGCCGCCGCCCTTGCCCTTGCCGCCCATGGCCTTCATCATGTCGGCCATCTGGCGATGCATCTTCAGCAGCTTGTTGATCTCGGCCGCATCCGTGCCGGAACCGGCGGCGATGCGCTTCTTGCGGGAATGCTTCAGGATGTCGGGATTGCTGCGCTCGGCCCTGGTCATCGAGGAGATGATGGCGATCTGGCGGTCGAAGACCTTGTCGCTCATCCCGGAGGCGGCCAGCTTGTCCTTCATGCCGGCCATTCCCGGCATCATGCCCATGATGCCGCCCATGCCGCCGAGCGACTTCATCTGGCGCAGCTGCTCGGCGAGATCGTTCAGGTCGAACTTGCCCTTGGCCATCTTCTCGGCCATGGCGCGCGCCTTCTCGGCGTCGATGTTCTCGGCGGCCTTCTCCACGAGCGAGACGATGTCGCCCATGCCGAGGATGCGGTCGGCGATGCGGCGGGGATGGAATTCCTCCATCTCCGTCATCTTCTCGCCCGTGCCGATCAGCTTGATCGGCTTGCCGGTGACGGCGCGCATCGAAAGGGCCGCGCCGCCGCGGCCGTCGCCGTCCATGCGGGTGAGCACGAGGCCGGTGATGCCGACGCGTTCGTCGAAATTGCGCGCCAGGTTGACGGCGTCCTGGCCGGTCAGGCTGTCGGCAACGAGCAGGATTTCGTGCGGGTTCGCCTTCCGCTTGATCTCCGCCATCTCGACCATCAGCGGCTCGTCGATATGCGTGCGGCCGGCGGTGTCGAGGATGACGACGTCATGGCCGCCGAGCTTGGCGGCCTGCACGGCGCGCGCGGCGATGTCGGTGGGCGACTGGCCGGCGATGACCGGCAGCGTGTCGATCCCGGTCTGGGCGCCGAGCTGCCGCAGCTGTTCCTGGGCGGCGGGACGTCGCGTGTCCAGCGACGCCATCAGCACCTTCTTCTTGTCGCGGTCCGTCAGCCGCTTGGCGATCTTGCCGGTGGTCGTCGTCTTGCCCGAGCCCTGGAGGCCGACCATCATGATGACGACGGGAGCGGGCGCGTGCAGGTCGATGCCGACCCCTTCGGAGCCCAGCATCTCGACCAATTCGTCATGGACGATCTTGACGACCATCTGGCCGGGCTTGATCGACTTCACGACGGCGGCGCCGACCGCCTTCTCGCGGACCTTGTCGGTGAACGAGCGGACGACCTCGAGCGAAACGTCCGCCTCGAGCAGGGCACGGCGAACCTCGCGCAGCGCGGCGGAGACATCCGCCTCGCTCAGTGCGCCACGGCCGGTCAGTCCATTCAGAATGGAGCCAAGTCGGTCCTGGAGGTTTTCAAACATCCGTGTCTTCCTTCTTCGTTTCCGGGTGCCGGAAACGTCGGGTCTTTCCGCGTCGAAAACAAGACGCCCGCAAACGGGCAAAGCCAAAAAGCACCCGAGGGCGCATCGCGCTGTCGGGTGTTGACCTCCGGGCTCGTCGTTCGGCCCCGGTCGGCGGCTCCAAGTCTCGTAACTTGTCAGCAGATGGCCGCGATTAACAGGAAACGGCCGGGAAAGTCAAGCTCGGGCGGGCTCGTCACTTTTCCGGGAGGGCTCCCCTCAAACTTGCGGCCGTCGGAGGCCCACCATATAGATGGGAACATGAACCGTCGCAATTTCCTCAAATGGTCCGGTCTCGCGGCCCTTGCCGCGCTTGCCGGGGGCGTCACGGCAGGGACCGCCATGGCAGGCAACAGATACTATTCCGGACCCGCCAGCGACCATTTCGACGGGAAGCTCTTCTTCAATCCGGGCGGGGAAGAGCCGGGTGGTCTCCTCAACCTGATCCGCTGGAAGATCGCCAACGGCAGCAAGGCCTGGCCGGAAAGCTTTCCCAGTCCCTTCCCGCAGGCGGTCCCGGAAGAGCGCGTGTCCGGTGATCGGCTCGTGGTCACCATGGTCGGCCACGCCTCCTTCCTCATCCAGGTCGCCGGGCTCAACATCCTGACCGATCCCGTCTGGGACGAGCGTGCAAGTCCCCTCAGCTTCGCCGGCCCCCGGCGCGTCAACCGGCCGGGCATCAACATGGGCGACCTGCCGCCCATCGACCTCGTCATCGTGACCCACAATCATTACGACCACATGGATCTGGAAACCCTTTGGGTCCTCCAGGGTCGTGACAGGCCGCGCCTCGTCACGCCGCTCGGCAATGACGAGATCATCCGCGGCCGCGTTGCCGATGCCCGCTTCGACGTGATGGACTGGGGCGACCGGCTGGAAATCGGCCAGGGCGTCGCCCTGCATTGCGAGCCCTGCCACCACTGGTCGGCCCGGGGGCTCGGCGACCGGCGCATGGCGCTCTGGGCCGCTTTCGTCATCGAGACGCCGGCCGGCAAGGTCTACCATGTCGGCGATACCGGCTTCCACGGTGGCATCAACTATCGCGCCGCAAGCGAGAAGCACGGCGGCTTCCGTCTCGCCAACCTGCCCTTCGGCGCCTACGAGCCGCAATGGTTCATGAAGGCGCAGCACCAGAACCCGGACGAAGCCGTGGAGGGCATGCTCCTGTGCAATGCCGCGCACGTCGCGGGGCATCACTGGGGGACGTTCCAGCTCACCGACGAAGGCATAGAGGAGCCGGTCGAGGCGCTGCATGCGGCGCTCGACAAGCGCAGCCTGCCGCGGGACCGGTTCCGTCCGATGCGGCCAGGCGAAGTCTTCGAGGTTCCGGCAGCTGCTGTCTAACCCTTCAGGGGGATGAATCCGGGGGTGGATCTCAACAAAATGAATGACTTGGCATCTTCAGGATTCACGTCAGCCGAAGGTGGTGGATACTTGGCCTGCTTCCGTTGCCGGAGTGTTTCGCGAGACGTTCGCGGGCAGGCGGGAGCCGGCGCCCTGTTCCAATGCCGTAACGTGCGGTGAGGGCAGGGAGGTGAAAGGCATGGCGGAGCATTCCAGGATGTTGCCGCCTATCAAGCCTCCCCCGGGTCGCCAAGCCCGGTTCGGTTCAGCCGTTCAAGCGCAGGAGCGATCCTGCGTGCAGTGAGGCGAGACGATCACCTGTAGGGACCGGAAGTCCCGAAAGAACGCCGAAGGCCACGCACATGCGGAGCCACACATAAATACTTTGAGAGGTTTCGCATGTGCGTGGGCTCTCCTTGACAATAACTCCAACCGCGCCGGCACCCGGTAGCGGTGGCGAAGCATGTCCGCGCTCTGGTAATTACCCGCCTTTTCCGCCATATACGGCCGGAAGCGGCACGGCCCAACGGGATCGAAGGCAATGGCACAACTGGTCGAATTCGCGAAGATGAACGGGCTTGGCAACAAGATCCTCGTCGTCGACATGCGCAGCCGGCCGGACAAGGTGAGGCCGGAGGCGGCGATCGCCCTCAATGCCGATCCGCGGACCCGGTTCGACCAGATCATGGCGATCCACGATCCGAAGGCGCAGGGTACGGACGCCTGGATCGACATCCTCAATTCGGACGGCTCGAAAGCGCAGGCCTGCGGAAACGGCACGCGCTGCGTGGTCCAGGCGCTCGCCGCCGAGACGGGCCGCAGGGCCTTCACCTTCCAGACGGTCGCCGGCATCCTGAATGCCGAGGAGCACGAGGACGGCACCATCTCCGTCGACATGGGCAGGCCCGTCTTCGACTGGGACCGTATCCCGCTTGCCGAGGAATTCGCCGACACCAGCCGCATCGAGCTGCAGATCGGCCCGATCGATGCGCCCGTCCTGCATTCGCCCTCCGCCATGTCGATGGGCAATCCGCATGCCGTCTTCTGGGTCGATCGCGACCCGATGACATTCGATCTGGAGCGCTTCGGGCCGCTTCTCGAAAATCATCCCATGTTTCCCGAGAAGGCGAACATCACGCTGGCCCAGGTGACGTCGGGCAATTCGCTTCGCACCCGCACCTGGGAGCGCGGCGCCGGGCTGACGCTCGCCTGCGGTTCGGCCGCCTGCGCAGCCGCGGTCTGCGCCGCCCGCACGGGCCGCACGGGGCGCATCGTCACCATCGACGTCGCATCGGCGCCGAGCCGCCAGCCGCTGGTCATCGACTGGCGCGCCGACGACCATGTGGTGATGACGGGTCCCGCCGAATGGGAATGGTCCGGAAAGCTCGACCCGGCGACGGGCGCCTTCATCCGAGACGAGGAGCCGGAGGCAGGGGTGCAGTGAGCGGCGTCGACGTCATCACATTCGGTTGCCGGCTGAACACCTACGAGTCCGAAGTGATGCGGGCCGCGGCCGAAAAGGCCGGCCTGAACAATGCCGTGCTCGTCAATACCTGTGCCGTCACCGCGGAGGCGGTGCGCCAGGCGCGCCAGGCCATCCGCCGGGCCCGTCGCGACAATCCGCATGCCCGCATCATCGTCACCGGATGCGCGGCACAGACCGAGAAACAGGTCTTCGCCGAAATGCCGGAAGTCGATGCCGTGCTCGGCAACGAGGAGAAGCTGACGGCCGCCTCCTACCGCGCGCTGCCCGATTTCGGGGTCTCGGCGGAAGAGAAGCTGCGGGTCAACGACATCATGAGCGTCAGGGCGACCGCGCCGCAGATGGTAAGGCACATCGACGGTCACGTGCGCGCCTTCATCCAGGTCCAGAACGGCTGCGACCACCGTTGCACCTTCTGCATCATCCCCTATGGCCGCGGCAATTCCCGCTCGGTGCCGATGGGCGCCGTGGTCGACCAGGCCCGCAAGCTCGTCGAGGGCGGCTACCGCGAAATCGTGCTGACCGGCGTCGACGCCACGAGCTACGGCGCCGATCTTCCCGGCCAACCGACGCTTGGCCTGCTTGCCAGAACCCTTCTCAAGCAGGTGCCTGAAATCCTGCGCCTTCGCCTGTCGTCGATCGACAGCATCGAGGCGGACGACCACCTCTGGGACCTGATCGCCGACGAGCCTCGCTTCATGCCGCATCTGCATCTTTCGCTGCAGCACGGCGACGACCTGATCCTGAAGCGCATGAAGCGCCGGCACTCCCGCGCCGACGCGCTCGCCTTCGTCGAACAGGCAAGACGCCTTCGTCCCGACATCGCCTTCGGGGCCGACATGATTGCCGGCTTTCCGACCGAAACGGAAGAGATGGCCGAGAATGCGGCGACGCTTGCGGAGGAGGCGGGCCTCGCCTTCCTGCACGTCTTCCCCTACAGCCCGCGGCCGGGCACGCCGGCGGCGCGCATGCCGCAGCTCGACCGCCGTCTCGTCAAGGAGCGTGCCGCGAAGCTTCGGGCGCGGGGCGAGGCTCTGCACCGGGCCCATCTCGATCGCATGATCGGAAGCGAGCAGACGATCATCGTCGAGATGAACGGCATGGCGCATACGGAGAATTTTTCGCTTGTTGCCGCGCCCGGGCTTGTTCCCCGCGAGGTCAGGCGCGTTATCATTACCGGGCACAACGGCAAACATCTGGATATGGAGGTTGCGTCGGCTCTCGCCGCGTAACCGGATCGGAATTCATGGCAATAGGCTTCATCAAAAAGGTCTTCACCTTCGGCAAGGAGAAGCCGGCCGGGGAACAGGAACCGGAAACGCAGCTGACGCCGGCGGAAGCCGCGGCGATCGACGCGGAATCGGAACCGCATCCGCGCAGCGAAGACCTGCCGGTTTCGCCGGTCGATCCGGTCGCGCCGCTCGAGATCGAGACGGCCGGCGGCCCGGCGGACGATGCGCGGGATATCGACCAATCGGTCGAGGTCGAGGCGGTAGAGGACGACGCGCGCGAGGACGAACTGTCTCCGCTCCTCCCGGTCGCCGAGGAGAATACCGAAATCGGCCTCGTGCCGCTATCGCTGCTCGAGGCGGAGAGCGAAGCCGGCACGGAGAGCTCGCCGGTGCCGGAGCCGGTCCTGCCGAAGGGTTTCACCACCCGCGCCGAAGAGCCGCCGGAAGTCGAGGTCGAAGCGCCGCGGATGAGCTGGTACCAGCGTCTGCGCGCCGGGCTGGCGCGGACCTCGTCCCAGCTCACGGGCCAGATCGCCGCCCTCTTCACCAAGCGCAAGCTGGACGAGGAGACGCTGGAGGACCTGGAAGACCTGCTGATCCAGTCCGACCTCGGCGTGGAGACCGCGATGCGCATCACCGGGGCGCTCTCGGCCGAACGCTACGGCAAGGACGTGACCGGCGAGGATGTGTCGCGCATCATGGCCGCCGAGATCAGCAAGGTCCTGTCGCCGGTCGCAAAGCCGCTTCAGCTCGACCTCAATCACAAGCCGCATGTCATCCTCGTCGTCGGCGTGAACGGCACCGGCAAGACGACCACGATCGGCAAGCTGGCCGCCAAGCTTTCGCGCTCCGGGCTGAAGGTCATGCTCGCCGCCGGCGACACCTTTCGCGCCGCGGCGATCGAGCAGCTGAAGATCTGGGCCGACCGCACCGGCTCGGAATTCATCGGCACGAAACTCGGGGCCGATGCCGCGGGGCTCGCCTATGATGCCTACGAGCAGGCGCGGGCGAGGAAGTCGGACGTGCTGATCATCGACACGGCAGGCCGCCTGCAGAACAAGGCGGAGCTGATGGCCGAACTGGAGAAGATCGTCCGCGTTCTCGGCAAGCTCGATCCCGAAGCGCCGCACACGGTGCTGCAGACGCTTGACGCCACGACCGGCCAGAATGCCCTGCAGCAGGTGGAGATCTTCCGCAACGTCGCCGGCGTCACCGGCCTGATCATGACCAAGCTGGACGGTACTGCGCGCGGCGGCATCCTCGTCGGGATTGCGGCAAGGCACAAGCTTCCGGTCTATTTCATCGGCGTCGGCGAAGGGGTCGACGACCTGGAACCCTTCGAGGCCGACGATTTCGCCAAGGCCATTGCCGGCCTGACCCATTGATGCCACAGAAGGCGGGTTTGCAGTCGCCGAACCCATGAGAGAAGTTGAACCTGATGCAGATCGAAAGTGATACCAAGGCAACTCCAGACGAGAAGCAGCATCCGATGCTGAAGTTCGCGCTGGAGATCGGCCCGCTCCTGGTGTTCTTCTTCGGAAATATTCGTGGCGAATGGCTGGCGGAAACCTTTCCGGCGCTCGGCGTGGTCGGCGGACCGTTGCTGATCGCGACCGCGCTCTTCATGGTCGCCACGGTAATCTCGCTCGTCGTCTCGAAGATCGTCTTCAAGCACCTGCCGGTCATGCCCTTCGTCTCGGGCGTGGTGGTCATGGTCTTCGGCACGCTGTCGATCTGGCTGCAGGACGAGACCTTCATCAAGATGAAGCCGACGATCGTGAACACGCTCTTCGGCTTGGTGCTGCTCGGCGGACTCCTGTTCGGCAAGTCGCTCCTCGGCTACGTCTTCAACGCAGCCTTCAACCTCGACGAGATGGGCTGGAGGAAGCTGACCTTCCGCTGGGGCATCTTCTTCCTGGTCCTGGCCGTGCTCAACGAAGTGGTCTGGCGCAATTTCTCCAACGACTTCTGGGTCAACTTCAAGGTCTGGGGAACGATGCCGATCACGCTCGCCTTCACCTTCGCGCAATTGCCCCTGATCATGCGTCACACGGTTCCCGACGCGGTCTCGGACGCCGACAGGTGAGCGCCGCGATCGTGCCCTCCTCTCCGTCGCCGTCCTCGCGCTACTGGCTGGGCGCGGCACTCGCGTTCTTCGTGCTCCAGCTCGTGGCGCTCTACGCCATGGACCGCATCCCGATCTGCGAATGCGGCTACGTGAAGCTCTGGGAAGGCGGGGTCAATTCCAGCGGCAATTCCCAGCATCTGTCGGACTGGTACACGCCGTCCCACATCATTCACGGGTTCCTGTTCTACTGGTTCGCCTGGCTGCTCTTCCGCTGCGCTCCGCTGACGGCGAGGTTTTCCTTCGCGGTCCTGGTCGAGGCGGCATGGGAAGTGCTGGAGAACACGCCGATGGTGATCGACCGCTACCGCACGGCCACCATGGCGCTCGGCTACACGGGCGACAGCATCCTCAACTCGGCCATGGACACCGTCTTCATGGCGCTGGGCTTCCTGGCCGCGGCACGCCTGCCGGTGTGGGTGACGGTTGCGATCGCCATCGGCTTCGAGCTGATGACCGGCTGGATCATCCGCGACAACCTTGCGCTCAACGTGCTGATGCTGGTCTGGCCGGTCGACGCGATCCGCGAATGGCAGGCGGGGCTCGGCTGACGATCGGTCAGACGCCGGCGGAGGCGGCCTTCTCGATCGCCGGCAGCAGGTCCTGGGTGAGGCTGCGCTCGTCGAACGGGCCGACCTTCTTGTAGAGGATGGTCCCGTCGGGGCCGACGAGATAGCTTTCCGGGATGCCGTAGACGCCCCAGTCGATCGCGGCCTTGCCGTTCGGATCGACGCCGATCGCGTCATAGGGATTGCCGAGTTCGCCGAGGAAGCGAAGGGCGTTGTCGTTGCGATCCTTGTAGTTGATGCCGACGATCGTCAGCCGCTCGTCCTTCGCCAGTTCCGTCAGGATCGGGTGCTCCTGCCGGCAGGGCACGCACCAGGAGGCAAAGACGTTGACGAGGGTCAGCTTGCCGTCGATCGCCGCGTCCGTAAGGGCCGGCGTGTTCGAGCCTTCGAGCGAAGGCAGCGACAGCGAGGGCGCCTTCTGGCCGATCAGGGCCGAGGGGATCGCCGAGACGTCGAGACCGTTGACGTCCTGGTCGTAGAGCATCTTGCCGGCCACCAGAGCAAATCCGGCGAAGACCGCAAGCGGGATGAAGGCGAGGACATATCGGCCGATGCCGCGGCGCCGGGCGGGCGTATCGCCTGTCTGACTGCTCATGGAGCGCTACCCTCCCCGGATGCGGCCGAGCGGCGCCGGATGCCGGCTGCCTCGAGCTCGGCAAGCTCGCGCTGGCGGGCACGGCCATCGAAGAAGACCCAGCCGAGCATGCCGGCGATGACGAGTGCGGAGATCGCGTAGGAAATCGCGACGTAGAATCCGTGACCCATTTCAAGCCTCCCGGCTGGCCATGCGGGCCGCCATGCGCCGTTGCGCGGTGACGCGCCGGCGCCAGATTTCGTTGCGCATCGCCATCAGATGAAGGGTGAAGAAAAGGAAGGTAAAGGCGCAGGCCATGACCAGGAGCGGGATGAGGAATTCCGGATCGATCGTCGGGCCGTCGAGGCGCACGACGCTGGCCGGCTGGTGGAGGGTATTCCACCACTCGACCGAGAACTTGATGATCGGGATGTTGACGAAGCCCACGAGGATAAGGACGGCGCTGACCCGCGCGGCCCGGGACGGGTCGTCCATGGCGCGATTGAGGGCGATCAGGCCGAGATACATCAGGAAAAGCACGAAGACCGAGGTGAGCCGCGCATCCCAGACCCACCAGGTTCCCCACATCGGCTTGCCCCAGAGCGAGCCGGTGGCGAGCGCGATCAGCGTGAAGGCGGCGCCGAGCGGTGCTGCGGCCTTGTGGGAGACGTCGGCGAGCGGATGGCGCCAGACCAGCGTGCCGATCGCCGACAGCGCCATGACCGAGTAGCACATCATCGAAAGCCAGGCCGCCGGGACATGGACATACATGATCCGGACGGTGTCGCCCTGCTGGTAGTCGCCGTCGGTGGTGAAGCTCAGATAGAGGCCGACGGCAAACAGGGCGGCGGTGAGACAGCCCAGCCAGGGAAGCACCCGTCCCGAGAGGTTCACGAAGAAGGTGGGGTTGGCCAGGTCGCTGAATTTTGTGATGGCAAGGCTTTCGGTCATGGCTTCTCTCTAGGCGAAGGCGCTTCTTCCAGACTTGATTCTAGTCAATCGCTCGCATTGCGCAAAGCAAGTGCTGCACCGAGCGGCCCGAGGACGGCAAAAAACATCGTGATCGCCAGTAATATCAGGAAAGGCGGCATAAACGGGGCCGGGTGCTGCACCGCCGCATAGGACGCGCTGACGCCGAAGATCAGCACCGGCACGGCGAGCGGCAGGACGAGGATCGAAACCAGCAGGCCGCCGCGCGGCAGGGTGACCGCGACGGCCGCTCCTACCGCCCCGATGAAGGTCAGCGCCGGCGTGCCGACCAGCAGCGTCAGGGCGACGGCGCCGATCGCGACCTCGCTCATGTTCATGAACAGGCCGAGAAGCGGCGAGGCGATGACGAGGGGCAGGCTGTTCGCCACCCAGTGGGCAATGCATTTCACCAGCACGGTCAGCACCAGCGGGTGCTCCTGCATGAGGATCAGGTCGAGCGATCCGTCATCGCGCTCCGTCTGGAACAGGCGGTCGAGCCCCAGCAGGGCCGCGAGCAGCGCCCCGATCCAGACGATTGCCGGGCCGATGCGGGAGAGCAGGTTGAGGTCGGGGCCGACGCCGAACGGAATGACGGCGACCACGGTCATGAAGAAGAGGACGCCGATCAGGGCGCCGCCGCCGGCGCGTACGGACAGCCGCAGGTCGCGGAGCAGGAGGGACATCATGCCGCAGCCTCCTCGGCCACGCCCGCAAAGCCGGTCATGTGCAGTTCCCGCATCCCGTCGAGCCCCAGCGGCTGGTGGGTCGCGGCAAGCAGGATGCCGCCCCGATCCAGATGGTCGCGGATCAGCTCCGCGAAGGTCGCTTCCGCCCGGGTGTCGAGCGCGGCGGTCGGCTCGTCGAGGATCCATACCGGCCGGTGCGCGACGAGAAGCTTGGCGAAGGCCATGCGACGCTGCTGGCCGGCGGAGAGATAGCCGAAGGGAAGATGCGTGATGCCGCCGAGGCCGACCCGCTCGGCCGCCTCGGACACGGAAACCCCTGCGCCGCCCGGGAAATCGCCGAAGAAGCTCTTCCAGAAAGACAGGTTTTCGGCGACGGAAAGCTCCGCTTTCATCGCATTGCGGTGACCGAGATAGTGGCAGGCTTCGCTGGCGCGAATCGTTTCCTCGCCGGCGGAGGTCCAGGCCACATGGCCCTCTTCGGGCCGCAGGAGGCCCGCGATGACCCGCAGAAGGGTGGACTTGCCGGAGCCGTTCCTGCCCGTCAGGATCAGTCCCTCACCGGTACCGAGCTCGAAGGAAATGCCGGAGAAAAGAAGGTCTTCCCCGCGCCGGGCGGCGAGCTTGTCGGCCGTCAACCGCATGGCAGGTCCTTCATGAAGCTTCCAGTTAACCGAGGAGAAAATTTGCACGCAATGACCATAAAGCGGTCTGGAACCCTTCTTAGAAATTATCTATAAGCTTCGCAACCACGTCAGCGGCCGGCGTGATTATCATCTTGCGCCGAACCTGAAGACCTCAATCTTCTCGTGCGGACAGCGGAAATGGTCGTACCCGCATCCTGATGTGCATTAGTGCATAGGCGTCCGCACGCGCGTGTTGGCTCTCATTATCAGCGGGGTTATTGTCCGTGGCTAAATCTCTCGACAGTTTCAATTGTCGCTCCGTCCTTACCGTTGGCGGTAAGGACTACGTCTATTACAGCCTGCCCAAGGCAGAAGCGAACGGTCTCCCCGGCGTGTCGAAGCTGCCTTTCTCGATGAAGGTCCTGCTCGAGAACCTGCTGCGCTTCGAAGATGGCCGGTCCGTCACGAAGGACCACATCCTGGCGGTCGCCGAATGGCTCAACAACAAGGGCATGGTTGAAAGCGAAATCGCCTATCGCCCGGCCCGCGTCCTGATGCAGGACTTCACCGGCGTTCCCGCCGTCGTCGACCTCGCCGCCATGCGCGATGCGATGGTTTCGCTGGGCGGCGACCCGGAAAAGATCAACCCGCTCGTTCCGGTCGACCTCGTCATCGACCACTCCGTCATCGTCGACGAGTTCGGCACCCCGACGGCCTTTGCCCGCAACGTCGACCTCGAATACGAGCGCAACGGCGAGCGCTACCGGTTCCTGAAGTGGGGCCAGCAGGCGTTCAAGAACTTCCGCGTCGTTCCCCCCGGCACCGGCATCTGTCACCAGGTCAACCTCGAATACCTCGGCCAGACGGTCTGGACCAAGGAAGAGGACGGTGAGACCATCGCCTATCCCGACACCTGCGTCGGCACGGACTCCCACACCACGATGATCAACGGTCTCGGCGTTCTCGGCTGGGGCGTGGGCGGCATCGAGGCGGAAGCGGCCATGCTCGGCCAGCCGGTTTCCATGCTCCTTCCGGAAGTCATCGGCTTCAAGCTGACCGGCAAGCTCAAGGAAGGCGTCACCGCGACCGACCTCGTGCTCACCGTCGTGCAGATGCTGCGCAAGAAGGGCGTCGTTTCCAAGTTCGTCGAGTTCTTCGGCCCGGGCATGGACAACATGCCGCTTGCCGACCGTGCGACGATCGGCAACATGGGCCCGGAATACGGCGCTACCTGCGGCTTCTTCCCGGTCGACGGCGAAACCATCAACTACCTCACCATGTCGGGCCGTACCCACGACCGGATCGCGCTGGTCGAAGCCTATTCCAAGGCCCAGGGCATGTGGCGCGACGGCGACGGCTCCGATCTCGTCTTCACCGATACGCTTGAACTGGACCTCGGCGACGTCGTCCCGTCCATGGCCGGCCCGAAGCGTCCGGAAGGCCGCATCGCGCTCGAGAACATCGCTTCCGGCTTTGCCGCAGCGCTCGACGCCGACTACAAGAAGCCGGGCCAGCTTTCGAGCCGCTATCCGGTGGAAGGCACCGATTTCGATCTCGGCCACGGCGACGTTGCCATTGCCGCGATCACGTCCTGCACCAACACCTCCAACCCGAGCGTGCTGATCGCAGCAGGCCTCCTGGCGCGCAACGCGGTCGCCAAGGGTCTCAAGACCAAGCCGTGGGTGAAGACCTCGCTCGCACCCGGATCGCAGGTCGTCGGTGAATATCTCGCCAAGTCCGGCCTGCAGGCCGATCTCGACAAGCTCGGCTTCAACCTTGTCGGCTTCGGCTGCACGACCTGCATCGGCAATTCCGGCCCACTGCCGGCGCCGATCTCCAAGACGATCAACGACAAGGGCCTGATCGCAGCCGGCGTGTTGTCGGGCAACCGCAACTTCGAAGGCCGCATCTCGCCGGACGTCCAGGCGAACTACCTGGCCTCGCCGCCGCTCGTCGTCGCCTACGCACTCGCCGGCACGGTCCAGAAGGACCTCACGTCCGAGCCGATCGGCGAAGACCAGAACGGCAACCCGGTCTACCTGAAGGATATCTGGCCGACCTCGCACGAAGTGCAGGAGTTCATCCAGAAGTACGTCACCCGCGAACTCTACGAGTCGAAGTACGCCGACGTCTTCAAGGGTGACACGAACTGGCAGGCCGTCCAGGTTCCGCCGGGCCAGACCTATGCCTGGGACGACGATTCGACCTATGTCCAGAACCCGCCCTACTTCGTCGGAATGGGCAAGACGGGCGCCGGCATCAAGAACATCAAGGGTGCCCGCATCCTCGGTCTGTTCGGCGACAAGATCACCACGGACCACATCTCGCCGGCAGGCTCCATCAAGGCCGCGTCGCCAGCCGGTGCCTACCTGATGGATCATGGCGTCGGGGTTGCCGACTTCAACCAGTACGGTACGCGCCGCGGCAACCACGAGGTGATGATGCGCGGTACCTTCGCCAACATCCGCCTGCGCAACCACATGCTCGGCCCGAACGGCAAGGAAGGTGGCTACACGATCCACTATCCGTCGAAGGAAGAGATGTCGATCTACGACGCCGCCATGAAGTACAAGCAGGAAGGCGTCCCGCTCGTCATCTTCGCCGGTGTCGAATACGGAAACGGTTCGTCCCGCGACTGGGCGGCGAAGGGCACGAACCTCCTCGGCGTCAAGGCGGTTATCGCCCAGTCCTTCGAGCGTATCCACCGCTCCAACCTGGTCGGCATGGGCGTCGTTCCGTTCGTCCTCGAGGAAGGCACGACCTGGGCCAGCCTCAACCTGAAGGGTGACGAAACCGTCACCATCGAAGGCCTGGAAGGACCGATCAAGCCGCGCGAATGGAAGACGGCGAAGATCACCTACAGCGACGGATCGGTGAAGGACGTCAACATCCTGTGCCGCATCGATACCCTCGACGAGGTGACCTACATGAACAACGGCGGCATCCTGCAGACCGTTCTTCGCGATCTGGCCGCCTGATCCGAAACCATTCACCCGCCGGACACTGTCCGGCGGGTGTTATCGGCCCGGAGCCCCGTTTCCGGGTGCCATGAGCCCGGTCTTCCCCGCGGCCATGGCGCCGACAGTCTTCCCGACATCGATGCTTAGCAAGGCGCTCCAACCGGAGCCGCCCTTGCATCCACCGGCGAACGGCGCGGGATGAAGGCCATGTGCCTGCTCACCCCATCGTGACTTCCTCTTTGGCGGTCCGGGCAGTTAGTTTGCCCGAGTTCTCGCGTTAGCCTCTTGATCCGCGCGGTCAGCCGTGGCTAACAAAGTTCAGTTCAAGAGGTTTGCGTTCATGCTGCCCATCGTCCGCAGAGCGATATTCCTTGCCGGTGTCCTGGCTGCAACCGCAGCAGGAGCGGAAGAGGGCAAGACGCCGAAAGGCGTGGTCGAGCTGTTCACGTCGCAGGGTTGCTCGTCCTGCCCGCCGGCCGACGCCGTGCTGAAGGAACTCGTCCACCAGGGCGACGTGGTCGCCTTGTCCTACCATGTCGATTACTGGAACTATCTCGGCTGGACCGACACGCTGAGTTCGAAGGCGAACACGGAGCGGCAGTACGGATATGCCGAATCGCTCGGCCGGACCGGCGTCTATACCCCGCAGGCCGTCATCAACGGCCGCGACCACGTGAAGGGCACCGAACTCAGCGCGATCAACGCGACCGTCGACAGGCTGCGGGCCGCAGGGCAGGGGCTGACGGTGCCGGTCACCGCGCGGATGCACGGCAAGGAGATCGAGATCGAGATCGGCGAGGGTGAGGGCGAGGCCGAAGTGGTGGTCGCCTACTTCACCAAGCAGCAGGATGTCGAGGTGCCGAAGGGCGAGAATGCCGGCAAGACCATCGAATACTGGCACAGCGTCTACGACGTGCAGTCGGTCGGCATGTGGGCGGGCAAGCCGCTCAAGCTCTCGCTTCCCGGCAAGTTCATGGGCAAATGGAAGAAGGACGGCTGCGCGATCCTGCTACAGAGATCGGGCTCCGGCGGGGAGCCGGCGTCGATCATCGGCGCGACGATCCTGATGGCGGGGCGCAAGCGCCACTGACAGCCTTTGTTGGATGATCCGACCCGGAGACATTGGGGGGGCTGGGGGTAAGGGTCAATGAAACCGGGCCGGATCTATTGGGGCCAGAAGCCAACCAACGACGGGAATGTTGTCCCCGAATCCGGCGGTGTTTTGTCCGAATTGCGGCAAGATTAAAAACTCGGCAGCGCTACTCAATAATCGCGTTACAGATTGATTTTTACCCCCGCTCGGGCAGAGTGTCATGGCACTGACATCATCCATGGAGTCGTGATGACGGATCAGCCGGATTTGCGGGGTACCCGCAACCCAGAGGACGACGTGGTCGTCAGCCTGACCGAATACCGCCAGGCCCGAGAGCCGGTCCCCGTTACCTTCCATCGCCGCGAGCTGGACGCCATCCTCAGGATCTACGGACGCATGGTGGGCGAGGGCGAGTGGAAGGACTATGCCATCGATCACCTGAAGGACCGGGCGATATTCTCGGTCTTCAAGCGTTCCGGGGAGATGCCGCTCTACCGGATCGAGAAGAACCCCAAGCTGGCGGCCAAGCAGGGCCAGTATTGCGTCGTCAACACGCACGGGATGATCCTCAAGCGGGGCCATGAGCTGCCGCAGGTGCTGAAGGTCTTCGACAAGGTGCTGAAGCTGATCGACTAAGCCGGGTAGAGGCTGCCGGGATAGGTGTGGGCGTCCGGGTCGGTCGCCGCACCATCGCCGAGCGCCCGCTGCATCAGCACGGTGTCGAGCCATCGGCCGTGCTTGAAGCCCGTCGCCTCCAGCCTGCCTGCAATCGCGAAGCCGAGCCCCTCGTGGAGGGCGACGGAGGCGGGGCTTGCGCCACCGATCACCGCCACCATCTGGCGGAAGCCGAGATGCGTGCAGCGTACCAGGAGTTCCGACAAGAGCGCCTTGCCGATGCCCCGGCCGCGGGCTTCAGGTGCAAGGTATATGGAATCCTCCACCAGCCAGCGATAGGCGGGCCGGGTGCGGAAGGCCGACGCATAGGCATAGCCGAGCACGGTGCCGTCCGGATCCACGGCGGCGATATAGGGATAGCGGCTGCCGGTGATGGCAGTGAAGCGGGCGGTCATCTCCGCCGCGTCCGGCGGTTCCAGCTCGTAGCTCGCCGTGCCGTTGATGACGCAGTCCGCATAGATGGCGGTGATCGCGGGTAAATCCGACGGCAAGGCGTCGCGCAGGGTGAAGGTCATGTCGGGATGCCGAGGGAAAACAAGAACGAAACTATGGGCGCAATAAAGGACTGGCAACAAAAAAGGCGGCCCGGGGGCCGCCTTCAATCTGTCTTTCCGATGCCGCTACTCGTTGCGATTGCCGAGGAACTGCAGGAGGAACATGAACAGGTTGATGAAGTCGAGGTAGAGGGTGAGCGCACCCATGATCGCCTTGCGGCCGGCTACCACAGCCTCGTCGCCATCCCAGTACATTTCCTTGATCTTCTGCGTGTCGTAGGCGGTCAGGCCGGCGAAGACCAGGACGCCGATCACCGAGATGGCGAAGCCCATCGCGGACGACTGGAGGAAGATGTTGACGATCGACGCGATGATCAGGCCGAACAGGCCCATGATCAGGAAGGTGCCGAAGCCCGACAGGTCCTTCTTCGTCGTGTAGCCGTAGAGTGACAGCGCGCCGAAGGAGGCGGCGGTCACGAAGAATGTCTGCACGATGCTCTGGCCGGTGAAGACCAGGAAGATCGAGGACAGCGACAGGCCCATCAGCGCCGCGTAGATCCAGAAAGTGGTCTGCGCCGCGGCGACACTCATCCGGTTGATGCGGAAGCTCAGGAAGAACACCATGCCGAGCGGAGCCAGCATGACGACCCATTTCAGAGGGCTGGCGTAGAGCATCTGCCCGAAACCGGTGAGCTGGCCGTCCGCAACCGCCAACTGCCAGGTCAGGAAAGCTGCAACGCCAGTGATCGCCAGACCGAGCGCCATCAGGTTGTAAACCTTGAGCATATAGGCGCGAAGGCCTTCGTCGATCATCGCGCCCGTCTGCGCTTGGCCGCGCGCCATACGGTTCTGGTAGTTGTTGAAGTCAGCCATAGTTACCTCATTCAAGCTCCGGAATTGGTCACGGTGTCGGGATTGACAATCCCAGGCGCCGCTGCGGAGCTCAGCATGCCTGCGACGAATATGAGGGCAGATCGACTATTCTACAAGGGGTTGGGCGGCCGAATGCGTCGAATCGGCCGGCCGGAGGCGTGCGAACGCCTCCACTGACGCGGATGTGATCGGGTCGCTCCACCCGCAATGGTGGCGACTAGAGTTCCCGCAGGACGGGGCCGGCCTTCTGGCCCAGAACCCTCCAGGTGCCGATCAGGCCGATGCCGACGGTGAGGACAAGGGCCCCGACAAGGGTTCCGAGCGCAACGTCGGGCAAGAAGGTCGACTGCATGTTCATGATGCGGCTGACGACGAACCAGGCGGCAGTGGCGCCGGCGACCAGGGCGAAGACGGCGGTTGCCGCGCCGAGGATCATGTACTCGTAGCTGAAGGCCCTGATCAGCAGCGAACGCGTCCCGCCGAGCGTCTTCAGGATGACGGCATCGTGGGTGCGGGCCCGGTTGCCGGCGGCAAGGGCGCCCGCCAGGACCAGCACGGACGCCACGAGGGCGACGGCCGCCGCGGCGCGGATGGCCGTTGCAAGCTGGCCGACGAGCTGGTCGACGATGTCGATCGCGTCCTTCACCCGCACGCTGGTGATCGTCGGATAGGCATTCGTCACCTCGCGCAGGATCTCGGCCTCCTTCGCGGGGGTCGCAGCCGCGTCGCTCAGCGTCGCGAGCCATGCGTGAGGCGCGCCGCGGAAGGTATTGGGGGAGAAGACCATCACGAAATTGATCGACAGGGACTCCCAGGCGACCTCGCGGAAACTGGCGATGCGCGCCGTGATGTTGCGGCCGAGGACATTGACCGTGACGGTATCGCCAATGGAAAGACCGAGTTCGCCGGCTTCCTCCGCGGAGAAGGAGACGAGCGGCTCGCCGTCATAGTCCTGCGGCCACCAGGAACCCTCCGTCAGCGTCGCATTGGACGGAAGCGTGTCCTCGTAGGTGATGCCGCGATCGCCCCTGAGGACCCATCGTCCGCCGGGCGGTACGTCCATGCGGGTGACGTCCTCGCCGTTGAAGGCGATGATCCGGCCCCGCAGCATCGGCACCTGGTTGATCGACCCCTCCGGCGATTGCCTCTTCAGGATGTCGAGAAAGCCCTCGCGTTCATTGCCCTGGATATCGACGAAGAAGAAGTTCGGCGCCTGCTCCGCCATGGTGCCGGTGAGCTGCCTGCGCAGGTTTCCGTCGATCAGCGCCAGGGTGACGAGGAGTGCAAGGCCGAGGCCGAGCGACAGCACGACCGAAGGGGTGAGCGCGCCGGGACGATGGATGTTGCCGATTGCAAGGCGGAGTGCCGGAGAGTTGACGCGCGGGCTGCGGCGGGCAAGCGCTGCGATCAGCAGCGCCACGAGCCTCAGGAGAACGAAGGCGCCAGCGACGGCGGCAAGGAAGACGCTCGCGACGAAGCGATCCTCGGCGGTCGTAATCGCAAGGGCGGCGAGGGCAGCGAGGGCAGAAGCCGCGGCGAGCAGATACGGCCAGGACGGAAGCCCGGCCTGGTCGAAACTCTGTTCACGGAAAAGCGCGGTTGCCGGCACTTCCCGGGCTTGGCCGAGGGGAAGAACCGAAAAGGCGAAGGTGATGAGCAGTCCGAAGAGGGCAGCCATCCCGAGTGCGCCGGGGTAGAACACCGCCTCCTCCGGAACGGGAAGAACCCCATCCAGGAACCGCATCGCGACGAAGGGCGCGACAGCGCCGATCGCCAGGCCGATTGCAATGCCGACCGCTGCCAGCATCAGGATCTGGATAAGGTAGATCGCCGCGATGATGGAGGCGGGGGCGCCGAGGCACTTGAAGGTCGCGATTGTCGTGCGCTTCGCATCGAGGAAGGCCCGCACCGCATTCGCGACGCCGACACCGCCGACGATGAGCGCGGTCAGCCCGACGAGCGTCAGGAACTGGGAGAAACGCTCGACATTCTCGGTCAGGGAAGGGGCGGCGCGATCCGCGGTCCGGATGGACCAGCCGGCATTGGGGAATTCGGCCGCGGCGCGGGCGGGAAGGGCGCCCCGCGCGGCCGGGTCATCAAGGCGTATCTTGTAGGCGTGCTCGACGAGGCTGCCCGTCTGGACGAGGCCGGAGGCCGTCAAGGCTTCGCGGCTCACCAGCAGTCGCGGCGCAAAGCCGAAGCCGTCGGAAATCGCATCCGGCTCGGCGGCGACCGTTCCGGTCAGGCGCAGGCGCGAATTGCCGAGCAGGACTTCATCGCCGACGCGAACCCCGAGCCGGTCGAGGAGAAGCGGGGCGGCAACCGCGCCGAATACCTCGCCGTCCCGTTGCAGCAGTTCGTCGAGCGGGCGGTTCGGTTCGGCCTCGAACGTGCCGTAGAGCGGATAGGCGTCATCGACGGCCTTCACCTCGACCAGGCCCTGCTCGGAGCCATCGGGGATGCGCACCATCGACCGGAGGCCGGTGGACACGGAAAGCTCGCCAAGGCCCTCCAGGAAGGCGAGTTCCTCCGGTCCGGCCTCGCGATTGTCCAACTCGAAGCGGATATCGCCGGCGAGAATATCCTGCCCCTGGGTGGCGATGGCGCCTGTAATCGCACGCGAAACCGAGTTGACGGCGGCGATCGCGCCGGTGCCGAGCGCAATGCAGGCGAGGAAGATATAGAAGCCGGAAAGGCCGCCACGCATCTCGCGAAGTGCCAGCGTCCAGGCGGTTCCGAGCCGTCGAATGGGGCTCTTCATGCGCGCACCGCTTCCGGCGCGGCATGGGCGGACGTATCGCCGACGATTTCGCCGGAGCGCACCCGGATCTGGCGCGTGCATCGGTCGGCGAGCGCATTGTCATGGGTGACGAGCAGCATGGTCATGCCGCGTTCGGCCTGCTTGGCAAAGAGGAGATCGGCGATCTGGCGCCCGGTCTCCGTGTCGAGGTTACCGGTCGGCTCGTCGGCGATCAGGACCAGCGGCGAGGGCGCAAGCGCCCGGGCGATCGCCACCCGCTGCTGTTCGCCGCCCGAAAGCTGTCCCGGATAGTGGCTGAGGCGTTCCCCCAGCCCGACCGCTTCCAGTTCCCGCCGGGCGATGTCGAAAGGGTCGGGGACATTGGCGAGTTCCAGCGGAACGGCGACGTTTTCCAGCGCCGTCATGTTGGCGATCAGATGGAAGGACTGGAAGACGATGCCGATGTTTCTTCCCCGGAAATCGGCCAGTGCATCCTCCGAGAGGACATGCAGTGGCTCGCCGGCGATGTGGATCTCGCCCCGGTCGAGGCGCTCCAGGCCGGCCAGGACCATCAGCAGGGTCGACTTGCCGGAGCCGGACGGGCCGACGATGCCGACCGCTTCGCCTCGCCGGACCTTGAGATCGATCTGCTTCAGGACATGGACGGATGCCGCGGCGCTTCCGAGTGTAAGATCCGCGTGGCTCAGCTCGATGATGGTTTCAGTCAAAACAAAGCTTCCTATATTGACCTTGAGCAAAAACCGAAGCCGAGCCGCGGCAGCGCCAATCTAGGAACCGGGCCTTGAGATTTAAAGCAACCCTCTTTCACTTCCTCGTCATGTCTTTTCTGTCCCTGGGAATGTCCGTGGCGCCGGCGGCCGCCCAGCAGCCGCTGCAACTGGTCGGTTTCGGAGACAGCCTGATGGCCGGCTACCAACTGTCGCCGGACGAATCCTACACCGCGCAACTGGAGACGGCGCTCAAAGCCCGGGGCCATGACGTGGTCGTCACCAATGCCGGCGTCTCGGGCGATACGACGGCGGGCGGCCTTTCGCGTGTCGACTGGTCGGTGCCGGATGGTACGGACGGCGTCATTCTCGAACTCGGCGCCAACGATGCGCTGAGGGGGATTTCGCCGGACGAGACCGAAAAGAACCTCGATGCGATCATCGCCAGGCTGAAGGAGCGGAACATCCCGGTCCTGCTCGCCGGCATGATGGCGCCGCCGAACATGGGCGCCGAGTATGCGGAGCGCTACAACGAGATCTATCCGCGCCTTTCCGAAAAGCACGGCGTGCCGCTCTATCCTTTCTTTCTCGACGGTGTCGTGACGGTGGCCGGGACGCAGCTCGAGGACGGCATGCATCCGAATGCAAAGGGCGTCGGGATCATGGTCGAGCGCTCGCTGCCGGTCGTGGAGGCCTTTCTGGGGGACATTCCGGCATCGCCTAAATAACAGCTTGCCAGGAACCGGCCCCCGTGATTCGCTGTTAGCAGACGCAAGAGATTCGAGGAGGTTCGCAATGCCGAGACTTTTCACCGCCCTCGAAGTTCCGCGCAACATCGCCATGAGTCTCTCGCTGCTCCGGGGCGGCCTGCCTGGCGCGCGCTGGATCGACGTCGAGAATTATCACATCACGCTGCGCTTCATCGGCGACGTGGACGGCCGCACCGCCGACGAGATCGTCGACCGGCTCGACCGCATCGATCGGCCGGAATTCCAGATCAGCCTCAACGGCATCGGCTCGTTCGGGTCGAAGAAGCCCCACTCGATCTGGGCGGGTGTCTCCCCGTCGCTGGAGATGTCGGCCCTGCAGTCGGAGATCGAGCGGATCTGTCAGCGGATCGGACTTCCGCCGGACCCCCGCAAGTTCATGCCGCACGTGACGCTCGCCCGGCTGAAGACCTGCAGGCTGGACGATGTGGTGACCTATCTTTCCGGGCGCGGCGACTTCCATACCCTGCCCTTCAAGGTCTCGAGGTTCGTCCTGATGTCGTCGAAGGAATCGGTCGGCGGCGGGCCGTACCTGACGGAAGAGGCGTTCGATCTCCAGGACCTCGGGACGGGGACCAACTGGTCTTCCGTGGAGCCGATCAAGAGCTTCGTCTGAGCGGGGCTGTCGGTATGTCTGTCGACAAACTTTCGGCGGAAGATATCGAGCAGGCGCTCGGGGAACTTCCCGGCTGGTCACTGCGCGAAGACGGAGCCGCGATCACGCGGAGTTTCCGGTTCCGGACCTTCAGCCAGGCCTTCGGCTTCATGGCGGAATGCGCGCTGGTGGCGGAGCGCATGAACCACCATCCCGAATGGTCCAACGTCTATTCCCGGGTGGATGTCACGCTGACGAGCCACGATACCGGGGGAGTGACGGCACGAGACATCAAGCTGGCTCAGGCGATGGAAAGGGCCGCACACCGCGGCGATTGACGTGGACGGCGCGACGACCCACATGAGGGACGAGGTTGCGCACGGGTTGAAGCTTATGGATGACGTGAAGATCGGTGAAATCCTCCTGCCGGGCGACGATGACACGCAGGATCGTCGCGAGAAGCAGGTACGGGCCAAGTTCTGGCCGAAGCTGAAGCGCGTGGCTGCCCATATCCCCTTCAGCCGCGATCTGGTGGCCGCCTATTACTGCGCGATGGACCCGAGGACGCCGACCCGCGTGCGCGGCGTGCTGCTCGCGGCGCTTGCCTATTTCATCCTCCCCCTCGACTTCCTGCCCGACGTCTTCGCGGTCGTCGGGTTCACCGACGACATGGCGGTGTTCGCCGCCGCGCTGCGGATGATCCAGGGCCATATCGCCGACCGCCATTACGACGCCGCCGACAAGGCGCTGGCTGCGGACGCGCAGACGGAAACTCCGACCGCCTAACCTAGCTGTGATCCGGGCGGAGCATCTCGGGGCGGGCTTAGACAAACTCTCGCCCAATTCTCCCGCTCAGTGGCCCGTGGTGCCGCTCTTCGTAAGCTCCCGTTCATTCGGGTGCAGGTAATCTGCGCGGGATCGGTACCCTGTTGACGGTTTGGTAACCGCAATTAAGTCAAATTAAACCGAATCGTGATGATGCCTGACCAGGCTTGCCTTATCGGCCCCCAGTAGAGAAGCGGCAGGAGACCATGTCTGTTAAAATCGTAGCAACCGTAGCGACCTTGATGCTCGCCACCGCCGGCGTCGCAGTCGCCCAATCGCCCACCCGCATCCAGCAGTTCAAGGCATGGGGCGCCTACTCATACAAGTCGCCGGGTGGCACGGTCTGCTACGTTCTTTCCGTGCCGACCGCCAAGGAGCCGGCCAATGTGGACCACGGGGACATCTTCTTCATCGTCTCGCAGCGCCCCGGCCAGAACATTTCCTACGAGCCGCAGGCGATGATGGGCTATCCGTTGCAGGCGAACTCCAAGGTCAATGTCACCATCGATGGCAAGACCTTCGTGATGTTCACCAAGGACAAGGCCGCCTGGGTGGAGAACGCGGCAGAGGAGCCCGCCCTGGTTGCCGCCATGAAGGGCGGTTCCGAGATGACGGTGAGCGCGAAGTCCGGCCGTGGCACCGCCACGTCCTATTCCTATTCGCTATCGGGCATTTCGGCAGCGCTGAAGCAGATCGAATCCTGCAAGTAAGCAGCCTGCCACCAGGCATCCGTGAAGGGCCGGTCGCAAGACCGGCCCTTGCCTTGTCTTGAAGAATGGTGACGTCGCGCCGATTTGATGCTATGTGCCGCCGCAAATTCAACCGGCGACAGACGCCGGTACGACGATCTCAAGCACAACATGCCCCGATCAGTTTTCCGCCGCGGCGGGCGCATGCGTTTGAACAGGACAAGCCGATGCCAGTCTCAGAAGCCGTTCTCGAACCCGCCGTCAAGGCGCCGCTCGTCGCGCGACCCGATCTCATGGCGACCAAGCCGTCGCTGATCGGGCTTTCGCGCGAGGACATGGCGCGGGCGCTGATCGAGAAGGGTGTTCCGGAACGGCAGGTGAAGATGCGGGTCAGCCAGCTCTGGCACTGGCTCTACATCCGCGGGGTGTCCGATTTCGACCAGATGACCAATGTCGCGAAGGACATGCGGCAGATGCTCAAGGAGCATTTCACCATCGCCCGCCCGGAGGTCGTCGAGGAACAGGTTTCCAACGACGGCACCCGCAAGTGGCTGCTGCGCTTCCCCCCGCGTGGGGCCGGCCGGCCGGTGGAGGTCGAGACCGTCTATATTCCGGAAGAAGGCCGGGGGACTCTCTGCATTTCCAGCCAGGTCGGCTGTTCGCTGACCTGTTCCTTCTGCCACACGGGAACGCAGCGCCTGGTGCGCAACCTGACGGCGGAGGAAATCCTGTCGCAGCTGCTGCTGGCGCGCGACCGGCTCGGCGATTTCCCGGATCGCGAAGCGCCGCAGGGGGCGATGATCCCCTCCAGCGACCGCAAGGTCACCAATATCGTGATGATGGGGATGGGCGAGCCGCTCTACAATTTCGAGGCGGTGAAGACGGCCCTTCTCATCGCATCCGACGGCGACGGACTGTCGCTGTCCAAGCGCCGCATCACGCTGTCGACCTCCGGCGTGGTTCCGGAAATCTACCGGACCGGCGAGGAGATCGGCGTCATGCTGGCGATCTCGCTCCACGCGGTGCGCGACGAATTGCGCGACATGCTGGTGCCGATCAACAAGAAGTATCCGCTCAAGGAGCTGATCCAGGCCTGCCGGGCCTATCCGGGCCTCTCCAACGCGCGCCGCATCACGTTCGAATACGTCATGCTGAAGGACGTCAACGACAGTCTCGAGGACGCCAAGGAGCTGGTGAAGCTCCTGAAGGGCGTGCCGGCGAAGATCAACCTGATCCCGTTCAACCCCTGGCCGGGCACGAACTACCAGTGTTCCGACTGGGCGACGATCGAGAAGTTCGCCGATTTCATCAACCAGGCGGGCTACGCCTCGCCGATCCGCACACCGCGCGGGCGCGACATTCTCGCGGCCTGCGGGCAGCTGAAGTCCGAATCGGAACGCATGCGCAAGACCGAGCGGCTTGCCTTCGAGGCCATGATGATCGCCGGCCACGGCGAAGACGACTAGGCCGCCGTCTCCACGCGGGTTAACGGGCGTGTTGATTTCGCGGCGCCGGCTCCCTAAGAAGCGCTTCAGATAAAGCCATTCTTGGAGGAGAACATGCGCGCTTTCATCCTGGCCCTCGCTGCCGCAACCGCCCTCGTCATGCCTGCAAAGGCCGAGGACGTCACCGTCGCCGTCACCGCGATCGTCGAGCACCCTGCACTCGATGCGGTTCGCGACGGCGTCAAGGAGGCGCTCTCGCAGGCCGGCTACAAGGAAGGCGAGAACCTGACCTTCCTCTACGAGTCCGCACAGGGCAACCCGGGGACCGCGGCGCAGATCGCCCGCCAGTTCGTCGGCGAGGAACCGACGGTCATCGTTCCGATCTCGACGCCTTCCGCCCAGGCGGTCATTTCCTCCACCCGCGACATTCCCGTCGTCTTCACGGCGGTTTCCGATCCGGTTGGGGCGCAACTGGTCAAGGACATGGACAAGCCGGGCGGCAACGTCACCGGCATATCCGACATGTCGCCCGTCGCCGACCACGTCGCGCTGATCAAGGAAATCACGCCGGACGCGAAGTCGATCGGCTTCATCTACAACACCGCGGAAGCGAACTCGGTGTCGACCCTCGCCGCTCTCAAGGAAGAGGCCGCCAAGGCGGGGCTTGAGGTGATCGAATCCGTCGCCACGAAATCTGCGGAAGTGCAGGGTGCGGCGCGTGCGCTCGTCGGGCGCGCGGACGTCATTTATATCCCGACCGACAACACGATCGTCTCCGCCTTCGAGGCGGCCGTCGGCGTGGCGGAAGAGGCCAAGCTGCCGCTCTATGCGGGCGACACGGATTCGGTTGCGCGTGGCGCCCTGGCGGCGCTCGGCTTCAACTATTTCGATGTCGGCAGGCAGACGGGCGACGTGGTGGTCCGCGTGCTGAAGGGCGAGGCCCCGGGCGAGATCCCGGTAAAGGTCGCGGCCGGCACCGATCTCGTGATCAACAAGTCGGCGGCCGGGAAGATGGGCGTCACCTTCTCCGACGCCGTGCTGACGCGGGCGAACAAGGTCATCGAATAAGGGCTGCCCGCCTTCAGGAAACCGGGGGCCGGTCGCCGGCCTCCGCAGGGCTGCCGGAGGACAGGCTCCGGCCGTCAAGAGGAGCAAGGAACAGTGCTGAGTCAGATCGCCTTCTGGGGTGCCGTGGAACTGGGTCTCGTCTTCGCCTTCGTGGCGATCGGCGTCTTCCTCGCCTTCCGCGTGCTGGATTTTCCCGACCTGACGGTGGACGGCTCGTTTCCTCTCGGCGCGGCGGTGGCAGCGGTGCTGATCACCAGCGACGTCAATGCCTGGCTCGCCGCGGCGATCGCCATGGCGGCCGGAGCATCCGCGGGACTGGTCACGGCCTTCCTCAACGTCCGCTTCCGCATCCTCAACCTGCTCGCCTCGATCCTGACGATGATCGCGCTGTTTTCCGTCAACCTTCGCGTCATGGGCAAGCCGAACGTCGCGCTGATCAATGCCGACACGATGCTGAGCCCCTTCTTCGGCCTCGGCCTGCGTGAGGTCTATGTCCGTCCGCTGTTCGTCGGAATCCTGGTGATCTTTGCCATCATCCTGGTCTGGCGCTTCCTGGAAAGCGACGCGGGACTTGCCATGCGGGCGACAGGTGCAAATCCGCGCATGGCGAGGGCCCAGGGGGTCGAGACGCGCTTCCAGGTCTATCTCGGCCTTGCGCTTTCGAACGCGCTGGTGGCGCTGGGCGGCGCGCTCTTCGCCCAGACGAACGGTTTCGCGGACGTGACCTCCGGGGTCGGGACGATCGTCGTCGGCCTTGCCGCGGTCATTATCGGGGAAACGCTCTTCGGGGCGCGCGGCATCCTGCTCGCGCTGATCGGCTGCGTCGTCGGCTCCATCCTCTACCGCCTCGCCATCCAGGTCGCGCTGTCGACCGACGCGCTCGGGCTCAAGGCTTCGGACCTGAACCTCGTGACGGCGGTTCTGGTCGCGGTCGCGCTCGTCCTGCCGCGCCTGCGCCGGGGAGGAGCCGCGTCGTGATCGATCTCAAGGACATCCATGTCACCTTCGGGAAGGGGACGCCGCTCGAGAAGGAGGCGCTCAAGGGCGTGAGCCTCAAGATCGAGCAGGGCTCCTTTGTCACGGTCATCGGCTCGAACGGCGCGGGCAAGTCGACGCTGCTCGGTGTCCTGGCAGGCGACGTGCTGCCAACGAGCGGCAAGGTCATGGTCGGCGACAGGGATGTCACCCGCCGGACCACCGCGGCGCGCGCGGGGCTCGTCGCCCGCGTCTTCCAGGACCCGCTGACCGGCAGTTGCGGCGCCCTGTCCATCGAGGAAAATCTTGCGCTTGCGGCACGGCGTGGCGAGCGGCGCGGTCTCGCCGCAGCGCTTGGCCCGCACCGGCGCGAGCATTTTCGCGCTCGGATCGCGGAACTCAATCTCGGGCTGGAAAACCGGATGAAGGACCGGATGGACCTATTGTCCGGCGGGCAGAGGCAGGCGGTCTCGCTGGTCATGGCGACCCTTGCCGGCTCGGAGGTCCTGCTTCTCGACGAGCATACGGCAGCCCTTGACCCGGGCATGGCGGAGTTCATCATGGGGCTCACGCAGCGCATCGTCTCCGAGCGACGGCTGACGACACTGATGGTGACGCATTCCATGCGCCAGGCGCTCGATTTCGGGCACCGCACGATCATGCTGCATGGCGGGGAGATCGTGCTGGACGTCAGCGGCGACAGCCGCAAGGATATCCAGGTCGAGGACCTGATCGCCATGTTCCGGAAGATGCGCGGCGAGACGCTGGACGACGATGCACTGCTGATGGGCTGACGCAAGCGGCCATCAAGGCTCCGGAGGCGACATGGCGAGACCGTTCGACATCCTGAAAGAGCGCAACGCCGGGGACTGGCAGCGCTATTGCGAACACCGGTTCGTGAGGGAACTTGCCGACGGCAGCCTGCCGCAGGAGGCCTTCCGGCACTACCTCAAGCAGGACTACCTTTTCCTCATCCAGTTCGCCCGCGCATGGGGGCTTGCCGTCTACAAGAGCCGGGACCTCGCGGAGATCCGCCAGGGGCTCGGGTCGCTGAAGGCGATCGTCGATGTCGAGATGGGGCTACATGTTCGCTACTGCGCCGAGTGGGGCATAGACGAGGTCGACCTCCCGGGACTTCAGGAGTCACGGGCGACGCTTGCCTATACGCGCTACGTTCTCGACGTCGGGATGAGCGGCGACCTTCTCGATCTCCACGTGGCGCTCGCGCCCTGCATCATCGGCTACGGCGAGATCGCCAACTGGATCCTCGGCCAGCCTTTTGCAAAGATCGCCGGCAATCTCTATCAAGAGTGGATCGAGATGTATGCCGGCGAGGAATACCAGGAGCATATACGCTCGGAACTGGAATGGCTGAACCTGCGGCTTTCGCAGGTGGACGAAACGCGGCTCAACCGGCTCTCGCTGATCTTCCGGGACGCGACGCGCCTGGAGGCCGACTTCTGGCAGATGGGTCTCGACCTCGCCTGACGGCAATCTTCAGCGGGTCTGCGTCATGAAGATCTTGAAGGCGAAGATCGAGAAGACGCCTGCGAAGGTGTAGTCGATGCCGCGCAGAACCTTCGGATTTGCCTGCAGCCAGGAGGCAAGCCTGTCGGCGGCCAGGATCACCAGCACGTTGACGGGTGAGCAGACGACGATGAAGAAGACGCCGAGGAAGATCAGTTTCTGCGTGACCGACGGGTCGCCGGCTGTCACGAACTGCGGCAGGAAGGTCATGAAGAAGATGATGATCTTCGGGTTCAGGAGGTTGACCCAGAGGCCGGTGGCGATATTGGCAAGTGCCGAACCCCGCGCGCCCTCGACCTTCTCGACCGACAGGCTTGAGCCCGACCGCACCGCCTGGATCGCCAGCCAGAGCAGATAACCGGCTCCGCCCGTCTTCAGGATGAAGAAGGCGGTGGGGGAGGCCGTGATCAGGGCCGAAATGCCGAAGGCGACCAGCAGCGTGTGGATGAGGATCCCCGTCGAGGTTCCGATCACGACGAAGAGCGCCGGCCCACGGCCCTGTGCCAGGGCACGGCTGATCGACAGCGTCATGTCGGGCCCGGGTGTGAGCGCGAGCAGCAGGCTGGCGGCAGTGAACGCGAGGAGGACGGGCAGGCTCGGCAGGAAATCCATGGCAGGCTCTAAAGGCGGATTGCGATCCCTTCATCCTTAGCCGGGTTCGGGGCAACTGCCAATCACGCCGGGATGGCGGAAAGGAGCCGCGGAAGGGAAGCGGCAGAAGACCGCGGCAGGTGCATCTTGCACCGCCCGGCAAACACGCTAAAAGTGCCGGCCATCGCATGCCTCGCGGCGTACGCCCTCATCCAGACGGATCAAGACATATGGCACTCCCCAAAGACGTGAAGAAAGTCGTCCTCGCCTATTCCGGCGGGCTCGATACATCGATCATCCTGAAATGGCTGCAGACCGAACTCGGCGCAGAAGTGGTGACCTTCACCGCGGACCTCGGCCAGGGCGAGGAGTTGGAGCCGGCCCGCCGCAAGGCCGAGATGCTGGGGATCAAGGAAATCTTCATCGAGGATGTTCGCGAGGAATTTGTCCGCGACTTCGTATTCCCGATGTTCCGGGCCAATGCCGTCTATGAAGGCGTCTACCTGCTCGGCACCTCGATCGCCCGCCCGCTCATCTCCAAGCACCTGATCGAGATCGCCAAGAAGACCGGCGCCGACGCGATCGCCCACGGTGCCACCGGCAAGGGCAATGACCAGGTTCGCTTCGAGCTTTCGGCCTATGCGCTGAACCCGGACATCAAAATCATCGCGCCCTGGCGCGATTGGGCCTTCAAGAGCCGGACGGATCTCCTGAACTTCGCCGAACAGCACCAGATCCCGGTTGCCAAGGACAAGAAGGGCGAGGCGCCCTTCTCCGTGGACGCCAATCTGCTGCACTCGTCGTCCGAAGGGAAGGTGCTGGAGGATCCGAGCAAGGAGGCTCCGGAATACGTCCACATGCGCACGATCTCTCCCGAAGCCGCGCCGGACAAGGCGACGATCATCAAGATCGGCTTCGAGCGGGGCGATGCGGTGTCGATCAACGGCGAACGCCTGAGCCCGGCGACGCTTCTCGCCAAGCTCAACGATTACGGTCGCGACAACGGCATCGGCCGTCTCGACCTCGTCGAGAACCGCTTCGTCGGCATGAAAAGCCGGGGCGTCTACGAGACCCCCGGCGGCACGATCCTTCTTGCCGCTCACCGGGCGATCGAGTCGATCACGCTCGACCGGGGTGCCGCGCATCTGAAGGACGAGCTGATGCCGCGCTATGCGGAGCTCATCTATTACGGCTTCTGGTTCTCGCCGGAGCGCGAGATGCTGCAGGCGCTGATCGACAAGAGCCAGGAGCATGTCGAGGGCGAGGTGACGCTGAAGCTCTACAAGGGCAATGTCATGGTCATCGGCCGCGAGAGCGACAAGTCGCTCTATTCCGACACGCTGGTCACCTTTGAGGACGACCAGGGCGCCTACGACCAGAAGGACGCAGCCGGCTTCATCAAGCTCAATGCCCTGCGCCTGCGGACGCTTGCCAAGCGCCGGCTGGGCTGAGGTCCTTTTTTTCCGATCGCATCAGACCCGCCGGCGTTGCAACGCCGGCGGGTTTTTCATACCCGCCGTTCGACGTAAAGATAGGCGAGATAGCTGCCGACCGCTGCAAATTCCATCAGCGGGATAACCGTGCCGAAGGCCAGGAGGGGGGAGCCGAGCGCGGCGGCCGCGAGCCCTCCGAGAAAGCCCGAACTCATCTGGATGAAGCCCATCATGGCCGAAGCCGAGCCCGCGATATGCGGGAAGGGCGCCATGCCGATGGTAATGATGTGCGGGCCGATGAAGGCGATGCCGAAGGTGCAGATGCCGACGGGGAGCATGATCGACAGGAAGCTCGGCGGCAGCAGCGCCGCGGAGAGGATCATGGCGATCCCGCCGGTCGCCGAGAAGCAGAGGCCGACGACGACGGCGCGATGGCCGGAGAGCCGACGGGACAGGCGGCGGAGCGCCAGCGACCCGGCAAGGTAGGAGCCCGTCTGCACCAGCATGCCGAGACCGAACTCGGTCGGCGTAAGCCCCACCTCGTTGATGAGAACGAAGGGCAGCATCGTGGATTGCGCGTAGAGCGCGCCGATCGAGCCGCCGATGACGAGGGAGGCGAGCACGAACCGCGGATTGGAAAGCACTTCCGCGTATCCGGCGACCAGGCGATCCAGCCGAAGTCGTGTCCGGTCGGGCGTCGTGGTTTCCCGGAGGAAGAGCCAGACGCTGGCGATCGAGATGACGCCGAACCCGAGCATGAGGAGAAAGACGGACTTCCAGCCGAAGGCGGCGAGGGAGAGGCCGCCAAGCGTCGGGCCGAGCGCCGGCGCGACGGTCAGCATGATGGCGATGAGGTTCATGATGCCCGCGGCTTCCTTGCCCGCGAACTGGTCGCGCACCATTGCTCGCGCCACGGTGATGCCGACGGAAGCGCCGATGCCCTGGACCAGCCTGCCCGCCAGGATCAACTCGATACTAGGGGCCATGGCGGCAATCACCGACCCGGTCAGGTAGATCAGCAGGAAGCCGATGGTCGACGCCTTGCGGCCGAACGCATCGGAGGCCGGGCCGGCCAGGAGCTGCGCGAGGGCGAAGCCCGCGAAATAGAGCGAGAGCGACATCTTGACGGCGCTCTCGGTCGTCGAGAACGCCTCGACAAGCTCCGGCATGGCGGGCGTATAGATCGCCATGGAGACCGGGCCGAGGGCGGTCAGCAAGGCGCCCAGCAACGAGGTCCGGCGCGGCGTCATGACGGATGTGGATCTGATGGTGTCGGCTTTCATTCGCGGGACGGGCGGTGAGACAGCTCTTTGCCGGCAGGACTGCAGGATATGCCGGTGACGAGGAACTGCAGCCGGCAGGAAGGCCCACAGATACTTCCTTTCACCCCCGAGGCAAGAGTGCGGCCTGTTTTTCACGAGCGACAGATTTCCCCTTGGCAGCTTGCATGGATCGGCTAGCTTCCCAATTAAATCCCTATCCGCGTCCCCGCGACACGACTGAAATCATCACGAAGGATACCGCATGCCGCAGCTTCACATCACGCCCGCGCTGATCGACTGGACCGGACACGAGGGGCTGCCGCGCTTCGACCTCGTCAGGGACGAGGATTTCGCCGGGGCCTTCGATGCGGCGATGGCCAAACACGACGCGGAGATCAACGACATCGCTTCCGATCCGCGCGAGCCGACGATGGAAAATACCATCGTCGCGCTGGAGATCGCGGGCGACGAGCTGTCGCGGGTCTCCGCCCTGTTCTGGAACAAGGCCGGCGCTCATACGAACGAGGCCATCCAGGCGCTCGAGCGGGAGATCGCGCCGAAGATGTCGCGGCACTATTCGAAGATTTCCATGAACGCGGCGCTGTTCAGGCGGATCGACGATCTGTGGACGCGCCACGAGGCGCTCGGCCTGACGGTGGAGGAGGCGCGGGTCCTGGAACGGCACTGGAAGGGTTTTGTGCGCACCGGTGCGAAGCTTCCCAGGGAGGAACAGGAGCGCCTCGCTTCGATCAACGAGAGGCTTGCCGGGCTCGGCGCACGGTTCGGCCAAAACGTGCTGGCGGACGAGAAGAGCTGGGAACTGCTGCTGACGGACGAGGCCGATCTTGCCGGCCTGCCGCCCTTCCTGCGCGACGCCATGGCATCGGCCGCGCGCGACCGGGGGCATGAACAAGGCTATGCGGTGACGCTGTCGCGCTCGATCATCGAGCCGTTCCTGACCTTCTCGGAACGTCGCGATCTCAGGGAGCAGGCGTTCAGGGCCTGGGCGGCACGCGGAGCAAACGGGGGAGAGACGGACAACCTCGCGATCGTCAAGGAGACGCTCGACCTCCGCGCGGAACGGGCGCGGCTCCTGGGCTATGAAAGCTTCGCGGCCTTCAAGCTCGACAATACGATGGCGAAGACGCCGGAGGCGGTGAACGACCTTCTGATGGCGGTCTGGGAAAAGGCCCGCAGCCGGGCGCTGGAGGAGGAGGCGAGCCTTGTGGGCCTGATCGCGGAAGAGGGAGGCAATCACGAGGTGATGCCGTGGGACTGGCGCCTCTATGCGGAAAAGCTGCGCCAGCGGACCTTCAACTTCTCCGAAACGGAGCTCAAGCCCTATCTGCAGCTGGAGAAGATCATCGAAGCCTGCTTCGATGTCGCGGAACGGCTGTTCGGGATCACCGCCCGGGAGGTGAAGGGCGTGCCGGCCTATCATCCCGACGTGAGGGTCTTCGAGATCCGCGACGAGGAGGGCGCCCTGAAGGCCATTTTCCTCGGCGATTATTTCGCCCGCTCGTCGAAGCGTTCGGGCGCCTGGATGAGTTCCTTCCAGTCCCAGCACAGGCTGACGCTCAAGAACGGGAAGCAGGGCGAGATCCCGATCGTCTACAATGTCTGCAATTTCGCCAAGCCGGCGCCCGGCACGCCGGCGCTGCTGTCGCTCGACGATGCCCGTACTCTGTTCCACGAGTTCGGGCACGCGCTGCACGGGATGCTCTCCAACGTCACCTATCCGTCGGTTTCCGGCACGGGCGTGGCGCGCGACTTCGTGGAACTGCCCTCGCAGCTCTACGAGCACTGGCTGACGGTGCCCGACATCCTGGAGAAGTACGCGGTCCACTACGAGACCGGAAAGCCGATGCCGAAGGAGCTGCTGGACAAGGTTCTGGCCGCGCGCACCTTCAATGCCGGCTTCGCCACGGTCGAGTTCACCTCGTCGGCGCTCGTCGACATGGCCTTCCATACCAGGGATGCGGTGGAGGATCCGATGCAGGTCCAGGCGGAGGTGCTGGAGACGATCGGCATGCCGCAGTCGATCGTCATGCGCCACGCCACGCCGCATTTCCAGCACGTCTTCTCCGGTGACGGCTACTCGGCCGGGTACTATTCCTACATGTGGTCGGAAGTGCTCGATGCGGATGCCTTCTCCGCCTTCGAGGAAATGGGCGACACCTTCGATCCGGTCACGGCGCGAAAGCTCAAGAACAATATCTACTCAGTCGGCGGATCGGTCGACCCCGAGGATGCCTACCGGGCCTTCCGCGGCAAGTTGCCGGATCCGAAGGCGATGCTGCGCAAGAAGGGGCTGGCAATGGCCGAGGAGCTTTCCGGCAGCGACGCCTGACGCAGGTGCATGGCTGTCCTTCGCCAAGAATAGGCGGCCCCTCTTTCGCATTTGCGAAAAACAGGGTATGAGCGCGCCAACGAAATTGGCGCCCTCCCACCACAAGTAGCGCCCCGAACCCAGAGATATACTATATGGCAATCCGCAACATCGCGATTATCGCGCACGTTGACCATGGAAAGACGACCCTGGTTGACGAACTTCTGAAGCAGTCCGGCTCGTTCCGCGAAAACCAGCGCGTTGCAGAACGCGTCATGGATTCCAACGACATCGAAAAGGAACGCGGCATCACGATCCTCGCCAAGGCGACGTCGATCGAGTGGAAGGGTGTGCGCATCAACATCGTCGACACGCCCGGCCACGCCGACTTCGGCGGCGAGGTCGAGCGCATCCTGTCGATGGTGGACGGCGCAATCGTCCTCGTCGATGCGTCGGAAGGCCCGATGCCGCAGACCAAGTTCGTCGTCGGCAAGGCGCTGAAGGTCGGCCTCAGGCCGATTGTCGCCATCAACAAGATCGACCGCCCGGACGGCCGTCACGAGGAAGTGCTGAACGAGGTGTTCGACCTCTTCGCGAACCTCGACGCCACTGACGAGCAGCTCGACTTCCCGATCCTCTACGGCTCGGGCCGCAACGGCTGGATGAACCTCAACCCGGAAGGCCCGCAGGACGAAGGCATGGCGCCGCTCCTCGACCTCGTTCTCAGGCACGTGCCGGAGCCGAAGGTGGAAGAGGGCCCGTTCCGCATGATCGGCACGATCCTCGAGGCCAACAACTTCCTCGGCCGCATCATCACCGGCCGCGTCGCTTCCGGCTCGATCAAGCCGAACCAGGCCGTGAAGGTCCTCGGCCAGGACGGCCGCCTGATTGAGCAGGGCCGGATCTCGAAGATCCTCGCCTTCCGCGGGATCGAGCGCCAGCCGATCGAGGAAGCCCATGCGGGCGACATCGTCGCCATCGCCGGCCTCTCGAAGGGCACCGTCGCCGACACGTTCTGCGACCCGGCGGTCAACGAGCCGATGGCAGCCCAGCCGATCGACCCGCCGACCGTCACCATGTCCTTCATCGTCAACGACAGCCCGCTTGCCGGCACCGAAGGCGACAAGGTGACGAGCCGCGTCATCCGCGACCGTCTGTTCAAGGAAGCCGAAGGCAATGTCGCGCTGAAGATCGAGGAATCCGCCGACAAGGATTCCTTCTATGTTTCCGGCCGCGGCGAGCTTCAGCTGGCCGTCCTGATCGAAAACATGCGCCGCGAAGGCTTCGAGCTGGCCGTGTCGCGTCCGCGCGTCGTCATGCACAAGGACGAGGCGACCGGCCAGATGATGGAGCCGATCGAGGAAGTCGTCATCGACGTCGATGAAGAGCATTCCGGCGTCGTCGTGCAGAAGATGTCCGAGCGCAAGGCCGAGATGGTCGAGCTTCGCCCGTCCGGCGGCAACCGCGTCCGCCTTCGCTTCTACGCCCCGACCCGCGGCCTGATCGGCTATCAGTCGGAGCTTTTGACCGATACACGCGGCACGGCAGTCATGAACCGGCTCTTCCACGAGTACCAGCCCTACAAGGGCGAGATCGGCGGCCGTGTGAACGGCGTGCTGCTCTCCAACGAGTCCGGTGAAGCGGTGGCCTATGCCCTGTTCAACCTCGAGGACCGCGGCCCGATGATCATCGACGCCGGCGAGAAGGTCTACGAGGGCATGATCATCGGCATCCACAGCCGCGACAACGACCTCGACGTGAACGTGCTCAAGGGCAAGAAGCTCACCAACATCCGGGCCGCAGGCAAGGACGACGCCGTGAAGCTCACGCCGCCGATCAAGTTCACGCTGGAACGCGCGCTCTCCTGGATCCAGGACGACGAACTGGTTGAAGTGACGCCGAAGTCGATCCGGCTTCGCAAGCTCTACCTCGATCCGAACGATCGCAAGCGCTTCGAAAAGGCCAAAATGGCCGGCTGACAAGAGACCCTGAAAAACCCGGCGATCCGCCGGGTTTTTCTTTTGTGTCTTTAATCCGGACACCCTTGTTCCAAGCGTAAAAAAAGCGTTAACTTCGTCCCAAGGGCGCCAGAACCATTGCTGGGGACTGGCGTTCTGACTCTGTATGACATCTCGCGAAGCCCGATGATTGGGTCCAGAGTAGCGTTATGAAGACGTTGTCGATCGATGTGCGGCGAGCGGAGCCGCAAGATGCGTGCGCGATAGCGGACACGCACCGTGCCGCGTGGAGCCAGGCCTATGCCGGCCTGATCCCGCACAAGCCGCTCGTCCAGATGCTGGAGCGTCGGGGCGAGGCCTGGTGGCGGAAGGCGACGCGCGGATCCGCGACGCTTCTGGTGCTGGACGTCGCCGGAACGATTGCCGGTTACGCCACCATAGGGCTGAACCGCGCCAAGGCGCTCCCCTATGATGGCGAAGTCTACGAGATCTATCTCCGCCCGGAATTCCAGGGCATCGGACTTGGCCGCCGCCTGTTCGGCGAGAGCCGGCGTCTCCTGAAGTCGCTGGGCTGCGACGGGCTCGTGGTCTGGTGCCTGGAGGACAGCGAGCATGCCACGCGCTTCTTCCGCCGTCATGGGGGCCTCGACATGGTCGAGGGCATGGAAGACTTCGGCGGGACGTCGTTGCGCAAGATCGGGTTCGTCTGGCCTCGATGAACGAGGCGCCCGGGCGCGGCCACCCCCAAAGCCTTGTTGCCTTGCAGCATAATTCCCAGTATCGAGGCGCATCGTCACACCTCATCGGGGAGAAGAATGCGTATCGATGCGATTTCCATAGGGAAGAACCCGCCTGACGACGTCAACGTCATCGTCGAAGTGCCGGTTGGCGGTCACCCCATCAAGTACGAGATGGACAAGGAAGCCGGTGCGCTGATCGTCGACCGTTTCCTCTACACCCCGATGACCTATCCGGGGAATTATGGCTTCGTGCCGCACACGCTTTCTGAGGACGGCGACCCGATCGACGTCCTGATCTGCAATACGCGCCCCCTCGTTCCGGGCTGCGTCATCAACGTCCGTCCCATCGGCGTCATGGTCATGGAAGACGACGGCGGCCAGGACGAGAAGATCATCGCCGTTCCGGTGCCCAAGCTGACGCGCCGCTACGACAAGATCGAGAACTACTCGGACCTGCCGGAAATCACCCTCAAGCAGATCGAGCACTTCTTCGAGCATTACAAGGATCTGGAGCCCGGCAAGTGGGTGAAGATCGGCGGCTGGCAGGATGTCAACGTGGCCAAGAAGCTGATTGTCGAGGCGATCGAGCGCTACAAGGGTTCCAAGACGTAAATCAGGACCCGAGCAGGGTCTTCAGTCGGGATGCCAAATCCTCCGGGTCGCCATCGATCCGGAGGATTTTTTTACGCGCGGTCTCGCCGCTGAGAATGGAGAAGGCGCTCTTCGGAAGGCGGAGCGATTTGGCAAGCAGCTCGACAAGCGCCTTGTTGGCCTTGCCGCCCTCGGCGACGGCGGTCACGCGCGCCTTCAGGTAGGTCGTGCCATCGTCAGAGGTCTCGGCGCCCTCGATCCCGTTTCGACCGCCGCCCGGCGTCAGGCGCACCGAGAGGCGGACATGGTCGTCATGAAGGCTGTAGGGCAGCCTCAAGCAAACATCGGGTAGATGCTGGTCCATAGCAGCGACCGCAGGAAGAAGATGATCAGCAGGACGATGATCGGCGAGATGTCGATGCCGCCCAGATCCGGCATGATGCGGCGGATCGGGCGCAGCACCGGTTCCGTCACGTTGTAGAGGAAGGTGCCGATGGCGTTGACGAACTGGTTGCGGGAATTGATCACGTTGAAGGCATAGAGCCAGGAGAAAATGGCGCTGGCGATCAAGATCCAGGTGTAGAGGTTCAGGGCCAGGTCAATCGTCTGAAACAGCGCGAGCATTCAGGTCTCCATTTCGAGTTGACAGACATGTAGACATTGGGGGACTAACGGGCAAGTACCGCGCCGGCAGGGTGGCCGAATCATGTTTAACGGTGCCGGATAGCGCTCATTCCTGGAAAGCTCGTTGCCGATGTCGACTTCCATGCCCGGTGATCGGTTTGCGGCCTTCCGGCATGCATCCTATGCCCGCTTCTTCACCGCCCGTTTCCTTGCCGCCTTCGCCATCCAGATCATCAGCGTGTCGGTCGGCTGGCAGATGTATGACCAGACCGGAAGCGCGCTCTACCTGGGCCTGATCGGCCTCTTCCAGTTCCTGCCCTCGCTGCTCCTGATCCTGGTGACGGGCTCCGTCGCGGACCGCTACAACCGGCGGGCGATCGTCGCGATATGCCTCGCCGTCGGGTCCGCCTGCGCACTTGCGCTTCTGGTCCTCACCAATGCCGGTCTCTTCATTCCCTGGGTGGTTTTCCTGATCCTCACGGTGTTCGGCATCGAGCGCGCCTTCATGGGCCCCGCGGTGCAGTCGCTTGCGCCCAACCTCGTCCCGGAACGGGATCTTCCCAATGCGATTGCCTGGAATTCGTCCTCCTGGCAGACCGCGTCGATCGTCGGACCGGTCGCCGGAGGCTTGCTCTACGGTCTCGGTGCCACCGTCGCCTATTCCGTCGCGCTCGCCATGATGATGCTGGCGGTGGTGCTCGTGGTGCTGATCCCGAAGCCGGCGCAGCGAACGGGCTCGAAGACGGTGAGCTGGAACGAAATCCTCGCAGGCTTCCGCTTCATCAGCCGGGAAAAGGTGGTGCTCGGCGCCATTTCGCTCGATCTCTTCGCCGTGCTGCTCGGCGGCGCCGTGGCGCTGATGCCGATCTTCGCGCGTGACGTGCTGGTGCTCGGACCCTGGGGGCTTGGTCTGCTTCGCGCGGCGCCGGGCGTCGGCGCAGTCGCGGTGGCCCTCTGGCTCGCCTTCTTTCCCATCCGCAGCAATGCCGGCGTCGCCATGTTCGTCGGCGTCGCCCTGTTCGGCGCCGGGACGATCGTCTTCGGCCTGTCGCAGACCGCCTGGCTCTCGATCGCGGCCCTCGTGCTGATGGGGGCCTCGGACATGATCTCGGTCTATGTCCGCGAAACCCTGATCGTGCTGTGGACGCCCGACGAGGTGCGCGGGCGGGTCAATGCGGTGAACATGGTCTTCGTCGGGGCGTCCAACGAACTCGGCGAATTCCGCGCCGGCACGATGGCGTCCGTCATCGGCGCGGTACCCGCCGTCGTCATCGGCGGTGCCGGGACGCTGGCCGTCGCCTGCATCTGGGCACTCAAGTTTCCGCAATTGCGCCGGATCGACAGCCTGGCCGCGCCAGAGCGCTAGGACCGACGGCGTCCGAAGCCTGCTTCAGCAAAGGGGGGCTGCGGTCGCGACGCAGGTTCCTCGCCCCGGCCCCGGCTCCAGGCATTGGAGGCGTGCCGCCTGCATCACGCCTCGGGTTCGGAACGGGCCTCGGCCTCCTGGCGCAGCAGGACGCGATCACGGGCGGAGACGCCGAGCAGATCGGCGATCCGCCAGATGACGTGATCCTCCATCTCGTTCCGCTTGCCGTCCGCATGAACGAGATCCCACAGCACGCCGAGGAGTTCGACGCGCTGTTCCGGGTCCAGGTGACGGTTGAGATCGGAGGTGAAGCGGTAGTAGTCCACCGCCTCCTGCCCCGCATCCCTCCCGGCATCGATCAGTTCGGCGAGCTGTTCGTCTCCGAGATCGTAGCGCTCACGCAGCAGGTCGTGCAGGTGGCGCTGTTCCTCGTCGGACACGGTGCCGTCTGCCTCCATGACCTGAAAGCAGAGGGCGGCGAACGCGACACGCGGGTCATCCGGTGCGAACGTGCCTTCCGGCTGACGCGACGCGAGTTTCTGGATGAATGCCTGGAAGCGCTCGAACATGGCAAGCCTCTCAGAAAAGCCGCAGGCGGTTGGCGGGCTGGGCAGTTGCGGACGGATCCTTGACGCCCGGGTCATCCGGGGGGCGGCCGAAGAAGGGATCCGGATCGGGCTCTTCCTTCGCTGCCGGCTGCGTCTTCTGGTCCATGCCTGCCGCGATCGATACGACGCGCTTGTCTTCCTCCCTGACGTCGTTCTCGGCAACGGTGGGCGGGGGTGGAGGCGCGGGCGTCACGTCGACGATTGCGTCCGGTCGAGCCGGCGCGGGCTCGTGCTGAGCCTCGGGCGCTGCCGGCGGCAATTCCGCAATCGCCTTGCCGGCAAGATCACCTTCCTCGACCGGGGCCTCGAGCTGGTCGAACGGCACCTTCCACTCGAACGCATCGATGCGGCCGGAAACGGGGGAGATAGGCAGCCAGTGCTCGGAAACGACGCCGTCGGCGACCCAGGCGGGATCGCGCGGTGCCCTCAGCGCCTGGCCCATCCAGTGGCGGATGCGGCCCTGGTCTCCCGTATCGGCTTCCTCGATATCGGCCAGCAGGAGGTAGATGCTTTCCCGCGGGCTCATGCGCGCAGCCGCCTCCGCCTTGGCACGTGCGCGCTTCAGTTCCCGCGCATCGAGGGCGGCTTCGGCGACGGCGATCAGGGATTCGACGTTGTTGGGCCGGGCGGCCTCAAGCTTCTCGGCTCTCTTCAGGCGGTCTACGGCACTGTCGCCGCTGCGGACATGCAGATAGGCCCTGGCGATCTCGGGATGGGGTGTCGTCTTCCACGCGTTCTCCAGCAGCGTAGCGGCGCGGCGGATGTTGTCCTCCCGCAGATAGGCCTTGGCGGCGATGATGGAGGCGGGGACCAGATCCTTGGCGAGCTTCAGGGCCGCCAGCGCATCGTCACGGGCCCCCTTGGGATCGGCCTCAAGCCGCTCGCTGGCCTTTGCCGTCAGGAGGACGGCCTTCCAGCGATCGGCCTGCTTCCTGTCGATGACATTGGCGATGCGCTGCTGTTCCAGGAGTCGGATCGCCTCGTCCCAGCGGCCTTCGCGGCAGCGGGCCTCCAGGGTCGCCTCGGCCGCCCATGGGAGATAGGGGGCCTGTTCGGCGGCCCGCTCCGCATACTGCCGGGCAGCCTCGTCGGCTCCGGCACGACGGGCCTCGACGTAAAGTCCGCGCAGGCCGAGTTCGCGGGTCTCCGGGTCCTCGGCCATGCGTTCGAAGCGGCGCCGCGCATCGTCGTGGCGGCCTTCGATCAGGGCCGCCTGGGCATCGAGGAGCTGGAGCAGGGGTTCCTGGTCCGCGCGCAGCAGGCCCTGGGCACGCAGGCTCATCTTGCGGGCGAGGATGGCATTGCCGGCGCCGGCGGCGATCAGGCCGGTGGAGAGCGCCTGATAGCCCCGGTCGCGCTTGCGGGCCCGGAAATAGCGGCGGACGGAATGGGGCGAGGTCCAGATGAGATGGAAGAGCCACCAGAGGATCATGACCGCCGCAATCAGCGCGGCGACGGCCGTGGCCGCGACCATCAGGCTGGTCTCGATCAGATAGTCCTGCCAGGTGATGGAGATCAGGCCGGGACGGTCCGCCAGCCAGGCAAAACCCCAGCCGAGTGCGAGGACGAGGAGGATGAAAACAAACAATCGGATCATTCGGCCATTCCTCGGTTCTGCTCGCCGGTTTCGCTGACGGCGCGGGTAAGCGCATCGCCGACCAGACCGTCGACGGCGATCCGAGCATCCAGCGCCTGCTTGAAGTTGGCCGAGGCATCCCTGGCCGGTTGCGGCAGGGCGTTCCATTCGCTTGCCGCTGCGACAAGGTCACCAGTCTTCAGCGCATTTTCCATCCGCGCGACGACTGCTTCGGGGCTGTCGCCTTCCGCATCGCCCGTGCGACGGACCTTCACGACCGAGAAGGCGCTCGACATCAGGCGGCTGGCGATGTTCTGGTTTTCCTCCGGGCCGGACACGGCATCGAGGATCGCATCCCTTGCCGAGGCGAACCGCTCGACCAACTGGGCGCGAGTGGGGACGCCTTCCGCTGCATAGGGGCGAAGCTGCCCGGCGACCTGGCTGTCGGGTACGACAGCGCTGAAGGTGTCGAGTTCGGCGGTGAACGTGCCGCCGCGGTCGATGGCAGCCTTCAGGGCTGCGGCGGCAATGGCGCGTGCGGCCGCTTCTTCCGCACCGGGTTCGTCCAGCTTCGCCTCTGCCTGATCGAGCCGTCCCTGCAGTTCTCCCAGGCGCGCCGTATTCGCCGAGACGGTCTCCCGGGTTTCGGCCTGCGCCGACTGCAACTGCTGCTCCACGGAGGCAAGCCTTTCCTGGAGGGCAGTATCGTCGGGCCTCTGCGCCAACAGCGATTCCAGCGCGTCGATACGGGAAACGAGTTGCGGATCCGCGGCAGCGGCGGCCGGCGGCGAGGCGGTCGCCTGCCGGAGCGCTTCGATCTCCTGGCGCAACGACTGGATGTCGGCGCTTGCATCCGGCGAGCGCGTGGCGGCGGGAAGGTAACCCGCATACTGCATGCTGCCGGCGAGCGCGAGCGCGACGAGGCCGCCGAAGATGCCAGCGGCGATCAGGGTGGAGGTCGCGGGGCTGGAGGCGCGCACGCGAGGCTCGGGCTGCGTTTCGGCCGCTGCCTCATCCTGCCGGCCGAATGTCGGATCGGGCTTCGTCTCCGTCTCGGTGGACGTCGGTACCGGAGCCGCCTCGGCTTCCGCATCCTGCGACTGCGGCGGCAGGGAAGATGCCGCGGTTTCGGATGCCTGGCTCTCCTCGATGGAGGTCTCGGGCGAAGCCTCGATCCCGTTGTCGGAATCGTTGCTGCGCACGGGCTCGGCAACCGATGCCTCCTCCGCCGTCAGGTCGATCGTGGCCGGTTCTTTTTTCGGCTTCGGGCGGCGGGTCGGCTTTTCCGGTTCCATCAAGACCTCATTCTGAAACTTCCCGCTGAAACTAGTGAGAGGGGCAGGTGAAGGAAAGGGGCGAGGCCGATTTTGGGGCTTCGCCACAGGTCAAAGGAGAGCGAGGAGGCTCTCCTCGTCCGGGGCGGCTGCGACGCGGACGTTCGCGCGCAACGCGTCCGGCACGGCCTCTGCGACATTCGCGCTCAGGCACAGGAGGGGCACGTCCCGGAGGGCCCCGAGCGCCTGGCCGCCCACGACCTGGAAGAACTGTTTCGCGGTCTCGCGTGAATAGAGGAGCACGGCATCGGGAGATGGATCGCGAAGGGCTGTTTCGATTGCGTCCGGCGCGACGGAAAGCGGGCGCATCCTGTAGGCTTCCACGACGGTAACCGGCACCCCGAGATCGGCAAGTCCCGCCTCCAGCGCCGGCGACCGGGGGTAGCCCGCGAGGTAAAGAAGCGGCGAGGTCGAGGCAACCCGCCGGAAGTCCTCGCCGAAGAGGCGTATCATGCTGTCGCCCGTACCCTCGGCGATGCGGATGTCGGTGAAGCCCGTTTCGCGCAGTGCCGCCGCCGTGCCGTCGCCGACGGCGAAGACCGTTTCGGCGACGTGGCGTGATACGCTCGTTCCCAGTGCCTGCAGGACACGAACCGCTTCTGCGCTGGTGACGATGAGCGCGGAGTTGGGCTTGTCGAGCGCCTCGCGGACAGGTTCCGGATGATGCTCGGCCATCGTCACCGGCAGGGAAACGGGGTCGTGCCCCAGAGCCCTCAGCCGCTCCAGGGTCCGCGTCGCGGCGCGTTCGGGACGGGTGACGAGGACGCGCAAGAGGCTAGGTCCAGGTTTCGAAAAACCCGGGACCGGCCGCGGTCCGCACGGTCTCGCCGGCCCGTCGCCCGAGCGCCAGGGCCTCGGCGCGCGTACCGTCGACCTCGACGGAATATTCCTTCTGGCCGTCCGGCGTCAGGATCATGCCCGAGAACTTCAATCGATCGTCCTCGCAGAGGGCATAACCGGCGATCGGAGTACGGCACGAGCCGTCGAGCGCCATCAGGAATGAACGCTCGCAGCTTACCGCATCATAGGTCTGCCGGTGGTTGACGGCTTCGAGCAGCGCGTCAATGCGCCTGTCGCCGATCCGGCTTTCGATGCAGATCGCGCCCTGAGCCGGAGCCGGGGGGAAATCCGCCGGGTCGAGCAGTTCCGTAACGACCTCTTCCCGCGCCAGCCGCTTGAGGCCCGCAAAGGCGAGCAGGGTGGCGTCCACATGACCTTCATCGAGCTTGCGCAGGCGCGTGCCCACGGAACCCCGGAAGATCTCCACCTTCAGGTCCGGCCGGACGCGGCGGACGAGGGCCTGGCGGCGAAGCGATGCCGTGCCGACCGTCGCGCCATCGGGCAGGGCCGTGAGGGTCGGCGCAGTTCGGCCGATCAGGGCGTCGCGGATATCCTCGCGCGGCAGGTAGGTCGAAATGTAGAGCCCTTCGGGCAGGACCGTCGGCATGTCCTTGGAGGAATGGACGGCGAAATCGAGTTCGCCGGAGGAAAGCTGTTCCTCCAGTTCCAGCGTGAAAAGCCCCTTGCCGCCGATCTCGCTCAGCGGCCGGTCAGTGACGCGATCGCCCGTGGTGGACAGCACGACGATCTCGAACATCTCCTCGGGCAGGTCGTGGGCGGCCATGAGCCGGGCCCGTGTTTCCGCCGCCTGAGCGAGCGCGAGCGGGCTGCCGCGCGTGCCGATCCGGAAAGGTTTTGTTTGCATCCGCTTTCGTCCGTTGTTAACCGGGGCTTTGGTAACCGGCTTCGCCCTGTCCCGCAATGAACGATCGGCTCATGATGCCCTTTCTTCGCATCCTCGGCATCGAAACAAGCTGCGACGAAACCGCGGCTGCCGTGGTGTGCCGGCATCCGGACGGGCGCGGGGAAATCCTCTCCGACGTCGTTTTGTCGCAGCTCGAGGAGCATAGCGCCTACGGCGGCGTGGTGCCAGAGATCGCCGCGCGCGCTCATGTCGAGGCGCTCGACGGTCTGGTCGAGCAGGCCCTGGCACAGGCCAATGTCTCCCTTTCCGAGATCGACGCCGTGGCGGCCACGTCGGGGCCCGGGCTGATCGGGGGACTGATCGTCGGGCTGATGACGGGAAAGGCAATCGCCAGGGTAACCGGCAAGCCGCTCTTTGCAATCAACCACCTCGAAGGGCATGCGCTGACGGCGCGGCTTACCGACGGACTTGCCTTCCCCTACCTCATGCTCCTCGTTTCGGGCGGCCATACGCAGCTCGTCCTCGTTCGCGGCGTCGGGGACTACGAGCGCTGGGGCACGACGATCGACGATGCGCTGGGCGAGGCTTTCGACAAGACCGCGAAACTTCTGGGGCTTCCCTATCCCGGCGGGCCGGCTGTCGAGCGGGCGGCGCAGCATGGCGATCCGGACCGGTTCAAGCTGCCGCGACCGCTGGTCGGCGAGGCGCGGCTCGACTTCTCGTTCTCGGGCCTCAAGACCGCGGTGAGGCAGGCGGCGACCGAGATCGCGCCGCTCAGCGAACAGGACGTCGCGGATATCTGCGCCTCCTTCCAGAAGGCGATTTCCCGGACGCTGCAGGACCGGATCGGCCGCGGGCTTGCCCGGTTCATCTCTGAATATGCGGATAGCGGCGTCCAGCCGGCCCTCGTCGTGGCGGGCGGGGTGGCCGCCAACCAGGAAATCCGCCGCACCCTTCAGGCGCTCTGCATCGAATACGGTTTCCGCTTCGTCGCGCCGCCGATGAGGCTTTGCACCGACAATGCCGCTATGATCGCCTGGGCGGGCCTCGAGCGGATGGCGGCGGACCTTCCCTCCGACCCGCTTGACGTCCAGCCGCGGTCGCGCTGGCCGCTCGACATGGCCGCGCAGACCGTTCTCGGGTCGGGCAAGCGGGGAGCAAAGGCATGACGAGATCGCAGGACGTGGTGGTCATCGGGGCGGGAGCCTTCGGAACGGCGCTTGCAACGGTCATGGCCCTGCAGGGGGGCTCCAGGGTCACCCTCGTCGGCCGCAATCCGGTGCTCATGAACGATCTCGCAGAGTTTCGTACCCATGAAAGCGCCCTTCCCGGGGTGCCGCTTCCCGACGCGCTGGAATTCTCGGCCGAGCCGGATGTCATCTCGGATGCCGGCTTCGTGCTCTTTGCCATGCCATCGCAGTCACAGGCCGACGCGGCCCGCCACTACGGTCCCTACCTCGCGCGGGACGCGGTGGTCGTCACCTGTGCAAAGGGGCTGGAACGAACATCCGGCGCGCTTCTGACCGAAGTCCTCGAGCGCGAGCTGAACGGCAGGCCTGCCGCCGCCCTGAGCGGACCGGGATTTGCCGCGGACATCGTCCGTGGACTGCCGACGGCGATGACGATCGCGGCGGGCGACGCGGAGCTTGCCGAAAGGCTGGCGCATTCGCTCTCGACCCGGACCTTCCGGCTCTATGCCTCGACCGACCGCGCCGGCGTACAGCTGGGCGGGGCGCTGAAGAACGTGCTGGCGATTGCCTGCGGGATCGTCGAGGGGGCGGGTCTTGGCGAATCCGCCCGCGCCGCGCTCATTTCCCGGGGGCTTGCCGAGATGTCTCGTCTCGTAGACCGGATGGGCGGACGCGCGGAGACCGTGCGGGGGCTCTCGGGGCTCGGCGACCTCGTCCTGACCGGAACCAGTCACCAGTCGCGCAACCTTCGCTATGGCATCATGCTCGGCCAGCAGACGCATAATGGCGGGAGCGGTGATCTGGTAGAGGGCGCATTCGCGGCCGCCGTCGCCGCCGAGCTCGGCAGGAGCCGCGGCGTCGACCTGCCGATCACCAATGCCGTTGCCGACATCATCGCCGGGGAACTTGCCATCCCCGAGGCAGTGGAGCGGCTGATGACGCGTCCAATCACAACCGAATGACCAACGGAGAGAATTTCCGATGCTTTTCGCCTTCCTCTGCACGGACAAGCCCGGCCACCTCAATGTGCGGATGGACACGCGTCCCGCGCATCTGGAGCACCTGAACAAGCTGAACGCCGACGGCATCCTCAAGATGGCCGGCCCATTCCTCGACGACGACGGCAAGCCGAACGGAAGCCTGGTGATCGTCGAAGCCGAAGACATCGCGGCCGCGCGAGCGCTTGCCGAGGCGGACCCCTATTACCAGGCCGGCCTTTTCGAGAAGGTCGAGGTGAAGCCCTATAACTGGGTCTTCAACAAGCCGGAGGCCTGAGGCGATGGCGTACTGGCTTTTCAAGTCCGAGCCGAATGTCTGGTCTTGGGAGATGCAGAAGGCCAAGGGCGAGGCCGGCGAGGAGTGGACGGGGGTTCGCAACTACCAGGCGCGAAACAACATGCGGGCGATGAAGCTCGGCGACAAGGGCTTCTTCTACCACTCCAACGAGGGGCTGGAGATCGTCGGGATCGTCGAGGTCTGCGCCCTCAGCCATCCGGATTCGACGGCCGGTGACGACGCACGATGGGACTGCGTCGATATCCGCGCCGTCTGCGACGTGCCGAAGCCGGTGACGCTGAAGGACATCAAAGCGAACCCGAAGTTCGAGACCATGTCGCTGGTGACGTCGATGCGGCTGTCGGTGCAGCCGGTCACGGAGGAAGAGTATCTCGAGATCTGCCGGCTCGGCGGCGTGGACAATCCTCCCCGTTCGCCGGAGTGATTCAGGTGTGAAAACCGCTCCTCGCAGCTTCATCCTCGACAACACCGCGTTGCAGGCGCCGCCGCACGTGCCGGAAATTCGCCTGCAACTGGCCGACGAGGCTCATGATCTCTGGCTGAAGACCGAGGAGGAACTGGAGGAAATCGGCCTGCCGCCGCCCTTCTGGGCCTTTGCCTGGGCCGGCGGGCAGGGGCTGGCGCGCTACGTGCTCGATCACCCGGAGGTGGTGCGGGGGCGTCGTGTGCTGGATTTCGCGACGGGTTCCGGACTGGTGGCGATTGCCGCGGCGCTTGCGGGGGCACGGGAAGTTCTCGCCGCAGATATCGATCCGTGGGCCGGCGATGCCGTCGCCCTCAATGCGGCCGCGAATGGCGTCGAGATCCTCTTCTCCGGCGACAACCTGATCGACTCGGCCGTGCAGGTCGACGTTTTTCTCGCCGGCGACGTCTTCTACGACCGGAGCTTCGCCGATGCGCTCATGCCGTGGTTCACCGGGTTGGCTGAGCGGGGCGTCGATGTCCTCGTCGGCGATCCGGGGCGAAGCTACCTGCCTCGTGAGCACCTGGAGGAACTTGCCGTCTACCAGGTGCCTGTCACCCGGGCGCTGGAGGACAGCGAGGTCAAGCGGACCACCGTCTGGCGTCTCGTCCCGCCGTCGGGTCCGGATAGCAGGATCTAGTCGTTCATCCGGATCACGCAGACACCCGATTCGTAGGAACAGGGATCGGGGAAACCGTACGGGGCGGAAGGGCTGCCGACATGGAGGATGGTGGCCTTGGGCAGCAAGACCGGCGACCGGGACCTGAGATTTCCCGGGTTCATCACCCAGACGGATCGGCTGAACGTAGCTGTTCGCGGTACCCGCATGACGGGGCTTGTATAGCCGAGCGGCCGGGAGGTTCCGTAGTGACGATGATGGCCCAGCCCACGCGAGGAAGGGCCCCATCCGTCGCCGGCTAAGGAAGGTCCGGCCGCAACTGCGCCGAGAAAGGAAACAAGAGCGGCCAAAGCCATGCGGTTCGAGGTCATCATGACCCTCCGGTTCTAGCGTTAACGGTAGGTTAACACAGTTGTCCTAGGGAGTCGTGAGGGCTGTGGGACGAATGCAGGATCTGGTTAATCTGCGGGGCGCGGGAAGCGGGAATTGAGGGGTTTCGACCCCAATCGATTTAAATTTGAAATCCGTTTGAATTCGCTTGTCGTAGGACATATCGGGCATTAAACCACGCTCCGTGATGCAATGCACATTTCCTCGGCATGGTGCATTGGCGGGTGCAATGCTCGCAAGCCGCTTCAACGCCGCGAGGTCCTGATGGCGAACGTGACAAAAAACCGGCCCCTGTCGCCGCATCTGCAGGTCTATAAATTCATTCCCACCATGGCCATGTCGATCCTGCACCGCATTACCGGTGTGGCGCTCTATTTCGGCATGATCCTCGTGGTGGCCTGGCTGGTCGCCGCCGCGTCCGGCGAGGAAAGCTTCAACCAGGCCAATGCGCTGTTTGGTTCGCTGGTCGGCCAGATCATCCTCTTCGGCTTTACCTGGGCATTGCTTCATCACCTCCTGGGCGGCCTGCGCCACCTGATGTGGGATCTCGGCTACGGTTTCGAGAAGGAGTTCTCGACCAAGCTCGCCAAGGCCAACCTTGCCGGTTCGATCGCCCTTACGATCCTCGTCTGGATCATCGTGGTCATGGTTCGCTGAGGAGTAAGATCATGGATATGCGCACGCCCCTCGGAAAAGTCCGGGGCCTCGGTTCTGCCAAGAGCGGTACCGATCATTTCTGGAAAGTCCGCACCACATCGGTCGCGCTCGTTCCGCTCGTCATCTTCTACATCGTCTTCCTGATCATGTACGTGGGCCGCCCCTATGAAGAGGTGATCGGCGCGCTGGCCAATCCGTTCGTCGCGGCGATCAATGCGCTCGCGGTGCTGGCGACGGTCATTCACATGCGTCTTGGAATGGAAGAAGTGATCCAGGACTATGTCCATAGCGAGGGGATGAAGATCGCTCTTCTCATCCTCAACGCTTCCTTCTCGCTTCTGCTCGGCGGTCTCTGTCTTATCGCCGTCCTGAAAATCGCATTTGCAGGATAAATCCGCCATGGCATCGATTACTCCCATCGCGCAGGGGACATCCCAGACCGGCAAGGCCTATACCTATGTGGACCATTCCTACGACGTGATCGTCGTGGGTGCGGGCGGAGCGGGCCTCCGCGCCACGCTCGGCATGGCGGAGCAGGGTTTCAAGACCGCCTGCATCACCAAGGTATTCCCGACGCGGTCCCACACGGTCGCGGCACAGGGTGGCATCGCCGCCTCGCTGCAGAACATGACCCCGGACTGCTGGCAGTGGCACCTTTACGATACCGTGAAGGGTTCCGACTGGCTGGGCGACGTCGACGCCATGCAGTATCTGGCCATGGAAGCGCCGAAGGCGGTCTACGAACTCGAGCATTACGGCGTGCCCTTCTCCCGTAACGAGGAAGGCAAGATCTACCAGCGGCCGTTCGGCGGCCACATGCAGAACTACGGCGCGGGCCCGCCGGTGCAGCGCACCTGTGCCGCCGCCGACCGTACGGGCCACGCGATCCTGCACACGCTCTACGGCCAGTCGCTACGCAACAACGCCGAATTCTTCATCGAGTATTTCGCGCTCGACCTGATCATGTCCGATGACGGTCGCTGCACCGGCGTCGTCGCCTGGAACCTCGATGACGGCACGATCCATCGCTTCGCCGCCAAGATGGTGGTGCTGGCGACCGGCGGTTACGGGCGCGCCTACTTCTCCGCCACGTCGGCGCATACATGCACCGGCGACGGCGGCGGCATGATTGCCCGTGCGGGACTGCCGCTCCAGGACATGGAGTTCGTCCAGTTCCACCCAACCGGCATCTACGGCTCGGGCTGCCTGATCACCGAAGGCGCGCGCGGCGAGGGCGGGTACCTCGTCAACTCCGAAGGCGAGCGCTTCATGGAGCGCTATGCGCCCTCCGCCAAGGATCTTGCGTCACGCGACGTTGTTTCGCGCTGCATGACGCTGGAAATCCGCGAGGGCCGCGGGGTGGGCAAGAACAAGGATCACATCTTCCTCCATCTCGACCACCTCGATCCGGCCGTTCTGCACGAGCGCCTGCCGGGGATTTCCGAGAGCGCGAAGATTTTCGCCGGCGTCGACGTGACCCGCGAGCCGATCCCGGTCCTGCCGACGGTCCACTACAACATGGGCGGCATCCCGACCAACTTCTGGGGCGAAGTGCTCAACGCGGACAGCGAAAACCCGGGTCGCATCGCTCCGGGCCTGATGGCTGTCGGCGAAGCGGGATGCGCCTCGGTACACGGCGCAAACCGACTCGGTTCGAACTCGCTGATCGACCTTGTCGTCTTCGGACGCGCGGCCGCCATCCGGGCGGGCGAGGTCATCGACAAGGCGGCGCCTGTTCCGGCCCTCAACACGGCCGCATGCGACCGGATCATGGACCGGTTCGACCGGCTGCGGAACGCCAACGGCGGAACGCCGACTGCTGTCCTTCGCGACAAGATGCAGCGGACCATGCAGGAGGACGCCGCCGTCTTCCGGACCCAGGAATCGCTTGAATCGGGCTGTCGCCGCATGTCGGCGATCTGGAGCGAGCTTAAGGACATCAAGGTCACCGACCGCTCGATGATCTGGAACTCGGACCTCGTCGAGACGCTGGAACTGGAGAACCTGATGGCGAACGCCATCACGACCGTCTACGGCGCCGAGGCCCGCAAGGAGAGCCGCGGCTCGCATGCCCGCGAGGACTATACGGAAGGTCCGTTCGCCGGCCGCGACGACGTGAACTGGCGCAAGCACACGCTTGCCTGGGTCAACGACGCCGGCGACGTGAAGCTGGACTATCGCCCGGTTCATACCGAACTCATTGCCGACGGCATCGATCCCGCCAAGATCGAGCCCAAGGCCCGCGTCTACTGATCCCGAGAGGAACTGGACATGGTTGAACTCGCCCTCCCCAAGAACTCTCAGATGACCGAAGGCAAGGTCTGGCCGAAGCCGGAGGGTGCCACGAACCTCCGCGAGTACCGGATCTATCGCTGGAACCCGGACGACGGCCAGAACCCGCGGATCGACACCTACTATGTGGACGTCGACAATTGCGGGCCTATGGTTCTCGATGGTCTTCTCTACATCAAGAACAACGTCGACCCGACGCTGACGCTGCGGCGCTCCTGCCGTGAAGGCATCTGCGGCTCCTGCGCGATGAACATCGACGGCGCCAACACGCTCGCCTGTACCAAGGGCATGGAGGACATAGGCGGTACCGTGAAGGTCTATCCGCTGCCCCACATGCCGGTCGTGAAGGACCTCGTGCCGGACCTGACCAACTTCTACGCCCAGCACCGCTCCATCGAGCCGTGGCTCAAGACGGTTTCGCCGCCGCCTGCCAAGGAGTGGAAGCAGAGCCACGAGGACCGTCTCAAGCTCGACGGGCTCTACGAGTGCATTCTCTGCGCCTGCTGCTCGACGTCCTGTCCGAGCTACTGGTGGAACGGCGACCGCTATCTCGGTCCGGCCGTCCTCCTGCAGGCCTACCGGTGGCTCATCGACTCGCGTGACGAGGCGAAGGGCGAACGGCTCGACAACCTCGAGGACCCGTTCCGCCTCTATCGCTGCCACACGATCATGAACTGCGCGCAGACCTGTCCGAAGGGGCTTAATCCCGCCAAGGCGATCGCAGAGATCAAGAAGATGATGGTCGAGCGCCGGCTCTAGGGGGAAATGCGGCGGACCATCGCTTGATGTTCGGTCGACTTGGCCCATTTTGCCAATCGAGGCATTCGGGGCGGGCGGTTCCGCCCTGTCTTGATTCGAAACATCTCTTCGCGATAATCCGCCGTCTTTCATCCATAGCAACGGCAGCAGGCAAAGATCGGAGTGAATGATGAAGTTCAGATATGTCGCAACCGGCCTGGTGGTCGCCGTATCGCTGGCGGGTTGCCAGCGTACCTCCTACAGCCCCTACGACAATCTCCCGTCACAGCCCGCTCCCCTGCAGGCGCAGCCTGTTCCCTCGGTGCAGTCGAACCAGCTGCCGCCTCCCGGCGGCGCCGGCCAGTTCCCGACGGCGCCGGAGCAGCAGACCGCATCTCTCGATCCGAATGCCTCGGCCGCTCCGACATCCGCGCTTGACGTCACCAAGGAGCAGATGGTCGGAAACTGGCGCGTTGCCTCCGGCGGGGCCTCCTGCGACATGTTCCTGACGCTCACCAATCTCGGCAGCGGTTCGCGCGGGGGCACCCGCGGATGTACTGGCGAACTCACGTCCATGGGATCCTGGGAAGTGTCGGGCAAGATGGTGCAGTTCAAGGACCGCTCCGGCAATGTGATCGGCCGCGTCTACAAGTCGGCTGAAAACCGCTTCGACGGCACCACCAATTCGGGCCAGCCGGTCTCGCTGAGCCGCTGACCGGCTCGGGGAGCCCTGCGCCGTTTCATGGAAGCCATTCCGGACTACACGCACAGCGTTGTAGAAGAGCTGAAGGCCCTGGCGGAGGCCGGCAAGCTGGTGCCGGACCATGCCCAGATGGACGTCGCCGCGAAGCTCGACCGTGTGCTCGGCGACCTTCGGGATGCGAGGCCCGCGAAGAAGAAGAGCGCGCTCGGCTGGCTGTTCGCCAAGGGCGGCGGAAGGCCGAAGCCGGTCCGCGGGCTCTATGTCCACGGCAGCGTCGGCCGCGGCAAGACCATGCTGATGGAGATGTTCTTCAGGCAGGCGGCGACCGACCGGAAGCGCCGCGCCCATTTCCACGAATTCATGGCTGATGTGCATGTGCGGGTGCACGAGCACCGGATGAAGGTCAAGAACGGTGAGGTCCGCGATCCCGATCCGATCCCGCCCGTCGCGGCTTCCATCTATGCGGAGGCCGAACTCCTCTGCTTCGACGAGTTTTCCGTGACCGACATCACCGATGCGATGATCCTCGCACGGCTCTTTACCGAACTCTTCTCCCTGGGTTGCGTCCTAGTCGCCACGTCGAACGTCGCGCCGGAGGACCTGTACCGGGACGGCCTGAACCGGGGGCTCTTCCTTCCTTTCATCGATCTCCTGCGCCAGCACGTGGACGTCACCACGCTCGATTCCGATACCGATTACCGGATGCAGAAACTCGCGAACCTGCCGGTCTATGTCGCGCCTCTCGGCCCGCAGGCGGACGCGGCCATCGAGGCCGCCTGGCACGAGGTTACGGACGGGATGAAGCCCACACCCTCCGAAGTGCCGAGGAAAGGGCGCTCCATTGCCGTTCCCGCGGCAGCCGGGCGTGCTGCCCGCTTTTCATTCGCCGACCTTTGCGAGCGACCGTTGGGCGCCGCAGACTATCTGGCCATTGCGGAGCGCTTCGATTCCGTATTCCTCGAAGGCGTGCCGCAACTCGGGCCGGACAGGCGCAACGAGACGAAACGCTTCATCAACCTTGTCGACACATTATACGACAACGCCATCCGCCTTTATGTCTCTGCGGCCGCCCAGCCGGAGAACCTGCTGACGGAGAAGCGTGGCACGGACGGTTTCGAATTCGACCGGACGGTGTCGCGCCTCTTTGAAATGAGGAGTGCCGATTACGCCGCTCTTCACCGCGCGCGACACGGCCGAAATACTGCTGCATGACGAACAATTCTTACGTTTACGTAAGATAATAATAATCTAACCGATTGAAAATTCTAGGTCCAAAAGAACAGGTTGCCAATTTCGCCTGTTGCCGGTATGGCGTTGGGCACATTGGCGGGCCGCAAGCCGTGTCGGCCAAGGGTTTTATCGCGAGAGGAAGCTTCTATGGCGCGTAAGAAGATCGCACTTATCGGTTCCGGCATGATCGGTGGCACGCTGGCACATCTGGCCGGCCTGAAGGAACTGGGCGACATCGTCCTTTTCGACATTGCGGACGGCATTCCCCAGGGCAAGGGTCTGGACATTGCCCAGTCGTCGCCGGTCGAGGGCTTCAACGCCAAGCTCACCGGAGCCAGCGACTATGCCGCCATCGAAGGCGCCGATGTCTGCATCGTCACCGCCGGCGTTGCCCGCAAGCCCGGCATGAGCCGTGACGATCTTCTCGGCATCAACTTGAAGGTCATGGAGCAGGTCGGTGCAGGCATCAAGAAGTATGCCCCGAACGCCTTCGTCATCTGCATCACCAACCCGCTCGACGCCATGGTATGGGCGCTGCAGAAGTTCTCCGGCCTGCCGAAGAACATGGTTGTCGGCATGGCCGGCGTCCTCGATTCCGCGCGTTTCCGCTTGTTCCTCTCCGAGGAGTTCAACGTCTCTGTCCAGGACGTCACCGCATTCGTTCTCGGCGGCCATGGCGACACGATGGTGCCGCTCGCCCGCTACTCGACCGTCGGCGGCATTCCGCTGACCGACCTGGTCAAGATGGGCTGGACCACCCAGGAGCGCCTCGACCAGATCATTCAGCGCACCCGTGACGGCGGCGCCGAGATTGTCGGCCTGCTGAAGACCGGTTCTGCCTACTATGCCCCGGCCGCCTCCGCGATCGAGATGGCCGAATCCTTCCTGAAGGACAAGAAGCGCGTACTGCCTGTCGCCGCTCACCTGACCGGCCAGTACGGCGTGAAGGACATGTATGTCGGCGTGCCCACCGTGATTGGCGCCGGCGGTGTCGAACGCGTGATCGAGGTCGAGTTCAACAAGGAAGAAGAAGCAGCCTTCCAGAAGTCGGTCGGCGCCGTCGCCGGTCTTTGCGAAGCCTGCATTAACATCGCCCCCGCGCTCAAGTAATCGCACCAGCCAACCATTCAAGGACAAGCTGATGAACATCCATGAATACCAGGCCAAGGCTCTGCTCAAGAGCTATGGCGCGCCGGTCGCGGAAGGCGTGGCCATCATGAAGGTCGAGGAAGCCGACGCTGCCGCCCGTTCGCTTCCCGGTCCGCTCTACGTGGTGAAGAGCCAGATCCATGCCGGCGGCCGCGGCAAGGGCAAGTTCAAGGAACTCGGCCCCGATGCGAAGGGGGGCGTCCGCCTCGCCAAGTCGATCGACGAGGTCGTTGCCCACGTCAAGGAAATGCTCGGCAACACGCTGGTGACCGCCCAGACGGGCGAGGCCGGCAAGCAGGTCAACCGCCTCTACATCGAGGACGGCGCCGACATCGCCCGCGAACTCTACTGCTCGCTGCTGGTCGACCGCTCGGTCGGTCGGGTCGCATTCGTGGTCTCCACGGAAGGCGGCATGGACATCGAAGCCGTCGCTCACGACACGCCGGAGAAGATCCACACGATCGATATCGATCCCGAAACCGGCGCCACCGCCGACGACGTGGCGAAGATCTCCAAGGCGCTCGAACTGACGGGTGCCGCTGCCGAGGATGCGAAGTCCCTCTTCCCGATCCTCTACAAGGCCTTCTCCGAGAAGGACATGTCGCTGCTCGAGATCAACCCGCTGATCGTCATGCAGAACGGTCACCTGCGCGTCCTCGACGCCAAGGTTTCCTTCGACGGCAATGCGCTGTTCCGTCACGACGACATCCGGGCGCTGCGCGACGAGACCGAGGAAGACGCCAAGGAAATCGAGGCCTCCAAGTGGGATCTCGCCTATGTGGCGCTCGACGGCAATATCGGCTGCATGGTGAACGGCGCCGGTCTCGCGATGGCGACGATGGACATCATCAAGCTCTATGGCAAGGAGCCGGCTAACTTCTGCGACGTCGGCGGCGGCGCCGGCAAGGAGAAGGTTGCCGCAGCCTTCAAGATCATCACGGCCGACCCGAAGGTCGAGGGCATCCTGGTCAACATTTTCGGCGGCATCATGCGCTGCGACGTCATCGCCGAGGGCGTGGTCGCGGCGGTGCAGGAAGTGGGCCTGAAGGTTCCGCTCGTCGTGCGGCTGGAAGGCACCAACGTCGAGCTCGGCAAGAAGATCCTGAACGAGTCCGGCCTTGCGATCACTGCGGCTGACGACCTTGACGATGCGGCGAAGAAAATCGTCGCAGCGATCGAAGCCTAATCTGGAAGGACCGCAAGAATGTCAATTCTCGTCAACAAAGATACCAAGGTCATCGTCCAGGGCCTGACCGGCAAGACCGGCACCTTCCACACCGAGCAGGCGCTCGCCTATTACGGCACCAAGATGGTCGGTGGCGTGCATCCCAAGAAGGGTGGCGAATCCTGGTCGTCGGGCCTCGACGGCACCTCGCTGCCGATCTTCGCCTCCGTCGCGGAAGCCAGGGAACGCACGGGCGCCGACGCGACCGTGATCTACGTTCCGCCGGCGGGTGCGGCCGATGCCATCATCGAGGCGATCGAAGCGGAAGTTCCGTTCATCACCTGCATCACCGAGGGTATCCCGGTGCTGGACATGGTCCGGGTGAAGGCCAGGCTCGACAAGTCCAAGTCGCGCCTACTCGGCCCGAACTGCCCGGGCATCCTGACGCCGGAAGAGTGCAAGATCGGCATCATGCCGGGCTCGATCTTCCGCAAGGGCTCGGTCGGCATCGTTTCCCGTTCGGGCACGCTTACCTATGAAGCCGTGTTCCAGACCTCGAACGAAGGCCTCGGTCAGACGACGGCCGTCGGCATCGGCGGCGACCCGGTCAAGGGCACCGAGTTCATCGACGTCTTGGAAATGTTCCTCGCGGACGACGCGACGACCTCGATCATCATGATCGGCGAAATCGGCGGTTCGGCCGAAGAGGATGCGGCTCAGTTCCTGATCGACGAGGCCAAGAAAGGCCGCAAGAAGCCGATGGCAGGCTTCATTGCCGGTCGTACTGCCCCGAAGGGACGCACGATGGGCCATGCGGGCGCCGTCGTTTCCGGCGGCAAAGGCGATGCGGAATCGAAGATCGCGGCCATGGAAGCGGCCGGGATCCGGGTTTCGCCTTCCCCGGCGCGCCTCGGCAAGACACTGGTTGAAGTCCTCAAGGGCTGAGACCACATACCGATGCGTCAACCGCATCGGACACGCTTCGGGCTGGCGACGAACACGCGCCGCCAGTCCGGCCTAGCGTCGGTAGACGCGCTATGCCGGCCTGCGCCGGCGATTGCAGTTTGATGGCGGTGGCCGGCGCCCAGTCTCCGGCCCTCAATTACGTCAGGAGGCGGACGCGGCGTCCGCAGAAGAACCATGGCACGGCAAGAAGCCAACGAGCAGTTTCTCATCACCTCCTTCCTGGACGGCGCCAACGCCTCCTATATCGAGCAGCTCTATGCCCGGTATGAGGAAGACCCCAATTCCGTAAGGCCGGAATGGCAGTCCTTCTTCAAGGCGCTCGCCGACAATCCGGAGGATGTGAAGAAGGCTGCCGCAGGCGCTTCCTGGCAGCGGCGAAACTGGCCGGTGACGCCGGGCGGCGATCTCGTATCGGCGCTCGACGGCAATTGGCCGATCGTCGAAAAGGCGATCGAGACCAAGGTGAAGGCGAAGGCCGAGGCTGCCGCCGCAGCAACCGGCACGGCCGTCAACGAAGCCGACATCCTGCAGGCGACGCGCGATTCCGTCCGCGCCATCATGATGATCCGCGCCTATCGCATGCGCGGCCACCTGCATGCCAATCTCGATCCACTCGGACTGGCCGCACCGGTCGAGGACTATAACGAGCTTTCGCCCAGCGCCTACGGCTTCACGGAAGCGGACTACGACCGTAAGATCTTCATCGACAACGTGCTCGGGCTGGAATACGCGACCATTCCCGAGATGCTCGACATCCTTAAGCGGACCTACTGCTCGACCATGGGCGTCGAGTTCATGCACATCTCCAACCCCGAGGAGAAGCAGTGGATCCAGGAGCGGATCGAAGGTCCCGACAAGGGCGTCGAATTCACCCCCAACGGCAAGAAGGCGATCCTGCACAAGCTCGTCGAGGCCGAAGGCTACGAGCAGTTCCTGGATGTCCGGTTCAAGGGCACGAAGCGCTTCGGCCTGGACGGCAGTGAATCGCTCATCCCGGCGCTGGAGCAGATCATCAAGCGCGGCGGCCAGGAAGGCATGCAGGAGATCGTGCTGGGCATGGCCCACCGCGGCCGCCTCAACGTGCTGACCAACGTCATGGGCAAGCCGCATCGCGCGGTCTTCCATGAGTTCAAGGGCGGCTCGTTCAAGCCCGACGACGTCGAGGGCTCCGGTGACGTCAAGTACCACCTCGGTGCGTCCTCCGACCGCGAGTTCGACGGCAACAAGGTTCACCTGTCGCTGACGGCCAACCCGTCTCACCTCGAGATCGTCGACCCGGTCGTCATGGGCAAGGCCCGCGCCAAGCAGGACATGCTGGCCAAGACCTTCGACAAGGACGGCATCATCCCGCTCGAGGAGCGCGCCAAGGTCCTGCCGCTGCTGCTGCACGGCGATGCGGCCTTTGCGGGCCAGGGCGTCGTCGCGGAGATCCTCGGGCTTTCGGGCCTGCGCGGTCACCGGGTCGCCGGCATGATCCACTTCATCATCAACAACCAGATCGGCTTCACGACCAATCCGGGCTTCTCGCGTTCGTCGCCTTATCCGTCGGACGTCGCCAAGATGATCGAGGCGCCGATCTTCCACGTGAACGGCGACGACCCGGAATCGGTCGTCTACGCCGCCAAGATCGCCACCGAATACCGGATGAAGTTCCACAAGCCGGTCGTGATCGACATGTTCTGCTATCGCCGCTTCGGCCATAACGAGGGCGACGAGCCCGCGTTCACGCAGCCGAAGATGTACAAGGTCATCCGCTCCCACAAGACGGTTGCGCGGCTCTATGCCGATCGCCTTATCGCCGAAAGCCTGATCAACGAAGGCGAGTTCGAGAAGATGAAGGCCGACTGGCGCGCCCATCTTGAGCAGGAGTTCGAGGCAGGCCAGACCTACAAGCCGAACAAGGCCGACTGGCTGGACGGCGTATGGTCGGGGCTCCGCTCCGCCGACAATGCCGACGAGCAGCGTCGGGGCAAGACCGCCGTTCCGATGAAGCAGCTGAAGGAGATCGGCCGCAAGCTGTCGACCATTCCGGAAGGCTTCAATGCCCACCGCACGATCAAGCGCTTCATGGAAAACCGCGCCCAGATGATCGAGACGGGCGAGGGTATCGACTGGGCGATGGCCGAGGCTCTGGCCTTCGGATCGCTGGCGGTCGAAGGCACGAAGATCCGTCTGTCGGGACAGGATTGCGAACGCGGGACCTTCTCGCAGCGCCACTCCGTCCTCTACGACCAGGAGAGCGAAGAGCGCTACATTCCGCTTGCGAACCTGTCGCCGACCCAGGCCCGCTACGAGGTCATCAACTCGATGCTTTCGGAAGAAGCAGTACTCGGCTTCGAATACGGCTACTCGCTCGCCCGCCCGAACGCGCTGACACTGTGGGAAGCGCAGTTCGGCGACTTCGCCAACGGTGCGCAGGTCGTGTTCGACCAGTTCATCTCGTCGGGTGAACGCAAGTGGCTGCGCATGTCCGGCCTCGTCTGCCTCCTGCCGCATGGCTACGAAGGACAGGGTCCGGAGCACTCGTCGGCCCGCCTGGAACGCTTCCTGCAGCTTTGCGCGGAAGACAACATGCAGGTCGCCAACTGCACGACGCCGGCCAACTACTTCCACATCCTGCGCCGACAGGTGAAGCGCGACTTCCGCAAGCCGCTGATCCTGATGACGCCGAAGTCGCTTCTGCGCCACAAGCGGGCAACGTCCACGCTTGCGGAAATGGCCGGCGAGACCGCCTTCCATCGCCTGCTGTGGGACGATGCGGAGGTCATCAAGGACGGTCCGATCAAGCTGCAGAAGGATGCCAAGATCCGCCGCGTCGTCATGTGCACCGGCAAGGTCTACTACGACCTTCTGGAAGAGCGCGAAAAGCGGGGCATCGACGACATCTACCTGCTGCGCGTGGAACAGCTCTACCCGTTCCCGGCAAAGGCCCTGATCAACGAGCTCTCCCGCTTCCGCAACGCGGAAATGGTATGGTGCCAGGAAGAGCCGAAGAACATGGGCGCCTGGTCGTTCATCGACCCCTACCTGGAGTGGGTGCTGGCGCATATCGATGCCAAGTACCAGCGGGTGCGCTACACTGGCCGCCCGGCCGCGGCATCGCCGGCCACGGGCCTGATGTCGAAGCACCTCGCCCAGCTCGAAGCATTCCTCGAAGACGCGCTCGGCGGCTGATCTGCCGCCAGCGACAAGATCGACATTCTAGAGAAAACGGAAACAGTCCATGGCCACCGAAATCCGCGTCCCTACCCTCGGCGAGTCCGTCAGCGAGGCAACTGTCGGCACCTGGTTCAAGAAAGTCGGCGATACCGTCAACGCGGACGAGCCGCTGGTCGAACTCGAGACGGACAAGGTTACCGTCGAGGTTCCTGCACCGGCATCCGGCGTGCTGACGGAGATCGTCGCGCAGAATGGCGAGACCGTCGGGCTCGACGCGCTCCTTGGACAGATCGCGGAAGGCGCTGCTGGTGCCGCACCGGCTGCTCCGGCCAAGGCCGAGGCACTCGCCAAGGCTGCGGAAGCTGCGCCCGCAAAGGTCGCCGACCCTGTCGCCAAGGGTTCCTCCGACATGCCGGCCGCCCCCGCCGCCGCCAAGATGCTCTCTGAAAACAACCTGTCCGCCGACCAGGTGGAAGGTTCCGGCAAGCGCGGCCAGGTCCTCAAGGGCGACGTAATCGCCGCCGTCGCCAAGGGCGTATCCGCCCCGGCAGCGTCCGCCGAGGCCCCGAAGGCTGTCCGTGCACCCTCCACGACCGAGGACGCGGTTCGCGAGGAGCGGGTCAAGATGACCCGCCTGCGCCAGACGATCGCGCGCCGCCTCAAGGACGCGCAGAACACGGCCGCCATGCTGACCACCTATAACGAGGTGGACATGAAGGCGGTGATGGACCTGCGCAACCGCTACAAGGACATTTTCGAGAAGAAGCATGGCGTGAAGCTCGGCTTCATGGGCTTCTTCACCAAGGCCGTGACGCATGCGCTGAAGGAACTGCCGGCGGTCAATGCCGAGATCGACGGCACCGACATCATCTACAAGAACTACTGCCATGTCGGCGTCGCCGTCGGCACAGACAAGGGCCTGGTGGTTCCGGTCGTCCGTGATGCCGACCAGATGTCGATCGCCGAGATCGAGAAGGAAATCGGCCGCCTCGGCAGGGCAGCCCGTGACGGCCAGCTCTCGATGGCCGACATGCAGGGCGGCACGTTCACCATCTCGAACGGCGGCGTCTACGGTTCGCTGATGTCCTCGCCGATCCTCAACGCACCGCAGTCCGGCATTCTCGGCATGCACAAGATCCAGGAGCGCCCGGTCGCCATCGGCGGCCAGGTGGTCATCCGTCCGATGATGTATCTGGCGCTTTCCTACGACCACCGGATCGTCGACGGCAAGGAAGCCGTGACATTCCTGGTCCGGGTCAAGGAAAGCCTGGAAGATCCGGAGCGTCTGGTCCTCGACCTCTAAGCGGACACGAGAGCGGAGAGCAGCATGGAGCCCGTCTCGGCAGACGCAACCTATCTCCTGGCGCTGCTCGTTCTGAGCGTCGTCCTGCTGCTCGTCCATATCGGGCTGCAGGCCATGCTTGCCACCAGGGAACTCGGCACCGACTGGAATGCGGGGCCGAGGGACGAGGGGCGTGAACCGAAGAGCCCACGGGCAGGCCGTGCCGCCCGTGCGCTGACGAACTTCCGGGAAACCTATCCCGCCTTTATCGGGCTGCTGCTTGGGCTCGCCTTCGTGGGTGACAGCTCGGGGCTCGGCCTCCTCGGCGCAACAGTCTGGCTGGTGGCGCGGATCGTCTATATCCCGCTCTACCTGGCCGGCATCCCTTACGTCCGTTCGCTGGTCTGGCTGGTCAGCATCCTCGGCCTCGCGCTGATGATGCTCGCCCTGTTCCTCTGACCTGACACGGCGTCATACTGAAAAGGACTCTGCAATGGCTTATGATGTTGTCGTAATCGGAAGCGGCCCTGGCGGTTACGTCTGTGCCATCAAGGCGGCCCAGTTGGGCCTTAAGGTCGCGGTCGTCGAAAAGCGCGCCACCTATGGCGGCACCTGCCTCAACATCGGCTGCATTCCGTCAAAGGCCCTGCTGCACGCCTCGGAAATGTTCAGCCATGCGGCCCACGGCATGGATACGCTTGGCGTCGAGATCCCGGCGCCGAAGCTCAACCTCGAAAAGATGATGGCGCACAAGGACGCGACTGTGAAGTCGAACGTCGACGGCGTGGCCTTCCTGTTCAAGAAGAACAAGATCGACGGCTTCACCGGCACCGGCCGCATCGTCTCGGCGGGCAAGGTTTCCGTCACCGGCGACGACGGCAAGGTGCAGGAGCTGGAGGCGAAGAACATCGTCATCGCGACGGGTTCCGATGTCGCCGGCATCCCGGGCGTCAACGTCGCGATCGACGAGAAGGTGATCGTTTCGTCCACCGGCGCCATCGCGCTCGACAAGGTGCCGCAGAACCTCGTGGTCGTCGGCGGCGGCGTGATCGGGCTGGAGCTCGGCTCGGTCTGGATGCGTCTCGGCGCCAAGGTCACGGTCGTCGAGTACCTCGACAACATCCTCGGCGGGATGGACGGCGAGGTTTCCAAGCAGTTCCAGCGGATGCTCGCCAAGCAGGGAATGACCTTCAACCTCGGCGCCAAGGTGACGGGCGTCGAAAAGGCCGGCGCCGGCGCTAAGGTGACATTCGAGCCCGTCAAGGGCGGCGAGGCACAGACCATCGAGGCGGATGTCGTACTGATTTCCACCGGCCGCAAGCCCTACACGGAAGGCCTCGGCCTCGAAGAGGCCGGTGTCGTGCTCGACAATCGCGGTCGCGTCGAGATCGACGGGCATTACAAGACCAATGTCGACGGCATCTACGCGATCGGCGATGTGGTGAAGGGGCCGATGCTTGCCCACAAGGCTGAGGACGAGGGCGTGGCGCTCGCCGAAATTCTTGCCGGGCAGCACGGCCATGTGAACTATGACGTCATTCCTGGCGTCGTGTACACCCAGCCGGAGGTCGCCTCCGTCGGAAAGACCGAGGAAGAGCTGAAGGCCGCGGGCATCGCCTACAAGGTCGGCAAGTTCCCGTTCACCGCAAACGGCCGCGCCCGCGCCATGCAGGTGACCGATGGCTTCGTGAAGATTCTCGCCGACAAGGAGACCGATCGGGTTCTCGGCGGACATATCGTCGGCTTCGGCGCCGGCGAGATGATCCACGAGATCGCGGTTCTGATGGAGTTCGGCGGATCGTCCGAAGATCTCGGCCGAACCTGCCACGCGCACCCGACCATGTCGGAAGCCGTGAAGGAAGCCGCGCTGGCGACCTTCTTCAAGCCGTTGCACATGTAAGGCGCAGGACGAGGTTAAATCTTCTTCATCTTGAAGGCCGCAGCTTGCCACGCAGGCTGCGGCCTTTAACATCGGATCTATTGCGGCTCACCTTGTTGACGAAAGGCAAGGCCATGGCTTCCGATGTTGTTTCCTATTCGGTTCCCCAACGTGTCCTGCACTGGCTGGTCGTCGGGCTCGTTTTCTTCAACCTGCTTCTTCCGGATGGCATGGAAGCATGGAACCGCGCCATCCGTCAGACGGGCACGGCGACCCCGGAGCAGGTGGCGAGCGCCAACCTGCATGCCTATGCCGGAATACTCATTCTGATCCTGACGCTCTGCCGTATCATCCTGCTGCTGACCATGAAGAGCCCGGCCCTCCCGCCCGAAGAGCCGCCGATATTCCGGCTGGCGGCCAAGGTCGTGCATGGCCTTCTCTACGTCGTCGTCCTCGCCCTGCCGTTCACCGGCATAGGGGCCTACTACTTCGGCAACGAGCAGGCCGGCGATGTCCATGGAGGTCCGCTTAAGACGCTTCTCTGGATCCTGATCGCCGCGCACGTGCTCGGCGTGCTGGTGCATCAGTTCTACTGGAAGACCAACGTGATGCGACGGATGACGGTCGGTTAGTCGGCGTTGTTCGCCGGGGTCACGGTAAAGCCCTGCCGGCGGAACAGTTCCACCAGGCCGGCTTCTCCCGGCAGATGCAGGGCGCCGACGGCGACGAATGCCCCGCCTTCCGCAAGGATGGGGCCGACCCGCTCCGCCATCCGGTGGTTGCGGTCGGAAATCACGGCGCTTTCGAACGCGGCGTAGGCGCTCTCGTCCTCGTCGGTCAGCGTCGGGGTCAGCGCCCTCAGCGCAGGAATGGTCAGGCCCGTATCGCCGGAGAGGTAGAGGCCAGTCATCGTCTCGACGACGTCGTCCATCCGGTCGCCGAGCCTGACGGTCTCGACCAGGGCCTGGAGATGGAAGTCGATGGGCATCTCCGCCATTGCCGCCAGTTGCTCCTGCAGCGTCTCCAGCCCCTTCACGGGCTTGCCGGAAGCGATGGCATCGAGCGCGATCTTCTTGTCGAGAAATACCCCGCCGTCCGCCTTGCGGGCGGATTCGCAGGCCGAGGTCGCGACGAAGCCCGCAAGCATCCAAGGCTTCATGCGCGACACCGCGGACAGGACGAGGCCCCGTTTCTCCAGTCCTTCGCGGAGGACCTCGAGATCCTCGGGGGAGAGAAGGTTCTCGATCGACCGGCCGTCGGTGAACATGGTCAGTTCCGGCCTGGAGAGGATCGCGGCGGCGGCCTTCCGCTCGTCGAGGATCTCGTCGGATTCGATGACGATAACCTTCGCGCCGGCGTGAGCCTCTGCCGCCCCCGGTGGCATCCTGAGGACGCGCGGGTCCGTGACGTGCATGGTGCCCAGAAGGTAGGATGCCGGAATGCCCGGGCGCTCGATCCGCCAGAAAAGGCCCTGGCCGTTCACGACGGCGCGGCCCTCCGCCATCACGGCGGCATGAGCTTGCGGATCGGCGCGCTCCAGTTCGTCCAGCAGGTTCTCCCCCTGGCAGGCGGTTTCGGCGCGTGCCGGGGCATGCATGGCAAGCACCACCAGCAGCGAAACCAGCGCCAGGAGGTGGCAGGCGGCGAGAAGCCAGAGGGTGAGAGCGGACAGCCGGTGCAGAATGCGCTGCGGCAGCGGGAACAGAGCGTGGGTCGTCATGTCGTCCTTCCAGGGAAGCCGCGAGGACCTTAGCCTCGCCACATGCACGAGCCATTAAGGCGGATGGTTAAGGCAATCCTATGCCCGCGGATGCGCCCGGTCGTAGACCTCCAGCAGGCGCTGCGTATCCACGCCCGTATAGACCTGCGTGGTGGAGAGGCTCGCATGTCCGAGCAGTTCCTGGATCGTTCGCAGATCTCCTCCGCCGGCCAGCAGGTGCGTGGCGAAGGAATGGCGCAGCGCGTGCGGCGTCGCCGAATCCGGCAGGCCGAGTGCGCTCCGCAGCTTCTGCATGCCGCGCTGGATGATGGCCGGCTGCAGAGGGCCGCCGCGGGCGCCGCGAAACATGGGCTCTTCGCCGGGAAGAACATAGGGGCAGAGCTTGCGATAAGCCGCGACCGCCTCGGCCACGACAGGGAGCAGGGGGACGATCCGGACCTTGCCGCCCTTGCCGTTGACCCGAAGGCTCGTCGCACCCGGATCGAAGTCCCGCGGCGTCAGTGCGAGCGCCTCCGATATGCGCAGGCCGCAACCGTAGAGGAGCGTCAGCACGGCGGCATCCCGGGCGGCGATCCATGGTTCGTCCTGCAACTGGGAGCCGGTGGCGACGACCGCCAGCGCCTGCCTGTCGCTGAGTGGCTTGGGAAGCGACTTGGGCTGTCGCGGCGCACGGACCGCGCCTGCCGCGGCAGCATTGATCAGCCCCTGTCGTTCCAGGTAACGCAAGAAGGAACGCAGCCCGGCCAGGTGGCGGCCGAGCGAACGGGCGCCGGAGCCGTGGCGCCGGCGTGCCGCCAGAAATGCACGCAGGTCAGCCGGGCGGAGCGTGTGGATATCGGCGATCCGGGGCGGCGAACCGAGATGGCCGGTCAGGAAGCCCAGGAACTGGCGGGTGTCGCGTTCATAGGCCTCCAGCGTGTTGGCGGAAAGGCGTCGCTCCCGGGCAAGGTTTTCGAGCCATTCCGCCCGTCGCTGGAGAAGGTCGGGAGCGGCGATCGTCAGTATTTCGCTCACGTCATGCCTATTGAATTGGTGCGGGTGGAGGCCAATTTGACCTGATGGCGTTAGGATTCAATGAAGCGCGGCGTCGCTGTCGCTGGCCGATCATGCCGGACTGAGATATACCCCTATCCTCTCTGCAGGAGTTCGTATGGCGCGCCGAGATTCAATGTCCTCGCTGGGACATTTTGCCGAAGCCCTTTCTCTGGTTTCCCAAGGAAAACCTGGTCATATCGTCGATATCCTCATCGCTGAGCGAGGCCAGCGGATCGTAAAACATCCGCTCTGGCCGGTGATGCGGCCATTCCTCTATACCTTGCTGCGTTACGACCGGGCGATCGAGTTCGCCAACGACATCGCGGCCCTTTCGGGCCTCCAGTCCTTCGAATATCTGAGCGACGTCCTGAAGCTCGACGTGCGGGTCACGAATGCCGATCGCATTCCGAAGACCGGCGGCTTCATTCTCGTCAGCAACCATCCGACGGGCATTGCCGACGGGGTCGCCGTCTTCGACGTCCTCAAGGGGTGCCGGCCGGACCTGATGGTGTTCGCAAACCGGGATGCGGTGCGTGTAAATCCACGCTTCTCGGAAATGATCATCCCGGTCGAGTGGCGGGAGGAGCACAAGAGCAAGCTCAAGACGCGGGAGACGCTCGTCCTCACCAACAAGGCGGTGGAGGATGGCAAGGTGATGGTGTTGTTTCCCTCGGGGCGCATCGCCTACTGGGCGAACGGTCGGCTCAACGAACGGCCCTGGAAGACGTCCGCCGTCGGGCTTGCCAAGAAGTACAACCTGCCGATCGTGCCGATCCATATGAAGGCGCGCAATTCGGGGCTGTTCTACTGGTTCGCCAAGTGGTCGACGGAGCTGCGAGACATGACCGTCTTCTACGAGCTCCTCAACAAGAAGGGCAACCGGTTTGACGTGACCATCGGGCAACTGATCCCGCCCGAGCAGCTGGACGGCGACCCGCAGGACGTCACGCGGGCAATCGAGCGGCACACGATCGTCGATCTGGCCCGGGACCAGCAGGCCGTGTTCAAGCCGCTGGAGGAAACCGCCTCCTAGCTGCAAATCCGGTGTTTCATTTTGCCGGGCTTCGGGGCAAGGTCCCGCCGCATGGGTTCAGATTCCTCCTCTCTCTTCGGTGAACTGCTGGAGCGGCCGCCGGCAAGGCGTGTCGTCCCGGTCCTGGTGCCGCTGCCGGCGCCGGGTCCCTACAGCTACGCCGTGCCGGAGGGGATGCATGTCGAAGCCGGTTCCGTGGTGCAGGTGCCGCTCGGCCCGCGTCAGGTGATCGGCGTCGTCTGGGACGGCGGCAACGACGACAAGCTCGACCCGAAGAAACTGCGGCCGATCACGCTGGCCTTCGATTGTCCGCCTCTTTCAGCCGAAATGCGCCGCTTCGTGGAGTGGGTGGCGAGCTATACCCTGTCGCCGCCGGGACTGGTGGCGCGCATGGCGATCCGGGCTCCTGCGGCGCTCGCGCCCGAGCCGATGGTGGAGGGCATTCGCTATTCCGGCGGGCACCCGGAGCGGATGACGCCGGCGCGATCCCGGGTCCTCGATCTCGTCGACGAGGATACACCGTGGACGCGGGCCGGGCTTGCCCATGCAGCCGGTGTGTCGACGTCCGTCATCGACGGGCTGACGCAACAGGGGCTGTTCGAGACGATCTTCCTGCCGCCCCCGCCGGTAGTCGCCAGGCCCGACCCCGAGCATGCCGCCTCGCGGCTCCAGGGCCCGCAGAAGGATGCCGCCGCCGAGATCGTGACGCTCGTGAGGAAAGGCGGCTATTCCGCATCGCTCATCGACGGCGTCACCGGATCCGGAAAGACGGAGGTTTATTTCGAGGCGATCGCGGAGACGCTGCGGCAGGGCCGGCAGGTCCTCATCCTGCTGCCGGAGATCGCGCTGACGTCGAGTTTCCTGGAACGCTTCGAGAGCCGGTTCGGCGCAAAGCCCGGGGAGTGGCATTCCGACCTCTCCCCGCGGATGCGGGAGAAGGTCTGGCGCGGCATCGTGACCGGAGAGGTTCAGGTGGTCGCAGGCGCCCGGTCGGCACTGTTCCTGCCGTTCGAGAACCTCGGCCTGATCATCGTCGACGAGGAACACGACCCCGCCTACAAGCAGGAGGACCGCGTCTTCTACAATGCGCGCGACATGGCGGTCGTCAGGGCACGGATCGGCGATTTCCCGATCGTCCTCGTCTCGGCGACGCCCTCGGTCGAAAGCCAGGTGAATGCGCAGGCGGGGCGTTACCACCTCGTGCATCTGCCGACCCGCTACGGGGAAGCGGCGCTGCCGGATCTCCATCTTCTCGATATGCGCAGGCATCCGCCCGAGCGAGGGGGCTTCCTGTCTCCCGTGCTTTTGCGGGCGGTGGGCAAGACCATTGAGCGGGGCGAGCAGGCGCTTCTCTTCCTCAACCGCCGCGGCTATGCGCCGCTGACCCTCTGCCGTGTCTGCGGCCATCGCTTCCAGTGCCCGCAATGCTCCAGCTGGCTCGTGGAGCACCGGTTCCGCAACCAGATACAGTGCCACCAGTGCGGCTATAGCGAGCCGACGCCGGAGGCCTGCCCGGAGTGCGGGACGCTCGACCACCTCGTCGCATGCGGCCCGGGCGTCGAGCGGATTGCGGAAGAGGTGGAAAGGCATTTTCCGGAGGCCCGCACGATCGTCATGTCATCCGACCTCCTCGGCGGCGTGAAGCGCCTGAGGCTGGAACTGGAGGCCATCGCCCGCGGCGACGCCGACATCGTTATCGGCACCCAACTGGTGGCGAAGGGGCACAATTTCCCGATGATGACGCTGGTCGGCATCGTCGACGCGGATATCGGGCTGGCGAATGGAGACCCTCGCGCTGCCGAGCGGACATTCCAGCTCCTGAACCAGGTGACCGGGCGAGCAGGGCGGACCGGGCTCAAGAGTCACGGCCTGCTGCAGACCTACCAGCCGCAGCACCCCGTCATGCAGGCGATCGTTTCCGGCGACGCCGGAGCCTTCTACGAGCGCGAGATCCTCGAGCGCGAGCGGGCGATCCTGCCTCCCTTCGGCAGGCTCGCGTCGATCATCGTGTCCGCCGAGGGGCGGGCCGACGCGGAAGCTCATGCGCGCGGCCTGCGCGCCGCGGCTCCGCATGTCTCCGGGATATCGGTTCTCGGGCCCGCCGAGGCGCCGCTGGCGCTGGTCCGGGGGCGGCACCGCTTCCGGCTCCTGGTCCACGGACGGCGGAATTCCGACATGCAGGCCTTCTTGAAGACGATGGTGGCGCAGGGGCCGAAGGTTCGCGGCACGGTGCATGTGCAGATCGACGTCGACCCCCAGAGCTTCCTTTGAGAATCATGTTCCTGCTGGTATCCCGTTAGTCCCCGGAGTGCAGGAGCGAAGATTTGGAACTTTATTTTCCCACCGAGATGCCGGAACGCCTTGCCTTCCTTTCCGCCCTGGTCGTCGCCGGCTTCGGGCTCCTGACGATGCTGTTCCCGGCGCGACTTCTGCGCGCAGGGGGGCTGGTCACGGGAGAGATAACCTCCGTCGGCTTCGGCGCCACGCGCTCCATAGGCGGCCTGCACCTCGGTCTCGGTCTGGCGGCGATCGCACTTGCGCAGGACTTCACCTATCTCATGCTGGGCAGCGCCCTTGGATTTGCGGCTTTCGGGCGCCTCCTGTCGCTCTTTGTCGACAGGGGAAGGATCGTGATCAATGCCCTGGTGCTGATCGCGCAACTCGTGCTGGCCGCCCTGCCGCTCGGATATGTGTTCGGTTATTTCTGACAGGGCGACATTTCGGATCTCCAGAATCCGCACAAGCAGCGTGATAAAATCGTTTCAAGCCCTTCTAGCCCTGACGTTTTAGCCTATCTGCCGTGTTGCGAGTCCATAGATCCTATGGTAGACGAACCGCGAAAGTCTGAAGGGGCCAGCCCGAAAGCTGGTTGTTTTCAACAAAATAGCAAATACTCACAAGGGCTTATCGATCTCCGTCCGCGAGGTCCGGCCGTTGATGACAATCAAGGGAAACTGTGCCCGTGGCTGACACGTCCCAGCTGATTTCCGGTGTAGCTGAGCGCTATGCATCCTCGCTGTACGAGCTTGCGCTCGAGGCGGGTTCCGTTGATGCAGTCGGCGCGGATCTCGACCGGCTCCAGGCTATGTTGGACGAGAGCGAAGACCTGCGTCGCCTGATCCAGAGCCCGGTATTCTCTTCCGAGGATCAGCTGCGTGCGATCTCCGCGGTCGCCGACAAGGCGGGCATCCGCGGTCTCGTCGGCAATTTCATCAAGGTCGTGGCCGGCAACCGCCGGCTTTTCGCATTGCCTGGCATGATCCGGGCTTTCCGTCAGATCGCCGCAGCCCAGCGCGGCGAGGTGACGGCAGAGGTAACGTCCGCGCATGCGTTGACGCCGGCCCAGGAACAAGAACTCAAGTCGGCGCTGAAGGGCGTCACTGGCAAGGATGTGGTCGTCGCCGTCACGGTGGACCCCACGCTCCTTGGTGGCCTGATCGTAAAGGTCGGGTCGCGTCAGATCGACACCTCCCTTCGCACCAAACTTTCCACCCTTAAGCTTGCACTGAAAGAGGTTGGCTGATGGATATCCGCGCCGCGGAAATTTCCGCAATTCTGAAAGATCAAATCAAGAACTTCGGCCAGGAGGCTGAGGTATCCGAAGTCGGCCAGGTTCTCTCCGTTGGTGACGGTATCGCCCGCGTCTACGGTCTGGACAACATCCAGGCCGGCGAAATGGTCGAGTTCCCGGGCGGCGTGCGCGGCATGGCTCTCAACCTCGAATCCGACAATGTCGGCGTGGTTGTCTTCGGCTCGGACCGTGAGATCAAGGAAGGCGACACCGTCAAGCGGACCGGCGCCATCGTGGACGTGCCGGTCGGTCCGGAACTGCTCGGACGCGTCGTTGACGCTCTCGGCAACCCGATCGACGGCAAGGGCCCGCTCAACGCGACCCGCCGTGCGCGCGTCGACGTCAAGGCTCCCGGCATCATTCCGCGCAAGTCGGTTCATGAGCCGATGTCCACCGGCCTCAAGGCTATCGACGCCCTGATCCCGGTTGGCCGTGGCCAGCGCGAGCTCGTGATCGGCGACCGCCAGACCGGCAAGACCGCCATCATTCTCGACACCTTCCTGAACCAGAAGCCGATCCACGACAACGGCCCGGACAACGACAAGCTCTACTGCGTCTATGTCGCCATCGGCCAGAAGCGTTCGACCGTTGCCCAGTTCGTCAAGGTGCTCGAAGAGCGCGGTGCGCTGCAGTACTCGATCATCGTTGCCGCGACCGCTTCCGATCCGGCTCCGATGCAGTACCTGGCACCGTTCGCCGGCTGCGCCATGGGCGAATACTTCCGTGACAACGGCCAGCACGCGCTGATCGCATATGACGACCTTTCCAAGCAGGCCGTCGCCTACCGCCAGATGTCGCTTCTCCTGCGCCGTCCGCCGGGCCGCGAAGCCTATCCGGGCGACGTCTTCTACCTGCATTCGCGTCTTCTCGAGCGCGCCGCAAAGCTCTCCGACGAGCGTGGCGCCGGTTCGCTGACGGCGCTGCCGGTCATCGAAACGCAGGGTAACGACGTTTCGGCCTTCATTCCGACCAACGTGATCTCGATCACCGACGGCCAGATCTTCCTTGAAACCGACCTGTTCTACCAGGGCATCCGCCCGGCCGTGAACGTCGGTCTGTCGGTTTCCCGCGTGGGTTCCGCCGCACAGGTCAAGGCGATGAAGCAGGTTGCCGGCTCGATCAAGGGCGAGCTTGCCCAGTATCGTGAAATGGCTGCCTTCGCGCAGTTCGGTTCCGACCTCGACGCCTCGACGCAGCGCCTCCTCAACCGCGGTGCACGCCTGACCGAGCTTCTCAAGCAGCCGCAGTTCTCGCCGCTGAAGACGGAAGAGCAGGTCGCGGTGATCTTCGCGGGCGTCAACGGCTACCTGGACAAGATCGCGGTCGGCGACGTCGGCAAGTTCGAGCAGGGTCTGCTGAGCTACATGCGCTCGGAAGGAAAGGCTGTCCTCGATGCGATCCGCACCGAGAAGGCCATTTCCGACGACACGAAGGCCAAGCTGAAGGCGGCGCTCGACACTTTCGCCAAGTCCTTCGCCTGAGACCCGGATCACGCACACTAACCCTTAGGGGACCGATAACGGATGCCTTCACTTAAGGATCTGAAAAACCGGATCGCCTCCGTCAAGGCGACGCAGAAGATCACCAAGGCGATGAAGATGGTCGCCGCGGCGAAGCTGCGCCGTGCGCAGGAGGCGGCCGAGGCCGCTCGTCCCTACGCGGAACGCATGAACAAGGTGCTGGCCAGCCTGTCGGCGGCCAATGCCGGCAATGCGGAAGCGCCTCTGCTTCTGTCCGGCACGGGTCGTGACCAGGTTCACCTTCTCATTGTCGCGACGGGGGAGCGCGGTCTTGCCGGTGGCTTCAACTCGTCCATCATCCGCATGGCGCGCGATCATGCCCTCAAGCTGATCCGCGAAGGCAAGACGGTCAAGATCCTGACCGTCGGCCGCAAGGGCAACGACATCCTGCGGCGGACGTTCACGGACAACATCATCGATTACGTGACCTTCCGCGAAGTGAAGCAGTTGAGCTTTGCGAACGCGGACGATGTTGCGCGCCGGGTTCTCGAGCTCTTCAACAAGGGCGAGTTCGATGTAGCCACGCTCTTCTACGCCCGGTTCCATTCGGTGATCTCGCAGGAAGCCACAGCACAGCAGCTCATCCCGGCCAAGTTCGCCGACACGGCTGAGGTCGGCAACGGATCGTCGGCGCTCTACGAATACGAGCCGAGCGAAGAGGAGATCCTCGCGGATCTTCTGCCGCGCAACGTCGCCGTCCAGATCTTCCGGGCGCTGCTCGAAAACAACGCATCCTTCTATGGCGCTCAGATGTCCGCAATGGACAACGCGACGCGCAATGCCGGTGATATGATCAACAAGCTGACGCTGTCCTACAACCGTCAGCGCCAGGCGCAGATCACCAAGGAACTCATTGAAATCATTTCGGGCGCGGAAGCGCTCTGAGATAAGGAAAGAGGGTAAGAAAAATGGCTATCGCAGCTACCCTGGACGCCGACACCTCCGTCGGTAAGGTGACGCAGGTGATCGGCGCCGTCGTCGACGTTACATTCGACGGCGCACTGCCGCCGATCCTGAACGCGCTGGAAACCGACAATAACGGTCACCGCCTCGTTCTCGAAGTCGCTCAGCACCTCGGTGAAAACCAGGTCCGCACGATTGCGATGGATGCGACGGAAGGTCTCGTTCGCGGCCAGCCGGTCAAGGACACCGGTGCCCCGATCTCCGTTCCGGTCGGTGACCAGACGCTCGGCCGCATCATGAACGTCATCGGCGAGCCCGTCGACGAAGCAGGTCCGCTGGACACGAGCACGCTGCGCTCTATCCACCAGGAAGCTCCGGCCTATGTCGAGCAGTCCACGGAAGCCCAGATCCTCGTCACCGGCATCAAGGTGGTCGACCTTCTGGCTCCCTACGCGAAGGGCGGCAAGATCGGCCTGTTCGGCGGCGCCGGCGTTGGCAAGACGGTTCTCATCATGGAACTGATCAACAACGTTGCTAAGGCACACGGCGGTTACTCGGTGTTTGCAGGCGTGGGTGAGCGTACCCGCGAAGGCAACGACCTTTACCACGAAATGATCGAATCCGGCGTGAACAAGCTTGGCGGCGGCGAAGGCTCCAAGGCTGCGCTCGTATACGGCCAGATGAACGAGCCTCCGGGCGCACGTGCACGCGTCGCCCTGACGGGCCTCACCATCGCGGAAGATTTCCGCGACAAGGGCCAGGACGTTCTGTTCTTCGTCGACAACATCTTCCGCTTTACCCAGGCGGGTTCGGAAGTGTCGGCTCTGCTTGGCCGTATTCCTTCGGCCGTTGGCTACCAGCCGACCCTGGCCACCGACATGGGCCAGATGCAGGAGCGGATCACCACCACGACCAAGGGCTCGATCACCTCGGTTCAGGCCATCTACGTTCCCGCCGACGACTTGACCGACCCTGCGCCGGCAACCTCGTTCGCCCACCTGGACGCAACGACGGTTCTGTCGCGTTCGATCGCCGAAAAGGGCATCTATCCGGCCGTTGACCCGCTCGACTCCACGTCGCGCATGCTCGACCCGATGATCGTCGGCGAAGAGCACTATCAGGTTGCTCGCCAGGTCCAGACGACGCTGCAGCGCTACAAGTCGCTGCAGGACATCATCGCCATCCTTGGCATGGACGAACTGTCCGAAGAGGACAAGATGACCGTCGCCCGCGCCCGCAAGATCGAGCGCTTCCTGTCGCAGCCGTTCTTCGTCGCCGAAGTCTTCACCGGTTCGCCGGGCAAGCTGGTTTCGCTCGAAGACACGATCAAGGGCTTCAAGGGCCTCGTCAACGGCGAGTACGACCATCTTCCGGAAGCCGCCTTCTACATGGTAGGCTCGATCGAAGAAGCCATCGAAAAGGCGAAGAAGCTGGCGGCTGCCGCCTAAGCAGGACCAGCGGGCGCGCGGCACATGCGGCGCGCCTTTGCATGCAACACGTGAAGAAGTGAACCGCCATGGCTGACGCCTTCAATTTCGAGCTCGTTTCTCCGGAGCGCCTTCTCCTGTCGGAGAAGGTCACCGAAGTCGTGATCCCGGCCACGCTGGGCGAGATGACGGTTCTCGCGAACCACGCTCCGACGATGACGACGATCAAGCCGGGCGTCGTCCGCGTGAAGCTGGCATCCGGGCAGGAGAGCAAGTACGTCGTGTTCGGCGGCTTTGCCGACATCCTTCCGACCGGCTGCACCGTTCTTGCGGAATCAGCATTGCCGCTTTCGGACCTGACGCGGGACAGGCTTCAGGCTCACATCGAGACTGCCCGCAGCAATGCCGGCGCAGCTGTCGACTACGAGCAGAAGACCCGGCTCGAAGAATACCTGTCTCAGCTGACGCAGCTCAACGAGACCATTCTGCCGGCCTGACAGCGTCCGGCACTTGTTTTGAAAAGGCGGCTTTCGGGCCGCCTTTTTTGTTGCCTGTGCCCTCCCATTTGCTGTTGTGTGGGCGGTGGAGGAAGCGCGGAGCATGATCGACAAGCTGGAATTCTTCATAGCACTCGCCCGTGAGGAGCATTTTGGGCGGGCAGCCAACGAGTGCGGGATCTCGCAGCCGTCCCTGTCGGCGGCGATCCGGCAGCTCGAGGACCAGCTCGGCGTCGGTCTGGTCGTGCGGGGGTCGCGATACCAGGGACTGACGCCCGAGGGCCAGCGGGTACTGGAATGGGCCAAGCGGATTGTCGCCGATGCCCGCACCATGCGCGAGGAGATGCGCGCCGCAAAGAAGGGGCTTTCCGGACATATCCGGCTGGCGGCGATACCGACCGCGCTTGCCATGATCCCCCGCCTGACTGAACCCTTCCAGGCGAAGCATCCGGACGTCACCTTCTCCGTGGTTTCTCGAAACTCGCTTCAAGTGCTGAGTCAGCTGGACAATTTCGAGATCGATGCGGGGATCACCTATCTCGACAACGAGCCTCTCGGGCGCGTCACCAGCGTGCCGCTGTATGCAGAGCGCTATATTCTGGTGACCGCGGAAGGCACGCCCTTCGCGGACCGCGAGAACGTGACCTGGACGGAGCTCGATAGCGTTAGGCTTTGCCTATTGACGCCCGACATGCAGAACCGTCGGATCATAAACCAGCATCTGGCGGATGCCGGAGTTGTCGTGAAGCCGACCCTCGAATCCAACTCGATGGTCGTGCTGCTTTCGCATGTGGCGACGGGCCAATGGGCCAGCATCATGCCACGGAATGTCGCGCGATCCTTCGGATTTGCCAAGCAGATCCGCATGATACCGATCGTGGAACCGGAAGCCAGCCACCTTGTCGGGCTCGTTGCGACCCATCGTGAGCCTTTCACGCCACTCGTCTCGGCGCTTCTTTACCAGGCCCGCAGCCTGAATTCGCAAGCCCTGATCTGATAGTTTTTTTCTATCGCGTAACGAAACATCAATATTGACCCTCTCGGGGCACGGGAAGAGACTGTGTACACAAGAGTACGCGGATCCGCGTGCGGGAGATTGCCGGGGAGGCATTCTTCAGGGAGGCTTGGAATACGATGAATGTACATGTGACGGGCGGCAGCAATGCCGAGCGATCGCTTTCGATAATCCGGGAGCTGAAGCACCTGGAAGGGCCGATGCTACCTATCCTCCACGCCATTCAGGAGGAGTTCGGTTTTATCCCCGAGGAAGTGAAGCCCGTCATCGCCCAGGAACTCAACCTGTCGCGGGCGGAAGTACACGGCGTCGTCACCTTCTACCATGATTTCCGCCAGTTGCCGGCCGGGCGGCACGTCCTCAGGCTCTGTCGGGCTGAGGCATGCCAGGCCATGGGCGCCGATGACCTTGCCGTCTCGGCGCGCCGGCTTCTCGGCATCGATTTCCACCAGACCACGCTGGACGGCGCAATCACGCTGGAGCCTGTCTACTGTCTCGGGCTCTGCGCATGTGCCCCGGCGGCCATGCTGGACGATGAGGTTCATGGTCGCGTGGATGCAGGCGCTCTTGGCGAACTCGTTGCGGAGGCGCGCCGATGACCGTCACCATCTTCGTCCCCCGCGATGCCGCGGCCGTCGCGCTCGGCGCCGACAAGGTTGCGGCCGCGATCGCGGCCGAGATAGCCAACCACGGGCTGGACGCGCGCATCGTGCGCAACGGATCGCGCGGCATGTTCTGGCTCGAGCCGCTCGTCGAAGTCCGCACGGAGCGGGGGCGCATCGCCTACGGGCCGGTGAAGGCGTCGGATGTGGGCGGCCTTTTCGACGCGGGGTTCCTGACCGGCGGGGATCATCCGCTCTGTCTGGGGCTGACGAAGGAAATTCCCTTCCTCCGTCAGCAGACCCGCCTGACATTTGCACGCTGCGGCGTCACCGATCCGCTTTCGATTGAAGATTACCGTCACTACCAGGGGCTGAAGGGCCTCGAGCGTGCGCTGACAATGTCGGCGCCGGAGATCATCCAGGCTGTGACCGACAGCGGACTGCGCGGCCGGGGCGGCGCGGGCTTCCCGACAGGTATCAAGTGGAAGACGGTGGCCGATGCCGCGGGCCCCCAGAAGTATATCGTCTGCAACGCGGACGAGGGCGACAGCGGAACGTTCGCCGACCGGATGATCATGGAGGGCGACCCCTTCGTGCTGATCGAGGGAATGATCATCGCCGGGCTCGCCACCGGCGCGACGCGTGGGTACGTCTATACCCGCTCGGAATATCCGCATGCGATTCGGGTCATGAACGAGGCGATCGCCGTCGCCCGCCGGGCCGGTATCCTCGGCCCGTCGGTGATGGGTTCGGCCCATGCCTTCGAACTGGAGGTCAGGGCCGGCGCGGGCGCCTATGTGTGCGGGGAGGAGACGTCTCTTCTCAATTCGCTGGAAGGCAAGCGTGGCGTCGTGCGGGCAAAGCCGCCGCTGCCGGCGCTCAAGGGTTTCCTCGGCTGTCCGACGGTCGTCAACAACGTCATCTCCCTTGCGTCCGTGCCTCCCATCCTCGACCGCGGCCCCGAATTCTACCGCGACTTCGGAATGGGCCGCTCGCGTGGCACGATCCCGATCCAGATCGCCGGCAATGTGAAGCATGGCGGACTGTTCGAGACGGCGTTCGGGCTCACTCTCGGACAGATTGTCGACGAGATCGGTGGCGGTACGATGACCGGCCGGCCCGTGAAGGCGGTGCAGGTCGGCGGGCCACTCGGCGCCTATTTCCCCCGCTCGCTCTTCGATACGCCCTTCGACTACGAGGCCTTTGCCGCGAAAGACGGGTTGATCGGGCATGCGGGCGTGGTGGTCTTCGACGACAGCGCCGACATGCTGCGGCAGGCCCGCTTCGCCATGGAATTCTGCGCGATCGAGAGCTGTGGCAAGTGCACGCCCTGCCGTATCGGCTCGACCCGCGGTGTCGAGACCGCCGACCGCATCGCGCAGGGGATAGAGCCGGAGAAGAACAGGGCACTCCTGGCGGACCTCTGCAACACGATGAAGTTCGGGTCGCTTTGCGCGCTTGGCGGCTTCACGCCGTACCCGGTGATGAGTGCGATGACGCACTTCCCCGAGGATTTCGCTCCCACCCCCATCGTCGAAGCGGCGGAGTAAGACAATGGCCCTGATCCACGAAATCGACTACGGCACGCCGGCTTCCCGCTCCGAGGCGCAGGTCACGCTGACGATAGACGGGCGCGAGGTGACGGTCCCGGAAGGAACCTCGATCATGCGGGCCTCCCGGGAGGCCGGGATCCAGGTTCCCAAGCTTTGCGCCACCGACATGGTGGATGCCTTCGGCTCCTGCCGCCTCTGTCTGGTGGAGGTGGAGGGACGAAACGGCACCCCCGCCTCCTGCACGACGCCGGTCGCGCCGGGCCTTGTCGTCCACACCCAGACCGAACGGCTGAAGCAGATCCGCCGCGGCGTGATGGAATTGTACATTTCCGACCATCCGCTCGACTGCCTCACCTGCGCCGCGAACGGCGACTGCGAACTGCAGGACATGGCGGGCGCCGTCGGCCTGCGCGACGTGCGCTACGGCTATGACGGCGACAACCACGTGAAGGCCCGCAGTAACGGCGAGATCAATCCGCAGTGGATGCCGAAGGACGAGTCCAACCCCTATTTCACCTATGACCCGTCGAAATGCATCGTATGCTCGCGCTGCGTCCGGGCCTGCGAAGAGGTGCAGGGGACATTCGCGCTAACGATCGAGGGCCGCGGCTTCGATAGCCGCGTGTCGCCGGGCATGCACGAGCATTTCCTGGACTCCGAATGCGTCTCCTGCGGTGCCTGCGTGCAGGCGTGCCCGACAGCCACGCTCACCGAGAAATCGGTGATCGCCATCGGCCAGCCGGAGCATTCGGCGGTGACCACCTGCGCCTATTGCGGCGTCGGCTGTTCGTTCAAGGCGGAGATGCGCGGCGAGGAACTTCTGCGCATGGTGCCCTACAAGGACGGGCAGGCCAACCGCGGCCATTCCTGCGTCAAGGGTCGCTTTGCCTATGGCTATGCCAATCACAAGGACCGCATTCTCAACCCGATGATCCGCGAGAAGATCACGGATCCCTGGCGGGAGGTTACCTGGGAGGAGGCGTTCTCGCATGTCGCCTCCGAGTTCAGGCGACTGCAGTATCAGTACGGTCGGGAATCGATCGGCGGGATCACATCCTCGCGCTGCACCAACGAGGAGACCTTCCTCGTCCAGAAGCTCATCCGCGCCGGCTTCGGCAACAACAATGTCGATACCTGTGCCCGCGTCTGCCACTCCCCGACGGGCTATGGCCTCGGGCAGGCCTTCGGGACGTCCGCCGGGACGCAGAACTTCGATTCGGTCGAGCATTCCGATGTCGTCATCGTCATAGGCGCCAACCCGACCGAAGGTCACCCGGTGTTCGGCTCGCGCCTGAAGAAGCGCCTGCGGCAGGGCGCAAAGCTGATCGTCATCGATCCGCGCCGCATCGACCTCGTTCGCACGCCGCATGTGGAGGCAAGCTACCACCTGCCCCTGAAGCCGGGCACCAATGTCGCCGTCCTGACCGCGCTGGCCCACGTGATCGTCACCGAGGGCATATTCGACGAAGCCTTCATCCGCGAGCGCTGCGACTGGTCGGAGTTCGAGGACTGGGCCGCCTTCGTCGCCGAGCCGCAGCATAGCCCCGAACAGACGGAGGCCTTCACCGGCGTTCCGGCGGAGCTCGTCCGCGGCGCGGCCAGGCTCTACGCCAAGGGCGGCAACGGAGCGATCTACTACGGCCTGGGCGTCACCGAGCACAGCCAGGGCTCGACGACGGTCATGGCGATTGCGAACCTTGCCATGGCGACCGGGAATATCGGCCGGCCGGGCGTCGGCGTGAACCCGCTGCGCGGCCAGAACAACGTCCAGGGTTCATGCGACATGGGATCCTTCCCCCATGAACTTCCCGGATACCGCCATATCTCGGACGACGCGACCCGCGATACATTCGAGAAGATGTGGGGTGTCACCCTCAACAACGAACCGGGCCTGCGCATTCCCAACATGCTGGATGCCGCCGTCGAGGGCAGTTTCAAGGGCATCTATATCCAGGGCGAGGACATCCTGCAGTCAGACCCGGACACCAAGCATGTCGCCGCCGGTCTTGCCGCGATGGAATGCGTCGTCGTGCATGACCTCTTCCTGAACGAGACGGCCAATTACGCGCATGTCTTCCTGCCAGGCTCCACCTTCCTCGAAAAGGACGGCACCTTTACCAATGCGGAGCGGCGCATCAACCGCGTGCGCAAGGTCATGAGCCCCAAGAACGGTTATGCGGACTGGGAGGTTACCCAGAAGCTTGCGCAGGCGATGGGCCTCAACTGGACCTACACGCATCCGTCCCAGATCATGGACGAGATCGCGTTCACCACGCCAAGCTTCGCCGGCGTTTCCTACGCCTATCTGGACGAAAAGGGTTCGGTCCAGTGGCCCTGCAACGAGAAGTACCCGAACGGCTCGCCGATCATGCACGTGGACGGTTTCGTGCGCGGCAAGGGGAAGTTCATCCGCACCGAATATGTCGCGACCGACGAGCGGACGGGACCGCGCTTCCCGCTGCTTCTCACCACCGGCCGCATCCTCAGCCAGTATAATGTCGGGGCGCAGACGCGTCGGACCGAGAATGTCGTCTGGCATGACGAGGACAGGCTCGAGATCCATCCGCACGATGCCGAACAGCGCGGCATCAAGGACGGAGACTGGATCAAGCTCGCGAGCCGCTCCGGCGACACCACGTTGCGGGCTCTGATCACCGATCGCGTCTCGCCGGGCGTCGTCTACACGACCTTCCACCATCCGGACACGCAGGCGAACGTCATCACCACGGACTTTTCCGACTGGGCGACGAATTGCCCGGAATACAAGGTTACTGCGGTGCAGGTATCGCCCTCCAACGGGCCGACAGAATGGCAGCAGGATTACGAGGAACTGTCGCGGCGATCCCGGCGGATTGCCGGAAAGCTTGAAGCAGCGGAATAGGACAGGCGGTGCAGGCTTACGAAACGAAGACGGCGGCGCGGGAAACCGTGTGCCGTGACGGCGATGTGCGTCCCGGCGTCCGGGTCGTTCCGGAGGAGGTGCCGATCGCATTCTCCTACGGCGGCTCGACCCATGCCGTGATGATGGGCACCCCCGGCGATCTCGTCGATTTCGCCGTGGGCTTCAGCCTGACGGAGGCGATCATCGGTTCACCGGACGAGATCCAAGCGGTCGAGGTGGTCTCGGCCGGCAAGGGACTGGATGTCCAGATCACCCTTGTCGGAAACAAGGAAGAGGCGCTTCGCCGCCGTCGACGCAGCATGGCGGGTCCCGTCGGCTGCGGTCTGTGCGGCCTGGAATCGCTCGACCAGGCGATGCGCCCGGTGCCCGAGCTTTCCGGCGTCAAGTGCCAGCTGGACGCGAAGGATGTCAGCGCGGCCATCACCGCCCTCAACGCGAGCCAGCCGCTCCATGCGGAGACGCATGCGGTGCATGGTGCAGGCTTCTTCGTGCCGGGCAGGGGACTGACCGCGGTGCGTGAGGATGTCGGACGGCACAACGCGCTCGACAAGCTGATCGGCGCCGTTGCGCGCCAGGGGACTGCCGGCTCGAGCGGCGTCGTGGTGGTGACCAGCCGGCTTTCCGTTGAAATGGTGCAGAAGACGGCCATCCTCGGCTCGCCCATGCTGATCGCCATTTCCGCGCCAACGGCGCTCGCCATCCGCACGGCCGAAGAGGCTGGCATGACGATCGTCGCGCTGGCCCGGGGCAAGGATTTCGAGGTCTTCACACGGGGAGACCGCATCAAGATGGGAACCACCCTTCATGTCGCATGACCAGTCTCACGACAAGCTCATCCGGATGGCGAACCAGATCGCCACCTTCTTCCTTTCCCAGCCCGAGAGCGTGCGGGCGGAAGGGGTCGCGACTCACATCAACAAGTTCTGGGAGCCGCGCATGCGCCGGCACCTCTTCGAGCATCTCGATGCCGGCGGAGACGGACTGCTTCCATTGGTCATCGAGGCCTCGACCCTGATCCGCAGGCCGGAGGCCAGGGTCGGTTCGGGGGTCGGCGTCGGCGCCGAGGCCGCCGAAGGCGCTCCGGGCGGCAAGGGCGTGGTCGCGGGCGAGTCACTTTCCGAACCAAGCATCCCGGAACGCAGCGCCTGAGGGGGCAATGCACCGACTTCGGGTGAGAGGGCGCTTGAACCGCATTTTGTGAAGTCCATTTTCCAGAGGAGGATTGGAATGGCAGTCGCAGGGACAACCGCCGGAGGGCTCTCCGAGCCCGGCGTTCTCGACCGAGAACGGATCATCGCAAAGCCAGGCTTCAACCGGTGGCTCGTGCCGCCCGCGGCGCTGGCGATCCACCTGTGCATCGGCATGGCCTACGGGTTCAGCGTATTCTGGTTGCCGCTGTCGCGCGCGCTCGGCGCTGAGACGCCGGCCGGTTGCGCCGACCTGAACCTGATCGGCGCGCTCTTTACCACCGAGTGCAACTGGCGCGTTGCGGATCTCGGCTGGATCTACACGCTGTTCTTCGTGCTCCTGGGCTGCTCGGCAGCAATCTGGGGCGGCTGGCTGGAGCGGGTCGGCCCGCGCAAGGCCGGCTTCGTCTCTGCCTGCTGCTGGTGCGGCGGCATGCTGGTGGCGGCGCTCGGCGTCATGACCCACCAGTTGTGGCTGATGTGGCTCGGCGCCGGTGTCATCGGCGGCATCGGCCTCGGCCTCGGCTACATCTCGCCGGTCTCGACGCTCATCAAGTGGTTCCCGGACCGCCGCGGCATGGCGACCGGCATGGCGATCATGGGCTTCGGCGGCGGTGCGATGATCGGTGCACCGCTTGCCAACATCCTGATGAACTATTTCAAGACCGATACGACGGTCGGGGTCTGGCAGACATTCGTCGTGATGGCGATCATCTATTTCGCGTTCATGCTCGGCGGCGCGTTCGGTTATCGCATTCCGCCGGCCGGCTGGCGGCCGGAGGGCTGGACCCCGCCGGTTGCGAAGAACACGATGATCACGACCCGTCACGTGCATCTCAGAAACGCTCACAAGACGCCGCAGTTCTGGCTGATCTGGGTCGTGCTCTGCCTCAACGTTTCGGCAGGTATCGGCGTCATCGGCATGGCTTCGCCCATGCTGCAGGAAATTTTCGCCGGGTCCCTGATCGGCCTGCCGGAACTCAGTTTCTCGCAACTCGATACCGCCCAGAAGGCGCAGATCGCGGCGATCGCCGCGGGCTTTGCCGGGCTGCTCTCGCTGTTCAACATCGGCGGTCGGTTCTTCTGGGCTTCGCTCTCCGACAAGATCGGTCGGAAGAACACGTATTTCGCGTTCTTCATCATCGGCATCGTCCTCTACGCTGCAGCACCGACACTGGCCGAAATGGGCAGCAAGGCCCTCTTCGTCCTCGCCTTCGGGATCATTCTCTCCATGTACGGCGGGGGGTTCGCCACGATCCCGGCATACCTGGCCGACATCTTCGGTACGCAGTTCGTGGGCGCGATCCACGGACGGCTGCTGACGGCCTGGGCCACGGCCGGGATCGTCGGTCCGGTTGTCGTGAACTATATCCGCGAGGCACAGATTGCGGCCGGCGTTGCGCCGGGTCCCGCCCTCTACAGCGGCACGATGTACATCCTCGCCGGCATGCTGGCGCTCGGTCTCGTGGCGAACGCCTTCATCCGCCCGCTCGCCGACAAGTGGTTCATGTCGGAAGAGGAAGTAGCCTCGCTGCAGGCGAAGACTGCCGCTGCCAGCGCAGGTCCGACCGGTTCCTTCGGAATCGGCAAGGGCGGGTTTGACGGAAAGGCACTCGCCGCCTGGGCGGTGGTCGGCATCCCGCTCCTCTGGGGCGTATGGGTCACGCTGAAGAGCAGCCTGGCGATCTTCGGATAAGACCGGCTACGGTGCGATGAAACGAAAATGCCGCCCGATGGAGATCGGGCGGCATTTTTTCTTGTCCGGATGGGACGAATTCAGGCGGCGAGATCCTCGACCTCGTTGCCCTTGAACATCTTGGAGAGGTTCAGGAAGCAGATCATGCCGTTCTCGTTGGCGATGATGCCTTCGGAGAAGGACTTGTCGAAGGAAGCGGAGATTTCCGGGACCGGCTGGACCTGGTTCGACGGGATGGTCAGGATGTCGGAGACCTGGTCGACCAGCATGCCGATGACCATGTTGTGGACCTCCGCGACGACGATCGCGCTACGCTCGGTGGCGACGGCGCTCTTCATGCCCAGCTTCTGGGCCAGATCGATGATCGGGATAACCGAGCCGCGCAGGTTCATGACGCCGATGACGTCCGCGGGTGCATGCGGGATCGGCGTGGACGGCGCCCATCCGCGGATCTCGCGAATGGTGGTGGTCTTGACGCAGAACTCCTGGTCGTGGAGGCGGAATGCGATGATTTCCAGCGTCTCGGCGCTGTAGCTTGCAGAAGTGTTCATCGTGGCCATCAATGTCTTCCCATCTCTCCGGTGCCTGGAGCAAGGCGACGCGCGACGCGGCGTTGAAAGCGGACGCGGCTTCCGGCTGCGCGCTTCGTGTCGTGGTGCGATGTCACCAGCCTATTCCGAGAACGTTGAATAAATCTAAACCGCCGGCCGCAAACGCAGTCCGCGCAGCGCGCCGCGTTTTCAATCTGCCCGCCGCTCGGCGCCGGTCAGTATTCCCGTTCGTAGAAGATACCCGCGCTGCCGCCCTCGGTGCCGGCGCCCGCCTTGAGCTTCACGCCGCGGCCGATGTCTATGTTGATGGTCGCGCGCGCGCCGTCGGATCCGCCCTGTTCGAGTTGCAGGTAGGTGCGATTGTTCAGGCGGCGACCGACCGAAACGCTGGTCTGGCCCGTGTCGTCGGTGTTGATGTCGAGGTCATCGACGCCGAGATTGCTGCGGAGCGTCTCCAGCAGCGATGTCGAGCCGCCGCCTGCCAGCTGGCTCACAGCGTCGGCGAGCTGGGCGATCTGCAGGGGCGACAGACGCGACATCGACTGGCCGAAGATCAGGCGCGCCAGCACCTCGTCCTGCGGCAGGGCAGGCGAGGAGGAGAACGTAATCTCGGGATCGTTGGCGACGCCTCTCACGTTGACGGTGATCGTCGTCTGCGCCGATGAGGTGCTCGCCTCGAGATCGAGGACCGGGATGAGGCCGCCGCCGAAGGTGATCTCGCCGGAGGTGAAATCGAGACGCTTGGTCAGGATGACGATGCGTCCGCGGCGCATCTCGAAACTGCCGGAGACCTGGGGCGCGGCGGCGGTGCCGGTGACGGTGAGTTCGCCACCGAGTTCCGCATCGATGCCGCGACCGCGCACGAAAATCCCGCTGGGCGCGCTGATCTGGAGATCGAGAGCCATGGGGCTGGACGTGCCCGAGGGCTGTTCCGGCGCCAGTTCGCGGACCTGCCTGACCACGGCGGGTGGCGGATTGCGGTGGCGGATCTCGATCTCGGTCAGGGAGGTCGGCAGTTTGGCCGGGACGGTGATGGACGCTTCGGAGAGCGTGATGCGGCCGCCGAGGACCGGGCCTGCCGTCAGCGGCCCCTTCACGGTGAGGTTGCCGCTTGCCGTCGCCGTAAAAAGCGTGCCGTCGACATAGGTGGCGTTGTCCAGGATGACGGACAGGTCGGCGGGGAAACCGGAGCCGGGGGTTATACCGATGGTGCCGCTTGCCGAAACACGGCCGCCGGTCGAGAGCGTTCCCGTCAGGCTGGTAATATTCGCCTCGGTACCCGTGAAGGCGACATTTGCGGCAAGCTGCTGGATCGCGAGGTTGCGTTGGACATCGATCAGCTGTGCGCCGGAGGTAGAGGCCGAGCCGGTGATGGAGGGTGATCCCGTGGTCCCGCCGATCGCCAGGTCGACCCGGCCCGTCCCCTCCAGCACGAAGCCCTGGCTTGCCAGTTGCCCGGCCAGGATGGCAAACGGTATCTGACCGTTGAAACGGAGATCGAGCGCCCGTTCTCCGACGAGCGAGATCGTGCCACCGCCGGAGAGGGTGAGGTTGCTCTGGCCCGCAAGGCGCGTCTCAAGCGTAACCGTATTGTCCCGGTATTCGCCGCTCGCCTTTACCTGAAGGGCGGAGAGCCCCGAGGACGTCGTCTGCGCCACCGCTGCATCCGACCATGTCAGGTCATAACGGACAGCGGGAGCCTCCGGAGTGCCGGCCGCAGTAACGGTGCCCGTTATTGTCCCGCGCGCGCCGAGGCCGGGAACGAAGGCATTGGCGAGACTGGCCGGGATGGACTTGGCCGTAGCGTTGATGTCGAGGGCGGGCGGGGCGCCTTCGTTCAGGATGACGCGGCCGGACGCATCGAGATCCAGCCCATCGGGTCCGGTGAGCCGCGTGTTCTCGAGGCGAAGCGTCTTGTCGGCAAAGCTGCCGGTCGCCTGGAGTTGCAGGGGCCCGACGCCCGCCTGCCTCGTCTGCTGCAGCTGTGCCTCGCTCCACTCGAGGTCATATCGCACCGAAGGAGCCGAGAGAGAGCCGTCCGCATCGATCGTGCCGGAAATGGCGCCGGCTGCGTTGAGCGCGGGCAGGAACGCGTTGAGCAGGCTCGCCGGAAGCGATTGAATGTTTGCCCGCAGATCCAGCATGTTTCCGACCGTGCCCGTCAGGCGAACGCGGCCGTCACCGGTGCCGATGGTCAAATCGGAGAGCCGGGCGTCGCCGTTGGCGATCACGATCGTCGAAGGGGCGACCAGCCGGACGGGGATCCCGCGAGGCTCGGCGGTGAAGCTTTCGAGATCCACGGTCGTTGCGTCACCGGTCTGTACGGTGGCGACACCGCGAAGCGGCGCGTTGTCATAGCGGGCGTCGAGGTTAAGCCGGGTCCCTGAACCCTCGTGCGCGAAGCCGAGGTTGAGCGCCTCGATCGCCGCGGTCGCGGTTCCAAGACGGCTGGCGCGGACGGTTCCGTCCGCAGCCAGAGTCCCAAGATCGGGCACGGTCACGTCGATCACCGGTTCTGCGACCTCGAGGCTGCCGCTCGCGATCCGGGTGCCGCTTGCCTGGACAACCGCGGACGTCCGCCCGTCACTGTTGCGGAAGCCGACCGACCCTCGAAGGTCGCCTTCCGCCCTCTGGGCCGCGAGCGCTGCCAAGAGAGAGACGTCCGGAAAGTCGAACGTCAGATTTCCGTCGAGCAGCAGGTCAGGAGAGAAGCTCAGGGCACCTTCCAGCCGGTTGGGGCCGACCTCGAGGTTGATTGCGGGTGCCGAAGTGCGCGATCCTTCCGTGACCACGTCCGCGTTGATCTTGAGCGGCTGTCCTTCTATCGAGCCCGTGGCTGCGAGCTTTCCGGTCGGCGACTGCGGGTTGGCAACGCCTTCTACGTCAACGCGCAGGTCCTGCACGAGCTTTCCGGCCAGCCGGATCTCGGCCGCGTTGATGATGCCGGTCACAGAGAGGGCGTCGAGCGGCCCCTCGGCCGACACGTCAAATCCCGCCGCACCTTCGGCATTGGCCACCCAGCGGCGAAGTTCAAGGACGCGGCCGGCGATGCGGCCCGTCAACTGCTGGCCGTTCAGCGTCGCATTGCCGTGGGCCTCGACCGTGTCCGATCTCAGGACGAGGTTTTCGACCTTCATCTGGTCGGCATTTCGCTCGACATAACCTTCCGCCAGGATTGGGTTCTCGAAGCGCGAGGCGAGGGAGGGTGGCAGGGCGGCCGGCGCCGCCGTAACCCGGAAATTGCCGCTGAAGTTCTGCGTCTCGGTATTGTAGGTGGCGCTGACGGTCCCGTTGACCCTCGCGCTGTCGATCGTGGCAGCGTCCAGCCCGATGGCCGGAAGATCGAGGCGCAAAGGGGCGTCCAGCGTAATTGGGGCTCGCAGCACGCGATCCAGGTTTTCGTCCGTGAAGTCGCTTTCGGCCACGGTGAGGCGCGAGCGTATGCTGCCGGTCCGTTGCGTCAGGTCCAGGTCCTCGCTTTCGGCCTGAAGCCTGATCCCACCGAAACGTCCCTGGGCAAGCTCGGCCGACTGGAGCGCTGCCGTCGCGTTGAAACGTGCCGACGTGGCGGCTCCCGTCAGCGTGAAGTTCACGGTGTCGATGGTGAAGCGGCTGTCGTGACCTGCGATCGGCCAGAGGATCGACACCGGTCCCTTGGTTCCCGTCAGGCTTGCCGTCAGGCTGTTGTCGCCGGTAGGGTCCCAGGCCCCCGAAGCGACGACATCCACGGAGCCGGAACGGATACGGCCTTCGTCGATCGAAATCCGTCCGCCAGGGCTGACATTGGCCGCGACGTCGATGTCCGTCGTATCCTCGAACAGCGGTCGAAACGCCGGCGGCATCAGGGTTGCGAGCTGGCCGCCTCCGATGACGGAGACGCTGCGACTTCCGTCGGGCAGCATCTGGTGGTTCGCGTCGACGGAGACAACCGGCTCTCCGGCCACGCTGCCGTCCAGCTTGCCGGACCAGTCGGAGAGGGGGCCGTCGCCTGTCAGCGCAAGGTCCACCGCGGGAGTGCCGGGCAGGCGAAGCAGCCGCGCGAGCAGTCCGCCCTGCGGCTCCGAAACCGACGCATCGACGGAAAGCCGGTTTTCTCCCGGTGCGTAGAGGATATCCGCAACCGCGCGTGCAGCCGGCTCGTCCTTGCGGGACGCCTGGAGATCGAGGCGTATGCTGTGTTCGGTGGCGTCGATGGACCCCTTCAGGGCAAGCGAGAACGGCCGCCCCGCAAGAGCCGGGGAGATCTCGATGTCCGGCATGTCGATCTGCGCGACCTGCACGCCCACCGGCAGGGAGAAACCGGATGACTGGCTACGGTCCTGCGGCACGGCGGAAGGACCCGGCGCGCGCAAGAGGTCGACCTTGTCCACCGTCACGCTTTCCGCGCGGAAGACGCCGCCGAGCAGCGCCGTGGGCGACCAGTCGACCCGCAGGCCGTCGATCTGCGCATAGGCGCCCTGGTCGTCCGAAAGCGTGACGGAGGCAATGCGCAGGTCGCCGCTCAGAAGGCCTTCAGGAGGGGAGAAGCTGATCTCGCGATCGGGTGTTGAGATGATTGACGCGACCCGTTCGGCGGCGATCTTGCTTCCGACCGGCGTCAATCCCAGGAAGAGCAGGATGCCAAGGGCCATGACGAGCAGGACCGCCACCGCGACAAGCGCGATCTTCACAATCCATTTCAACAGGCGAACCATCCAATCCTGCCTCTAGTTAATCGCCTCGCGGCGCACTCAGAACGATTGCCCGATCCCGGCATAGATGCCGTAGTCGCTGCCGCCGTCGTATTTCTGAAGCGGTACTGCAACGTCCAGGCGAAGCGGCCCGAACGGCGTCGCATACCGGACCCCGATTCCCGCGCCAGCACGGATATCCGAGAAATCGGGCACCATTTCGGTCGAGACCGTGCCGACGTCGATGAATGGCACGAGACCGATATTCTCGGTGATCCTGGTCCTGACTTCGAACGAGGCCGTCGCGTAGGAGCGTCCGCCGAGAGCCTCGTCAGCATCATTATAGGGCGAGATCTCCCTGAACGAATAGCCGCGAACCGATCCTCCGCCACCGGCGAAGAAGCGGCGGGTTACCGGTATGTCTGCAAGATTGTCCGCTCCGGCCAGCGTGCCGGCCGCAACCTTGCCCGCCAACACGATATTGTCCTCCGCCCCGAGCCCGAGATAGCCGGACAGCGAGCCCTCGAAGGTGGAAAAGACGGTGCCGTTGAAGAACTCGTAGGAGGGCTTTGCGCCGATTGTCGCCCAGTATCCCTCGGTCGGGTCCAGCTTGTTGTTACGCGCGTCCCGCTCGAACGCTACCGGAATGCTGAAGGTCAGGTACTCGTTTTCGCCGAAGGCGTCGTCGGCCTTGATCCAGGCGATTTCTCCGCCGGCCTTCAGGGTGTCCGTTTCGTTGAGTTCGTAGGAAAAGCCGGCCGAACCCAGGATCGTCTGCGCCTCGTAGATGTCGTCCGGCGTTTCGCTCTTGGCCACAAGGCGCGCGTCGAAGGTAGCTTCGGGCACCGGGAAGCCGGGCTTGGTAAAGATGATGCCGGCGGAATAGTCGAAGGTCGTCACGTCGGTCGTCGCACCGATGCCGGAGACCTTGCCTTCGACGCGGAGCGATTCAGCCTCCCCGAAGAGGTTCCTGTGGCCCCAGTAGCCTTCCACGCCCGCGCCATCGAGAGAGGAGTATTCGGCGCCGAAACCGAAATAGCGATGCTTGCCCTCGGAAACTTCGATCACGAGCGGGAGCGTGCCATCGGGGGCGAGCGCGTCCGCCTCCTTGATGGTGATGCTGGAAAACACGCCGAGTTCCCGCAGGCGTTCGGAAGCCTTCTGCAACTGCTCGGGCGAATAGCGTTCGCCCCTGTCCAATCGCGAATAGCGGCGGATGAAATCCGCCTTCACGGTGCGAGATCCCTTGACCGCCACATTGCCGAAATCGGCCTCGGGGCCGCTGATGACGCCCGTCACCACGTCCACCGTCAGCGTCCGGTGGTCGGCGGTCACCTGCCGCTCCGTCAGGCGCGCAAGCGGGCGTCCCTCCGCCTTCACATCGACGAGCAGCTTCTCGCTGGCCTTGAGAATGACGCGAGACCCCGCCTCTCCACCCGGAACGAGGTCGTAGTCAGCAGGATTGCGCCCGGCGGCATCGCCTTCGAACCGAACGGAGCCCAGCGTGAAGACCGGGCCGGGCACGACGGTGACCGTCACCGGTACCGGGCGGGAGTGATCGAAGGTCGGGTTAGGAGGGAGGGCGTCGATATCCACGCCGTCGATGGCGATCTCCACCGTGCCGCCGTAGCGTGCCTCCTCGTAGAGCACCGCCACAAGCCGGTCCCGGTCTTCCCTGGCCTTGATGACGATGCCGAGATCGCCGGATACCGGCTGCTTTTCGTCGTTGACGAGCGTCGTGGCGTTTTCCAGGCGCTTGGCGAGATCCCGGTCGGCGTCGCCGGTGGACAGCGTGGCGTCATAGCGGACGGGATTGATGACCTCGACGGTCTCCTCGTCGGAGCCGAACAGATTGAGGCCGAACAGCTTGAAGGCATGAGCCGGCGAGACGGACAGCAGGCCGATCACGACCGCCGAGGCCGTGAACGTCGCCACTCGCCCTGGGAAGCAGGCGCCGGCTGCCTCGCTAACTGGTTTACGCATGCGCACTATCGGGTTTTGCCTTCCGAGCGGTCTATCAAGCGTCAAGCTCGCTCTTTTAGCGGCTAAAGCCGTGGCCGAACACCTCTTTTGATGTTTCAGCATTTGTTTTCAAAAGAAAAGCCCCGGAGCTTGCTCCGGGGCCACATTCGCCAGATGGGGGGCTTAATAGCGACGCGGGCAGTCGTCGATGTAACGGCGGCCGTAGCGGTCACGATAGTAGCACTGGCCGGGCTGTTCGGCGACGGAGCCGATCACGGCGCCGGAAACGCCACCGATCGCGGCGCCCACCGCGGCACCCCGGACATTGCCTGTCGCCAGGCCGCCGATCACGGCACCGGTGCCGGCCCCGATGGCGGCGCCCTGTTCAGTCTGCGTGCAACTTGCCAGCATCAAGCCCGTCAGCACGAGTGCGAGTGCTTTTTTCATGGTCTCTCTCCCAAAATTCAAGTTCGTACTGCCGCTGGCAGCAACGCTTCTGCGTGGCCTGTGCGCAGCGTATCCGAGAGAACAATAGATCGGTCGACGCCGATGTCCATACGCCGGGACGGGCAACGGCGGAATCTTTCATTCCCGGTTCCTTGGAAGCATTTTCGCGGGGCGTTCGCGAGGGCTTTCGGAAAAATACGCGTCCACGGGAAGGCAGGGTTGATCGGCCCGCCAAAAAGGCAAATGATGCGGGTGTGTCTGGAGGAGGCACGAGGAGGAGCACTATGGCAAAAGTGACGCTGACGGTGAATGGCCGTACGGTGAGCGGCGATTGTGACGACCGCATGCTTCTGGTCCATTTCATCCGGGAGAAACTGGGGCTGACGGGCACGCATGTCGGATGCGACACCACCCAGTGCGGTGCATGCGTGGTCCACGTGGACGGCAAGTCCGTCAAGAGCTGCTCCATCCTCGCCGTCCAGGCGTCCGGCTCCAGCGTCACGACGATCGAGGGGGTCTCCGCTCCCGGCGCGCTTCACCCCGTCCAGGCAGCCTTCAAGGAGCACCATGGCCTGCAATGCGGCTTCTGTACGCCCGGCATGGTGATGACCGCCGTGGACATGATCAGCCGTCATGGCGGGACCCTCGACGAGGCGACAGTGCGTCGCGAGCTCGAGGGCAATATCTGTCGGTGCACGGGATATCACAACATCGTCAAGGCAGTGCTGTCGGCGAATGCCGAGATCCACGCCGGCCGGCAGGCCGCCGAGTAAGGGGCGAAGGCAGGAGCGACGGTCAGCCGCTCCGCGGCCGGTCTGAAGACGCTTCCGCCATTCGCCAGTTCCGCTGTTCGCTCATTTCTGGAGGAGATGAAGATGGGTGTTGAAGGAATTGGTGCACGCGTCACCCGCAAGGAGGACAAACGGTTCCTGACCGGCAAGGGCCGGTACACGGACGACATGTCGGTTCCGGGAATGAAGTACGCGTGCTTTGTACGCAGCCCCTACGCCCATGCAAGAATACGCGGCATCGACGTCTCTCCGGCCAAGGCCATGCCGGGCGTCATCGACGTTCTGGAGGGCAAGGCGTTGCAGGCCGACGGCATCGGCAACCTGATCTGCGGTTGGATGATCCACTCCCGGGACGGTTCTCCGATGAACATGGGGGCCTGGCGGCCGCTCGCGCACGAAACCGTCCGCTATGTCGGCGATGCGGTCGCCATCGTCGTTGCCGATTCCTCCGCCGAGGCGCGCGACGCGGCCGAAGCGGTGGTCGTGGACTACGAGGAGCTTCCGGCCGTGACGGAGGCGGTTGCCGCGCTGGAAGCCGGCGCGCCGCAGATCCATCCCGAAGCGCCGGGCAACCTGATCTTCGACTGGGAGATCGGCGACAGCGCCGAGACGGACCGCGCGATCGCAACGGCCGCCCATGTCACCGAGATCGAGCTCCACAACAACCGGCTCTCCCCCAACCCGATGGAGCCGCGTGCGACGCTCGGGATCTACGACGCCGCCGAGGATCACTTCACGTGCTACACGACGAGCCAGAACCCGCATGTGGCGCGGCTCGTCATGAGCGCCTTCTACAATGTCGCGCCGGAAAACAAGCTGAGGGTCATCGCCCCCGATGTCGGCGGCGGCTTCGGCTCGAAGATCTACATCTATCCGGAGGAAATCGTCTGTCTCTGGGCGTCGAAGAAGACCGGCGTCCCGGTCAAGTGGACGTCGGATCGCACGGAAGCCTTCCTCACCGATGCGCACGGCCGCGACCATGTTTCGAAGGTCAAGATGGCGTTCGATGCCGATCATCGCATCATCGGCCTGAAGGTCGACACGATCGCCAATCTCGGCGCCTACATGTCGCTCTTTTCCTCTGCCGTGCCGACCTATCTCTATGCGACGCTGCTCTCCGGGCAGTACGCCATCCCGTCCATCCACGCCAATGTCCGCACGGTCTATACGAATACGGTGCCCGTCGATGCGTATCGCGGGGCCGGGCGACCGGAGGCGACCTACCTCCTGGAGCGGACGATGGAGACGGCCGCACGGGAACTCGGCATCTCTCCCGCCGAGTTGCGCCGCAAGAACTTCATCCGCACGTTCCCCCACCAGACGCCGGTGATCATGAACTATGACGCCGGCGACTACGAGGCGTCGCTGAACGCTGCCATGGAGGCGGCCGACTGGGATGGCTTCCCGGCCCGGCGGGACGAGGCCGAAGCGCGTGGCCGGCGGCGCGGTATCGGCATGAGCTGCTATATCGAGGCCTGCGGCATTGCGCCCTCGGCTGCCGTCGGCTCGCTGGGTGCCGGTGTCGGCCTGTGGGAATCGGCGGAAGTGCGGGTGAACGCGGTCGGGACCATCGAGGTTCTTACCGGCTCGCACAGCCACGGCCAGGGTCACGAGACGACCTTCGCGCAGCTGGTGGCGGAGCGCCTCGGCGTTCCGATCGACAGCGTCAACATCGTCCACGGCGATACGGACAAGGTCCAGATGGGGATGGGAACCTACGGCTCCCGTTCCGGGGCCGTCGGCATGTCCGCCGTCGTCAAGGCGCTGGAGAAGGTCGAGACGAAAGCGAAGAAGATCGCCGCCCACCTGATGGAGGCGGACGACAGCGACATCGTCATCGAGAACGGCGAACTGAAGGTGGCCGGCACCGACAAGACGCTTCCCTGGTTCCAGGTGGCGCTGGCTGCCTATACCGCCCACAATCTGCCGTCCGGGATGGAGCCCGGCCTGAAGGAAACGGCTTTCTACGATCCCGCCAACTTCACCTTCCCGGCCGGCTGCTACATCGCCGAAGTGGAGATCGATCCCGAGACGGGCAAGACCGAAATCATACAGTTCGTCGCGGCCGACGATTTCGGCAATATCATCAACCCGCTGATCGTCGAGGGCCAGGTGCACGGGGGACTGGCGCAGGGGATCGGCCAGGCGTTGCTGGAGGAAGTGCACTACGACCGGGACAGCGGCCAGCTGCTGACCGCGAGCTACATGGATTACGCCATGCCGCGGGCGGACGACCTGCCCTCGTTCAGCGTCTCGCACCAGAACACGCCCTGCCCGAGCAATCCGCTCGGCATCAAGGGCTGCGGCGAGGCGGGAGCGATCGGTTCCCCGCCGGCGCTCATCAATGCCATCACGGATGCAATCGGCAACAACAGCCTGACCATGCCGGCCACGCCCATGAAAGTGTGGCGGGCCATCCACGCGCAGAACTGAGGAGGATCGGACATGTATGCAACGAGCTATCACCGCGCCTCCTCCGTCGAGGACGCCGTCAAGCTGAAGGGCCAGCATGAGGAAGGGCGTTACCTTTCCGGAGGGATGACACTGATCGCCACGATGAAGCAACGGCTGGCGGCGCCAACGGACCTGATCGACCTTCGCCATATTCCCGATCTGAAGGGGGTTTCCATCGATGGCGGGAATGTCCGGATCGGGGCCGGGACGCCCCATGCGGATGTCGCCGCCTCGTCGCTCCTGCGATCGGTCTGTCCGGCGATCTGCGACCTCGCCGGCATGATCGGCGATCCGCATGTCCGCCACATGGGAACGCTCGGCGGCTCGATTGCCAACAACGATCCGGCCGCCGACTATCCGGCCGCGATCCTGGCGCTCGGGGCGACGATCATCACCGATCGGCGCTGGATCGCTGCCGACGAGTTCTTCGCGGGCCTGTTCGAAACGGCGCTCGAGGAGGGCGAGATGGTGACCGCGGTGACCTTCGAGGCGCCGGAGAAGGCAGGCTACGCAAAGTTTGCAAATCCCGCGTCGCGCTTTGCTCTTGTGGGCGTATTCGTGGCGAGGAAGGCCGAGGGTGTGCGGGTTGCGGTGACCGGCGCGGGGGCCAACGGCGTCTTCCGCCACACGGGCATGGAGGAGAGGCTTTCGTCATCCTGGTCGCCTGAAGCTGTCGGGGATGCCGAAGTCGAACCGGCAGACATGCTCTCCGACATGCATGCCGACGCACACTACCGGGCGAATCTCGTCCGCGTGATGGCGAAGCGTGCGGTGATGGCGGCGGGGTGAGGAGGCAAGGCCGGCATTTGTCTCTCCGCTTGATGTGGATCAAATCCGGGTGAGCCGGATCAGATACCTGTGACGCCGGGACCGGTCGAAAGAACGTCCAATTGCCGCAGTCTGGATTAATTCCAATCTACGGGGTTGACGGGGCGCGAGCGAGAAACCAAAACCGTTGCAAGGTTCTGGAGTTTGACATGGATTTCGAGGCATTTTTCAAGAGCGAACTGGAGGGTCTTCATCAGGAAGGCCGGTATCGCGTGTTCGCCGATCTCGAGCGGCATCGCGGCAGTTTTCCGCGCGCCACGCGTCATACTCCTGACGGCCCGAAGGAAGTCACCGTATGGTGCTCCAACGACTATCTCGGCATGGGCCAGCATCCGGCCGTGATCGCCGCCATGCATGAGGCGATCGATCACTGTGGCGCGGGTGCGGGAGGCACCCGGAATATTTCTGGCACCACCCACTACCATGTTCTTCTCGAGCAGGAACTTGCCGATCTGCACGGCAAGGAGTCGGCGCTCGTCTTCACGTCGGGATATATTTCCAACTGGGCAACGCTCGGTACGCTCGGCCAGAAGATTCCGGGCCTGATCATCTTCTCGGACGCGCTGAACCACGCCTCGATGATCGAGGGCATCCGCTACGGCAAGTGCGAGCGGGTGATCTGGAAGCATAACGACCTCGAGGACCTGGAAGCAAAGCTTGCGGCCGCCGATCCCAAGGCGCCGAAACTGATCGCGTTTGAATCCGTCTACTCGATGGATGGCGACATCTCCCCCATCAAGGAGATCTGCGATCTCGCCGACAAGTACGGCGCCATGACCTATTTGGACGAGGTTCATGCGGTCGGCATGTACGGCCCGCGCGGCGGCGGCATTGCCGAGCGCGAAGGCCTGATGGACCGGCTGACGATCATCGAGGGTACGCTCGGCAAGGCGTTCGGCGTGATGGGCGGCTATATCGCCGCGTCCGCCGCTCTTTGCGACTTCATCCGCTCCTTCGCTTCCGGCTTCATCTTCACGACGGCCCTGCCGCCGACGCTGGCTGCCGGCGCGACCGCCTCGATCCGCCATCTCAAGGCGAGCCCGTTCGAGCGCATCCGCCACCAGGATCGCGTCAAGAAGCTGCGTTCGCTGCTCGATGCGCGCGGAATCCCGCACATGAACAATCCGAGCCACATCGTCCCGATCATGGTCGGCGACGCGGCCAAGTGCAAATGGATCTCCGACATCCTGCTCGATTCGTTCGACATCTACGTGCAGCCGATCAACTACCCGACGGTGCCGCGCAAGACGGAGCGTCTGCGCATCACCCCGACGCCGCTGCATACGGACGGCGATCTCGAGCGTCTCGTCGAAGGCGTGCACCAGCTCTGGTCGCGCTGCGCGCTCGCTCGCGCGGTCGCCTGAGGCTCCCCGACAGATCGGACAAGTCCAATGGCCGCTTATGCGGCCATTGTTCGTTTGGAGACTATCGCCGCCGCCCGTCTGCGGGCTTCCGCGTCCGCCTCGAAGACCTCTTCGATGGAGCCAGCGGTAGGATGAGCGACCATCGCCTCCATGACCTCCTCGGCAACGTCCGCCATCGCCAGGAAGCCGATCCGACCGGCGCAGAAGGCATCGAAGGCAACTTCCTCGGCGGCATTCATCACCGCACCCTGGACGCCGCCGCGCTCCAGCGCCGTGCGTGCCAGCCGCAGGGCCGGGAAGCGCACCTCGTCAGGAGCCTCGAAATCGAGCTTCGCGAGCTTGGCGAAATCGAGCCGGTCGACGTTCAGCATCGGCCGGTCCGGATAGGCGAGCGCATAGCCGATTGCCGTGCGCATGTCCGGCGCGCCGAGCTGGGCAAGAACCGAGCCATCCGTGTAGCCCACCATGGAATGGATGATCGACTGCGGGTGGACGATGACCTCGATCTGCTCCGGCCGCAGGTCGAAGAGGTGCTTTGCCTCGATCATCTCCAGCGCCTTGTTGAACATGGAGGCGCTGCCGATCGATATCTTCAGGCCCATGGACCAGTTGGGATGCGCCCTGGCGACATCCGCCGTGACGTCCGCCATCTGTTCCCTTGACCATGTGCGGAAGGGCCCTCCGGACGCGGTCAGGATGATGCGCTCCACCGCATGATGCTGGTCGTCCTCCAGGGACTGGAAGATGGCGCTGTGCTCGCTGTCGACCGGGATCAGGCGGCCGCCGCCCTTCCTCACGGCGTGCACGAAAAGATCGCCGGCCGATACCAGGCACTCCTTGTTGGCAAGCGCGATATCGGCGCCCCGTTCTGCCGCGGCAAGCGTCGGCGCCAGTCCGGCTGTCCCGACGATCGCTGCCATGACCCAGTCGGCTTCGGCGGCGGCGGCTTCCACCACCGCGTTTCGGCCGGCTGCGGCCTCGATCCCGGTTCCGGAAAGTGCCGCCTTCAGTTCCGCGTATCTTGCCTCGTCGGCGGTCACGGCGGTTTTTGCCCCGAACGCCTTCGCCTGCCGTGCAAGCAGCTCGATATTGCGGTTGCCGGTAAGGGCAACCAGGTCGAATGCGTCCCGCCCGCCCAGCTGCCCGACGACATCGAGCGTGTTGACGCCTATCGATCCGGTCGAGCCGAGAATGGAGATGCGGCGCTTAGCGCCGGAGCCGATTGCCATTGTCATTTTTCCCGCAGATGATCTCGTGGTGGTCTACAGGCCCGGGATGAACGTCACAAGGGTGAGCCTCGACTGACGAAACTGCTATCGGCCGCACCTTGATCCCGGCCACCGTTCACACGAAGTAAGGGACATGGATCAGCAGGACAGAATGCAGACCACATGCGTCATCGCCGGAGCCGGTCCCGCCGGGCTGATGCTCGGATACCTCCTTGCGCGGGCCGGCGTCGATGTGGTTGTCGTCGAGAAGCACGCGGACTTCCTGCGCGATTTTCGCGGCGACACCATCCATCCCTCGACGCTGGAAGTGATGCATGAACTGGGGCTGGCGGAGGAGTTCCTGGCGCTGCCGCATACGCGCGCGCCGAAGCTTTCGGCGGAGATCGGCGGGCGCAACGTGACGATCGCGGATTTCTCCCGCCTGCCGGTGAGGAACCGGTTCATCGCTTTCATGCCGCAATGGGATTTCCTCGACTTCCTCGCACGCAAGGCAGGTGCGTTTGCGAACTTCCGGCTTGTGATGCCCGCGAGGGTCGTCGACCTGATCGAGGATGGAGGTCGCGTCGTCGGGCTTCGCGTCGAGACGGAAAAGGGCATCACGGAGATCCGCTCGCAACTCGTGGTCGGGGCCGACGGCCGCAATTCGGTCGTGCGGCGGGAAGCCGGGCTCGAGGTCGAAAACCTCGGCGTGCCGAGCGAGGTGCTCTGGATGAAGCTCAGCCGGCAGCCGGGAGATCCGGTCGAGGTCATGGGGCACGCCGGTCCGCGGCAGGGATTGGTGCTGATCAACCGCGGCGATTACTGGCAGTGCGGCTATGTCGTTCGCAAGGGGACGTATGCCGAGATCAGGGAAGACGGGATCGAAGCATTCCGGCAGATGGTGCGGGAGATTTCCCCGCTGCCGCCCGATCGCCTGGACGAAATCGAAAGCTTCGAGGACGTCAGCCTGCTCACCGTCCGCATCGATCGCCTGAAGCAATGGTGGCGGCCGGGGCTGCTGTGCATCGGCGACGCCGCCCATGCAATGTCGCCGATCGGCGGGGTCGGGGTAAACCTTGCCATCCAGGACGCCGTGGCGACGGCCAATATCCTTGCCCGGCCGCTTCGCGAAGGCCGGTTGGCCGATGCCGACCTCGCGGCCGTCCAGCAGCGGCGCAGTTTCCCGACCAGGGCGACCCAGAAGCTCCAGGTGATGATGCGCAGCAGCCGGCGGAAGGATGAGGGCGACACGGAAAGGCGAAAGGGCCCGCCCGCCTTCATCCGCGGCATCGCCCGCTGGCCGGTCCTTGCCCATCTGGCCGGCCGGCTGATCGGTCTCGGATTTCGCATGGAGCACGTCCGGACCAGCCGGTAGGCAAGCTCGGCACTGGCCCGATGGCGTTACTACCTGGCATTCAATCGGCGCCCGGAAGCGGAATTATTTGGGTAAATCCTGGCTCGCCCGCGACGCGACGTAACACAACATTAACCGTGTTGCATAAGTATAGTCAGGTAATGTCGTAAAAGTTCCGGTTTCAACCTTCTCGTATTGATCGGCAAGGCCATTCCATGCTGCCGCAGACCAAGGACAAGCCTCCCGCTGCGGCAACGCCCCGCACCATGAAGATCGTCACCGAGGGCATCGGTAGCGAACTGGACCGGTTCAGCGCCGACAATGCCAGCGTCGTGAAACAGATCCGGCTTCTGGCGATCAACGCGCTGATCGAGGCCGCAAAGGCCGGCGATACCGGAAAAGGCTTCGCCGTCGTCGCCAACGAGGTGCAACGGCTTGCGCAGACTGCCACGGAGATTGCCGAGAAGTTCGAATCGCGGGTTCTCGGTCGTATCGGCCTCGGTCGCAGCATGGCGGATTCGCTGGTCGTCGAGATGGAGGGTGTCCGGCTTACCGACCTCGCACAGACGCTGGTGCAGCTGATCGTCCGAAACCTCTTCGAACGCACGGCCGACGTGCGCTGGTGGGCAACGGACTCCGCGCTCTGGCAGGCCCTTTCCGGCGATGACGCCGAGACCCGCGCCTTCGCCTCCGAGCGGCTCGGCGTGATCAACCGCTTCTACACCGTCTATCTCGACCTGGTGCTGACCGATCTGGACGGTCGCGTCGTCGCCTCCGCCAACCCCGCGTTCCAGAGGCGGATCGCTGGTTCCATCGTCGCATCCGAACCATGGTTCACGACCGCGAGGCGGTGTGGATCCGGCGACGACTATATCGTCGACGACGTCAAGCCGAGCAGCCTGCACGACGGGCGAAACGCCCTGGTCTATGCGACCGGCGTCAGGGCAGGCGGCAAGCTGGACGGAGAACTCATCGGAACGCTCGGGGTCTATTTCGACTGGCAGATGCAGGGCCAGGCGATCGTCGAGAAGGAAGCGAACCTTCCGCCGCAGGTGGCCGAGAAGACGACGATCATGCTCGTCGATAGCAGCAGCAAGGTCATCGCCACCACGCATCCTTCACTGCTCTTCACCCATTACGCCCTGCAGAAGAAGGCCGGAGAGGACAAGGGCAGCTACTACGATCGCAACGGCGCGATCGTCGCCTTCGCAAGGACCCTCGGCTACGAGGACTATGACGGCCTCGGCTGGTACGGCGTCGTCGTGCAGGAGACCGAGAGCGACGACCTGATCCGCGCGGCGCTCGACCTCGGATAATACCACAGTCCACCCGTGAACGACCGGCACTCACGACAATGCCGGAGCGACGTCTCGACGGAGCGCCGGCGATGTGGCAAGGCTGGGCCTTTGCCAGAGCCTGCCGGAGCAAGACATGACGCAGACGTCCCAGAACCGAACTTTCGTCTTCGAGCCGGCGCCGGTGCCGTCGCTTCCGGTCGCGGGACGCGATGCGCTCTTCCCGATCCACCGTATCTACTGCGTCGGACGCAATTTCGCCGATCACGCCGTCGAGATGGGACACGATCCGGACAAGGAGCCGCCCTTCTTCTTCCAGAAGAACCCGGACACGATCGTCCCCGTGGGGCAGGACTTCCCCTATCCGGCCATGTCCAGCGATGTCCATCACGAGGTCGAACTGGTGGTGGCGCTCACAAAGGGCGGGCGCGACATCCCTGTCGAGCGTGCTCTCGATTGCGTCTACGGCTATGCGGTCGGCCTCGACATGACCCGGCGCGATCTTCAGGGTGAGGCCAAGAAGCTCGGCCGCCCGTGGGAAACCGGCAAGGCCTTCGAGGCTTCGGCTCCCTGTGGTCCCCTTCATCCGGTCGTCGATATCGGACATCCGGTTCGGGGGGCGATCTGGCGGAAGGTGAACGGCGAAATCCGCCAGAACGGCGACCTCAACCAGATGATCTGGAAGGTGCCGGAAATGATCGCCTACCTCTCGCGCCTGTTCGAGCTGAAGGCAGGCGACCTCATCTTCGCCGGCACACCCCCGGGCGTGGGCGCCGTTTCGCGGGGCGACGAGATGAGCGGATACGTGGAAGGTCTGGGCGAGATACGCTTCCGGGTGGTGTGATTTAGAGGGGAATGGTGATCCCGGCGCGATTCGAACGCGCGACCCCCAGATTAGGAATCTGGTGCTCTATCCTGCTGAGCTACGGGACCATTGCCAGCATCCATACAAAAGCCGTCCGCCGAAGCCAAGCCCTTTCGTCAGGGCGTTCGCCGGCGTCGGTCGTACATCGTCATTCGTTGCCGGTCAGTCGGCCAGCCGCTGTTCGGCGAGGCGCACCCAGTAGGATATGCCGTAGGCGATCGCCTCGTCGCTGAAGTCATAGGCGGGGTTGTGGAGGGCGGCGCTGTCGCCGTTGCCGATGAAGATGAAGGCTCCCGGCCGGCTCCTCAGCATGAAGGCGAAATCCTCGCCTGCCATGGACGGCTCCACGTCCGTATCGAGATTTGCCGCTCCGACGACCTCCGATGCTGCGCTTACGGCATGGCCGACTTCCCGGTCGTGGTTGATGGTGACGGGGCAATTCCGCTCGTAGCGGATTTCGGCGGTCGCGCCATGGGCAAGCGCGATGCCGTCGACGATCCGGCGGATGTGCTCCTCGGCGAGATCGCCGACCTCGTCGCTCAGGCTGCGCACCGTGCCGCCGAGTTCGGCGCTGTCGGGGATGATGTTGTGCGTCGTTCCGGCCTGGAAACGCGTCACAGAAACGACCACCGAGGCCAGCGGATCGGTATTGCGCGCGGCGATCGCCTGCAGGGCGCCGACGATCTGCGCGCCGACGAAGATGGGGTCGATCGTGCGATGGGGCTGCGCGGCGTGGCCGCCCCGTCCGCTGACGGTGATCGCGAACTTGTCCGGGGCCGCCATGATGGCGCCGTTGCGGATGGCGAACCGGCCGATCGGGATACCGGGCATGTTGTGCATGCCGTAGACTTCGTCGATCCCGAAACGCTCCATAAGCCCGTCCTGGATCATCGCCCACGCTCCGGCACCACCCTCCTCGGCGGGCTGGAAGATGACGGCGACGGAGCCGTTGAAATTGCGCGTCTCCGCAAGGTATTTCGCGGCGCCGAGAAGCATGGACGTGTGGCCGTCATGGCCGCAGGCATGCATGCGGCCAGGTTCCTTCGAGCTCCAGGGCTTGCCGGTCATCTCCTCGAGCGGCAGGGCATCCATGTCGGCGCGCAGGCCGATCGTCCGCTCGCCGGGCCCCCGGCCCCGGATGATCCCGACGACGCCCGTTTCGCCGATGCCGGCGACGATCTCGTCGACGCCGAATTCCTGCAAACGGGCCGTCACGAAGGCGGCGGTCTCGTGAACGTCGTAGAGGATTTCGGGGTGCTGGTGCAGGTGGCGTCGCCATTCCGTGGCTTCCGCCTGCAGCTCGGCGGCTCGGTTGATGATCGGCATTCTTTCCCCGTGGATACTGGATACGTGATCGTGAATCCTCGCCCCCTTGCATAGTGGCGGTTGCGATTGACGCAATCAATCTTCTTTGCCATTGCTTGGCCACATAGGCCGCCTATGGCCACGCTCGTTCCCGAGACAACGAGGATCATGCCTTGCTCATCGATCGTACCAGCCTGCCGCGTTTTCCCCGGGTGATGGCATGTGCCCTCGCCGTTGCGGTGTTGGCGTCGGCTAGTGCCGCTCATGCTAATCCGAGCATGGTGGTGGACGTTCGTACGGGCCGCGTGATTGCACATGAGGAGGCGTTCCGGAAGTGGTACCCGGCCTCGCTCACCAAGCTGATGACAGCCTATGTCGCCTTCAAGGCGTTGCGGTCGGGCGAGCTGTCGCTGGATTCGGAAGTCGTCATGAGCAAGAGGGCCGCGGACCAGCCGGCCAGCAAGATGTACTTCAAGCCGGGCTCGAAACTGACGCTCGACAGCGCCCTCAAGCTGCTTTTGGTCAAATCCGCGAATGACGTCGCGGTGGCCATTGCGGAGACGGTCGGCGGGACGCTCGACGAGTTCATCGTGATGATGAACGCCGAAGCCGCCCGTCTGGGAATGACGTCGACCCGCTTCATCAACCCCCACGGCCTGCCGGGCCAGGGGCAGTATACGACGGCCCGCGACATGGCCGTCCTTGCCGTGCAGCTGAAGCGGGAATTTCCGCAGTATGCAGGCTATTTCGCGCTCGAGGGCGTCACCACAGGCAAGAAGAATTACGGCAACTTCAACATGCTCGTCGGTCGCTTCGACGGCGCCGACGGCATGAAGACCGGCTTTATCTGTGCCTCCGGCTTCAATCAGGTCTCGTCGGCGACGCGGAACGGCCGCACCGTGGTTTCGGTGGTCCTCGGCTCCGACAGTCTCGCCGGGCGCGCCGACGAATCCGCCGAACTCCTGCAGATGGGCCTGTCGGCGCCTCTCGGCCGGGGCGAGCCGCTCTCCTCTCTGGCGCCATATGGCGATACGAGAACCGTCAACGACGTCAGCGCCGAGATCTGCAACCCGAAGGCGGCGAAGGTGCGCAGCGAAGGCCGGGACGATGCCGGCCGGATGGTCGTGCATTCGCCATACATCAAGGAAATGTCGCGGCCGCCGCGCTACAGCTTTGCCGGCCTGATCCCCGGCTCCGAACTCGCTGCAAGCACCAAGGGTGAGAACGAGATCGCCAATGTGCCGATCCCGCTTCCCCGACCAACTTTCTGAGTGGACCCGATGTCTTCTGCTTCCGGCCGAATTCCGGTCTCGATACTCACCGGCTTTCTCGGCGCGGGCAAGTCGACGCTTCTCAACCGGATCCTGAAGGATCCCGCCATGGCTGATACGGCCGTCATCATCAACGAGTTCGGTGAGGTCGGCATCGACAACCTGCTGGTCGAGTCATCCGGAGACGCGCTGATCCAGCTTTCCAACGGTTGCCTCTGCTGCACGGTCCGGGGGGAACTCGTCGATACGCTCGCCTATTTCATGGATGCCATCCAGACCGGGAAGCTCAAGCCCCTGCGGCGGATCGTCATCGAGACGACGGGGCTCGCGGATCCGGCACCGGTGATGCAGTCGATCATGGGGCACCCGGTCATCGCCCAGAACTTCGAACTTGACGGCGTCGTCACCGTCGTCGATGCGGTTCACGGCCTGGCGACGCTCGACCGGCATCCGGAAGCCGCCAAGCAGGTGGCCGTGGCGGATCGCCTCGTCGTGTCGAAAAGGTCGCTCGCCGATGCCGCCCGGCTTGAGGCTCTCGAGGCCCGCCTGACGGCGCTGAACCCCCGCGCGCCCCGCATGGACGGCGACATCGCGGAGGCCGCGAGCGCTGCCGTGCTCGCCAACGGTCTCTACGACCTCGCCACCAAGAACCCCGACGTGGAACGGTGGCTCCAGGACGAACTGGCGCAAGCGCCGGGAGGTCATGCTCAGCACCCTGCTCACGGGCATGGCCACGACGATCACCACCATCATGGTCATCACCATCACCACCACGACGTAAACCGTCATGGCGATGACATTCGTTCCTTCTCGCTGATCTGCGATCGGCCGATCGATCCGGTGGCCATCGACATGTTCGTCGACCTGCTCCGCTCCGCCCATGGGGAGAAGCTGCTACGGATGAAGGCTGTGGTGGCGCTGTCGGACAACCCGGACCGGCCGCTCGTACTGCACGGCGTGCAGACGATTTTCCACCCGCCCCAGCGGTTGAATGCCTGGCCGGCAGGGTCGGACCGGCGGACGCGGATGGTGCTGATCACCCAGGGGCTCTCGGAAGAGTTCGTCTCCGATGTCTTCGCCGCATTTACCGGGCAGCCGCGCATCGATCGCCCGGATCGTGCCGCCCTCGAGGACAATCCCCTCGCCGTTCCCGGTATGAGGATCTAAGCGAGTTCGCGGTCATCCCTTCCGGATGCGGAAGCGGTGGCCGTCGCCGGTTTTTTCCGACTGCAGCAGTTCGTGGCCTTCCTCCCGGCAGAAGTGCGGGATGTCGATGCCTGCCAGGGGATCGCTCGTCTCGACGACGAGTTCCTCGCCGGAGCGCATCGACGTTAGGCGACGACGGGTCTTGAGCACGGGGAGGGGGCATTTGAGGCCGCGCAGGTCGTAGGCGGCCTCCGATGTGCGGGACATCATTCCTGCGACCAGATCTTCCAGAAGGGCCGTTTCTTGCTGTCGCTGACGGGCGGTGCGGCATAGGCCATGGGGTTCTGGACGGGGATAGGGATCGTACCGGTGGATGCGTCGGCCGTGGCCACCGGCTGCTCGGCCGCGGGTGTGCTCGCGATCTCGGTCTCCGGGCCCGGCAGCCGGTCCTGCTTCATCCGTTCGGCGGCGGTCTCCGGCCGGGCGGAGGTCGAGGCCAGCATCGTCGTGGCCGGCTTGCTTTCCGGTGCGGTACGCTTGGCCATCAGCGCTTCGAACGCTTCCCGCTTCATCAGCTTGCCGGCTTCGAGAGAGGTTCCGGTCGGCGCGTAGGCGATGTCCCGGCCCTTCCGCTTCTCGGCCACCACGGCCTTGCGTTCGGCCTCGGAGGGCTCGTACCAGACCATGCCGTCGAGCTTCTTGACCGCCTTCTCATAGGCGACCTCGTAGGTCTTCTGATGCGACGAAAGAGCGGCCATCAGGGCCGGAGGCGCCGACATCGGCGGGCAGGCCGCGGCGGCGTTGAACGCTCCCGTGCCCTCGACCTGCTGGTTGAAGACGTATTTCTTCTCGCAGACATTCACCTCCGGAGGACGCTTCGTGACCTCGAAGTTGTCGTATCCGGTTTTCAGCATCTGCCAGAAATCATGATGCTCGCTGTCGCGATGGCGGGCCATGTTCTCGGCCGTCATGCGGAAGGGGAAGGCCTGCAGCTGCACGGCCGACTGGCCGCCCTTGAAGGCGTCCCGGGCAAAGGCGTAGATTTCCAGGACCTGCTCGTCGGTCATCGAGTAGCATCCGGACGAGGAGCAGGCGCCGTGGATCATCAGGTTGGATCCGGTCCTGCCATTGGCCTGATCGTAGCGGTTCGGGAAGCCCGTATTGATCGCCAGGAAGTATTTGGAATTCGGATTGAGATGCGCCGGCGTCAGGTTGTAGAAGCCCTCGGGCGCCTGCCGGTCGCCTTCCTTCTTCTTCGGTCCGAGCTTTCCTGACCAGGCGCAGATCTGATAGCTCGATATCATGTCGAAGCGGTTGTCGGCCTTCGCCTTCCAGACTTCGAGGACCCCTTCTTCCTTGAAGATGCGGATCATGATCGGCGAGGTGCGCGGCATGTTCTTCTTCTGCATCTCCGCGACGATGCGGGAGGGCAGGGGATGCTCCACCTTGTTCTTGATCTTGGATACGTCGACGGAGTCGAGAGTATCGTTGCAGCCTGCAAGGGCTGTCGCAAGTGCAAGAGCGATAGCGATGTTTTTCAGGCGCATCGGCATGACCACGTGACTGTGTGTTGCGGACACCAGAAATCTGGACAACAGCAGCGATAGTGAAGCGGTAAGCTTTACATCTTCTTAACCGCTCGTCCCCGTCTGTAAAGCAAAACTGCGGCTTGCTGTCACTCTGAACAGCAATGTGGCCAAATTGCGCTATGTATCGCTCCGCAGATCAGAGGTTGCGTCCGATCTGCAGGAACTTCTGGCGGCGCGCGGCGCGGACCTCATCGCCGGAAAGCTGGCTGAGTTCCGCCAGGGCTGCCTCGATGACGTTTCCGGTCGCGGTGATGACCGTCTGCGGGTCCCTGTGGGCGCCGCCGACGGGCTCGGGAATGATGTCGTCGATGATCCCGAGTTCCCTGAGGTCCTCGGCGGTGATGCGCATGTTGGTGGCGGCTTCCTTCGCACGGGTGGAGTCCCGCCAGAGGATGGAGGCCGCCCCTTCCGGCGAGATGACCGAATAGATGGCGTTCTGCAGCATGTAGACGCGGTTGCCGGTCGCGATGGCGATCGCGCCTCCGGATCCGCCCTCGCCGATCACCACGGATACCATGGGAACGCGTACTCCCAGGCACATCTCCGTCGAGCGGGCAATCGCTTCCGCCTGACCACGCTCTTCCGCGCCGACGCCCGGATATGCGCCCGCGGTGTCGACCAGCGAGATGATCGGCAGGCCGAAGCGGTCTGCCATTTCCATGACGCGGATCGCCTTGCGGTAGCCTTCCGGACGGGGGCTGCCGAAGTTGTGCTTCAGCCGGCTCTTCGTGTCGTGGCCCTTTTCCTGGCCGATGATGGCGACGGGCTGGCCCCGGAAACGTGCGAGGCCGGCCTGGATCGCCGCATCCTCGCCAAAACCGCGATCGCCGGCGAGCGGCGTGAAATCGGTCAGCAGGTGGGCGGCATAGTCCACGAAATGCGGTCTCTGCGGGTGGCGGGCCACCTGGGTCTTCTGCCAGGCGTTCAGCTTGGAGTAGATTTCCTCGGTCGCTTCGCGCACGCGCCCCTCGAGCCTCGCGATCTCTTCCGAGGTGTCGATGCTCTCGTCTTCCGCGGCAAGCTTCTTCAGTTCATGGATCTTCGCCTCGAGGTCTGAGATAGGCTTTTCGAAGTCGAGATAAGTCTGCATGAGATCCGTGTTCCGATCATTCTGGCTTGGCGGCGGCCTTCTAATCCCGGTTTTCACCGCTTTTTGCAAGGGGGTGGTGCGTTTGCACCAGTTGCCTCAGCCGTTCCTCAAGCACATGTGTGTAAATCTGCGTGGTGGAAATGTCCGCATGACCCAGCAATTCCTGAACGATGCGCAGGTCCGCTCCGTGCTGCAGGAGATGGCTCGCGAACGCGTGGCGCATCACGTGCGGTGAAATTGCGGCGGCTCTAAGTCCGGCACGCGCGGCGATGGCTTTCAGGTCGCGGGCAAAGACCTGGCGCGGCAGGTAACCCTCCTTCCCCGACGATGGGAATAGCCAGGAACCGTCTGCCGCGTCCGGCCGCGTCGCCTGCAGCGACTGTCGATACCGCTGCAGGACGGCGATCGCCGATTTTGACAGCGGGACCAACCTTTCCTTGTTGCCCTTTCCCCGGATCATCAGGAAGCGTCCTTCCTGGCCGAGGACGCTCGCGGGCAGCGAGACGAGTTCGCTGACCCGCATTCCCGTCGCATAGAGGAGTTCGATCAGCGCGAGCATCCGGAGCCGGGCGTACTGGCCGGGGGAGGGATCATCGGCCTCCCTTGCCGCCTGCTCCAGAAGGCGCGTCACGTCCTCCTCGCTCATGACCTTCGGCAGGGTCCTGCGCTTCTTCGGACTGTCGAGGGTGGATGTGGGGTCGTCGCCCCGCAGGCCTTCTGCATAGAGGAACCTGTAGAACTGCCGCATGGCCGAGAGCCTGCGGGCCTGGGAACTGGGTGCAAATCCCTTCCTTCCGAGATCGGCCAGATAGGCGCTGAGGTCGCTGTTGCCGGCCGCGACCGTCGAGACCTTCCGGGCGGCGAGGAAGGAGTGGAGATCGTCGAGATCCCGCTGATAGGACGCAAGCGTGTTGGCGGCCGCGCCACGTTCGGCGCTCATCATCTCGAGGAAGGCCTCGATGCGGGCGTAGGAGAGATCGGCCATGGCCGCCTACTCCCGGGGGGCGGGGTTCAGGCGCTCGGACGGAACCCTGACGGAGACCTCGCGCTCGCGCGGCTCCACCAGGAGGACGAGTGCGAGCATGCTTCCGTAGACCACGCCGGCGATGGCCGTCAGGATGAAGAGGAAGCGAAAGAGGGTGGGCATGGGATGGAAAGCTCCGTTCGCCATCGGGCGCGAGGTCGCCACTATATGCTTAAAGCATTGCCGTCAGGCAAGTCTGCGGCTGGCGACGGCTTTCGCCGCGGCACGACTTGACGCTGCCGGTCCATTTGTCGATACCCTTGAACAAATGGATAACGGACGATGACAGACCTCCTAACACCCGTCGCGCCGGCTTCGCTTGCCGAACAGGCCCGCGCGGCGCTGGGCAAGCGCGACCTCGTCTTCGTCGGCCTGATGGGCGCGGGCAAGTCCGTGATCGGACGGATGGTCGCCCAGGCCCTCTCGATCCCGTTCGTCGATACGGACGCGGAGATCGAGAAGGTCTCGCGCATGACGATCGCCGAACTGTTTGCCGCCTACGGGGAGCCCGAATTCCGCGCGCTGGAGTCGAGGGTGATCGACAGGCTGCTGAAAGGCGGGCCAAGGGTCATCTCGACCGGCGGCGGGGCGTTCATCAACGACAACACTCGCAGGCTCATCAAGCAAGGCGCCATATCGGTGTGGCTGAAGGCCGACCTGGACATCCTGTGGGAGCGGGTCAGCAAGCGCGACCACAGGCCGCTGCTGAAGACGGAAAACCCCAGGGCTACCCTCGAAAACCTCATGAACCACCGTTACCCGATCTATGCGGAGGCAGACCTCACCGTGTACTCTGGCAATGTCCGAAAGGAAACAATGGTGACCAACGTGCTGACCGCGGTTGTCGAACTTGCAGGGAAAGGCCGGGCCGAATGAGTGCCGCGATGCCGAGAACGGCGGAAGAGCGTCTCGTCCATGTTCCGCTCGGAGAGCGCGCCTACGACATCCTGATCGGTCCCGGCCTCATCGGCCGCGCGGGTGGCGAATTTACCGCACGCCTTAAGGGCAGGCGCGCCGCGATCATCACCGACGAGCATGTCGGCTCCCACTACCTCGCGCCGCTCATGGACAGCCTGCAGACCGACGGTGTGGAGGCCGTTTCGCTGACGCTTCCGCCGGGGGAGAAGACGAAGAACTTCGACAACCTCGGCGCGGTCGCGGACATGGTGCTGTCGGCCAGGATCGAGCGCAACGATGCGGTGATCGCTCTCGGCGGCGGGGTCATCGGCGACCTGGCAGGCTTTGCGGCCGGCATCGTGCGGCGTGGCGTCCGCTTCGTCCAGGTCCCGACCTCGCTGCTTGCGCAGGTCGATTCCTCCGTGGGCGGCAAGACGGGCATCAACACGCGCCACGGCAAGAACCTTCTCGGCGTCTTTCATCAGCCGGATCTCGTGCTTGCGGACACGGCCGTCCTCGACAGCCTGCCTCCGCGAGAATTTAGGGCGGGCTACGCCGAGGTCGTGAAATACGGTCTGATCGACAAGCCGGATTTCTTCCATTGGCTTGAGAAGCACTGGAAGCAGGTCTTCGAGGGCGGACCCGAGCGAATCGAGGCGATCGCCGTCAGCTGCCAGGCCAAGGCAGACGTTGTCGTCGAGGACGAGCGGGAGACCGGTCGCCGTGCGCTCCTCAATCTCGGCCACACGTTCGGTCACGCGCTGGAAGCCGCGACGGGCTATGACAGCAGCCGCCTCGTCCATGGCGAGGGCGTGGCGATCGGCATGGTCCTCGCCCACCAGTTTTCCGCCCGGTTGAACCTCGCAAGTCCCGATGATGCGCAGCGTGTCGCCGGACACCTTTCCACCGTGGGCCTGCCGACGCGGATGGCCGATATCGAGGGCGAGCTTCCTCCATCGGAGGTCCTCATGGATGCGATTGCCCAGGACAAGAAGGTCAAGAGCGGCAAGCTCACCTTCATCCTGACCCGTGGCGTCGGGCAGGCATTCGTTGCCGATGACGTGTCTCAGTCCGAGGTTGCGAGCTTCCTGGAGGACATGCGCTCGCGATGATGGATACCCTGCTCACCGTCTTGTCGGAATACTGGCTGACGATCGTCTCCATCCTCGTGCTGATCGTCGCTTCCGCCTTCTTCTCCGGCTCGGAGACGGCGCTGACGGCCACCTCCCCGGCGCGGATGCATACGCTCGAGGCCAATGGCGACGAACGGGCCGGCATCGTCGTGTCCCTGATCCGGCGCCGCGACCGCCTGATCGGCGCTCTCCTGATCGGAAACAACCTGGTCAACATCCTGGCGTCTTCGCTGGCGACCAGCGTCTTTCTCGGCGTGTTCGGGGATTCCGGTGTCGCCTTCGCCACGCTTCTGATGACGGTCCTGCTGGTGATCTTTTCGGAGGTCCTTCCCAAGAGCTGGGCGATCTCCTCTCCCGATCGCTTCGCGATCGTGGTGGCGCCGGCGGTGCGCCTCTTCGTGCTCGTGGCCGGCCCCCTGTCGAGCGCTGTGAACGCGATTGTCCGCGCGCTTCTCTCCCTCGTCGGGATCAATCTTTCGAAGGAAAGCTCCATGCTTTCCGGCCATGAAGAGCTTCGCAGCGCGCTCGACCACCTCCATCGCGAGGGCGGCTTCAAGAAAGCCGACCGCGACCGCGTCGGCGGCCTCCTGGACCTGGAGGAGCTCGAGGTTTCCGATATCATGAAGCACCGCACGGTCATGCGCGCTGTCAATGCCGACGATCCTCCGGAAGTGGCGGTCAGGACGGTGCTGGAGAGCCCGTTCACCCGCATGCCGGTCTGGCGGAACTCGACGGAGAACATCATCGGCGTCGTCCACGCCAAGGATTTGCTGCGCGCGCTGGCCGAGCCGAATGTCGAGCCGGAAAACCTCGATATCGTCAAGATCGCCCAGAAGCCGTGGTTCGTGCCCGACACCACGACGCTCAAGGACCAGCTAAACGCCTTTCTCCGCCGCAAGGTGCACTTCGCAGTCGTCGTCGACGAGTATGGCGAGGTGCAGGGCATCGTCACGCTCGAGGACATCCTGGAAGAGATTGTCGGCGATATTTCCGACGAGCACGACCTGGAGATCGAGGGCGTGCGGCAGGAGGCGGACGGTTCCATCCTCGTCGACGGCTCCGTGCCGATCCGCGACCTGAACCGGGCGCTCGACTGGAACCTGCCCGACGACGAGGCGACCACGATCGCAGGCCTCGTGATCCACGAATCCAAGCTGATCCCGCGCGAACGACAGGCCTTCACCTTCTACGGCAAGCGCTTCATCATCATCAAGCGCGAGAAGAACCGGATCACGCGCCTGCGCATCCGCCCGGTGGAAGTCGACCTTCCCGCCGAATGACGCCTACCAGCGGCGGGGCTCTCCGGGGGCAGCCGCCTCGATGGCGAGCGCGTGCAGGCCGGCATCGAGGACCGGCTTCAGCAGCTCGTTCACGGCGCGGTGACGCTGCAGCCGGCTCATGGCGCTGAACTTCGCGGCGACGATCCTCACCCGCATGTGCGTTTCGCCGCTCCCGTCGAAGTCCGGTTGATGGCCGGCATGATGATGGCTTTCATCGATGACCTCGATCTGCTCCGGCTGAAGCCCGTCCCTGAGGAGCGATTCGATCTGGGCCTTGATGGACATATCGCCTCCGGCGAAGGGAAAAGGGGCTACCCAGAAACCAGCAAGAATCCGCTTTGTCAATTCTTGTAGCGCTCGTGCCCGAACCCCATAATGGGCCGGTATGAAACTCGACTCCAAATATTTCGATCGCATTCGCACGCGCAGGAAGCCGCAGCAGGAAACTGCCGTGGAGGCGCCGGTATGCCAGTGGGACGGATGCGACAAGCCTGGCGTCCACCGGGCACCGGTCGGCCGCAACGCGGAGGGGCAGTTCTTCCTGTTCTGCTTCGAGCACGTGAAGGACTACAACAAGGGCTACAACTATTTCTCCGGCCTGTCGGACAGCGAGATCGCGCGCTACCAGAAGGAAGCCATCACCGGCCATCGACCCACCTGGACGATGGGCGTCAACAAGGCCTCGAAGACCGCGCCGCTTCACTCGACGATGCGTTCCGGGTCCGCCGCCTCCCATAATAGGGTCAAGGATCCGTTCGGCTTCGTGGCCCAGGGACACGGGGCGCGGCCACGCCCGCAGGCGCGCAAGCTCAAGACGCTGGAGGCCAAGGCCTTCGACACGCTGGACCTCACCGCAAGCGCCACGTCCGACGAGATCAAGAGCCGCTACAAGCAGTTGGTCAAGAAGCATCATCCCGACGCGAACGGCGGGGACCGGGGTTCCGAGGAACGTTTTCGCGCCGTAATCCAAGCATATCAGTTGTTGAAGCAAGCCGGTTTCTGCTAAGCGGTACGACGAATGGCAGAGGATATGGCGGCCGGGCGGTGGCTCGCGCCTTGGAGAGATAATGAGCAAGATCGATCTGGATATTTCTAACCTTCCCGACACCACAATCTCTGTCCGGGAGGTCTTCGGCATCGACACCGACATCAAGGTGCCGGCATACAGCAGCGGCGATCCCTACGTCCCAGACCTCGACCCGGATTATCTCTTCGATCGCGACACGACGCTCGCCATCCTCGCAGGCTTCGCGCACAACCGGCGCGTCATGGTCTCCGGCTACCACGGAACGGGCAAGTCGACCCATATCGAGCAGGTGGCCGCGCGACTGAACTGGCCCTGCGTGCGCGTCAACCTCGACAGCCACGTCAGCCGGATCGATCTCGTCGGCAAGGACGCGATCGTGCTGAAGGACGGCAAGCAGGTCACCGAGTTCAAGGACGGCATCCTGCCCTGGGCCTACCAGCACAATGTCGCGCTCGTCTTCGACGAGTATGATGCGGGTCGCCCGGACGTCATGTTCGTCATCCAGCGCGTGCTGGAATCCTCCGGTCGCCTGACGCTGCTCGACCAGAGCCGCGTCATCCGACCGCACCCCGCCTTCCGCCTGTTCGCGACCGCCAACACGGTCGGGCTCGGCGACACGACCGGCCTCTATCACGGGACCCAGCAGATCAATCAGGCACAGATGGACCGCTGGTCGATCGTCACCACGCTGAACTACCTGCCGCACGACAAGGAAGTCGATATCGTCGCCGCCAAGGTGAAGAGCTTCGGCAAGACCGCCGAGGGCCGCGAGACGGTGTCGAAGATGGTGCGCGTCGCCGATCTTACACGCTCCGCCTTCATGAACGGCGATCTGTCGACGGTGATGAGCCCGCGGACGGTCATCACCTGGGCCGAGAACGCGGAGATCTTCGGCGACGTCGCCTTCGCTTTCCGCATCACCTTCCTCAACAAGTGCGACGAGCTGGAGCGGACGCTGGTGGCCGAGCAGTACCAGCGCGCCTTCGGCGTAGAGCTGAAGGAAAGTGCGGCGAATATCGTACTGGGAGCCTGAGGCAGGGTCGGCATGGCAGGTCCCGGAGACAACCAGAAAAGCAGGTCGGGCGGCCCGGTAGACGCCGAGCCGATGCGCCGCGCTATTGCCGGATGTGTCCGTTCGATCGCGGGGAGCGCGGAGGTGGAGGTCAACTTCGCCAACGAGCGTCCCGGCATGGCCGGGGAGCGTATCCGGCTGCCCGAGATCTCCAAGCGCCCGACCGCCCATGAACTGGCGGTGACGCGCGGGCTGGGCGACTCTATGGCGCTGCGGCTTGCCTGCCACGATACCGGGGTCCATGCGAGCCTGTCTCCTCAAGGGACGGATGCGCGTTCCGTCTTCGATGCCGTCGAACAGGCGCGCGTCGAATCGCTCGGCGCGCTGCGGATGAGCGGCGTTGCCGCCAACCTCGGCTCGATGAACGCCGAGAAATACGCACAGGCGAACTTTTCCGGGATCGAGCGCAAGGAGGACGCGCCGCTGGCGGAGGCCCTGGCGATGCTGGTGCGCGAGAAGCTCGCGGGCACCCCTGTGCCGGAAAGCGCCGGCAAGGTTCTCGATCTCTGGCGTCCGTTCTTCGAGGAAAAGGCCGGCAGCGACCTCGACAATCTGAAGGGTGCCATCGAGGACCAGCAGGCGTTTGCCCGACTGGTCCGCCACATGCTCTCCTCCATGCAGGTCGCCGAAGACCTCGGCGACGAGGATGCCGAGCCCGAGGAGATGGAAAACCCGAACGACGAGGAGCAGCCGCGCAGCAACGAGGCTGAGAACGAGGAAGTCGAGGAGGAAGCCGGTTCGGATGCCGCGCCGGCCGAGCAGAGCGAAGCTGCCGACGACGAGATGGACGAAGGGGAGATGGACGGCGCCGAAATGTCCGACGATGAAATGTCGGACGAGGCTGACGATCACTCCGAGACCCCCGGCGAGACGAGACGCCCGCACAGCCCGTTCGACGATTTCAACGAGAAGGTGGATTACCGCATCTTCACGCAGGAGTTCGACGAGGAGGTCCTCGCCGAGGAACTCTGCGACGAGGCGGAGCTGGAGCGGCTTCGCGCTTTCCTCGACAAGCAGCTGTCGCACCTCCAGGGCGCCGTTGGGCGCCTTGCCAACCGATTGCAGCGCCGCCTGATGGCCCAACAGAACCGCTCCTGGGATTTCGACCTCGAGGAGGGCTATCTCGACTCGGCTCGCCTGGTGCGCCTGGTCATCGATCCGATGCAGCCGCTCTCCTTCAAGAAGGAGCGGGACACGCAGTTTCGCGATACGGTCGTGTCGCTGGTGCTGGACAATTCCGGCTCGATGCGCGGACGCCCGATCACGGTTGCCGCCACCTGCGCCGATATCCTTGCCCGCACGCTCGAGCGCTGCGGCGTCAAGGTGGAGATCCTCGGCTTCACCACCAAGGCCTGGAAGGGCGGGCAGTCGCGCGAAACGTGGCTGGCCGGCGGCAAGCCGCCCAATCCCGGTCGCCTGAACGATCTTCGGCACATCGTCTACAAGTCCGCCGATGCACCCTGGCGCCGGTCGCGCCGTAACCTCGGGCTGATGATGCGTGAGGGGCTGCTCAAGGAAAACATCGACGGCGAAGCGCTGATGTGGGCCCACAATCGCCTGATCGGGCGTCCCGAGCAGCGCAAGATCCTGATGATGATCTCCGACGGGGCGCCGGTCGATGACTCGACCCTTTCGGTCAACCCGGGCAACTACCTGGAGCGCCACCTGCGCGCCGTCATCGAGCAGATAGAAACCCGTTCTCCGGTCGAACTGCTGGCGATCGGCATCGGCCACGACGTCACGCGCTACTATCGCAAGGCCGTCACGATCGTCGACGCCGACGAGCTTGCCGGCGCAATGACCGAGCAGCTCGCCGCGCTGTTCGAGGAGAATGGCGGTGCCGGCAAATCCCGGATGCGGCGCGCCGGGTGACATACCTTCCCCCGATGCGCCGAAGCCTCGTCCTCGCGCCGCTCCTGGCGTTGATCGCCGCCTCTCCGGTCGCGCCCGCGACCGATCGCCTGCCCATCGAGACCTCCCTGATCGCGCAGTTCCGGAAGGGCTCGGCCGATACCCGTTTCGGCGCGCTGGAATTCCTGGGAGGCTTCCAGTTCTCGTCCTCCGACAGCCGGCTCGGCGGCCTGTCCGCCATCCGTTTCCGCCCGAACGGGCGCGATTTCGTGGCCGTCCAGGATACGGGGGAATGGGTCACCGGATCCATAGAACGCGACGCAGCCGGGCGCCTTAAGGGTCTTTCCTCGCTGTCGATCGACGCGATGCTGGACGCCAGGGGGCGGTCCCCGTCGAAGTTCGACATCGATGCTGAAGGGCTTGCGATGCAGCCCGGTCGTTTGATCGTCAGCTACGAGAGAAAGCACCGGATCGATGCCTATCCCGATCCGGGATATGAGAAGGCCAGACCGCGATCGGTCGGCATGGTGATCCCGTCGCGGGAACTGCGCACCAACGGCGGTATCGAGACGCTGGTGGCCGCGCCTGCCGAGAGCCCTCTGGCGGGGGCGCTGGTGGCGGTGGCCGAGCGGAGCATAGACGGCGATGGGAACCTGTTTGCCGCCGTGCTGGACGGACCTCGGAAGGGTGTCTTCAAGGTGGCACGCCACCAGCCCTGGGCGGTGACCGACGGCGCCTTCCTGCCGGATGGCGACCTGCTCCTCCTGGAGCGCCGCTTCAGCTATCTGGGCGGCGTCGGCATGCGCCTGCGGCGTATCGAGGCCGACGCCATCAAGCCGGGCGCGCTGGTGGACGGGAAGGTGCTGATCGAAGCCGACATGGGTGCGGAGATCGACAACATGGAAGGCCTCGACGTCCTTGTCGAGAACGGCGAGACCCGCATCATCATTGTGTCGGATGACAACGGGTCCTTCCTGCAGCGCAACCTGATGCTGGAATTCCGGCTGGTGGACTGACCGCCTGCCGGATCATCCTCACTGTGCGCGCTGGGCAGGCGGCATGGGCTTCAGAACGCTCATCAGCGCCCCATAGGGAAGCAGCATCACTACGCCGACGAGGACCTTCACGCCGAGATCGCCGAGGGCCCAGGAGATCCACCGCGGTGCTTCCATCGACAGTATGCCGAGGATCGGAGCCGATTCGATCGCGAACGGGTCGTTCGGGCCGAGAAGGATGAACACGGACGCGAAGGCGATCGAGAAGAAGAGGGCGGTGTCGATTGCCGAGCCCGCGAGCGAGCCGGCGAGCGGTGCCCGCCACCACGTCTGCCGGCGCAGCCGGTTGAAGACCGAGATGTCGAGAAGCTGGCCGATCAGGAAGGCCGTTCCGGAAGCGATCGCGATGCGCGGCACGGAGGTGAAGAAGGAGACGGTCACGCCCACGACGAAACCGGCCAGCACGACGCGCCGGGCGATCGAGGGGCCGAACTGCCGGTTGGTGAGGTCGGTGACGAGGAATGCGACGGGATAGCTGAATGCGCCCCATGTCAACAGGTCGCCGAGCTGGACGCCGAACAGCGTGCCGGCGAGCGGGAACTGGACGAGGAAGTTCGAGGCGACGACGACGAACGCCATCAGCAGCGTATAGACAAAGGTATAGCGAAAATATCGCATTTTTTTATCCTGGGTGATGCCACCAGTTCGAGTCGTATGTTGTTCAACAGAAAGGGCTTGTACGGTCGCCCGTCAAGCCCCTGCTGGAACCATGAAAGGTCGGTCGAAGCTTAGGCGGCTTCGGCAGTCTTCTTGACGATCTGGCGGCGCAGCAGGCGGGCGCGCATCGACAGGTCGGTTTCGTCAGCCTTCAGCAGGAAGGCGTCGAGGCCACCGCGATGCTCGACCGAGCGAAGGGCGTGCGCCGATACGCGAAGGCGGAAGCGCTGTCCGAGCGCATCGGAGATCAGCGTGACGTGGCACAGGTTCGGCAGGAACCGGCGGCGCGTCTTGTTGTTTGCGTGGCTGACGTTGTTGCCGGTCTGAACGCCCTTGCCGGTCAGTTCGCACATACGAGACATGGGTACACCTTTGTTGTTCTTCTGCAATCGAATGGTACTTCCGGGCAATGCCCGGCGCGCCGATCCAACTGGTCTGATTGGAAAGTTGCGGTTCTATAGTCAGTGAGGGCGGTCGCGTCAAGCCAAACCTTGGGGTTGCTGGTGCAGAATCCGGTGCAAGTGGCGGAGGCCGGCTATTTTCTTGCCATAGTGGCGGGCTTATATCGTTTCGACCGGGGACGGACCATCCCCATGCTCACTTCTGTCGAGGCACGATCATGTCCAGGGGCCGCGGGGCCGTTATAGCCACAGCATGCGCCTTTTCCCTACTGGCCGGACCCGTGGGAACGGCGGGTATCCGCCATGTCAGCGAGTATCATATCTCGCTCGGCATCCTGCCCATTGCACGGGCGGCCTTCGCGAGCGAGTTCGGCAGCAGTGAATACCGCATCGCCGGGACCTTCCGCTCCTGGGGGCTGGCGGAGATCATCAGCAAGATCTCGGCGGAGACCAGCGTCACCGGTCGCAAGCGCGGCGACAGGCTGGAGGCGGAGCAATACGACCTCGTGTACAAGACCGGCAAGCGCACCCGCGTCTACGAGGTAACCTACAAAAACGGCGACGTGACGCGGTCCGTGACGAAGCCGGAGCCGAAGCCGCGGCCCGACAGCTGGGTGCCGGTCGCGCCGGAGGACCTGCGTTCCGTGCTCGACCCGCTGACGGGGCTGGTCTTTTCCGGTGACGCGAAATCCTGCCCACGCCGCGTCCCCATCTATGACGGGGAATCGCGGATGGACCTTATCCTTACTCCGAAGGGGACGGAGAACTTTTCCACCGAAGGCTTCGAGGGCGAGGTGCTGGTCTGCGAGATCCGCTACGTGCCGAAATCAGGCTTCAAGCGCGGGCGTTCCGATATCGAGTATCTCAGGAAGACGCCGATGGAGATCTGGTTTGCCAAGGCGCAATCGGTAAATGTATATGCTCCCGTTTATGCCCGCATACCGACGAGCATGGGGCAGGTATATGTGAAGGCCGCGAAATACGGCGGCTGACGGGGGCTCTATCCGCCCCGAAGGGGGCAGGGTGAAGGTACGCGGGACGCTGATCGGCTTCACGGCCATTCTCATGTGGTCATTGCTGGCATTGATGACGGCGGCGTCCGGAAAGATGCCACCCTTCCAGCTCTCGGCCATCAGCTTTGCGATCGGCAGCCTTCCGGGTCTTCTCCTTTTCGCGGCACGACCGCAGCGGCTGAGGTTCCTGCGCCAACCGCCCAGGGTGTGGATCATCGGCATTGCCGGTCTGTTCGGCTACCATTTCCTCTATTTCACCGCGCTCAGGAGCGCGCCGGCGGTGGAGGCGGGCCTGATCGCCTATCTGTGGCCGCTTTTCATCGTCGTGGGATCGGCCCTGCTGCCCGGCGAGCGTCTCCGCTGGTATCATGTCGCGGGCGCCGTGGCCGGCCTTGTGGGAACCGTGGCGATCGTGTCGCGAAACGGCATCTCCTTCGACGACCAGTACGCCCTCGGCTACGGAGCCGCCTTTCTCTGCGCCTTCACATGGTCCGGATATTCGCTGCTGACGCGGAGCTTCGACCGTGTCTCGACCGATGTCGTCACCGGGTTCTGCCTGGCAACCTCGCTCCTGTCGCTCCTCTGCCATCTTCTTCTCGAGACGACGGTGTGGCCTGCCAGCGGCGGCGAATGGTTGGCGGTGGCGGGGCTCGGCCTGCTTCCGGTGGGGGCTGCCTTCTACGCCTGGGACTACGGGGTGAAGAACGGCGACATCCAGATCATCGGTGCCGCGAGCTATGCGGCTCCCCTGCTTTCGACGCTGATCCTGGTGGCAAGCGGTTACGCCGAGCCGGACTGGCGCATCGGCGTCGCCTGCCTGCTGATCACCGGCGGAGCCGTGCTGGCGGCACGGGACATGATCATGCCGCGAGCGTCGCGGCAGTCGACGCCGGCAGAATAGCCTGTCGCCGATGCTGGCTCTCCTGGCTCTTGTTCTGTCGGTTCTGCTGGCGCTTTTTTATTTCCGCCTTCTCGCAAAGCCGGCCAGCCATCGCCGCGCGGTTCTCAAGACCGCGCCCGTCCTGCTTCTGGCCGTCTACGCAATGGTCGCCGGCGGGCCCGCCTGGCTGGCGACGGCACTCCTCCTCGGCGCCCTGGGGGACTTCTGCCTTGCCCATGATGGCGAGCGTGCCTTCATGGCGGGGCTCGTCGCCTTCCTCCTCTCGCATCTGGCCTATGTCATGCTGTTCTGGCCGATGGCCGACCCGGCAGCGATTTCCGGCGAGGTGTGGCGGCTTGCCGGCGCCGGCCTGCTGGCAGTCCTGGTTCCGGTGCTGATCCTCGTCCTCAGGGGCCCCGCCGGACCCCTGGCCTTGCCGGTCGCCGTCTATGGGCTGGTTATCGGCGGCATGGGCCTGACGGCACTGGCGGTCACGGATGTGGCAGTATTTGTCGGGGCCGCCCTGTTCCTGTCCTCCGACACGGCACTTGCGGTGGAGAAGTTCCTGGTCGCCTCGGGCACGCGGACAAGTCGCGTGCTGCGCAACGTCGTATGGGCGAGCTACTACACAGCGCAGCTCGTGTTCACTCTTGCGATCGTGGGGCTCCCGTCAGCCTGAGCCCGGCTCCCAGCCGGGAGGCGCCATTTCGAAAGCGGAGAATTCGAACCCCGGAGCCACCGTGCAGCCGACCAGGGTGAAGGCGCCAAGGGGCTCCGCCGCCTGCCACGCGTCCGCCGGGATGACGACCTGGGGACGCTCGCCGTTGGCGATGTCCATGCCGAGCGTCACCGCCTCCCGGTTGACCCCGTCAATGGAGATGTCGAGGCGGAGCGGATCGCCCCCATAATAGTGCCAGATCTCCGCGGCGTCGCGCACCCGGTGCCAGTGGGACCGCTCGCCTGCCTGGAGCAGGTAATAGATCGCAGTCGAATAGCTGCGGTCGCCCCCTGCCGGGTCGCGGAACGTCTCCGTGTACCATCCCCCTTCAGGGTGATGCTGCATGTCGAGAAGGCTGATGATCTGCTGCGGGTCCATCATCGCGCTGCCCTTTCGGTGGGCTAGAAGTTGTCCTTGCGCTTGCGGATTTCCGCAAACACGTCCTCGTTCGATTTCGATTCCATCAGGAGGTTGCGGCGCACCGCGGGATCAGTGACGCGCAGGAACGGGTTCGTCTCCTTCTCCAGCCCGATCGTCGTCGGGATGGTGAAGCGGCTTGCCGCGCGGGCCTCCTCGATGTCGCGAACCCGCGCCTGAAGCCTCTTGTTGTCCGGGTCGATGGTCAGTGCGAAGCGCGCATTGGAAAGCGTGTACTCGTGGCCGAAATAGACCGCCGTCTCGTCAGGCAGCGCGGAGAGCCTCTGCAGCGAATGCCACATGTCCGCGGCAGGTCGTTCGAACAGCCGCCCGCAACCGAGCGCGAAAAGCGTGTCTGCCACAAAGAGGATCTTGTCGTCCGGGAAATAGTAGCAGACGTGTCCCGCCGTGTGGCCGGGCGTCTCGATCACGCAGACGGTGTGGTCGCCGAACTCGAATTCGTCGCCATCGGCGACCGACCTGTCGAGTCCCGGTATGGCGACGGCTTCGTTGACCGGGCCGACGATCTCGACCGCGAAGCGCTCCTTGAGGCCGAGATTGCCCTCGACATGATCGGTATGATGATGGGTGGTCAGGATATGGGTGAGCGTCCAGCCCCGCCTTGCGAGGGCGTCGAGGATGGGCTGTTCCTCCGGAGCATCGATCGACGCGGTCTGCCCCGTTTCGGGATCGTGCAGGAGCACGCCGTAGTTGTCGCTCCGGCATTGGAAGACTTCGATCTCCAGCGGCTTCATGATGCTGTCCCCGTTGCAAAAATGGCGCCGGCGGACAATGTAGGGGCTCCGGCTATGATGTCCAACCGCTCTCTGCTAGCATTTCTCCGATGCATACAGATATCGTCGATCTCCGCGAATTCTATCACTCCCGGTTGGGGCGCCTTGCGGAGCGATCGATCACCTTCGCGCTCGCCTCCCTCTGGGCGAGGCTGCCGGAAGAGCGGCTTGTCGGGCTGGGATATGCCGTTCCCTATCTCGAACGCTTCCGTGCCGATACCGAGCGGACTTTCGCCTTCATGCCGGCCGGGCAGGGCGCGGTGAACTGGCCCTCCGGTGAACTGTCGGCGACGGCTCTCGTGTTTGAGGAAGAGCTGCCGCTGCCGGACGCCTCGATCGACCGCGTGCTGCTGGTGCACTCGCTCGAATTCGCCGAGAACCCGCGAGAGACGCTGAAGGAATTGTGGCGCGTGCTCGCGCCGGGCGGACGGCTCGTCATCGTTGTCCCGAACCGTCGCGGTGTCTGGGCCCGCATGGAACATACCCCGTTCGGCTCCGGCCGTCCCTATTCACGCCGCCAGCTGACCCACCTGCTGCGGGAAACGAATTTTACGCCCGCCGCGAGCGCCGAGGCACTGTTCTTTCCGCCCTCGAAGTTGCGGACCGTGCTGCGGTTCAGGAACGTGATTGAGCGGATGGGGCGACGATTCTGGCCGGTCTTTTCCGGCGTCATCATCGTCGAAGCACAGAAGCGTCTCTATCAGGGGCTGCCGGTCGCCGCGCGGGCGTCCCGCCGGGTGTTCGTGCCCGTCCTCGCCCCGCATGGCGTGCCGACGACCCGGGATGCGGCCGATGGCTGCGGGGCGGGGGCCTGACCCTCGACAAAGACCCGTTTCGGCATTAATGCCACAGCATTATTTGCCGGTACCGGCACCCTTCAGAAGGTCGTTTCCATGAGTATCGTCGTCAACGAGCCTGTTCCCCGTCCTGGTATCCTGGACATTGCCGCCTATGTGCCGGGCAAGGAACATGCGCCGGGCGTCGCGCGCGTCTTCAAGCTTTCCTCCAACGAAACCCCGCTCGGGCCGAGCCCGAAGGCGATCGAAGCGTTCAAGGCTGCGGCCGACCATCTCGAAATCTATCCCGACGGCCAGGCAACCCATCTGCGCCAGGCGATCGCGGGCGTGCACGGCCTCAACGCGGCCAATATCCTCTGCGGCAACGGCTCCGACGAGCTGCTCGGGCTTCTCTGCCACGTCTACCTGGGGGCCGGCGACGAAGGCATCATCACCGAACACGGTTTCCTCGTTTACAAGATCCAGATCATGGCGTCGGGGGCCACACCGGTCGTCGTCAAGGAGAAGGACTGTTGCGTCGACGTGGATGCGATACTTTCGGCCGTGACGGAAAAGACGAGGATCGTCTTCATCGCCAACCCCGGCAATCCGACCGGGACCTATGTGCCGGTATCGGAAATCCGCCGCCTGCATGCGGGGCTGCCGAAGAACGTCGTCCTGGTGCTCGATGCGGCCTATGCGGAATATGTCCGCCGCAACGACTACGAGGCCGGGCTCGAGCTCGTCTCGGGAAGCCGCAATGTCGTGATGACGCGCACTTTCTCCAAGGCCTACGGGCTGGCAGCGCTGCGCATCGGCTGGATGTACGCGCCAGCCGCCATTGTCGATGCGCTGAACCGCGTGCGTGGGCCGTTCAACATGAATGCCCCGGCCATTGCCGCAGGAGCTGCGGCCATCCGCGACCAGGGCTTCATCGAGGCCGCCGTCGCGCACAATAGCCTATGGCTGGACAAGCTGACGCATGCCTTCGAGGCGATCGGGCTCACGGTCACGCCGTCGGTCACCAACTTCCTCCTCATCCATTTCCCGGATGTCGACGGCAAGCGGGCCGAGGACGCGGACGCCTTGCTCACCAGCCGCGGCTACATTCTGCGTGCGGTGAAAAGTTATGGCTTCCCGAACGCGTTGCGGATGACGGTCGGTTCCGAGGAGGCGAACCGCGGCGTGATCGAGACGCTCGGCGAATTCATGGGCCGCGGCGCATGACGGACGCACATTTCGACCGGATCGCGCTCATCGGGATCGGCCTCATCGGCTCGTCGATCGCCCGTGATATCAAGGAACTGGGGCTGGCGAAGGAAGTCGTCATCTCCACCCGCAGCAGCCAGACGCTGAAGCGGGCCGAGGAACTGGATCTCGGGACGGCCTACGTCGCTTCGGCGGCGGACGCGGTGCGCGATGCCGACCTGGTGATCGTTTCCGTTCCGGTCGGCGCCTCCGAAGAGGTGGCGAAGCAGATCGCCCCCAACCTGAAGCCCGGAGCCATCGTCACGGATGTCGGCTCGACCAAGGCGTCGGTGATCGCGCAGATGGCGCCGCACATGCCGCAGGGGGTGCATTTCATTCCGGGCCACCCGCTGGCGGGAACGGAAAAATCCGGCCCCGACGCCGGGTTTGCGGGCCTCTTCCACGGCCGCTGGTGCATCTTCACGCCGCTGCCGGACACCGACCAAGGCGCCCTGGACAAGCTCAAGGCCTTCTGGACCGCGCTCGGTTCGCGCATCGACGAGATGGACCCCGAGCACCACGACAAGGTTCTCGCCATCGTCTCGCACCTGCCGCATATCATCGCCTACAACATCGTCGGCACGGCGGACGATCTCGAGACGGTGACGGAATCGGAGGTCATCAAGTATTCCGCCTCCGGTTTCCGCGACTTCACGCGCCTCGCCGCTTCCGATCCGACCATGTGGCGCGACGTCTGCCTGCACAACAGAGATGCGATCCTGGAAATGCTGGCACGGTTTTCCGAGGACCTCGCCTATCTTCAGCGGGCGATCCGCTGGGGCGAGGGCGACAAGCTGTTCGACCTCTTCACGCGGACGCGGGCCGTCCGCCGGTCGATCATCGAGGCCGGCCAGGACGTGGACGCGCCCGACTTCGGCCGCCACGCGCTGGACGTCAAGAAATAGGCTCAGATCGGCGGGATCTCGGCGACCGGAATAAATCCGCCGGCTAGCACCTTGCCGCGGTCGATCGTCAGGTCGATTGAGGCATTCTGGCCGCCCCCGGTCAATGCAGAGAGCATGCCGGAAACCGTCCTGATGACCGGCTCGACCTCGGGGAATGCCTGGGCGAGGCTGTTTCGCCAGGCCTCGATCTGCTCCACCTGCAGTTTCAGCCGGCCCGAAAGATAGCCCTCGTCATCGATGGAGAAGGGGCCGGTGACGGTGATGAGCCGGCCTTCGCCGAGATCGATCGCCAGCCTGCGCATCTCGCCTTGCGTGCCGTAGAGGGCAAGACCGTTGGGGTCCGTGCCATCCGCCATTCCGGCACGGCCCACCAGCGTCATGTCGACGACGGCAGACGCGGCCGGGAGAAGGTCCGCCAGACCCTCGTCCCTTGCCCGGGTGTTGTCGAGGCTGAGCGCCGCGTCCAGATCATCGCCGTTCTGGCGCAGGTGGATTTCCGCCCGGTCGGCCGCAAGGCTCAGCGATTGCCCCGCTGTTGTGGAGACGAGGCTCGTGGAAGGATGCTGGATCACGGTCGAACTGCGCTCGATGCGGCCGCTGCTGGTGACGAGGCTCGACTGAAGGCTTTCCCAGACCGACGAGGCCGAAAGGCCGTGGCTGGTCCTGACTTCCGCGGGCGCGTCGATCTCCCAGATGATGTGGCCGGGGTCATAGACCTGTGCTGCCGAGCGGAGGGCGCCGAGGCTCGCCGAGACCCCGTGATTGCGGTCGTCGATGTTGACCCGCGAGCAGAACAGTCCGATCCGGAACGGGTAGCCCCGGTACTCGGCGTCCAGGCATTCGGCCGTCACTCCCTCGGCCTCCTTGCTTCCGAGAAGCGCAAGCGTCCTTTCTCTCAGTGCGTGGGCGGCGTAGAACCACCCGCCGGTATAGATGGCGATGACCAGAACGATGGCTATCGCGAGAAACCAAACTTTCTTCGCCGTGCCGGATCGGCTTGACGCTGCCATGATGTTCTCCCAAAGGTGGTCTGTTGCAGCGCAAACTACGCCGACGGGTACGCATGGCGCCGGATATGGACGAATTTTGGGTATTTGGCTACGGGTCGCTCATGTGGAACCCGGGCTTCCCCTTCGAGGAGAAGGCCCAGGCGCACATATTCGGCTATCGCCGCTCGCTCTGCGTTCGCTCCCATGTCCATCGCGGCACTCCGGAACAGCCGGGCCTGGTCCTTGGGCTGGATCGTGGCGGCTCCTGTCGCGGCCTGGCATTTCGCGTGCCGCGCGAGGAGCGTCTCGAGGTGCTCGCCTACCTGCGGGCCCGGGAACTCGTCACCCACGTCTACAAGGAACGACTGCTGCCCGCCGTGCTGGACGACCGGCGACAGGTCCACGCGCTCAGCTATGTGGTGGACCGCCGCCATGCACAATATGCAGGCGTGCTGGACGTGGGAGAAGCGGCGCAGATCGTGCGAAGTGCGGCGGGCAAGTCCGGACCCAACCCGGCCTATGTGCTCAACACGGTTTCCCATCTTCGCGAGATGGGAATTCGCGACCATTGGCTGGAAGGCGTCAGCCGGCTGATCGATCTGGAGTGACGGCTGCGCCTGCTTCGGCGCGGTGTGGAGTTTCCGCCGCCGCCCGCAGTTCCGCCAGTCGCTTGACGGCGGTCGGTGGAAGCTTCAGGTGCGGATTGGCTTCCACGGTTTCCACGAGCAGTTCGTCGCTTGCCTTTTCGAGGCGGTCAGTCAGCGTCTGGAAGAAGACGTCGGGGTCGAGGCCGGGCTCTATCGGCGGAAGGATGCGTACCTTGAAATGGCCGGGGTAGCGGATCGACCGGCGGCGGGGCCAGAACAGGCCGGGATGCATGGCGATAGGCACGACCGGCACCTGGATGTCCCGATAGATCCGCGCGATGCCATAGCGGTATTCCGGCTCGGCTCCCGGCGGACGACGGGTCCCTTCGGGATAGATGATGAGCTGGCGGCCCTTCTTCATCTCCTCCTTGGTGCGCTCCATCACGCCCACCATCACCCTGCCGCGGGCGCCGCGATTGACCGGGATCATCCGCTGCTTCATCACGTACCAGCCGAAAAGCGGGATCCAGAGGAGCTCGCGCTTGAGAATGTAGACGGGGTCGTTCTGCCAGGGCAGGAGCGCGAAAGTGTCCCAGAAGGACTGATGCTTGGGTGCGAAGATGCAGCCGCCTTCCGGAATATTCTCCAGCCCCTCGATCTCGAAGGTCGTCCCGACGATCTTTTCCATCAGCCAGTGGTTGGAGCGCGCCCAGTTCTTCGGGACCCTCAGGGCCTCCTTGCGGGGCAGCGAGAAATAGACCGGCGTCAGGACGATCATCTGCAGGATGAGGTTGGCATAGAATGCCAGGTTGAAGAGGATGGATCGAACCATCAGCATACGGGACTTCCTCGTGAACGATGCCTGCCTACACGAGAATGACCCGCAGCAAAAGCTGTCTCAACCACGCATGGGCAAAGGCCGCTCTCAGAGCTTCGCCTTGTACCCGGCGGCCTCCGACTTGTCGCCGGTTCGCAGGCCGTTGCGGTGGCCAAGGCCCACCCAGTCCCTCATCGTCGCCGCGACGACCTTCACATATTCCTGCATCATCGTGCGGACGACGTCCGGTTCGGCGAACCACGCCTTGCGCGTCAGGTCCGAATTGACCACCGGATAGGGGATGAATTCCGTAACGGGGTCGGCACGGCGCAGTTCATGAAGGCTGCGCGGCATGTGGTAGTTCTGGGTGACCACCAGCACGACGCTGAAACCGTTGTCGTGGATCCAGCGGGAGATCTCGTTGGCATTGCCGATCGTGTCGATCGCGTCATAGCCGATGTCGACGCAGCAGGAGAATAGGTCGGACGGCGTCTGAGTCATCTTGCGGATCTGCGCCGGGCTGGTGGAAGGATGTGCGCCGGAGATCAGCAGCTTCTTGCCGGCACCGTCGCGCAACAGGCCCATCGCCTGGTCGATGCGCTGGTAGCCGCCGGTCAGCACCACGATCGCATCGGCCTTTACCCCTTCCGGCGGACGCAGGGAGGCAACCGAATCGGCAAACCACAGGAACCCGCCGAGGATGGCGGCGATTACGGCCAGGGAACCGATTATGATCCAGCGCGCAACCCGCCTCAGCCTGCTGCTCCGGGAAAAGAGCTGCGTCGCTACACGCTCACGCGGCGAGTCGGGCAGGCGTTCCTGCTTCGATTGACGAGTCGTGCTCATGGGAAGTGAATAGACCGAGTCCCCCGCGATGAACAGGTTTTTGTATCCGCTCTCCGGTCGCTACCTTCACGATGCGGGGAGACCGTCGGATCGCGCGGGATCCGAGCGGATGAGATCGATTTCGTCGATCGTGCGCATCACGGTCAGGCGCGCAGTTAGCGTCGTCAGGAGCGCGATCAGGATCATTGTCGCGATGATGCCGAGATAGCCGCTCAGCCCGAGCGAGAACGTCCCGAACAGCGCCATCGCCTGGTCGCTTTCGGGCGTCGCCCGGGTATTGGCCTGCCAGAAGCCCAGCGTCGCGAAGAGGATTGCGGCGAGCGCGCTTCCGGCCGCCGACCCCTTGAGGCTGATCTTGAGGAAGTGCTTCTGGAATTCCCGCGCCACGAAGCTGCTCTCCGCGCCGACGAAATGCAGCACCTCGACGATGTGGCGATTGCCCGCGATGACGCCGCGGGTCGCGAAGACGACGGTGAGGACCATGGCCGTGAAGACGAGGACGAGGACGCCGGTGCCGATCATCACCGTGGTGCTCGCCATCGAGACGAGGCGGTCGACCCAGGTGCGGTGGTCGTCCAGGATCGCCTGGGGCAGTTCATGCGCCAGCAGTTCCCGCATCTCGGCAAAGTTGGGCGGATTTTCCTCGTCGATGGTGATCACCACCAGCCTGGGAACCGGCAGTTCCTTCAGGTCGAGCCCCGTGCCGAGCCAGGGCTCGAGAAGCCGCGCCGTTGCACTGTCGTCGAGGATCGTTCCTTGCTCGGTGCCGACGAAGCCGAGAGCCAGTTCCCTGGCTTTCTCCAGTGCCGCATCCATATCGAGCCCCTCGGAAGGCTTGATCTGGATCGTGATCTCCCGGGCGATCTCGCTCTGCCAGCCGGATGCGGTTGCCCGGACCATGGTGACGGCGCCGAAGGTCAGGCATGCCAGGAAGGCCATGATGGCGATGACGACGATCAGCGCATTGCCCTGGATGTTGGAGGGCGGCAGGATGGGACCGGTCGGGCGCACGCGCATCGCCGTGCGCTGCTGCGTCGGTCGCTGTGCCGGATTGGAGCGGGTCATCTCATTCATAGATGTCGAGCCGCCCTTCGGTCAGGATCATGCGACGCGCATCGATCTGGTCCATCAGCGCGAGGTCGTGGGTGGCGATGACCACGGCGGTACCCAGTCGGTTGAGTTCCAGAAAGAGCGAGAGAAGCCGCTTTGCCATGGGCGGGTCGACGTTTCCCGTCGGCTCGTCGGCGAGCAGGATTTCCGGGCGGTCGATCAGGGCGCGCGCGATCGCCGCGCGCTGCTTCTCCCCGCCGGAAAGCACCGGCGGCAGGACATTGATGCGTTCGCCGAGGCCCACCCATTTCAGCAGTTCGACGACATCGTTCCGGTAGCCGCTCTCCTCCTTGCCGCGGACGCGCAGCGGAAGTGCGACGTTCTCGTAGGTGGTCAGGTGGTCGAGCAGCCGGAAATCCTGGAACACGATGCCCACCCGCCGGCGCAGCATCGGCAGTTCGCCGCGGGGGATCTGGGTCAGGTCGCGCCCGAACATCCGGATCAGGCCGCGGGTCGGCTGCAGCGACAGGAAAAGCAGGCGCAAAAGCGTCGTCTTCCCGGCTCCGGAGGGGCCGGTAAGGAACTGGAACGACCGCTTCGGGATATCGAAGGTCATGTCCCGAAGGATTTCCGGCCCCATCCCGTAGCGGAGGCCGACGTTCTCGAAGTGGATCAAGAGGAAACCTGGTCCCGTGTTGCGCTGCCCCTGCAACCGAAGTCAGGCGATTTGCATCGCCGCCGGATCAGGTCGTCTTGAGGGCCGCATTTCCGAAGCATTAACCATTTGAATTTACGACTGGGCAAGATTCGATTCAATGCCAAGTTTTCCGAGTGGGGAAAAGCGGCATTCAGGGCCCGGCAGGCCGGAGCCCGGAAAGGCGAGCGATGACCGTCATCGATATCCTGCCCCCCGAACCGAGATCCGCCCGCGGACGCCTCACCCATCGCGCCACCGGCAATGTCGCGGACGCCGCCTTCGTCACCGTGAACGCCACCTCCCGTAGAAACGCGCCCGCAGCCGAACGTTCGGAAAGGCTTCGGCCGCGATCGGCCCCTCGGCGAGCAGTGGCGGAGAAGCAGACTGCCGGGGCAATCCTCTCGATGATAGAGCGGTCGCTCATGAACCTTTCGGCCGATGTGTTCGCGGCTCTCGTCGCGGTCGTCTTCGTGACCGTGTTCGGTCTCGCGGGTGGTTTCGCGTTGTTCCTGGCCGAGCCGGCGCGGGCACATGCGGCCGGGCTCGATCTGACGCATGTTAACCTGACGCCGCAGGATGCGAACGGCATGTCGCTTCTGCTGATCACCGGGATCATCAAAAACAACAGCGAGGATCCGCTCGACGCGCTGCCGATCCACGCGGACCTGATGTCGGACGGTGCGACGGTCGCCAGTGCCGTCATCGACCCGCCCGTGCCGGCAATCAGGGCTGGCGAGAGCCACGGGTTTTCCGCGCGCATTCCCCATCCTGGTGGAAAAATGCCGCAACTGCGGCTTTCCTTCGCATCGGCGGGTGCCTCCACGCCCTGATTATGCTATCGGCGGCCTTCTGAAGCAGTCAGGAGAGCCCCATGCCCGTCGTTCGCGGCAAGATCATTGAGCCGCTTTATTCCGCCGAGGCCATCGCGGAACGCAATCGCGCGATCGCTGCGGAGATCGCCAAGGGTCCCACGAAGGACCTGCTCGTCATCGCCATCCTGAAGGGCTCCTTCATCTTCGCCGCCGATCTCATCCGGGCGCTCCACGATGTCGGCCTGGCGCCGGAGGTGGAATTCATCACGCTCTCCAGCTACGGGGCGGGCACGGTTTCGCAGGGCGTGCGCATCGTCAAGGATATCGACAGCGACGTGAAGGATCGCGACGTGCTGTTGATCGACGACATCCTGGAATCCGGCCGCACCCTGCTGTTTGCCAAGCAGATGCTTTACGAGCGCGGTGCGCGGCACGTCTCTATCGCCGTGCTCCTCGACAAGAGCGTGAAGCGCAAGGAAGACCTTGAGGCGGACTATGTCGGCTTCGAATGCCCGGACTATTTCGTCGTCGGCTACGGGATGGACGTCGCCTACGCTTTCCGGGAACTCCCCTTCGTCGGCGTCGTCACCGGCGACGCGCCCGGCGAGACCTAGCAGTCCGCGCTCCGTATCTCGTTAACCATGTCAGCCGCTTTGCGGGAGCCCGTTTACTCCTCGCAAAGGAAAGTCTGGTGATTTGCTCCCTCAATAAGACCAAAGGGAGAATCGAGCGCCATGGCCAAGATCCTGATTACCGAGGACGAGGATTCGCTGCGCATGTTCGTTGCTCGTGCCCTTCGTCTCGACGGGCACGAAACCCATGAAGCGGGCGACGGCGCGGAAGGATTGGAGAAGCTCGCGGAGCTGGAATTCGATCTTCTGCTTTCCGACATTCGCATGCCGGTCATGGACGGGATCGAACTCGCCCATCACGCCGCCTCGCGTCACCCGGGTCTCAAAATCCTCCTGATGACAGGTTATGCGGAGCAGCGGGAGCGGGCGGACGATCTCGCCGAGAAGATCGTCGACGTCGTGCAGAAGCCGTTTGCCTTGCCGGAAATCCGCAAGGCCGTTGCCGCAGCACTTCGGGGCCGGGAAACCTGCGCCGCCTGAGCTACTTGGACTGCAGCAGGCGCTCCAGATAATTCCGCTCGATCTCACCCGCTGACGGGTTGAGAAGCCGCTCTCCGATGGCGGTACCCAGCTTTTCGCGAATGGCGTCCAGGATCCGCCGGGCCTGCTGTACATCGATCTCGTTGGGCACCTTCTGGCTCCCGTCGATGACCACTTCGTTGTTGCGGGGCCGTCCCAGCGGATCGCGGCCGTTCCGCTCGCCCTGCGAGACCTCGCCCGGGCCTTCACCCTGGCCCTGGCCCTGCTGCATGGCCTGCATCATCTGCTGCATCATGTCCTGGGCCCCCTGACGCAGGGCATTGAGGGCGTTGCCCTGGCCCTGGACAGCCTGTTCGCCTTCGCCCTGGCCCAGAGCCTTTCCGGCATTGCCCATCTCGCGCTCCGCCTCTCCGAAACCCGGGCCCGGCTGCATGCCGAGGTCCTTGAGGCCTTGCTGCAGTTCCTGGAGCTTCTTGGCGAGACCATCTTGCTGGGCCTGAAGGTTCTTCAGCGCCTCCCGCAACTGTTCGGCGGTCATCTCATCGGTGGGCGAGCCCGGTTGCCCCTGCTGTCCCTGTTGCGCCTGCTGATCTTCGTAGGGCTGCTCGCCCTGCTCACCGGGATCGCCTCGCTGCATGCGGTCCCGCAGAGCCTGGTCGAACTGGAAGGTCTGGTCCATCAGCCGCTGCTGTTCCTGCATGATCTCGCCAAGCTTGTCGATCTGCTGGCGCATCGGGCTGTCCTGTTGCGCCTGCTGGCCCTGCTGCATGCGGCCGGCCTGCAGGTTGTTCATCATCTGCTGCAGTTGCGAGAGCATCTGCTGGGCCGCATCGCGGTTCCCCGACCGGGCGAGGTTCTCGATCTGATCGAGCATGTTCTGCAGGTCACGCTGACGAAGGACGTTCTGCGCCTGCATGTCCTGCGATGCGCGGGGGCTGTCCTGCAGGCGCTGGGCAAGCTCCGACATGAACTCCTGCATGGCCTGCCGGAGTTCCTCCATGAGCTTGGCAATCTCCTCGTCGCTAGCGCCGTCCTTGAGCGCCTCGTTCAGCGCATTCTGGGCATCCCGAAGACGTTGCTCCGCCGCCGACAGATCGCCGTCCTCGATCCCGAGCGCGATGGTCCAGAGGTAGTCCGCCGCTTCCCTCAGCTGTTCGTCGTTCAGGGCAAGTTCCATTCGCCCGTGGGCCGAACGGAGAAGCAGGAAGTGCGACAGTTTCGGTATCGTCTCGTCAGGCCTAAGGGTCAGGGCCTCGTTGAGTTCGAGCGCCCGCGGAACCTGCCGGCTATCCAGGGCGAAGACCTGCCGCTGTTCTGCTACTGCGGCAGCCAGCGGCTCCGAGAAGGGCCGGGCGGGCAGGACCATCTCGAAGGGCTCGCTTTTCGCGGTCTGGCCGGCGCCGTCCCGTGCCGTGAGCGTGATCCGCACTCGCGTCCCGGACAGCGGATGCTCGGTGAGGTCGCGGCTGGTCAGCCCCTTGACCTCTTCGGCGCTTCGCCGGGGCAGTTCGAGGGGAAAGGTCGGGAGGGGGTAGAGCGGGGACGCTTCCGCTTCCGCCGCATCGGCCGGCTCGATGATCGCCTCGGCGTCACGGATGCCGTAATCGTCCTTGCCCTTGAAGGATATCTCCAGTGCACCGTTCACGGCACGGCGCGGCTGCTTGTCGAAGGCGATCTCCGGGGGGCGGTCGGCAATGACGTCGAACGTCCAGGTCTGCCCGTTGACCGCAAGCTCGCCGCTCCCGTCGAGCGTCATCAGATAGGTGCGCCGTTGCGGGAACTGGCCTGCCGGGGGAGTGGCAGGCGTTGCGGGGACAGCGACCTGCGACGCCTGAGCGTCGCCCGCCGTCGCCTTTTCCGCAGCGATCGCCTCTTCGCTCACGAGGACGACAGGTTCCGCCTGTGCGGCCGGTCTGAAGGTCACGGTCTCCTCGCCGTTTCCGCCGGTAAGCCGGACGGTCAGTTTCGAGTGCTGTGGCTGGGAGAGCGGCGAAGCCGCGCCGGTCGCGTCCCCGGTGAGGAAGACCGGCGGGCGGCCGGTATAGGAAGGCGGCGTCAGCCAGGCATCGATCCTCAGGTCCGGGGCCAGATCGACCGGTGCCGCGGCCGGGCGGAAGGCATCGCCGATCGTTCCCGCGCCGTTGGAGAAGGAGAAGCCGAAGGCGATGACCAGCAGGAGCGCGGGAATGGCGCGCAGGGCATGCCGGTCATGTCGGGCGATGTCGGGCTGCGGCAGGCCGGCGTCGAGGGCGGCGATCTGCTCCGCCATGCGGATCTGGTGCTCCTTCCACAGCGCGCGGGCGAAGGGGGTGTCGTGGGAGAGCGCATCGTCCTGCACCGCGACCGGCTGGTGCGGCAGGTGGTTTCGCTCCTCGAGCAGACGGTCGGCATCGGCGGGGGCGGGCCAGCGTACGCGGGCGATCGGCAGAAGTGTGGCCGCAAACGCGATCCCGAAGGCGGCCAGCAGAACCCAGCGGATCATGTCCGGCATGAGGCGGAAGAGGCCGAACCATGCGAAGGCGAGGAAGAGGGCTGCGACCCCGACGACGGGCAGGAGGCGGGGTATCACCCGTTCGAGGAAGAGCACCGCACGGGCGAGGACACGCTTCCAGGCAACCCGTCGGGCAAGCCCCGGAAGGGCGTCGAACGCCCCTTTGCGGATATTGCTCATGCAATCCCTCTCCTCGTGGAGGCGCAACTCGACGCCGCGCCGCGCGCAGCGCTGCATCCGTTCAAGATAGCGATCTTTGTGGCGAAGACGAGAGCGCTGTTGCCGAAGCCGGCATAAATCCGCCGGCCTCCAACAGATGTGAACAGGCGTTGATGAGGCTTCAGACGAGCCAGGCGGGAAGCGAGTCCAGTCCGATGAGTTCCTCGTAGGTGCCGCGCGGCCGGATTACATGGAAGCCGCTGCCCCGGACCAGGACCTCGGGAACCAGAAGGCGGGAATTGTAGGTGCCCGCCTGTACCGCTCCATAGGCGCCGGCGGAGCTCACCGCGATGAGGTCGCCGGGCTTCGGCGCCGCCATCTCGCGATCCAGCCCGAGGTAGTCCCCTGTTTCGCAGACCGGGCCGACGATGTCGGCGCGGATCCGCGGCGCACCGGGACCGGGCACGATCACGGGGCGGATCTCGTGATAGGCCTCGTAAAGCGTCGGGCGGATCAGGTCGTTCATGGCGGCGTCGACGATGACGAAGGACTTCTCGCCCCCGTCCTTGACGTAGACGACCTCGGTCACGAGGATACCCGCATTGCCGACGATGAGCCGGCCCGGCTCGGTGACGATCTTGCAGTCGAGCGACTTCAGCTGCCGCTTCACCGTCTCGGCATAGGCATCGGGAAGCGGCGGCGGATCGTTGTCGTCCCGGTAGGGAATGCCGAGCCCGCCGCCGATATCGACGTGATGGATTCCGTGGCCGTCGGCGCGCAGCGTGTCGACCAGTTCGCGCAGCAGCCGGAAAGCATCCTCGAAGGGCTGCAGATCGGTGATCTGGCTGCCGATATGCATGTCGATGCCGGTCACTTCTATTCCCGGCAGCGTGGCCGCATGCGCGTAGACGGCGCGGGCACGCTCGTAGGAAATGCCGAACTTGTTTTCCTTCTTGCCGGTGGAGATCTTCGCATGCGTCCGGGCGTCGACGTCCGGATTGATGCGGAAGGAGACAGGCGCGCGTTTGCCCTTGCGCTGCGCGCGCTGGTTCAGGACCTCGAGTTCGGGCTCGGACTCGACGTTGAAGCAGTAGATCCCGGCATCGAGCGCCAGGTCCATTTCCGCTGCGGTCTTGCCGACGCCGGAGAACATGACCCGGTCGGCCGGAATGCCGGCGGCGAGCGCCCGGCGCAGTTCACCACCGGACACCACGTCGACGCCGGCCCCGAGTCTGGCGAGCGTCTTCAGCACGGCCTGATTGGAATTCGCCTTCATTGCATAGCAGACCATCGCGTCGATATCAGCGAAGGCCTTGGAGAAGACGTTGTAATGGCGTTCCAGCGTCGCGGTCGAATAGACGTAGAATGGGGTGCCGACGGCCTTGGCGATCTCGGGAATCGGGACGTTCTCGGCGTGCAGGACGCCATCAATGTACTGGAAGTGGTTCACGGAAGCCTTCGTTCAGAGCAGGGGATCGAGCAAAAAGCGCTTTTCCGAGACGGGCTCGGGCTTGCGGTTGTCTCCCGTCTTGCGCAGGTTCTGCTGCTCGACGGGCGTGCTGGGGCGGTCGAGATCGCCCTTGCGGCCGCATCCGGAAAGAACGATGCCGGCCACCGCCAGCGTCAGAGCGATGCCGCCGAATTTTTGAGCGATCTTCGACATTCCGGTTCCTTTCCAAGCAGGCTGCGCTGGTGTCATAGCGGAGTTCCTGGCCCTTGTGCAGTCACTCCGCCGTCATTTCGATGGCTAGTTGCGGGCGCGCCACCAGGCGATCTGCTTGCGCACTTCCGAGGGTGCCGTGCCGCCGAAACTCGTCCGGCTTGCAACAGACGCGTCCACCGAGAGGACGTCGAAGACCTTCTCGGTGATGGCGTCGTGAATACCCTTGAGGTCTGCAAGCGAGAGCTCACCGAGGTCGCAGCCCTTCTGCTCAGCAAGCGCCACGGCCCGGCCGGTCACGTGATGGGCGTCCCGGAACGGCAGCCCCGCCTCCCTGACCAGCCAGTCGGCAAGGTCGGTCGCGGTCGAATAGCCCGATCCGGCAGCGGCGCGCATGCGGTCGGATCGGACCGTCATGTCGCGGACCATGCCCGTCATGGCAGCAATCGCAAGCTCCAGGTTCTCGGCGGAATCGAAGACCTGCTCCTTGTCTTCCTGCATGTCCTTCGAATAGGCGAGCGGCAGGCCCTTCATGATCGTCAGCAGCGCGACCAGCGAGCCGTTGATGCGGCCGGTCTTCGCGCGCACCAGTTCGGCCGCGTCAGGGTTCTTCTTCTGCGGCATGATGGAGGAGCCGGTGGAAAAGGCGTCCGACAGGCGGATGAAGCCGAATTGCGGTGTCGACCAGATGACGATCTCCTCGGCGAGCCGCGAGAGGTGCATCGCGCAGATCGCCGAAATGGAGAGGAATTCCAGCGCGAAGTCGCGATCCGAAACGGTGTCGATCGAATTGCGGGTCGGCTCGCGGAAGCCGAGTGCTGCCGCGGTCATGTGCCGGTCGATCGGGAAGCCGGTGCCGGCAAGCGCCGCGGCGCCGATCGGGGATTCATCCATATGCTCGATCGCGTGGCGCACCCGCTGCCGGTCGCGGCCGAACATTTCCACATAGGCCATGCAGTGATGCCCGAAGGTCACCGGCTGGGCGGTCTGCAGGTGCGTGAAGCCCGGCATGACGGTATCGGCGTGTTCCTCGGCACGGTCGAGGAAGGCCGAGATCAGGTCGGTCAGCATCCGTTCGGTCTTTGACAACTCTTCCTTCACCCAGAGCCGGAAGTCGAGCGCCACCTGGTCGTTGCGCGAGCGGGCGGTGTGCAGGCGGCCGGCGGCCGGGCCGATGAGGGTGGCCAGCCGTGCCTCCACGTTCATGTGGATGTCTTCCAGCTTTCGCGAGAATTGGAAATTGCCGCTCTCGATCTCTGACAGGATCGTGTTCAGCCCCTCGACGATCTTGTCTTTATCTTCTGCGGAAATAATGCCTTTTGCCGCCAGCATGGTCGCGTGCGCCACTGAGCCGCGGATATCCTGGGCGTAGAGCTTCTTGTCGAAGCCGATGGAGGCATTTATCTCCTCCATGATCGCATCCGGGCCGGAGGCGAAGCGACCGCCCCACATCTGGTTGGAGGAAACCGCGTCCTTCGTGCCGTCAGCCATGATGCAAAGTCCTGGAGTGCTAGATGACGAATAAGAGACCGCTAGGCCTACCCTCCGCCAGATTGATCGTGATCGCCGCCATAGCCGGGCTGATGGCCGGTGCCGTGGCGGTATACGTGAGGAATGCCGGGTCTGGCAATGGCGAGGTCGCCGCAGGTGCCGGTGCCTGCGAGGGCGCGGTGGAACTGGCCCGGTCGGTCGATGAGTTCGCGCGGGGCGAAGTTGCCGCCATGGCGGCCGCGACGTCGCCGCGGCTGATCGACCTCTCGTTCAAGGGGCCGCAGGGGCAGGATCTGAAAACGACCGATTTCGCCGGCAAGACGGTGCTTCTCAATCTCTGGGCGACCTGGTGCGGGCCCTGCCGCGAGGAGATGCCGGCGCTCAACAATCTGCAGAAGGAGATGGGCGGGGAGGATTTCGAGGTGGTCGCCGTCAATATCGACACGGGCACGGACGAGAAGCCGAAGGCCTTCCTTGCAGAAACCGGTGTCGATGCCCTCGGCTACTACCGCGACAGCACCATGGGCGTGTTCAACGTCATGAAGAAGGAAGGGCTCGCCTTCGGCCTGCCCGTCACGCTCATCATCGACCCGAAGGGCTGTCTCGTCTCGGCGATGAATGGACCGGCCGTCTGGGACAGCGCCGATGCCAAGGCGCTGATCGCGGCCGCAAAGGGTTCCTGACCCGTTAGCGGGTCGGAACCGGCGTTTCACCCCGGTAGTCGTAGAAGCCTCGGCCGGACTTGCGGCCGAGCCAGCCGGCCTCGACATATTTCACCAGCAGCGGGCAGGGGCGGTATTTGGAATCCGCCAGGCCGTCGTGCAGGACCTGCATGATCGACAGACAGGTGTCGAGGCCGATGAAGTCGGCCAGTTGCAGCGGGCCCATCGGGTGGTTGGCGCCGAGCTTCATCGCGGTGTCGATCGCCTCGACCGAGCCGACGCCTTCGTAGAGCGTGTAGATCGCCTCGTTGATCATCGGCAGCAGGATGCGGTTGACGATGAAGGCGGGAAAATCCTCGGCAACCGTGATCGTCTTGTCGAGCGTCGCGACGAATTCCTTCGCGGTGGAGAAGGTGGTCTCTTCGGTTGCAATGCCGCGGACCAGTTCCACGAGCTTCATCACCGGAACCGGGTTCATGAAATGGATGCCCATGAAGCGCTCAGGGCGGTCGGTCGCGGAAGCCAGACGGGTAATGGAGAGGGACGAGGTGTTGGTCGCAAGCAGCGCTTCCGGCTTCAGGACCGGGCAGATCTGGGCGTAGATCTTGCGCTTGACGCTCTCGTCCTCGGTGGCGGCCTCGATGACGAGGTCCATCGGAGCCAGGTCGTTTACGTCGGAGGAGCCGGAGATGAGGGAAAGCGCCGCCTTGCGGTCCTCTTCGGACAGCTTGCCGTTGGTCACCTGCCGGGCGAGATTGCCGTTGATCGTGGCGAGGCCGGCCTCGATGCGGTCCTGCGAAAGGTCGTAGATGTGGACCTTGTAGCCCGCCAGGGCAGCGACATGGGCAATGCCGCATCCCATCTGCCCCGCTCCGATGACGCCGACGTTGCGAATACTAGCCAATCCCATGGATATGCTCCCGAGGCGCGCGGCGGCGCCCGCTTGATGCCGGCCCGGGGGAGGGCCGGCATGTCGTTGTTGTGGCCGATCAGCCTCAGTTCTAGCGTTTTTCGCAGGTGCGAAGCAACGGCTAAAGCGACTTCTGGAGTTCCGGCAGGATTTCGAAGAGATCCCCGACGAGGCCGTAGTCGGCGACCTGGAAGATCGGCGCTTCCTCGTCCTTGTTGATCGCGACGATGACCTTGGAATCCTTCATGCCGGCCAGGTGCTGGATCGCACCGGAAATACCGGCCGCGATGTAGAGGTCGGGGACGACGACCTTGCCGGTCTGTCCGACCTGCCAGTCGTTCGGCGCGTAGCCGGCATCGACGGCCGCCCGCGAAGCGCCGACGGCCGCACCCAGCTTGTCGGCGAGCGGCAGGATGACCTCGTTGAACTTCTCGGCCGAACCGAGGGCGCGGCCACCCGATACGATGATCTTCGCGGAGGTCAGTTCGGGACGTTCCGAGGAGGCGATCGCGTCGGAGACGAAGCTCGAAAGGCCGGGGTTGGCCGGAGCCGCAACGGTCTCGACCGAGGCCGAACCGCCCTCGCCTGCGGCCTGGAAGGCCGCGGTGCGCACGGTGATGACCTTCTTGGCGTCGGTCGACTGCACCGTCTGGATCGCGTTGCCCGCGTAGATCGGCCGCTTGAAGGTGTCCGGCGCGACCACTTCGGTGATCTCCGACACCTGCATGACATCCAGAAGGGCTGCCACGCGGGGCATGACGTTCTTGGCCGATGCGGTCGCCGGGGCGATGAGCGTGTCGTAATTGCCTGCGAGCGAGACGATCAGGTCGGCGAGCGGCTCGGCAAGGCCGTTGGCGAGATCGGCGCTGTCCGCGAGCAGTACCTTGGATACGCCGTCGAGCTTTGCTGCGGCATCCGCTGCGGCCTTCGCGCCGGCGCCGGCAACGAGGACGTGAATGTCTCCGCCGATCGACTTCGCCGCGCTCAGCGCCTTGGCGGTCTGGTCGGAAACGGAGGTGTTGTCGTGTTCTGCCAGAAGAAGAATGGCCATGTCTTTAGTCTCCCTGTTCTTCCGACTTAAAGCACGCCGGCTTCGGTCTTGAGCTTTTCGACGAGCTCGGCGACGGTCTTCACCTTGATGCCGGCCTTGCGGCCTCCCGGCTCCTCGGTCTTCAGCACCTTGAGGCGCCGGGCGGTGTCGACGCCGAAATCGGCAGGCGACTTCTTGTCCAGCGGCTTCTTCTTCGCCTTCATGATGTTCGGCAGCGAGGCGTAGCGGGGCTCGTTGAGACGCAGGTCGGTGGTAACGATCGCGGGAAGCTTGACTTCGACCGTCTGAAGGCCGCCGTCCACTTCGCGGGTAACCTTCGCGGCTCCGCCATCGAGTTCCACCTTGGAGGCGAACGTCGCCTGGCCCCACTTCAGGAGGGCGGCGAGCATCTGGCCGGTCTGGTTCGAATCGTCGTCGATCGCCTGCTTGCCCATGATGACCAGGCCCGGGGCTTCCGCCTCGGCCACGCCCTTGAGGATCTTCGCCACGGCGAGCGGCTCGACGGTGTCGTCGGTTTCGATCAGGATCGCCCGGTCCGCGCCCATGGCGAGGCCCGTGCGCAGGGTCTCCTCGGCCTTGGCCGGACCGATCGATACGACGACCACTTCCTGGGCCTTGCCGGCCTCCTTCAGGCGAAGCGCCTCCTCGACGGCGATTTCGTCGAAGGGGTTCATCGACATCTTCACATTGGCAAGCTCGACGCCCGTACCATCCGGCTTGACGCGGATCTTGACGTTGTAGTCGACCACTCGCTTGACAGGCACCAGGATCTTCATGGGGTCCTTCCTTGACTTATCACGCCGCACGCATGCGGCTCTGCCGTTCGCTTCTTTAGTCAGTGGGCGACATGGATACCCATTTTTTTACCGAAGACAACGTGGTTTTGGACCGCAGGGCCTGCCCATTCGTCATATCGCTATGACGGACATCTATGGCAGGCTGGAGCCGACGAGGGGTACGGAGGCGCGGGTACAGACTGCCCTGGGAAGGACGATCCTGCGATCGAAGAGTGGCACGCCCTTCCGCCGCATGAAGAGGACGAGAACGGCGCCGGCCAGGATGCCGCCGACATGGGCGCCCCAGGAAACATCGCCCTCCTGGTCGACGACCAGCATCAGGAACTGCTGCATCAGCCAGAGCGCGAGGGGAATGAAGGCCGGCAGCGGAAGCGGTATGCGGAAGAGCACCAGAACCCAGAGCCTTACGCGTGGATGCAGGATGAAGTAGGCGGCCACCACCCCGGAGATGGCCCCGGATGCGCCGATCAGCGGCCCCTCGGATCCCGGCGCCAGAACCGCATGCAGCAAAGCTCCGGCCGCGGCGCAGAGGAGGTAGAAGACCAGGAACCGGACGTGCCCCAGCGCATCCTCCACATTATCCCCGAACACCCAGAGGAAGAGCATGTTGGAGGCGAGGTGCCAGAAGTCCAAGTGGACGAAGGCGTAGGTCGTGTAGGTGAACGATCCGGGCACCAGCACGAGTTCCGGATCGAGATAGGCGTGGTTCGATGCCACCGCCGGAATGAAGCCGAGGCCGAGCGCGGCGAGTTCGCCCACCATGTCCGGCGTGACTGCGGTCAGGGCCCAGACCGCGACGTTGATCGCGATCAGCCCGATCGTCACGTACTGGACGCGGATGTGCTTCAGCGTATTGGCATCATGGATGGGGATGAACATGGCTGCCCGCCCGGCCTTTCCGTCAGCGGTTCTTGCCCGGCACCCAGAGCACGTCGGTCCGGCCGTCGTCATTGGCGTGACGGGCGGCGACGAACAGGAAGTCCGAGAGCCGGTTGATATACTGCAGGGCGGGCTCGCCCACGATCTCTTGCCGGGACAGTTCCACCATCAGCCGCTCGGCGCGGCGCGCCACCGTGCGGGCGAGGTGCAGATAGGCCGCTGCCGGCGATCCGCCCGGCAGGATGAAGGAGCGGAGAGGCTCGATGACCGCGTTCAGTTCGTCGATCTCGTTCTCGATGCGCGTTACCTGGGCGGCCACGACGCGCAGCGGTTCGTACTCGGGGTTTTTCTCCACCTCGGGATTGGCAAGGTCGGCGCCGAGGTCGAAGAGGTCGTTCTGGATGCGGGCGAGCATCGCGTCGAGCGGCTCTATCCCTGCTGTATGAAGGCGCGCCATGCCGATGACCGAATTGGTCTCGTCGACCGTCCCGAAGGCGTCTACGCGCAGGTCGTGCTTGTCCCGTCGCGGGCCGCTCACCAGCGAGGTCATGCCGGTGTCGCCGGTGCGCGTGTAGACCTTGTTGATCTTGACCATGGTTATCGTCCCCCGCCGGTGATCCAGAGGGTGAGCATGATGAGCACGATGGCGATCGCCTGCAGCACCAGCCGCAGCTGCATCAGCTTGTTCGACTTGTTGGCGTCGGTCCCCTTCATCATGTTGAACAGGCCGCGGATCAGGACGAGGACGACCAGTCCCATCACGATGACGGTGAGGATGGTGGTGAATGTGGACATTCTGGATGTTGACCTTTTCGTTGTCAGTCAAGCCGGCGCATCAGGCGGTAGAAGAGATCGGCCGGGAGGAGGCGCTTGAGCAGGGCTCCCTGTCTCGCGGGTGTCGTGACGAGATAATGTGGCTTGGGTCGTGATGCGGTCAAGGCATGCGTCAGCACGTCGTAGACCGCCTCGGGGCCCAAGCGGTGGGGGTTCTTCTGCCCGGTTCCGCCAAGCCGGGCAAGCTGGCGCTTGTACTCGATGGAATGCGCCGAGTTTTCCAGGTCGACATGCTGCTCGATCTTCGCCAGCGCATTGGCCGTGAAGCGCGATGCGATCGGTCCGGGCTCGATCAGGCTGACGTGGACGCCGCTGCCGTCCAGTTCCATCCGCATCGTCACCATCAGGCCCTCGAGCGCGTATTTCGAGGCAGTATAGGCGCCACGGTAACGATAGGGCAGGAGGCGGAGAATGGAGGAGCAGTTGACGATCCGCCCGCGGCCCTGTCGGCGCATGAGCGGCACGACCCGCCGGGTCAGTTCGTGCCAGCCGAACAGGTTGGTCTCGAATTGCTCGCGCAGCACAGCGGTCGAAATATCCTCGACGGCGCCGGGCTGGCCGTAGGCGCCGTTGTTGAAGAGCGCGTCGATGCGGCCGTCCGTCCGTTCCCGCACGGCCTCCACCAGCGCTGCGATCGTGTCGGGCCTGGTATCGTCCATCGAGAGCGCCTCGATACCGTCCGCCTCCAGCGAGGCCAGATCCTCGGCCTTGCGGACGGTGGCGAAGACCCGCCAGCCGTCGCGCTTCAGGGCACGAGCGCAATGGGCGCCGATGCCCGAGGAGCAGCCGGTAACGATGATCGATCTGGGATGCGGCATGAAAGGGTCCTGTACAAGGGGACCGTGCATCCCATATTTCGGGGGCAGTGACAACGGAGCCGGTATTGGCCGAAAAGAAGAGCAGGATCCGCGGCCTGGAGCTCGCCTACAAGGTCGCCTACGACGCCTATTGCCATTTCAACGAGGACGATGGCTGGGCGATGGCGAGCCACGTCGCGTTGTCCGGGCTGCTTGCGCTCTTCCCGTTCCTGATCTTCGGCACGGCGCTCGCCGGCCTTCTCGGCGCCGACACGTTTTCGGAGACGGCGGTCCACCTGCTGTTCGACGCCTGGCCGAAGGATATCGCCGAACCGCTCGCGGCCGAAATCCGCCAGGTGCTGACCATTCCGCGCGGGGGGTTGCTGACCGTTTCGGTCCTGGCGGCCGCCTATTTCGCGTCGAACGGCGTGGAGGCCCTTCGCGTCTCGCTCAACCGCGCCTACCGGGTCACGGAGACCCGCCCCTGGTACGTCACCCGGCTTGCGAGCCTCGGCTACATGTTGGCGGCGGCGATCATCTTCGCCTTCATCAGCATTCTTCTCGTCGCCGTTCCCGTTGCCCTCCATTATGCGGAACGCTTCTTTCCCTGGCTGGAGGGCGTGCTGCGGGCAGCGTCGGACTGGGGTGTCTACGGCACGGTGATCGTGCTGATGGCCGGGCTGATCCTGTCCCATAAATGGCTGCCGGACGGTCATCGGCGGATCGTCGACGTCCTTCCCGGTGTCGTGATCACCCTCGTCTTCTGGACGATCGGCGCGCTCATCTTCGCCTCCTACCTCGCCACTTTCGCCAACTATGCCGCCACCTATGCGGGCCTCGCCTCGGTGATGATCGTGCTTGTCTTCCTCTACATGGTCGGCGTCATCTTTATGCTGGGGGCCGAGATCAATGCGGCGCTGATGAAGTACCGGGTCTATTCGGTGGTGGTGCATGCGCGCCGCAGGCGCCACGGCCGCCACGGTCGCCCTGGGTGCAGCGGTCGCATCAAGGATGCCTCAGAGCCCGATCCGTCTGCGAATATCCGCGGGTGAGGCGCCGGCGGCCCTGAGCGCCGCAAGGCCGGTCGATTGTTCGCTCTTGGAAAGCTTGCGCCCGTCCGGACCGAGGATCAGGCGGTGGTGGTAGTAGACGGGTGCCGGAAGCCCCAGCAGTTCCTGCAGCAGCCGATGGACCGAGGTCGCAGGGTAGAGGTCCATGCCGCGCACGATATGGGTGATCGCCTGGAGGGCATCGTCCACCACGACCGACAGGTGATAGCTGGACGGCGCGTCCGAACGCGACAGGATGACGTCGCCCCAGGCCGCGGGATCCGCCTCGACGTCCCGTTCTCCGCCACCACCCGTCTCCTGCCACGACAGCGGCCGGCCGATCGCAGCCAGCGCCTTTGCCATGTCGAGACGCCATGCATGCCGGGTGGTTTCCGTCAGGAGGCGCGAGCGTTCCGCGTGGCTGCGGTTGCGGTCGATGTCGGGATAGAGCGGCGAGCCGTCCGGGTCGCGTGGCCAGGCGTCGCCGCTCGATTCGGAAGCGGCGACGGCGGATCTCACCTCGCCGCGAGTCATGAACGCAGGGTAGGCGAGGTCCATCTCCCTTAGCCGCTCGAGCGCAACGGCATAGTCGTCGAAATGATCCGACTGCCGGCGGACCGGCTCCTCCCATCGAAGTCCGAGCCATGCGAGGTCCCGGTAGATGGCATCTTCGTACTCGGGCGTGCAGCGGGCGAGGTCGATATCCTCCATGCGCAGCAGAAAACGGCCGCCGCTCTTCTCCGCCATCTCGTGGTTGAGGATGGCGGAAAGCGCATGGCCAAGATGCAGGAAGCCATTGGGGCTTGGCGCAAAACGGAAGACGGGTCTTTGACCGGGTGTCGCGGGCATGGTTTCTTCTGCCATGAAATTTTGGCTGCGGCCACTGGGTGAGGGGATGATGCGGACCATCCGGAGCGACGACGACATACGGGAAGGGCTCGCGGCGCTTGCGGCGGCCGACCCCCGGCTGCCGCCCGTGATCGCTGCGGCGGGGCCGGTCCCCTTGAGGCTCATCGAGCCGGGCTTCGCCGGCCTTGCCTTCATCATCGTCTCGCAGATGATCTCCAAGGCGAGCGCGGCGGCAATCTGGCGGCGCATGGCGCTCGCAGGGTCGGCGAGCGCGGAGGATTACCTGCGCCACGAGCCCGAAACCGTCGCCCTGTTCGGGTTGTCGCGCGCCAAGGCGGCGACGCTCCACAATCTCGCAAGGCTGGTCTCCACCGGAGAGGTCGATCTCGACCTCGTCGCCCGGATCGAGCCCGGGGCCGCCATGGCGACGCTGACGGCCCTTCCAGGTGTCGGCCCGTGGACAGCGGAAGTTTATCTCATGTTCTGCGGCGGTCATGCGGACATATTTCCGTCCGGCGACGTCGCGCTCCAGGCCGCGGCGGCGACCGCCCTTCAATTGCCCGAAAGGCCGGGTGCCCGGGAGCTTGCGCGGATCGCGGAGGACTGGCGTCCATGGCGCTCGGTCGCCGCCCGGCTCCTCTGGGCCTACTATTCCGCGAAGCTTCACAAGGATGTCGCACCGGTCGGGCAGTAACATCCGGGCACCGTTGTTATTTTGGCTTCACAATACTGTGGCAACGGACCTAATATCGGAACTGCAGATGCCGAATCGGTAAGGAGTACCCCTTGACGATTGCAGTCTCTCCCCAGGCCTTGCCGGCGCTCGTGCTGAATGCCGACTACAGGCCGTTGAGTTATTATCCCTTGTCGCTCTGGTCCTGGCAGGACGCGATCAAGGCCGTATTTCTTGACCGCGTGAATATCATCGCCGAGTACGAGCATTCGGTTTCCTCGCCCAGCTTTTCGATGCGCCTGCCGAGCGTCGTCAGCCTCAAGACCTATGTCCAGCCGACCCGCCATCCCGCCTTCACACGGTTCAACGTCTTCCTGCGCGACCGTTTCGAATGTCAGTATTGCGGCTCGCGCGACGACCTGACCTTCGACCATGTCATCCCGCGCGCCCATGGCGGGCAGACGACCTGGGAAAACGTCGTTGCCGCCTGTTCTCCCTGCAATCTTCGCAAGGGCAGCAAGCTTCCCAAACACGCAGGCATGTTCCCCCACCAGAAGCCCTATCCGCCGTCCGTGCAGGATCTGCACAACAATGGCCGGCTCTTCCCGCCGAACTACCTGCACGAAAGCTGGATGGACTACCTGTACTGGGATACGGAACTGCAGCCCTGAGGCCGTTCAGGCCGCCTTCCGCGTCGCGCCGAAAAAGGCGATGGCGGCAAGGGCGAGACTTGCAATCACGTTCCAGCCGGCGAAGGACAGGCCGAGAATGCGCAGCGACGCCTGGGTGCAGGACGGGCCGCGGAAGGCGTTCAGATCGTCCAGCAGGCTGCCGGCATCGGTCGTGATGCCCGGCGAACTTGTGGCGCAAGTGGCGGGCCCTTCCCAGAAACCCCATTCCACTCCGGCGTGATAGACGCCCATGCCCGCACCGACGATCATCATGATGCCGACGAGCGCGAGCAGGCTGCGGGCGATCCAGGAAGGCAGGTGGAAGGCCGAGGCGAGGATCGCGGCGATGCCGACCGGAATGCCGTAATAATAGGGATCGCGCTGCAGCAGGCAAAGCGCACAGGGAATGTAGCCGCCGATGTGTTCGAAGGCGAGCGCGCCGCCGACGGTCGCCGCCATGCCCAGCGTCACCACCGAGGCGCAGATCAGGAAAGGGGCAGGTAAAGGGGTGTGGGAAGGGGTTTCGGATGCCATTGCACGTCTCCAGGGCCGGGGCCGACCAAGCGTGGCCGCTCATTAGAACATCGTTCAAGGCGGCGCAAATCGTCCCGCATCCAGGCGGCAGGCTCCCGCGCACACATCTGCGTGAGCCGGCGCGGGATCTGATTGGGAAGGGAAAGCGTGGTGCCCCGTGCCGGAATCGAACCAGCACTCCTTTCGGAACCTGATTTTGAGTCAGGCGCGTCTACCAGTTCCGCCAACGGGGCACGGAAGGTAAGGATCGCCTCTATCATGCGCGCGCACCGATGCGCAAGGGACGAGGTGGCGGGGCGGAGCAGGGGCGCGGGATGCTCCTGCGGTCGGCCTGAGCGAAGGGTCGAAGGCGGAGGCGGCCGTTGCCGCGCCTTGTGGGTCCGGTCCCGTGATGCTAGCAGATTAAGACGCCGAAACGCGACCCGGGCCATGCTGCTTCCTGCCTCCAGATCGTCCTACGAGGAAATCCTGCGCGCGTTCGAATGGCGCATCCCGCCCTCGTTCAACATCGCCCACGTCGCCTGCGATGCCTGGGCGGAAAGAGAACCCTCCCGCGTCTGCCTCCAGCATTTCAGTCACGACGGGCGGCATCTCGCCACGACCTATGGCGCGCTTCGGGAGCGCTCCTCGTCGCTGGCGAGCGGGTTGCGCTCGCTCGGCATCGGCCGCGGCGACCGCGTGGCCCTCCTGCTGCCGCAGGGCTTCGATACCGTCGTTGCCCATATGGCGATCTACAGGCTGGGTGCGATCGCACTGCCGCTGGCCCTGCTCTTCGGGGAAGAGGCGCTGGAATACCGGCTGCGCATGGCGGGTGCGGCGGCGATCGTCACCAACCATTTCGGCCTGGCGCGACTGCAGGCGGTTCGCGGAAGGCTGCCGGCGCTCCGGCATGTCATCGTTGCCGGTCCGGGTCCCGTGGGAGACGGCGCGCTGGCGTTCGACGACCTGCTGGATCGGCATCCGTCCCCGTTTCCGGTCGAGGAAACGGGACCCGACGACCCGGCGCTGATGATCTTCACCTCGGGAACCACCGGGCCGCCGAAGGCTGCGCTTCACGGCCACCGGGTGCTGGCCGGCCACATTCCGGGCTTCCAGATGGGCCACGAGTTTGCGCCGCAGGAGGGAGATCGCATCTGGACGCCCGCCGACTGGGCCTGGGCCGGCGGCCTGCTGAATGTTCTACTTCCGGCCTTGATGCTCGGCATTCCGGTCGTCTCCTCGCCGGCGCAGAAGTTCGACGCCGACATGGCGTTCCGGATCATCGCCGAGATGGACGTCCGCAATGCCTTCATCCCGCCGACGGCGCTCCGCCTCATGCGATCGGTCGCCGGTTCCCATCCGCGTCGTCCGCATCGCCTGCGAACGGTGACGTCCGCGGGCGAGGCACTCGGGCGGGAGACCTATGAATGGGCCCGCCAGGCCCTCGGCGTTTCCGTCAACGAGCTTTACGGCCAGACCGAGTGCAATTTCGTCCTCGGTTCCTGCGCCGCGCTCGGCATCACCAGGGCCGGCGCGATCGGACGGGGCGTGCCCGGCCACGAGGTCGCCATTCTCGACGAGCGCGGCCTGGAAGTTGGGGATGGCGTCGAGGGCGAGATCGCCGTCAGGGCGCCGGACCCGGTCATGTTCCTCGGCTACTGGAACGATCCGGCCGCGACGGAGGCAAAGGTGAGGGAAGGCTGGCTTCTGACGGGAGACATCGGACGCCGCGACGCGGACGGATTCGTGGAGTTCGTCGGCCGGGACGACGACGTCATCACGTCGGCCGGCTACCGGATCGGCCCGGCGGAAATCGAGGATTGCCTCAGCGGCCACCCCGCCGTCCGGCTGGCGGCCGTGATCGGCAAGCCGGACGCGCTTCGGACGGAGATCGTCAAGGCCTACATCGTCCTGCGGGAGGGCTACGAGCCCGGCGAAGCGCTCGCGATCGAACTCCGCGACTGGGTCAAGTACCGGTTGTCGATGCACGAATATCCGCGCGAAGTGGCGTTCGTCGACGAACTGCCGCTGACGACGAGCGGCAAGGTGATCCGCCGCGAGCTGCGGCTGCGCGCGGCGGCCGAATAGTCTCTATTCGGGCCGCCTTGCCATCGACAGGATCTTCTGCCGCAGCATGCGCGCCATGTTGCGCGTGCTCCGGTACATGTGAAGCTGGGCCGCCACCTGGCGGACGTCCTTGTCGGCATTGTGCCGGAGGCCGACGACGAGCGTTCCCATGTCCTCCCGCTCCTGCCAGAGCCGGCTCATGATGGAGTGGTCGGCGGTCGAGCAGGAATCGGTGCGCAGGATGTTGGCATCGTCGAGATGCCATTCGGTCAGCTTCATCATCAGCAGCTTGCCGGGCGACCATGCGGCGAACGCCTCGTCGAAGGCGGTCTTCCAGGTATAGGCTTCACCGGCCATGACGAAGACGATCAGCGAGGCGATCGCCCGACCGCCGAGGTCGAGCGTATGGATGCGGACCGCGTCGATCTCGGCGAGATTGGTGATCGCTTCGCGGGCGAAGGCGGCGCGGTAGCGGTCGTTGATCAGGGCCGAGCGCTTGCGTCCCTTCCAGCCGGTCGCCTCCAGCGCCAGGAATTCCTCCATGCGAAGCCGGATTTCCTCCGGCTGCCGCGCGACGGAATAGTCGAGCGGCCCGTGCTCGCCGAGCCGTCGCCACTGGCGCTGCATTTCCCGGTAGTGGTGGGGGGAGACCGCCTGCTTGAGATAGGCATCCGACGCCTCGAGGCTTTCCAGCATGGGCCGCGTACCACGCTCGGCCAGCGTCACCGGCAGGTCGCGGGCGACGGCAACCGCGCGCGCCAGCTGTGCGAAGCGTCCATTGACCCGGATCTGCGGCAGCACCAGCACGGAGGGAAGCTGCATCTCTGGCCGGGCGAGGCCTTCCAGCAGGTTGTCGATCGTCTCCGCGGCGCCCTCCGCGTCGACCAGCGGCGTCCCGAGCGGTCCGAACGGGTTTGCCCAGGCACGCGTGATGGCGGGCCCGATCGAGAAACCCGGCTTCTCGATCGTGAAGGGCATCAGAAGGCGCATGCGGGATCGGACATCGTCCTCGTCGCGGATCACCGCGAAACGGACCTGCTTGTCCTCGAGCCTCGGCATGGCGGGCGCCAGAAGGCGGGCGCTGAAGAAGACGTTCGGCTCCATCGCCCGGTTGGAGAGGAATTCCAGCTCCTGCTGCAGGTCGTAGCCGAGTGCGGCCGGATAGACGCAGAGTTCGCGTCCCGGGCGTCCGACCTCGGCATGGCTGTCGGCCTGGGGCCGGTCGGCGTGCGGCAGCGGTGCCAGGGGTGGCGTCCAGAGAGATGCTGCGGGATCCTGTTGCCGGCGGCTGTCTGGTGACGAGGACATGGTCATCCCCCCTTTGCTGGGTGGGGGGCGGGAGCGGCGAAGGCGAACATGGCGATCCCGAGCGTCCGGCGAAGGGCGAGGTGGAGCAGGATCGCCTCCAGCACCATGGCGCCGGCGGTCGCGGTTGCCGCGCCGCTCAGGCCGAAACGGGGAATGAGCGCGATGTTCATGACGATGTTTGCGGCGAGGACGACGGCGTAGAGAAGCACGCAGAGGTTCTGCCGGCCGGCCATGCTGAGCAGCACTTCCACGGGGCCGACCAGGGACTTGGCGAGGATGCCCGCAAAGAGGATCGGCAGCAGCCAGTAGCCCGCCGTGAAGGCCGGGCCGAAGAGCGAAAGCAGATGCTCGCCGACCAGCAGGGTGGCCGCGCCGAGGAAGAGCGCGGGCCAGAAACTCCAGCGTGACGTCCGACCCGCGAACGCCGCCAGTTCCTCCGTCTCGCCCCTCGCGAGCATGGCCGAAAAGCTCGGGCCCGCGGCCGCCTTGACGGCGAAGGCCACGAACTGGACGAGCACGATCGTCTTCGTTGCCGCGAAATAGACGGCGACCTGGTCGGGCGGCAGGTAGAGGCCGACCACCACCACGTCCGCATTGGTCAGCAGGAAGCCGATTCCATCGACCAGGAAGATCGGCAGCGAATAGCCGAGCCATGCTCCGGCGTCGAGGCGAAGCGGTCCGGGGCCAAGCGCCCGCCGCAACCGGCGGCGCAGGCGCAGGAACTGCATCAGTGTCGTGAGATAGGTGGCGGCAAGGGCGGCCCCCATCGCCGTCACGGCCGTGTCGGGCGCGCCGAACCGGACGGCGCCGACCATGAAGATGAGGATCAGCGTCGGGCGGACGAGGAAGGTCGGCGTCAGCGCCGTCACCGTCCAGCCGCTGGCGCGCGCGGTCCCGTCGAGGACGTCGCCGAGCGCGATCATCGGCAGCGTGAAGAGGGCGAGGAACAGCGGCGCCAGCCAATAGTCCTCGAGCGAGCCTTCGAACAGGCGCAGGAAGAGGAAGCCGAGCACGGCCAGGAGGCTTGCCGACAGCATCGCGAAGACGCGGGCCGTCACGTGGAGGCCGCGTGCGGCGGCGAGGTCGCCATCGGCCTGGTGCTGCGGCAGGAAGCGGATCACCGAGGCATGGAAGCCGAGGCAGGAGAGATTTCCGGCCAGCACGACGATCACCCAGACGAAGGCAAAGATGCCGTATTCGAACTCGCCCATCAGGCGGGCGAGGACGATCTGCGAACCGAAGGCGATGGCGGCGCTGAAGACGCGGATCGCAAACGCGAGGAGGGCCTGCCGCTGGGCGCGGGCCGTCTCGTCATCCAGGTCGTTCGCCTCGGTCACCCAGTCGAGCACGGGCCTCAGCCTGGAACGCAGGCCGTCGGGCAGATATCTCTCAGCTGTCTCGAGAACCGCCATGATCGGCACGCACTACTCACATCAACTCAATACCGGTATCCCACTCTTGCCACCGCAGGGTTAACAATCCTTTGGAAAGGGGTGCCGGAAACGAAAAATGCCGCCCGGAGGCGGCATTTCGATAGGCTATCCTGCGCCCGGCTCAGGCCTGTTCGAAGGCGCCGTGGCAGTGCTTGTACTTTTTCCCGGAGCCGCAGGGGCATGCCTCGTTGCGGCCGACCTTGCCCCAGGTCTGGGGATCGGCCGGATCGCGGTCCTCGGGCGCCGTCTGCAGGCCGGAATTGTCGGCATCGGCAAACTCGTCCTCGCCCGTCGTCGCGTCGATGTGATGCCCTTCCATGAGCGGCGGCGGTTCCGGAGCCTGCGCCTCGCGGACCAGTTCGACGCGCATCATCTGCGCCGTCACGGCCTCCCGCAGGTTTGCAAGCAGCGCCTGGAAGAGTTCGAACGCCTCGGACTTGTATTCCTGCAACGGGTCGCGCTGGGCGTAGCCGCGGAAGCCGACGACGGAGCGCAGATGGTCGAGGTTGACGATATGCTCGCGCCAGAGATTGTCGAGCGTCTGCAGCACGATGGACCGCTCGACATAGGTCATGATGTCGGGGCCGAAGCGTTCGGTGCGGTCCGCGACGGCCTTGTCGGCCGCTTCGGTGATCCGCTCGCGGATGTCTTCCTCGCCGATCCCTTCTTCCTTCGCCCAGTCCACGACGGGAAGGTCGAGGTTCAGCAGGCGCTGGACCTCGCCCTGCAGCCCTTCGACATCCCACTGCTCGGCATAGGCCCGTTCCGGAATGTGCTTGGCGACCATGACCTCGATCACCTCGTTGCGCATGTCGGCAACGATCTCCTTGAGGTCCTCGGCATCGGCATCCATCAGTTCGATGCGCTGCTCGAAGATCACCTTTCGCTGGTCGTTGGTGACGTCGTCATACTTCAGGAGGTTCTTGCGGATGTCGAAGTTGCGGGCCTCGACCTTCTTCTGGGCGCGCTCGAGTGCCTTGTTGATCCACGGGTGGACGATCGCCTCGCCCTCCTTCAGGCCGAGCTTCTGCAGCATGCCGTCCATGCGGTCGGAGCCGAAGATGCGCATCAGGTCGTCCTGCAGCGACAGGTAGAACTTCGAGCGGCCGGGGTCGCCCTGACGGCCGGAACGGCCACGCAGCTGGTTGTCGATGCGGCGGCTTTCGTGCCGCTCGGTGGCGATGACGTAGAGACCGCCGGCGGCAAGTGCCTGTTCCTTGAGGCGCTGGACTTCCTCGCGCACCGCGGCTTCCCTCGCATCGCGCTCCGGGCCGGGCTCCATGCCTTCGAGCTCGCGCTCGAGGCGCATGTCGATATTGCCGCCGAGCTGGATGTCGGTACCGCGGCCCGCCATGTTGGTGGCAATCGTCACGGCTCCGGGCACGCCGGCCTGGCTGACGATATAGGCTTCCTGCTCGTGGTAGCGGGCATTCAGGACCTGGAACTTGTCGAAGCCCGACTGCCGCAGCATGGTGGCGAGCAGTTCGGACTTTTCGATCGAGGTCGTGCCAACCAGAACCGGCTGCCCGCGCTCGTGGGCCGCCTTGATCTCGGCGATGATCGCCTTGAACTTCTCCTCGAAGGTCCGGTAGACCTCGTCGTCCTCGTCGATGCGCTGGATCGGCAGGTTGGTCGGGACTTCCACGACCTCGAGCTTGTAGATGTTGCCGAACTCTTCCGCTTCCGTCGAGGCCGTGCCGGTCATGCCGGCCAGCTTGTCGTACATGCGGAAATAGTTCTGGAAGGTGATCGAGGAGAGCGTCTGGTTCTCCGGCTGAATCTGGACCTTTTCCTTGGCTTCGAGCGCCTGGTGCTGCCCTTCCGAGTAGCGGCGGCCCGGCATCATGCGGCCGGTGAACTCGTCGATGATGACGATCTCGTCGTTGCGGACGATGTAGTCCTTGTCGCGGGTGAAGAGCTTGTGAGCCTTCAGGGCGTTGTTGATGTGGTGGACGATCGCGACGTTCTCGACGTCGTAGAGGCTCTCGCCCTTCAGGAGGCCGGCCTGGCGCAGCAGGTTCTCCAGCTTCTCGGTGCCGGCTTCGGAGAAGTTCGCGGAGCGCTGCTTCTCGTCGATCTCGTAGTCGCTTTCATCCAGCATGGGGATGAAGGCGTCGATCGTGTTGTAGAGTTCGGAGCGGTCGTCGAGCGGGCCAGAGATGATGAGCGGCGTGCGCGCCTCGTCGACCAGGATCGAGTCCACCTCGTCGACGATGGCGTAGTTGTGACCGCGCTGGACCATCTGGCCGCGGTCGTATTTCATGTTGTCGCGCAGGTAGTCGAAGCCGAGTTCGTTGTTGGTCGCGTAGGTGATGTCGCAGGCGTAGGCCGCGCGGCGCTCCTCGTCGGAAAGTCCGTGCACGATCACGCCGGTCGTCAGGCCGAGGAAGCCGTAGAGACGCCCCATGGTCGCGGCGTCGCGGCGGGCGAGGTAGTCGTTGACGGTAACGACGTGGACGCCCTTGCCGGCGAGCGCGTTGAGGTAGACCGCAAGCGTCGCCACGAGCGTCTTGCCTTCCCCCGTCTTCATCTCGGCGATCGCGCCGTCGTGAAGGATCATCGCGCCGGTCAGCTGGACGTCGAAGGGACGCATGCCGAGAACGCGGCGGGAGGCTTCGCGAACGACTGCAAAGGCCGGGGTGAGGAGATCGTCGAGGCTCTGGCCATCGGCCAGCTGCTGGCGGAACTCTGCGGTCTTGGCCGCCAGTTCCGCATCCGAGAGCGCCTTCGTCTTCTCCTCGAGGGCGTTGACAGCATCGACGCGGGACTTGTAGGAGCGGACGCGACGCTCGTTTGCCGAGCCGAAGAGTTTGCGGGCCAATCCGCCGAAGCTGACCATTCGAATGGTCCTTTCTGATTATACGTACTTGTGATCGCAGGCCTGCGGCTAGTCTGCAGAACCGCCAAAATTGCCCGCTACGCCCGGAAACTCATCTGGACGCAAAGTTGCGTGACAGATAAGAGGGGGTCGAATTGATGTCAACGGTAGCGGCCGATACACAAAGGCCACATTCCGATGTTTGTGAACGCTTTCCGGCCGGCCGCGGGCTTTCTCAAGGCCGGCTATCATTCTTGAAAGGTGACTTGATGCTGCGCCATAAACTTCTCGCAACGGCTGCACTTGCTGTCGCGCTCTCCTTCTCCGCCGGTGCGCCTGCCTTCGCGCAGGAAGACGCCGTGGTGGCCAAGGTCGGTGACCTGGAGATCCGCCAGTCCGAACTCGACCTGGCCATCGCCAACCTCGATCCGCAGCTGCAGCAACTCCCCGAAGAGCAGAAGCGCGTCGCGGCCCTGTCGGGCGCCATCGACGTGAAGCTGCTTGCCCAGGGCGCGGCCGAGGAAGGGATCGGCGATACCGAGGAGTTCAAGAAGCGGATGGACTATATCCGCGACCGCGAACTGCACAATTCCTTCTTCCGCAAGCACGTCGTGGATGCCGTGACCGACGACGAGGTCAAGGCGCGTTACGAGAAGGAAATCGCTGCCCTGCCGAAGCAGGAAGAGGTCCACGCCCGGCACATCCTGGTGAAGACCGAGGACGAGGCCAAGGAAATCATCACCGAACTCGACGCCGGCAAGGATTTCGCCGAACTCGCAAAGGCGAAGTCGGAAGATTCCAACAAGGATGACGGCGGCGACCTCGGCTGGTTCTCCAAGGGCCGCATGGTTCCCGAATTCGAGGAAGCTGCCTTCGGGCTGGAGAAGGGCGCCTACACCAAGACGCCGGTGAAGTCGCAGTTCGGCTTCCACGTCATCAAGCTCGAGGATCGCCGCGACGTCCAGCCGCCGGCGCTGGAGCAGGTCGAGCCCCAGGTCCGTCAGCTGGTCATGCGTGACAAGTATCTGGCCCTCATCGAGAAGGCCAAGGATGAGCAGCCAGTCGAGATCATGGACGAGACGCTGCGCAAGGGCTATGAGGACGTCACCAAGGCGCCGGAAGCCGATCCCGCAGCGGGCGAAACGCCTGCGCCGCAGCAGTAAGTCTTCAGCAAGGGCCCGGTTTTCCGGGCCTTTCCATATTCAGTCTGGATGCCATCCTCCATGTCCGCTTCCGTCTCTCCTCTCGCACCCAAGTCCTTCCCCGACATGCCGCCGATCAGGGGCCTTCGCATGGCAACCGCCGCCGCGGGGATCAAGTACAAGAACCGTACCGACGTATTGCTGATGGTCTTCGACCAGCCGGCGGCGGTGGCGGGCGTCTTCACGCGCTCCAGGTGCCCCTCCGCGCCGGTCGATTTCTGCCGGGCGAACCTGCCCCATGGCAAGGCGAGGGCGGTCGTCGTCAATTCCGGCAACGCGAACGCCTTCACGGGGCTCAAGGGGAAGGCCGCAACCGAACTGACGGCAAAGTCGGCTGCGGCTGCCGTCGGATGCGATGAAAACGAGGTCTACCTGGCCTCGACCGGGGTGATCGGCGAGCCGCTCGATGCCGGCAAGTTCTCGGGCGTGCTGGGTGACATGCATGCCGGGGCCCAGCCCGACTTCTGGCTGGAGGCCGCCAAGGCCATCATGACCACCGACACCTATCCCAAGGTCGCGACACGGTCGGCTTCCATCGGCGGCGTCACGGTGACGGTCAACGGCATCGCCAAGGGTGCCGGCATGATCGCGCCCGACATGGCGACCATGCTGTCTTTCGTCGCGACGGATGCTGACATCGCTCCCGACGTCCTGCAGCAGCTGCTGGCGGCGGGCGTCGGCCCGACATTCAATTCGGTGACGGTCGACAGCGACACGTCCACGTCCGATACGCTGATGCTGTTTGCGACCGGCGCGGCCTCTGCCGACGGCCAGGCGAGGATCACCTCGTTCGAAGACCCGGCTCTTGCCGGCTTCCGGGAGGCCCTGAACGAGCTTCTCAAGGATCTGGCACTTCAGGTGGTTCGCGACGGCGAGGGCGCCCGCAAGATGCTCGAGGTCACCGTCACCGGTGCCGAGAGCGCCGCCGCCGCCAAACGCATCGCTCTTTCGATTGCCAATTCGCCTCTGGTGAAGACGGCGGTCGCCGGCGAGGACGCCAACTGGGGCCGCGTCGTCATGGCGGTCGGCAAGGCGGGTCAGATGGCGGACCGCGACCGGCTGGCGATCTGGTTCGGCGAGGTCCGGGTTGCCGTCAACGGCGAGCGCGATCCCGATTATTCGGAAGCGGCCGCGAGCGCGGTGATGAAGAACGAGGATATTCCGGTCCGGGTGGATCTCGGGCTGGGCGAGGGACGGGCAACCGTGTGGACCTGTGACCTGACCAAGGAGTATGTCGCCATCAACGGAGACTATCGGAGCTGATGCAGACGATGCAGGCAACGCCGCTCTCGCAAAATCTTCCACTCGTCCGCCGCCTGGAGGCCGTCGGTTTCCGGGCCTGGCCGGCCGCGTCGGTGATCTACGACGGGAGCTGGCAGATTCGGCTTGCCGGCGGGCATCCCTCCAAGCGCCTCAACTGCGTGGTGCCGCTCGATCCCTCGGATTTTCGCGACATGGACCTGCGCCTTGCCAAGGCCCGAAAGCGCTTCCAGTCCTACGGCCGGCCGCTCATCCTGCGCGAAACGCCGCTTGCGCCGCCGCAGCTCATCGCACATCTGCGGGAAGCCGGATGGGAGCGGTTCGAGACGGTGAGCGTGATGACGGCGGACCTTGCTCGCCTGTCGCTGCCAGAGACGATCGATCACCTGCCGACGCACGACATCGGCCGCTTCATCGACGCCAGCCTGCTTGTCGCCGGGGAGGATCCGGCGCTGAAGCCCGCGCTCGCCGAGGTCCTCAACGCCATCAAACCCACCAAGGGGCTATTCACCATCGAGGCTGCGGGTGGCGGTCCTCTTGCGGTGTGCTTCTGCGTCCAGGACACCGACCTCGCGGGCATCCTCGGACTTTCCGTCGATGCGACGGCCAGGCGTCAGGGGCTCGGCACCGAAATCCTGTCCTCGGCGCTCCGCTGGGCGCGGATCAACGGCGCGCGAAGCGCCTGGGTCCAGGTCGTCTCCGACAATCTGCCGGCGATGGCGCTGTACCGGAAATTCGGTTTCGTCGAAGCCTATCGGTACCACTACTGGCGGGAGGCATGACCGTGCAATCCGAACCGCGGCGCATGCTTCTGGTCGCCGCCTGCGCGCTCGTCGATACCGACAATCGCATCCTTCTGGCACAGCGCCCGGAAGGCAAGGAACTGGCGGGCCTCTGGGAATTTCCGGGCGGCAAGGTCGAGCCGGGCGAAACGCCGGAGGAGACGCTGGTGCGCGAACTGCACGAAGAACTTGGGATCACCACGAAGATACCCTGCCTTGCGCCGCTGACCTTCGCCAGCCATACCTACGAGCGCTTTCATCTCCTGATGCCGCTCTACATCTGCCGGCGATACGAGGGCATTCCGGTGGGGCAGGAAGGCCAGGCGATCAAGTGGGTCCGGTCCCGCGACTTGCGCAACTATCCCATGCCGCCGGCCGACGAGCCGCTCATCCCGTTCCTGCAGGATCTGCTGTAGATTGCCGGCAACAAGTGCGGCAAACCGTAAATCGGTGTTAACAGATCGTTTAACCAAATCCCCTAGTCTCCGGCTTCACCAAGGCAGTACTGGCGTCGAGGCTTTGAAGGTATGGACGAGGAATTGTGGAAGACTGTCCGGGTCCGAAACCGGTCGGTGTACCGGTCCGGCAGGACCGGCGTCCTGAACATCGCTCTCCTGTTCGGCACGGCGGCGATCGCGCTTTCGCTGATCGTCACGCCGATGATCGCCGACAGCGGTGACGGCCGGCGTCTCGCCCATGTCCAGGAAGAATTCGACCGGATGACCACCGGGTCGATCATGCCCGTCGACCGGGGGTCGAGGCATTACACCATCCGCCGCAGCGTACTTCAGGAAACGCCCGGCTCGGTTTGCATCATACAGCCCTACGACACGGACGCCCGCTGCTGATCGACAGTTCCGGGAGCCCTGCTGAAAGGATATATCGCATGCGTATTCTGAAGGCATTTCCCCGCAACCGAAAAGGAGCGACCGCCGTCGAGTACGGCCTGATCGCCGCGCTCATCGCGGTCGTGCTGGTCGTCGCGTTCGGTGGCCTTGCCGACACGCTGGTGAGCGTGTTCGACACGATCGACGGCTATCTCACGAACGCTGTCAGCTAGCCTTTCCCCGGTTCATCGTCACGCGGCACGCGCAGCGCATCGGCAAGCCGCATCTTCGCGGCGCCGGGCTTCAGCGGTTTCTGCTGGCTTTCGTGCGGGGCCCAGCCGGAGACGTAGATGATCGAGAAGGTGGCGCGGATGCGTCCGTCCGGATCGGCGTGACGCTCGGCGTAAAGCTCTGCGGCCCTCAGGAAGAAGCCCCTGTCGACGGGCATCCGGCTTCGTCCGACGAGCGGATTGGCCATTCCCATCGCCCGGATGTCGCGCATCAGCGGGAAGATGGAATCGTAGCGCACCGTGTAGTTCTCGACATCCACCACGGGCAGGGTGAAGCCCGCCCTCTGCAGCAGCGCGCCGACGTCGCGGACATCGGCGAAGGGGATGACGCGGGGGCTTGCTCCTCCCGTCCGCTCGATCTCGGTGGCGAGCAGGACGTCCCGCAGTTCGGCCAGGGTGCCGGCTCCCGGTATCGCCGCCATGAACAGGCCGTCCGGCTTCAGGGCGCGGCGAATTAGCACGAGCACGCCCGGCGTGTCGTTGACCAGATGGAGGGAGAGCGGCGAAAGCACGAGGTTCGTTGAAGAAGGCTCCAGCGGAACGTCGTCCAGGGCCGCGACCGTCAGGGGCTCGCCCGGTGCCGCGAAGACCGTGCTTGTCTCCACCCGCTCAATCGAGCCGATCTTGCCGGTTTCATAGGCGAGGCGCGCCGCCGGTCCCGGGCCGCCATGAAGCTCCACGGCGGTGTCGAACCTCCGCTCCACGACCGAGAGCCGTTCGGCCAGTTCGCGGGCCACCAGGTCAAGCAGGAACGAGGCTTCCGGATCGGCATTCCTGAACGCCCGTTCCCGACGTGCCTCCACCAGAGCCTGGTCGAAAAGAATCTCCATCGCGCGTGGTCCTTCGTATTTCCAGTTGCGGAATGGCGCCCGGCGGGAGCAAATGTCAATCCACAGGGGTGAGCGTGGTGGCCGCGGGGGGTGGCTATGGGGAGTGGGGACAAGTCGAGCGGGGAAAGGTCGTCGTCGCACGGCCGGGCGTGGCTGCGCTGGATCGGCGACCTCGTCTATCCGCCGTCCTGCCCCGCCTGCGGCACGATCCTCGCGGAGCGGACGAGCTTCTGTGCAACGTGCTGGCGGGACATCCGCTTCATCGAACGTCCGTACTGCGAGGTCCTCGGCATCCCGTTCGGCTATGATCCGGGCGAGGGCATGGTTTCGGCAGATGCGATCGCCGCGCCGCCGGTTTTCGACCGGCTGCGCAGCGTGGCGATCCATGAAGGCCCGGTGCGCCATCTGGTTCATGGCCTGAAATACCGCGACCGCACCGATCTCGCGGCGATGATGGCGGGGTGGATGCTGCGCGCCTCGGAGCGGCATGTCCTCGAATGCGACGGCATCGTTCCCGTCCCTCTGCATCGCTGGCGGTTTGCCGGGCGCAAGTTCAACCAGTCCGCGGAACTCGCCCGCCACCTGGCGCGACTTTCCGGCCATCCCTTCCTGCCGTCGACCCTCGTCAGGGTGAAGAGGACGGCGCGGCAGGTGGGGCTGACGGCGAGGGGCCGCGAGGAGAACGTCCGGGCGGCGTTCAAGGTGGTTCCCGGCCGGGAGAGCGACCTTGTCGGCAAGCGTCTGGTGCTGGTCGACGACGTCTTCACAACCGGCGCCACCGTGTCGTCCGCGACGCGGGCGCTGAAGAAGGCGGGGGCCGCCGAGGTCACCGTTTTGACCTTTGCAATGGCTATCGCCGGGCCTATATGAAGTTTGTAACACAATTCTGCGCGGCCCCATCCCGCCCGGTCGCGCCCCGGAGAAATCTCGATGGCCGATGTCACGATCTACACCCGTCAGGGCTGCGGTTACTGTTCCCGCGCCAAGTCGCTGCTCCAGTCGAAGGGGATCAGCTTCACCGAGCACGACGCGACCTTCTCCCCGGACCTGCGCCAGGAGATGATCCAGAAGGCCAATGGCAGCTCCACCTTCCCGCAGATATTCATCGACGGCAAGCATGTCGGCGGTTGCGACGATCTTCATGCTCTCGATCGGGCCGGGAAGCTCGACGAGATGCTCGCTGCCTGAGGGAGAGGGACGATGACGTTCAAGGCTGCCGCCATCCAGATGTGCTCCGGTGTCGATCCGGAGAAGAACGCCGCCGACATGGAGAGGCTCGTCCGCGAGGCCGCCTCCCAGGGCGCCGTCTATGTCCAGACCCCGGAAATGACCGGGGCGGTACAGAGGGACCGCCCCGGCCTGATGGCCGTGCTCCGGGACGAGGCGAACGACGTCATCGTCGCCACCGCCCGCGACCTTGCCCGCGACCTCGGCATCCACGTCCATGTCGGTTCCACGGCGATTGCGCTGCCCGACGGAAAGATCGCCAATCGCGGTTTCCTCTTCGCACCCGGCGGCGAACGGATCTGCACCTATGACAAGATCCACATGTTCGACGTCGATCTCGACAACGGCGAGAGCTGGCGCGAAAGCGCCGTCTACCGGCCGGGAGGCGAGGCGCGGGTGGCGGAGCTTCCGTTCGCGAAGCTTGGTTTTGCGATCTGCTACGATGTCCGTTTCCCCTCGCTGTTCCGCACCGAGGCGGTTGCCGGCGCCGAGGTCCTGACGGTCCCGGCCGCCTTCACCCGCCAGACGGGCGAGGCGCATTGGGAAGTGCTGCTGCGGGCCCGCGCCATCGAGAACGGCGCCTTCGTCATTGCCGCCGCCCAGGCCGGCGTCCATGAGGACGGCCGCGAGACGTTCGGCCACTCGATGATCATCGACCCGTGGGGCAAGGTCCTGGCGTCGGCGGGCGGCAGCGGCGAGGCGATCGTCATCGCCGAGATCGACGTCGACCAGGTCAAGGCAGCCCGGGGCAAGATCCCCAATCTCAAGAACGCCCGCGACTTCACCCTCGACACGGTGGCCTCGGAGGCGAAGGGGGTGGCCGCGTGATCCGCTACTCTCTCGTCTGCGACAATGCCCACGACTTCGAAGGCTGGTTCTCCGGCAGTGCCGACTTCGACCGCCAGGTCGAGGCAGGCCTGCTCACCTGCCCGGTCTGCAATTCGGCTGCGATCTCCAAGTCGCTGATGGCGCCTTCCGTCTCCACCGCGCGCAAGAAGGAGGAGAAGCAGGCGGTTGCGATGGACATCGCCCAGAAGCAGGTGATGGCGAAGATCCGCGAAGCGGTGGCGGCCATCAAGGCCAATGCCGAGGATGTCGGCGAGAAGTTCCCCGAGGAAGCCCGCAAGATCCACTACGGCGAGGCCGACGCGCGCGGCATCATCGGCCAGGCGAGCTTTGCCGACGTGCGCGAACTCATCGAGGAAGGCATCGAGGTCGCGCCGCTGCCGGCGCTGCCCGAAGATGCCAACTAGGGTCATCCCCGCTTCTTCGCCATCAGCATGTAGTTGACGTCCATGTCCGGGGAGAGGTTCCAGCGGTCCTGCAGCGGATTGAAGAAGACCCCGGTGCGGTGGACGATGTCCATGCCGCTCGCCTCAAGGGGGGCTTCCAGTTCATCCGGTCGAACAAGCTTCTCGTACTGGTGCGTGCCCCTTGGCAGCCAGCGCAGGATGTTCTCGGCGGCGAAGATGGCGAGCGCCCTAGCCTTCATCGTGCGGTTGATGGTGGCGACGAACATCAGGCCGCCCGGCTTCACCATGGAGGCGCAGGTGCGCATGAAGAAGTCGACGTCGGCGACGTGTTCGACCACTTCCATGTTGAGGACGACGTCGAACATCTCGCCGGCCTCCTGCAATTGCTCGGCCGTCACGGCGCGGTAGTCGATGCTCGTGCCGGTCTCGGCGGCATGGGTCGAGGCAATCCCGATATTCTTCTCGGACGGGTCGGCGCCCACCACGGTCGCGCCCATGCGGGCAACCGGCTCGGAGAGAAGGCCGCCGCCGCAGCCGATGTCGAGGACCCGCAACCCGGAAAGCGGCAGGTGCGCCTTCGGATCGCGGCCGAAGTTTTCGGCCACCCGGTCACGGATATAGGCCAGACGTACGGGGTTGAACTTGTGGAGCGGCTTGAACTTGCCCGTGGGATCCCACCATTCCGCCGCCATGGCGGAGAATCGGTCGACTTCGCTCTGGTCAATCGTCGTCTTTGCGGCATCGGTCATGGGGCATCATCTCCGGGATCTGCGCCTGAGGTCGGACGATCGGGGCCGGAAGTCAAGGGGCGCCTGCCGAGAAGCCGGGCGGCGTCATGGATGACATCCCATGGATCGAGCTCTGGCCACCGGGCCATGTCCTCAGCGAAGTCGCTCATTCCCTTCCTGAACAGCTCATAAGCGCGTGGGGGGAGGCGGTCGACACAGGACGGCAGAGTCGCGCAGGCATTGCCGCTCAGTCCGATCATGCGCTGCACCTCGACTTGCAGCGCCTGGTGGTTCGAGAGGACCAGCGGTCCCTTGCAGATGCGGTCGCGGCGGCACCGGCGAAAGCGGCAGGTCAGCCTGATCGTCGATAGGCTGGCGGTCATGCGGCAGAGCGCCTCGTGCCTGGCTGCCCGCATCTTTTCGTAGTCGGTCATGTCTGCGGTCATCGTCTCGTCCTTGAGGCTGATGAGAGGGCGCCAGTGAAAAGGACGGACTCCTCCCTTGGCGTTCCGGGGATCTTTCTGCGTCCTTCCGGAGCAGGACGGTTGAACTCTTTTAATTCCCCGGTTCTACCGGGGATCGGCCGGGACACGTCGTGTGTCTCGTGTTTAGTTTTTATGTGACACGCGACGTGTCCCGTTCGGTGTTCTTTGCCAGCGCAACTCCGGCACACAGAGGGCGAGCGAGGATGAAGGCCATGTTCATGGCGGGTTCAGGCGCGAGGGGAACAATGACGCCGTATCGACATTTTTGCGGGACCGGCCGGGTTGGTTGCCTGGCGGAGGCTTTCCAGGAGAAGAATACGTGAGGAAACATCTTATCAGTGCTGTCGCCGCATTCGGTGCAGTGATCGCCGTCCCCTCGCTCGCCGATGCCGCGGTGCGGGGCTTTGCGACCGCGAACGTCAACATGCGATCGGGTCCGAGCACATCCTACCCCACCGTTACCGTCATCCCGAACGGCGCGCCCGTCACCATCTACGGATGCATGAGCAGCGTGAACTGGTGCGACGTCGCCTTCAGCGGCGGTCGCGGCTGGGTCTCTGGCAACTACGTCCAGGCCACCCTTCAACAGCGCCGCGTCTATGTCGGTCCCCAGCACTACCGTCCCCTCGGCATTCCGAGCGTCACCTTCGAGGTCGGCAACTACTGGGACCGGCACTATCGCGGCCGGGACTTCTACCGCGACCGTGACCGCTGGGACCGGCGCGACAGAGGCGAATGGCGCGACCGTGACCGGCGCGACTTCGATCGCGACGGACGGCGGGGCGACTGGGACAGGGGCAGGGGCCAGGACAGGGACCGCGATGGCCGTCGCGGCGACTGGGACGGAGATCGTCGTCGCGACGGCGACCGCGTCGGCGTGATCACCCGTCCGGACGGCACGGTCTGCTTCGCCGGCGAGGAGCGCTGCCTGCGGCGCTGAGGGCGTCGATCGCCCGCTTCCAACCGATTTCCAACAGTACGGGCTCCTCGCGGAGCCCGTACTGTTGAGGGGCACGGTTGTCGCCCGCGGTGCCATTGCGCGCATGTTCCCTTTTCGCTAAGAGACGCCCGAATTCCTGCCTCCCCCGAGGCAGCATATGCAGACGCCCTCCGGGGCGAATGGGTGGTATTGGTCAACATGGCTCGCATCGTCATGAAGTTCGGCGGCACCTCGGTCGCCAATCTGGAGCGCATCCACAATGTCGCGCGCCATGTGAAACGCGAAGTGGATGCCGGCAACGAGGTTGCCGTCGTCGTCTCCGCCATGTCGGGAAAGACCAATGAACTGGTCGCCTGGGTACAGGACATTCCCAAGGTGGCCGGATCGAGTTCCCCTTTCTACGACGCGCGCGAGTATGACGCCGTGGTGGCGTCCGGCGAGCAGGTGACCTCGGGTCTTCTGGCGATCGCGCTGCAGTCGATGGGCGTCAATGCGCGGTCCTGGCAGGGCTGGCAGATCCCGATCAAGACGGACAATGCCCACGGCGCTGCCCGCATCCTCGATATCGACGGCTCCGACATCATCCGGCGGATGGGCGAGGGGCAGGTCGCCGTCGTGGCAGGCTTCCAGGGTATCGGGCCGGATAATCGGCTGGCGACGCTCGGGCGCGGCGGCTCGGATACGTCCGCGGTCGCGATCGCTGCCGCCGTCAAGGCCGACCGCTGCGACATCTACACGGATGTCGACGGCGTCTACACCACCGACCCGCGCGTCGTGCCGCAGGCGCGACGGTTGAAGAAGATCACCTTCGAGGAAATGCTGGAGATGGCGTCGCTCGGCGCCAAGGTCCTGCAGGTTCGCTCCGTCGAGCTTGCCATGGTCCACAAGGTCCGCACCTTCGTGCGTTCGAGTTTCGAGGATCCCGATGCGCCGGGCATGGGTGACCTCATCAACCCGCCCGGTACATTGATTTGCGACGAGGATGAGATCGTGGAACAGGAAGTCGTGACCGGCATCGCCTATGCCAAGGATGAGGCGCAGATTTCGCTCCGCCGGCTTGCGGACCGCCCCGGCGTCTCGGCCGCCATCTTCGGGCCGCTGGCGGAAGCGCATATCAATGTCGACATGATCGTCCAGAACATTTCCGAGGACGGGTCGCGCACCGACATGACCTTCACGGTTCCCTACGGGGACGTGCAGAAGGCGCTGAAGATTCTCGAGGACAACAAGGAAAAGATCGGCTTCGACGTCGCCCAAAACGAATCAGGCCTGTGCAAGGTGTCGGTGATCGGCATCGGCATGCGCAGCCATGCCGGCGTTGCCGCGCAAGCTTTTAAGGCACTTGCCGAAAAAGGCATCAATATCAAGGCGATCACCACCTCCGAGATTAAGATTTCCATCCTGATCGATGGCGCTTATTCCGAACTTGCCGTTCGGACTTTGCATTCCGCCTACGGTCTCGATAAGAGTTGATCATGAGCGGACGGTGCCGCCCTTCCCGCGCGGGAAGGTGCTGCCCCTGACGCATGGGGCACCTTTTTCGGGAGCTAGGACGCCGATGAGAGACCTGTCGGCCGGGCCGCGTGTTCTGCTTCGGCGGTTGCGCGAACTGATGGCGGAGCCGCTCGATCCGCAGGAGCGTCTCGACCGAATCGTCCGCCAGATCGCCAGCAACATGGTGGCGGAAGTCTGCTCGGTCTACGTGCTTCGATCGGACGGCGTGCTGGAACTCTACGCCACCGAGGGTCTCAATCCGGAAGCCGTCCACCTGTCCCAGCTGAAAATGGGGCAGGGCCTCGTCGGAACGATCGCCGCATCGGCGCAGCCCCTCAATCTTTCCGATGCGCAGGCCCATCCCGCCTTCCGCTATCTCCCTGAAACCGGTGAAGAAATCTACCATTCCTTCCTCGGCGTGCCGATTTTGAGGGCGGGCCGCACTTTGGGCGTCCTGGTCGTCCAGAACAGAGCGAGTCGGACCTATCGCGAGGATGAGGTCGAGGCGCTCGAGACGACTGCCATGGTGATTGCCGAGATGATTGCGACGGGGGAGCTGAAGAAGATCACCAAGCCGGGCCTGGAGCTCGACCTGACGCGCGCCGTCACGATCGGGGGCGACGGCTATAACGAGGGGATCGGCCTCGGGCACGTGATCCTGCACGAGCCGCGCGTGGTGGTGACCAATCTTCTCAACGAGGATGCCGAGAGCGAAGTGCGGCGGCTTGCCGAGGCGCTGGGATCGCTCAGGATTTCCATCGACGACATGCTGTCGCGCCGCGACGTGGCGAGCGAGGGCGAGCATCGCGAGGTGCTCGAAACCTACCGGATGTTCGCCTACGACCAGGGCTGGGTGCGCCGGATGGAGGAGGCGATCCACAACGGCCTGACGGCGGAAGCGGCGGTCGAGAAGGTGCAGAGCGACACAAAGGCGCGGATGATGCGCCTCACCGATCCGTACCTGCGCGAGCGCATGCACGACTTCGACGACCTCGCCAACCGCCTGCTGCGGCAGCTGACCGGGTTCAGCGGCCGGGCGATCGGCGAGGGCCTGCCGGCCGACGCGATCATCTTCGCGCGTGCCATGGGCGCGGCCGAACTTCTCGACTATCCGCGGGAGCGGCTGCGCGGGCTGGTGCTGGAAGACGGCGCCGTCACAAGCCACGTGGTGATCGTGGCGCGGGCTATGGGCATTCCGGTGGTCGGCCAGGCGGCCGGCGCGGTGGCGCTCGCCGAAAACGGCGACGCGGCGATCATCGACGGCGACGACGGGCAGCTTCACCTGCGGCCGGTGCCGGACGTGCTGAAGGCCTACGAGGAAAAGGTGCGGCTGCGCGCCCGCCGGCAGGAACAGTTCCGGGCCCTGCGCGACGTCGAGCCGGTGACCAGGGACGGCAAGCGCATCAGCCTGATGATGAATGCGGGGCTGATCGTCGACCTGCCGCATCTGCCGGAATCGGGCGCCGACGGGATAGGTCTCTTCCGCACCGAACTGCAGTTCATGATCGCCTCGACCATGCCGAAGCTCGAGGAGCAGGAAGCCTTCTACCGCAACGTCATCCGACAGGCCGGCGGCATGCCGGTGACCTTCCGGACGCTCGACATCGGCGGCGACAAGGTAGTCTCCTATTTCCGCGCCCACGAGGAAGAGAACCCGGCGCTCGGCTGGCGGGCGATCCGCCTTTCGCTCGACCGCCCGGGCCTCCTGCGCACGCAGTTGCGCGCCCTGCTGCGGGCGTCGGCCGACGCGGAACTCAGGATGATGCTGCCGATGGTGACCGAGGTGGCGGAAATCCACGCGGTGCGCGACCTCCTGCAGAAGGAAGTCCAGCACCTCTCGAAGTTCGGCCACAGCCTGCCGCGCAAGCTCTCCTTCGGGGCGATGCTGGAAGTGCCGGCGCTGATGTGGCAGCTGGACGAGCTGATGGCGGAGGTGGACTTCGTTTCCGTGGGTTCCAACGACCTCTTCCAGTTCTCGATGGCCGTCGACCGGGGCAATGCCCGCGTCTCCGACCGCTTCGACATGCTGGGCCGGCCGTTCCTGCGGATGCTGCGCGACATCGTCAGAGCGGCGGAGCGCAACAGGACATCGTTGACACTTTGCGGCGAGATGGCCGGGAAGCCGCTTTCCGCCATGGCACTGATCGGGATCGGGTTTCGCTCCGTCTCGATGGCGCCCACCTCCATCGGGCCGGTCAAGGCCATGCTTCTGTCCCTTGATGCGGACAGGCTGATGGAAACCCTGAACACGGCCCTGGACGACAGGCAGCCGGGACAGCCTGTGCGCGAACTGCTGCTGCGGTTCGCTGCCGAGAACGGCATCCCGGTCTGACGACAACAAGATGGAGTAGATGCGGGTGGCGAAGCTTCCTGTAGAGAAGATGCGCGAACTGGAGCGCCGCTTCGGCGAGATCGAGGCCCGCATGTCCGAGGGTCCGGCCGCGGACGTCTATGTGCGGCTGGCCTCGGAGTATTCGGAACTGCAGCCGGTGGTGCGCAAGATCCGCGACTTCGAGAAGGCGACCGCGGAAGTGGCCGACCTGCGGACGCTGCTTGCAGACAAGGCGACCGATCGCGAGATGCGCGAGTTGGCCGAGATGGAGCTTCCGGAGGTGGAGGAGCGGGTCGAGGCGCTGGAAAAGGACATGCAGGTCCTCCTCCTTCCGAAGGATGCCGCCGACGAGAAGAGCGCGATCCTCGAAATCCGGGCCGGGACAGGCGGCAACGAGGCGGCGCTTTTCGCCGGCGACCTCTTCCGCATGTACGAGCGCTACGCCGCCGGCAAAGGCTGGAAGGTCGAAGTGCTTTCGGCCAGCGAAGGCGAGGCGGGCGGCTTCCGGGAAATCATCGCGACCGTCAGCGGGCGGGGGGTGTTCTCCAAGCTCAAGTTCGAATCCGGCGTGCACCGGGTCCAGCGCGTGCCCGACACGGAGACGCAGGGGCGGATCCACACTTCGGCCGCAACCGTCGCGGTCCTGCCGGAGGCGGAGGAGATCGACATCGAAATCCGCCCGGAGGACATCCGCGTCGACACGATGAGATCGTCTGGCGCCGGCGGGCAGCACGTCAACACGACCGATTCCGCCGTCCGCATCACCCATCTGCCGACGGGGCTGGTGGTGACGAGTTCGGAGAAGTCGCAGCACCAGAACCGCGCCAAGGCGATGCAGGTCCTCAGGTCGCGCCTCTACGACATGGAAAGGCAGAGGGCGGAAAGCGAGCGATCGGCCGACCGCAAGAGCCAGGTCGGCTCCGGCGACCGGTCGGAACGCATCCGCACCTACAATTTCCCGCAGGGCCGCGTGACCGACCACCGCATCAACCTGACGCTCTACAAGCTCGACCGGATGATGGAGGGCGAGATCGACGAGGTGGTCGACGCGCTCATCGCCGATTACCAGGCAGGTCAGTTGGCGCAACTCGGCGAGCAGCAGGGTTGACGACGCTCTCCGACCTCGTTGTCGATGCGAGGAGCCGGCTTTCGGCGGCGGGTCTGCCGGACGCCGCGCTGGAAGCCCGGATCCTGATCGGGGGGCTTCTCGGGCTGACGGCGACGGAAGTGTTCGTCGAGGGCGACAGGATGATCGGCGCGGGCGAGCGTGCCGAAATTGAAAATGCCATCGCGCGCCGCTTGAAACGCGAGCCGGTCCATCGCATATTAGGAAGACGAGAATTTCACGGCATGATGCTGAGGCTTTCCCCCGCGACCCTGGAGCCGCGGCCGGATACCGAAATTCTGGTGGATGCGGTCCTGCCCCGCGTGAGGCAGATTGTCGCATCGGGCGGGAAAGCTCGCATCCTGGACCTCGGAACCGGAACCGGTGCCATCATCCTGGCGCTCCTGAAGGAGTGTCCGCAGGCGACCGGCGTGGGGACCGATATCTCCGACGATGCGCTTCAGACGGCGCGGGAAAACGCAGCGAGCCTCGGGCTTGCGGACCGTTTCGAGACGATCGCGAGCAACTGGCTCGAAAACGTCGACGGACAGTTCGACATCGTGGTCTCGAATCCGCCCTATATCAGGACGGATGTAATCGCCGCGCTGGAGCCGGAAGTCAGGGAGTTTGATCCCATGCGGGCTCTGGACGGCGGTCCGGACGGGCTGGAATGCTACCGCGCGATCGCCGAAGGCGCAGGCCGGGTGCTGACGCAAGGCGGGCTCATCGGGCTCGAGATCGGATACGACCAGAAGGACAGCGTCACGACCGTCTTCGTGGCCAAAGGCTTCGTGCTGCGGCAGGCGTTTCGCGATTTCGGAGACAATGATCGCGTCCTCCTGTTTGCCCGTGCAGAACCTGGCGGTTGATTTTGCGCAGCGAAAGAAAAGGCTTGGATTCCCCAAGGAAGCAAGATAGTTTGCGGCCACGTACCGGGCGGCTGGGAATGAACGGAAGATTCGTTCGGGTTAAGGTCAACCCTGAGACCGGCTCTTTTGAGTTTCAAAGGTTGAACATTTCCTGGTGCGTGATTCAGGTAATTTGACTTTCACTAGCGGCAGGCGACTTGGTGTCTTCCTGTGCGCGGCGCGCGAAGTCTTGGTCTGGCGCAGAGCCAGCATGGCCGCGCGGCCCCTTATCAGCGGATAACAGACAATTCAGGTGATCTATCAATGAGGCCAGGACAGCAGAACAAGCGCGGTCGAGGGCGTGGCGGCAGCAACAACAGTGGTGGCGGCGGCGGCAACTTCAATCGCAAGGGCGGCAATCCTCTTACCCGCACCTATGACAGCTCCGGCCCAGATGTGAAAATCCGCGGTACGGCCCAGCACATCGCCGAGAAGTATTCGGCGCTTGCGCGGGATGCGCAGAGCTCGGGCGACCGGGTGATGGCGGAAAACTACCTGCAGCATGCGGAACACTACAACCGCATCATTGCTACCGCCCAGGCGCAGATGCAGGAACGTTTCCAGCGCGACGAACGCGGCGAGTTCCAGGATCGCGACGGCCAGGACGGCGACGACATGGAGATGCAGGACGGCGACGACGACGGTTCGATCCGCCAGCCGCAGTCCTCGGATGCCCAGCCGCAGCGCCGCGACAACCAGCAGCCGCCGCGCCAGAACCGCCGCGAGCGTGATCCGCTTCCGGCTGCCGAGGCAGCGCCCGCGATCGACGGCTCCGGTCCGCAGCCGGTGATCGAAGGCATCCCCGCCGAAGTGGCGGCGGAATCGGAAGAGCAGAGCGCGCAACGCGAACGCCAGCCTCGCCGCCGCACCGCCGGCAACCGTCCGCGGCGTCCCCGCCGCGGCGAGGAAGGCGGAGCTTCGGAAGCAGGCGCCGACGAAGGCCAGCCGGAAATGGCGGACGCGAGCGGCGAATAGACGCTCCTTCAGCAATAAACAGTTCGAAGCTCCGGCCCCGCGGCCGGAGCTTTTTTGTTTTCCGCACCCGGTCTCCAGTCGGTGCCAGGCTCTCTTCCTGTGAGGCGCCGGATGCGGACCCGCTGGACAAGCGCATCTCAACCCTCTAATCGTTATGATATTACATAACTTGGAGGTCGAAATGAATTTCCATCCAACGCGTATTTTTCTTGTGGCAATCCTGCTGGCTGCAGGAGCGATGCCGGTTCCCGCGGCCGACACCGAGCGGTGGCGGCTGTTCGTCGGTGATCAGAGTGCCGCGAAGCTGACCGTACTCGATGCGGCGAACGGCGAGCGGGTCGCGGAATTCCCGCTGAAGGGTTACGCGACCCACCTGGTGGCGAGCGAAAGCGGCAGGACGGTCTTTGCCGTTCAGATGGATCACAACGCGGTGGAGGTGGTGAGTACCGGCGTCGCCCTTACGGATCACGGCGAACACCGCGACATCGAACTGGAGACGCCGGCAGTTCTTCTGCGTGTGGAAGGAAAGCGTCCCGTTCACGCGGTTCCCCATGGCGACGAGATGCTGCAATTCTTCGATCTGGAAGGAGAGGCGCGCATCTTTAACGAAACGGCACTCCTGAACGGCGGAAAGGACCACGAGGTGGTGAAAGCCGCAGCCCCGCATCACGGGGTCGCGGTCCGGATGGGCGAGTACATGCTCGTCTCGGAGCCGAACCTTTCGGGCGAGGCTGTGGTCAAGGAGGGCGAGCTGCCGCCTCGTCTCGGGCTCAAGGTGCTGGGCAAGGACGGCCGGCAGGTCGGGGAGGTCTACCCTTGCACCGGACTGCACGGCGAGGCGAGTTCCGCCGGTCTCGTTGCCTTCGGTTGCAAGGAAGGGGTGCTCGTGGTGCGCGACGGCGGCCGCGAGGCGCCGAAGGCCGAATTGCTGCCCTACGGTGAGGACATGCCGCAGGGCCAGGTCGGCACGCTCCTCGGCGGCAGGTCGATGCAGTTCTTCCTCGGCAATTACGGGGAGGACAAGGTGGTTGTGATTGACCCCTCGTCGAGCGAGCCATACCGCGTGGTGCCGCTGCCGGTCCGGCGGGTCGACTTCGCGCTCGATCCCGGCAGGCCGTCGACCGCCTATATCTTCACCGAGGACGGCAAGCTCCATGTGCTCGATATACTGAGCGGCGAACTGACCGGCTCGGCGCAGGTCACCGAAGCATACAGCAAGGACGGCCACTGGCGTGACCCGCGGCCGCGGCTCGCCGTCATGGGCGACGAGATCGCCGTGAGCGATCCCCGCCAGCAACGCATCAGGATTCTTGATGCGGAGACCCTGAAGGAGACGCGCAGCATCCCGGTCGAAGGCCTTCCGTTCAACATCGTCGCGGTCGGTGGGGAGGGTGTGGACCACTGACGCGCCACGGGCCGGTGCACCGCGCATTCCGGACCGCATAAGGCATCTTCCGGCCCGGCTGGCTGCCGCTCGTTTTGCAGGCGGCCGGGTCCTTTAAAACCGCAAAACGACCTCCCATATCACTTTCAACGCCGGGCAATCCGGCGACGGGCTGGCCTTTGAGGGAGCTCAATCTCAATCATCGCTCCGTGCCTTACGATTGGGCGGAACGATTCGTGGAGGTTCTACATGAATATCGAGAAATATTCCGAACGGGTTCGCGGCTTCCTGCAGTCGGCGCAGACCCAGGCGCTGTCCGAAGGGCACCAGCAGTTCACGCCCGAGCATGTGCTCAAGGTGCTGCTCGACGATGACCAGGGCATGGCGTCCTCGCTCATCACCCGCGCCGGCGGCGACCCCAAGGAAGCACGCATTGCCAATGACGCGGCGCTTGCCAAGCTGCCGAAGGTTTCCGGCGGTGGCGGCCAGGTCTACCTGTCGCAGCCGCTCGCAAAGGTCTTCACCACCGCCGAGGATGCCGCCAAGAAGGCCGGCGACAGTTTCGTCACGGTCGAAAGACTTCTCCTCGCGCTGGCGATCGAAAGCACAGCCTCGACATCCGCGACGCTGAAGAAGGCGGGCGTCACCGCGCAGGCGCTGAACCAGGTCATCAACGACGTTCGCAAGGGCCGCACGGCCGACAGCGCGAATGCCGAGCAGGGCTTCGACGCGCTGAACAAGTATGCGCGCGACCTGACGGCCGAGGCCCGCGAGGGCAAGCTCGATCCGGTCATCGGCCGTGACGACGAGATCCGCCGCACCATTCAGGTCCTTTCGCGCCGCACCAAGAACAATCCGGTGCTGATCGGCGAGCCGGGGGTCGGCAAGACGGCGATCGCCGAGGGGCTTGCGCTTCGCATCGTCAACGGCGACGTGCCCGAAAGCCTCAAGGACAAGAAGCTCATGGCGCTCGACATGGGTTCGCTGATCGCCGGCGCGAAGTATCGGGGCGAGTTCGAGGAACGTCTGAAGGCCGTGCTGAGCGAGGTCCAGGCCGAGAACGGCGAGATCATCCTGTTCATCGACGAGATGCACACGCTGGTCGGCGCCGGCAAGGCGGACGGCGCGATGGACGCGTCGAACCTCCTGAAGCCGGCCCTTGCCCGCGGCGAGCTGCATTGTGTCGGCGCGACCACGCTCGACGAATACCGCAAGCACGTGGAGAAGGATGCCGCGCTCGCCCGCCGGTTCCAGCCCGTCATGGTCAACGAGCCGACGGTGGAGGACACGATCTCCATCCTGCGCGGGCTGAAGGAAAAATACGAGCAGCACCACAAGGTGCGGATTTCCGACTCCGCGCTGGTTGCCGCTGCGACCCTTTCCAACCGCTACATCACCGACCGCTTCCTGCCGGACAAGGCGATCGACCTGATGGACGAGGCTGCCTCGCGCCTGCGCATGCAGGTGGATTCCAAGCCGGAGGAACTGGACGAGCTGGATCGCCGCATCATCCAGCTGAAGATCGAGCGCGAAGCGCTGAAGAAGGAGACCGACACGGCGTCGGCCGACCGGCTTGCCCGGCTCGAAAGCGAACTCGCCTCCCTCCAGGAAGAGGCGGATGCGCTGACGGCGCGGTGGCAGGCAGAAAAGCAGAAGCTCGGGCTTGCCGCGGACCTGAAGAAGCAGCTGGACGAAGCCCGCAACGAACTGGCGATCGCCCAGCGCAGCGGCGAGTTCCAGCGCGCCGGCGAACTGGCCTATGGGGTGATCCCGGGCCTGGAAAAGGACCTGGCCGCCGCCGAAGCCCAGGATACGACCGCCACGGCCATGGTGCAGGAGGTCGTCACCCCGGACAACATCGCCCATGTCGTCTCCCGCTGGACCGGAATTCCGGTCGACAAGATGCTGGAGGGCGAGCGTGACAAGCTGCTGCGCATGGAGGATGAGCTGGCGAAGTCGGTCGTCGGCCAGGGCGACGCCGTCCAGGCGGTTTCCCGCGCGGTGCGCCGCTCGCGCGCCGGGCTGCAGGATCCCAACCGGCCGATCGGCTCGTTCATCTTCCTCGGCCCGACCGGCGTCGGCAAGACGGAGCTGACGAAGTCGCTTGCCCGCTTCCTGTTCGACGACGAGACGGCGATGGTGCGTCTCGACATGTCGGAATACATGGAGAAGCACTCCGTCGCCCGGCTGATCGGCGCGCCTCCCGGCTATGTCGGCTACGAGGAAGGCGGGGCGCTGACCGAAGCGGTCCGGCGCAAGCCCTACCAGGTCGTGCTGTTCGACGAGATCGAGAAGGCGCATCCGGACGTGTTCAACGTTCTCCTGCAGGTGCTCGACGACGGGCGGCTGACGGACGGGCAGGGCCGTACGGTCGACTTCAAGAACACGATCATCATCATGACCTCGAATCTCGGGGCGGAATATCTCACCGGCCTTCCGGAAGGGGCCGATACCGACCAGGTGCGCGAACAGGTGATGGACGTGGTGAAGGCCTCGTTCCGGCCGGAATTCCTCAACCGCGTCGACGAGATCATCCTCTTCCACCGCCTGCAGCGGACGGAAATGGGGGCGATCGTCGATATCCAGATGAGGCGGCTGGTCTCGCTGCTCGCCGAGCGGAAGATCACGATCGAACTCGGCGAGGATGCGCGCGAATGGCTGGCCGACAAGGGCTACGATCCGGTCTACGGGGCGCGGCCGCTGAAGCGGGCGATCCAGAAGTTCGTCCAGGATCCCCTGGCCGAGCAGATCCTCGGCGGGCATATCCCGGACGGGTCCGCGGTCGCCGTCGATGCCGGCTCCGACCGGCTGCTCTTCCGCGTCAGGCGGACGGTGGCGGAGGCCGAAGCGGCCTGACCCGGCAGATCGCATCGCAGACATGAAAATGGCGGCCCCGAGCCGCCATTTTTTCATCGATGCCCTAGCGGCTCGCGACCTCGGCCGGATCGCCACCCGAACCGAGCAGCGCATCGATCCGGTTCCGCTCCTCCTTGAACCGGGCGAGGTTGTCGCCCTCGAGCGACTTGCCGCCCGGCAGGCGGATCTTCATCGGGTCGACCTTGCTGCCGTTGACGATCAGTTCGTAGTGCAGGTGCGCGCCGGTCGAAAGGCCGGTCGACCCGACATAGCCGATGACCTGGCCCTGGGTGACCTTGGCGCCGGGCTTGATGCCCTTGGCGATGGCGCTCTGGTGGTTGTAGGAGGAGACATAGCCGTTGGCGTGGCGGATGATCGTCTGGTTGCCGTAGCCGCCCTTGTCCCAGCCGGCCTTTTCCACCACGCCGTTGCCGGCGGCGATGATCGGCGTGCCCCGGGGGGCGGCCCAGTCGGTGCCGGTATGCATGCGCGCATAACGCAGGATCGGGTGGCGGCGCATGCCGAAGCTCGAGGTCAGGCGGCCGTTCGGAACCGGGTTGCGGAGCAGGAACTGGCGGATGCTGCGGCCCTCGGCGTCAAAGTAGTCGACGGTGCCGTCCTTCGGATCCTGGAAGCGGTAGAAGCGGGTGGTCGTGTCGCCGAAATGGGCGTTGACGTAGAGGAGTTCGGATTGCTCGCTCGCCTGGCCGCTCTCGTCCTGGGCGGAGAAGAAGGCCTCGATGCGGTCGGTCGGCTTCAGCTGCGCCTGCAGGTCAACGCTGCTCGCGAGAAGCTTGACGAGAAGGCCGGTCATTTCGGTCGTCATGCCGTAGGAGAGCGAGGCGCGGTAGATGCCGTCGTAGACCCGGGGCAGTTCGCGCCCGGCGACGACCTGGACCGGCTGGTCGCTGAACGCGCCGGCGATGGCGTCGATCATCGGGGGTTCCTCGCCGTCGATCATCCTTCCATGGTCGCTGACAGCGATGGTGACCTCGTGCCCGCCCTTCCGATAGACGCTGGCGCGCACGACGAGGACCATTTCGCCCTGCTGGACGACGCCGATCCTGAGGACGTCGCCGGGAAATAGCTTCGGCTCGCGGAGCCGGTTGCCGAGATGGCCGGCGATCTCCTGCGACTTGCCGGCGGGATAGCCGACATCCTCGAGTGCCTCGGCGATGTCCTTCTCCGCCCGGATCGGGATGATGTCGTCGGCATAGTCTCGGGTCTCGGGGGTGACGGGCTCCGCCGGCGTCACCGACATGTTCTGCTCGACGATGCGGGCGGCAAGGCCCGCCGTCAGGTCGAGACCGTCGCCGCCGGAGGAGAAACGCTGCGGGTCGACGTAATAGAGTGCCGAAAGCTGCGTGTCGCCGTCGGTCAGGACGGAGCCGTTGGAGCGGACGTTCTCCTCGACCTCTTCCAGAGACATGGAGGGCGCATAGGGATAGTGCGCGCCGCTCGCGGGAAAGGCGATCGTCCTCAGGCTGACTTCCGATTCCACTTCAGACCCGTAGATGAGGCCGGTCGTGCCGGGGGCGGGCGCCTTGCCCTCGCTTGAGGAGAAGATGGTGAGCGGATCGAAGTCCGGATAATCCTCCTGGGCGACGTGATTGGCGGCGAGGTTCATCTTCACATGCGCGAAGGGGCGCCGCCGGATGATTTCCTTGTTGCCCTCGTGGACGACGGTCGAGACTTCGAGAACCTTGCGGTCGGTCGGCATGGCGACGATGTTGCCGCCGAGAAGGCGTCCGCCGCGGCTGACCGTATCGGGCTCGTCCTCGAGCGGCAGGGAGGCGGAGGCCTCGGCCGGGATCGCCAGCTGCTGGCGGCCGTCGAGCGCGGCGAAGAGAGCGACGCCCATGAGGATGGAGGAGGTGATGCCGGTGAGGAAGGTGCCGGACAGCCATCGCAGCGAGATCTCGCGCCGGTCCGGGGCCCGCCGGCCGTCGGCCAGCAGTGGCGGCTCGTTGCCGAGCGTCCGGATCGTGTTGCGGGCGTTGATCATGCCTCTCCCTGCATTCCCCTTATGCTCGTCTGATCGCCGAGCCATCGTGGCGCCGCGAGCTTGGGCCAAACATGTGCCCCTTTTCACCCGACCGTGTCAAATCACGACACGTCCCCATAAGGGAAGGAAGAGAGACGCATGAGCGGCGCGCCGGCGAAGCACCGGACAGGCCTTGGCCGCAATGGAATCGCTCTTAACATGAGGATTGTGAAAAAGTCGGGGCGGGACGGAGGCCGCCTGCTTCTGGCGTGCCGCTTATCCACGGTGCTCTCGCGTGCCAGGAGGGGATTTACCGGCGTTTTGGCCTTTGGTTTTGGAATTTGTGTTTTATATCAGTTGGTTGGATGAAAGTTTGGATGATTTTGAAAATCCGTGTTGACTTGTTTTGGGGGTTGGGACTATAAACCGCTCACCAACGAGGGCGGCGGCGCTGCTGGCGACGACCTCTCTCGTTCTAGAGAAACCCTTTGAATTGGCGAATGCTGGTTTGTTTCCCGGCCATGGGTCGGGGAGTTGGGTTTTTGACGGAAGGTCCGGTTTCGGGTTGATTTCGTCGGTTTTTTGACAATTGAAGAATGGAAGAAAGAGAAACGTGGTCGGCGGTTTTCGCGGACGGTCTTCGGACTGTCTATGAAGAAGACAAGTGACGGTCACGTTTTGATATGAGAACACCATGGGTTTGGCGCAGTGATGCGTCGGGTCCAGAGTGAGTTCTCGTCGATTCAGAACAAGTGATCAGTCACGGATTGGATTCTCAACTTGAGAGTTTGATCCTGGCTCAGAACGAACGCTGGCGGCAGGCTTAACACATGCAAGTCGAGCGCCCCTCCTTCAAGCAAGCTTGAAGGATTTACTCCTAGAAAAAGAAGATCATGAACGCTTCAGAATGAAGCTTTCTTGATGGAGGGGAGCGGCAGACGGGTGAGTAACGCGTGGGAACGTACCCTTTACTACGGAACAACTCCGGGAAACTGGAGCTAATACCGTATGTGCCCTTCG